>NZ_JBHSNF010000001.1:1062477-1980301 GCF_042657065.1 Rhodanobacter ginsengisoli
TGGGCAGCGGCACGGTGACGGGCAACCTGGCGGCGACCAGCAACAACGGCGCGATCAGCCAGACCGGTGCGCTGATCGTGACCGGCAGCGGCACGATCAACGCGGGCAGCGGCGCGATCACACTGACCAACACCGGCAACGATTTCACCGGTGCGGTAGGCCTGACCGGTGGCACGACCCAGATCACCGACACGAACGCGCTGACCCTGGGCACGCTGTCGACCGGAGCGCTGACGGTGATCAGCCACGGCGCGCTGAACCTCGGCCATGGCAGCGTGGGCGGAAACCTGGCGGCGACCAGCAACAACGGGGCGATCAGCCAGACCGGTGCGCTGCACGTGACCGGCAGCAGCACGATCAACGCGGGCAGCGGCGCGATCACACTGACCAACACCGGCAACGATTTCACCGGTGCGGTAGGCCTGACCGGTGGCACGACCCAGATCACCGACACGAACGCGCTGACCCTGGGCACGCTGTCGACCGGAGCGCTGACGGTGATCAGCCACGGCGCGCTGAACCTCGGCCATGGCAGCGTGGGCGGAAACCTGGCGGCGACCAGCAACAACGGCGCGATCAGCCAGACCGGTACGCTGCACGTGACCGGCAGCAGCACGATCAACGCGGGCAGCGGCGCGATCACGCTGACCAACGCCGGCAACGACTTTGGCGGAGCGGTGACAGCCAGCGGCACCGGAGTGTCGATCACCGATGCCAACAATCTGACGATGGCGGGACTGAGCAATGGCACAAATGGTGCGGTGAGCCTGATTGCCGGTGGCGTGCTGACCCTCCCGGCGGGCTCGATCAACACCGGTACCGCAAACCTGACGCTGACCTCCAACGGCGGATCGCTTACTACCCCCGGTGCCTTGAGCGGCGCAAACATATCGTTGACCGGGCATGGCGGGTTGAACCTGAGCAGCAACGTGACCGCCTCGGGGGCACTGAGCCTGGTCAGCGGAGCGGCCATCAATCAGAGCGCCGGCGTCATGACTGCCGGCACGCTGACCGGTAGCTCGGTGGGCAGCACGACGCTCGATCAGGCCAACAGGATCGGCACGCTGGGCAATTTCGCTGCGGCGAACTTCAGCCTGATCAACGCGCAGGCACTGACGGTGAGCGGGCCGCTGACGACGACGGGCGGCTCCGGCAACATCAGCCTGAAAACGACGAGCGGGGCGCTGACGGTGAACACCGCACTTGCCGGTGGCGCGGTGGCACTGGCGTCGGCGGGCAATCTGGCGTTGGGCAGGAACCTCACGGGGACCACGGTGGCGCTGGCTGCCGGCGGCAACATCAGTCAGAGCGGCGGCGTCATCACCGCAGGCGCCCTCAGCGGCCAGTCGAGTGGTGCCACGGCACTGACCGGGGCCAATCACGTCAGTACGCTGGGCAGCTTCAGTGCGACGGACTTCGCCCTGACCAATGCGCAGGCGCTGACCGTGGCGGGGCCGCTCAGCGGGGGCGCCAGCACGACCTTGACCACGACGGCCGGAAACCTGGCAATCAACGGCGCGGTCAGCGGCACGACCACGACGCTCAACTCGGCCGGTGCGATCACTGAGGGAAGTAGCGGCAGCATTACCGCCAGCACGCTGAGCGGCCAGTCCGCCGGTGCGACGACGCTGACCGGCAACAACCACATCGGCAGCCTGGGCAGCTTCATCGCGGCAAACTTCGCCCTGACCAACGCGCAGGCGCTGACAGTCAACGGCCCGCTCATCGGCGGTGCCAGCACGGCACTGACCACGACGTCGGGAGACCTGGCGATCAACGGCTCGGTCAGCGGCACGACCACGACGCTCAACTCGGCCGGCGCGATCGGCGAAGGCAGTGGCGGCAGCATCACCGCTGGCACGTTGAGCGGCCAGTCCGCCGGGGCGACGACGCTGAACGGCAGCAACCATGTCGGCAGCCTGGGCAGTTTCAGCGCGGCGAACTTCGCCCTGAGCAACGCGCAGGCGCTGACGGTCAACGGTCCGCTCGATGGTGGCGCCAGTACGGCGCTGACCACGACGTCGGGTGACCTGGCGATCGATGGTGCCATCAGCGGTACGACCACGACGCTGAACTCGGCCGGCACGATCACCGAAGGCACTGGCGGCGTGATCACCACCGGAACGCTGACGGGGAACTCCACGGGCAACACCGTTCTCGATGGTGCCAACCACATCAACACCCTCGGCAGCTTCAGCGCAGACCTCAGCCTGACCAATGCCCAGACGCTGACGGTGGCCGGTCCGGTCGATGGCGGTCCGCTGGTGAAGCTGACCACGACATCCGGTGACCTGATCATCAATGGTGCGGTCACTGGCACGACCACCACGCTGAATTCGGCCGGCGCGATCAGCGAAGGCAGCGGCGGCAACCTGATCGCCGGCACGCTCAGCGGCCAGTCGGCCGGTGCAACGACACTGACCGGCAGCAATCACGTCGGCAGCCTGGGCAGCTTCAGCGCGACGAACTTCGAGCTGAGCAATGCACAGGCGCTCTCCGTGAATGGCCCGATCAGCGGCGGCGCCGCCACGACGTTGACCACGACGGCTGGAGACCTGGCCATCAATGGTGCTGTCAGTGGTACGGCCACCACGCTGAATTCGGCCGGCACGATCAGCGAAGGCGGCAGCGGCGTGATCACCGCAGAAACGCTGAGCGGGCATGCGGTGGGGGCCACGACGCTCGGCACGGCCACGAACCGCATCAGCAACATGGTCAGCACGCTGGGCAACTTCACGTCGCTGGCCGGGTTCAGCATGACCAACGACAAGACGCTGACCCTGGCTTCGGTGGCCGGGAGTGCGTTCACGGTGAACGCCGGAACCTCGGCCTTCTATCTGTCCGTGACCCATGGCGACCTGTTCCAGCTGGGAACCGCGCCGGTCTATGACAGTCTCGGCGTGTGGGGCTCGACCGGTCGAATGGGCGCCGCTTCCGCGCCGCTCTACGTGGTGGGCACCGGTCCGCAGACGATCGCCAACGTGGGCCTGCCGCCGGCGTACTTCTACGCGGTGGACAGCAGCGGCAACCTGTTGCCGCTGACCGGTGGTTTCGCCATCAACGTGCCGACCGCCACGGGCGCTGGCAGCGCGCAGAACGGCAACCATGGAGACTCGTACATCGACCCGAGCGTGGTCACCGCAAACTATCGCTCGTACGGTATTGTGCCGTCCGGTGTAAGGCTGCCCGCGGATCAGCAGGCCGGTTGCGACCCCGACCAGCCCGATCAGGCCGACTGCCAGGATACCGCCGGCATGGGGATGGTCGGCGGCCCGATGAAGTCTCCACGATGAGCGTGGGCAGGTTCGGTGCCGGCATCCTGTGCTGGCTGCTTGCCTCGAGCCTTGGTGGCCCGGCCGTGGCGCAACTCGCGCCACGATTGACCGGCTCGATTGTTCTCACCCAGCTCGAGGCGGCCCGGCACGATCTGGCCGCACGCGCGGCCAGGCTGCCGCAGTCCAGTCTTGGCGCCACCAGCCAGCATCTCGCCAGCATGGCAGATGCGCTGCGCAGGACCCTGGGCAACGATGCGGTCAAGCCGATCGACACCATCGGCACGGAGGCGAAAGGCAGTGCCTATCGCGCCTATGCCGCAGCCCAGCGCGCCCGTGCCTACCTCGACGCGACCAGGGGCTGCCTTGACGCCGATGCCACGGCCATGGCCGAAGCGCTGGCCAGTACCGTGGACCTGCTTGCTGCGGCATCGGGTTCATCGAAGCTGCAGCCGGTCATCAATGGCGTCGAGACGATGGATCATCGGCCGCTGTTCGTGCTGCGCGAGAGCCGCAAGGAGATGGCCTTCGCGCTGGTGGGCGAGAATCTCTTCGACGCCCAGTGTGAAAGTCCGCTGGTCACCGCAACCGACAGGCAGGGCAGGCCGCAGAGCGTTCAGCCCAGTGTGACCGGCTTGTCGCCCAGCCGTATCGAACTGAAGTTGCCGGACAGTACCGGGCTGCCATCCGGCGGTTATGTGCTGCATGTGCGATCCCGGCGCAAGGCATTCCTGGTCGGTTGCACCTCCCAGCCGGAGGCCATCGCAGCCGTACAGGTCGCAGCACCGGCGAAGCTTTCGGTGAGCTACTCGCTGACCGCCACGTGTGGCGCGGGCCATGGCGGAGCTGGCCATGCGATGCCGCCGATTGCCGGGACCATGCCTGATATCAGCGGTGCGGGGACGGTCTCGCAGCGGATCGTGATTGAAGGCTGCACCGACCCGTTGAGCTATGCGATCAGCGCGAAGGTGACGTTCGGCGACGGACATGGCGAGGCAATCGGGCCGATCAGCCAGATTGCGTCGGCGGGCATCACTGCCGGACTTCCCGGCGGGCTTTCGCTGAGCTGGGATCCGTCGGTGCGGCAGCTTTTTGTGCGCGCGTCGGGCAACAGCTGCAAGGGTATCTACTGAGCATGCCCGCAGCGTTTCCCCGCTGTTGAAGAGGTTGCGGGTGGCTACTCCTCCGGGGTGCCGGAGACGACCCTCAGCTCCGAGATGCCGCCGGGCGCGAGATCCTTCAGCAAATCCATGAAGTCCATCCCGACCAGGCGCTGTGCGCGACGCAGCAGCAGGGGCACCGGACTCGATGGTTCGCAGCGGGTGTAGTAATCGCACAGCTCGTCCAGCCGGCGCATGACGTCCTGCGGACCGGCGATCGCACCGGTGGATGAGGCACGAGCCGCCTCGCCACCACCCTCTGCGAGGTCGCCGCCCGCTTCCGCCTCGCCCGCCGTAGGCACGCGCCGCGCGAGTTGCGGATCGACAAACTTCTTCAACTCGTAGATATCACCGAGCAGGTTCTTGAAATCAGGGCCTGCGGTACCGACACGATCGTTGAAAATGCCGTCGATGGCCTTGGCGTGATCGAGTGACTCGCTGATGGCGGCTGCTACCGCGACCAGTTCCTGCTCGGCGCAGTCCATGCAGCAGGCTTCGATTTCGGTCAGTGATGCGTTCGGCTCATTATCTGCCGTGGCGACTTTCAGCGTGCCATTGGCAATACGCAGGTCGCGCAGCGAAAATCGTCCCAGTCGGGGCGATTGCACGAAAGCCGTGGTGCGAAAATAACCCAGCACGCCCTGCAGATCGCCCAGTGGCACCACCGAGTTGACGCGCATGGTCGGGTCGTTGTCGTCCTCGGCGTCGAGTTGCGGATGCACGGTGTCCCAGAAATGCTCGAGCAATCCGCGGATCAGGCCCAGGCCCGCGTTCCAGCCGGGCATGCCGGATGTGCGCATCCATGCCGTGGTCAGATGAACGGCGGCGCGCAGGTCCTTGGAGCGACGCAGCACCGCCTCGGCCAGCTCGACGACCTTGTCCCAGTCGGGCTCTTCGGCGGCCTTGACGTTGTCTCCCACTGCGCGTTCGGCTTTCGGCGCGGCGGCGCGTTCCAGGGCGAGAAACTCCGGATCGTATTCGAGGTCTTCTCCCGACGGCGCATCATCACCGAGCGGGGCCAGCAAAGACTCCAGATTATATTGCGCCATGAGTTCGCACCGCCTTCCGGGAGGGATTGCAGCATTATCCCCAAATGCCGACACAAAACCAGTCATTGGTACTGGATCGAATGCTCCGAGAGCAGTCGATCCACCGAAGAATCCGCGGGACTGATGCCGATTGACCGACGGAATTTCAGTCTCCCCCGATAATGCATTCGGCAGCCATCGCGTAGCGGGGCCATTCGTTGCATGTGTGTTTCTTCAGTGTGCAGGCAAGTCAGTGGCGGCTTTCGATCGGGCCGAATCACCGGCGTCGCGCGGAGGCGGCCTTGCACGCATCGCCGGCGGCTTCGTTGTTCTCCGGCGGTACGCGCCGGCGCGTGCGCTTCCAGCTGATCCAGCGCCACTCGATCCAGAGCAACGCACGCCGCATCGGGCGCCGAAGGAAGGGCAGATCCTGGGCGAGCAGCAGCAGGCCCAATGGCAGCATCCACAGCCCCAGGAAGGGCAGGATGCTGAAGATGCCCGCCACGACCAGGAGGAGGCCGGCCGGGATGCGCATCCAGCGGGAGGAAGGCTCGCGCAGCCAGCGCAGGCTTCGGCGAATCCCGCCGGGCAGGTGCCGTTCTATGCGGTCGAGCCGGTGGTTCAGTTTCTGCTCGTCTCGGTCAGCCATGCCTCTCCGGAGAACTGCGCCCGCTGGGGGAATGCCCGTCTATTCCTCCTCCTCGGAGGCCGGCGCTTCGAAATTCGGATCTTCCGAATCGCGTGCATGCCGGATCGCGTCGCGCAGTCGGATATCCAGGCGGTCCAGATCCAGTACGACCTTCTCGGAATGGACGTCCTTGACGGCCGATAGCGGTATCACGAAGTCGCCGGCATTCTCGATGTAGACGACCATCTCGGGCAAGCCGTGTCTGATCTCGCGGACCGAGCCGATGCCTTCCTCGCCATCGGCGACAAAAACCATGAATCCCACGCTGATCTGTTCGCGCATGACGCAATCCACCCCTGGCAGTTTGTAGACGGATTCGGCTGCGCGCCCTGGCGCGGAGCCGGCAACATGATGCACACAGGCTGCGTTGCCAGCTGGTGAAGATGGCAGGACGCGTGCAGGACCGGACCGGGCGATCACCGCGCCGTTCCGGCCGAGGTCAGCGCGCGAAGCGCCGGATCCACGCCACGTAGTTGTCCACGAAACCCTGCAGGAATTTTCTCGTGCCGTCGCTGCCGATACTTCCATCGTCGGCGATCAGATCGTCCTTGAAGTGAATGAACACTTCCGGCTGGGCCAGCGTCGGCACGTCGAGATACGCCAGGATGTTGCGCAGGTGCTGCTGTGCCAGCGCCGTGCCGGTCGAGCCGATCGAGCTGCCGATGACTGCTCCCGGCTTGCCGGCAAACGAATTGGTACCCCAGGGGCGCGAGGCGACGTCGATCGCATTTTTCAGCACGCCGGGTACCGAGCGGTTGTATTCGGGCGTGACGAACAGCAATCCGTCGGCCGCTTCGATGTCCTTTTTCAGCCGGGTGGCGGCGGGAGGGTAGGCTGCGTCGAAATCCTGCGAGTACAGCGGCAGATCGTTGATCTGGATGTGCTTGAACGCGAAGTCGTCTGGCGCGAGTCTTTCCACGGCGCGGGCAAGACGACGGTTGAACGAATCCATGCGCAGGCTTCCGACCAGGATCGCGATTTTCAACGGGCTCATTTCCGGCTCCTCGACTGATGGGTGACACTGCTGATGGTCGATCGCATGACGGCAGTCCACGACCTCGCGGCTCACGTGCGTTCTGGTTCGGAAGGAACGCATGAAGTCGGGCGGCGCCCCATTTACCGCCGCCAGCCGTTAAGAATGGATGAATCCGGCAGTGACGGGATGCCTGCGCGCCGCGGCAATGATGGTTGCAGCGTGTACTCTTTACGGCTTCCGCCCCGATCGACCTTCAACCGGTGAACGAATCCCATGCAAGCCCTTGAAACCCTGATCGACGACGCCTTCGAGCGCCGCAACGAACTGAAGCAGACCGAGATCGAGACGCACCTGCGTCCGGCCATCGGCCGGGTCATCGACCTGCTCGAATCCGGTGAACGCCGCGTGGCCGAGCCGGATGGCCATGGCGGCTGGACGGTGAACCAGTGGATCAAGAAGGCGGTCCTGCTGTACTTCCGGATCAACGACAACCGGGTGGTCGACGGCGGCCCCGCCCAGGCCTTCGACAAGGTGCCGCTGCGCTTTGCGCAGGGCAACGATGCCGAGTTGCTTGGCCTGGGCGCCCGCGTGGTTCCTGGGGCACTCGTGCGCCGCGGTGCGCACATCGCCAGGGATGCTGTGCTGATGCCGAGCTACATCAACATCGGTGCCTACGTCGGCAGCGGCAGCATGATCGATACCTGGGCCACGGTCGGCTCCTGTGCCCAGATCGGCGCGGGCGTGCACCTGTCCGGCGGCGTCGGTATCGGCGGCGTGCTGGAACCGCTGCAGGCCAATCCCACCATCATCGAGGACAATTGTTTCATCGGTGCCCGCTCCGAGGTGGTCGAGGGCGTGGTGGTGGAGAGCGGCAGCGTGATCGGCATGGGCGTGTTCCTCGGCCAGTCCACCCGCATCTACAACCGCGCCACCGGCGAAACCAGCTATGGCCGTGTGCCGGCCGGCAGCGTGGTGGTCGCCGGCAGCCTGCCGGCGAAGGATGGCAGTCACAGTCTGTACGCGGCGATCATCGTCAAGCAGGTCGATGCCAGGACACGCTCCAAGACCGGCATCAACGAGCTGTTGAGGAGCGCCGAATGAGCCTCACAATCTACGGCCTGCCCAACTGCGATACCTGCAGGAAGGCGCGCAACTGGCTCGCCCGCTTCGAGGTGGCCCACGATTTCGTCGACTACCGTGCCAACCCGCTGCCGGCGGCCACGCTCAAGGCCTGGGCGCAGCAGCTGGGGGGCTGGGAGAAGCTGGTCAACAAGTCGTCCACCACCTGGCGCAACCTGCTGCCACAACGCAAGAACCCCGGTTCCGACCCCGAGTGGACGCTGTTGCTGAAAGAATACCCGGCGCTGATGCGCCGCCCGGTAGTCGTGCAGGCTGACGGCACGGTCAGCGTGGGCTTCACCGACAACGGCTTCAAGAAGCTGTTCGGCAAGTAGCCTGTTGCTGCCATACGAATGCCTCGATACGTATCAATGACCGGGACGCCTCCGCCATGTCCGATGTGCTTGAGCTCACCTGCAACCTGATCCGCCGCCGATCGGTCACTCCCGAGGATGCCGGCTGCCTGGCGCTGATCGGCGAACGCCTGGCGCGGGCCGGGTTCCGCGTCGAGCACCTGCGCTATGGCGAGGTGGATAACTTCTGGGCGACGCATGGATTGGACAATGAGCCGGGCGCCGGGCCGACGCTGGCCTTTCTCGGGCATGTCGACGTGGTGCCCAGCGGCCCGGAAGCTGCGTGGCACAGTCCGCCGTTCGAGCCGACCATCCGCGATGGCCTTCTATACGGCCGCGGTGCCGCCGACATGAAGGGCTCGGTCGCCGCCATGGTGGTGGCGCTGGAGCGGTTCGTGGCGGCGCAGCCCGACCATCGCGGACGAGTCGGCCTGTTGCTGACCAGCGACGAGGAGGGTCCGACCAACCTCGACGGCGTGCGCCGGGTGGCCGAGCACTTCCGTGCCACCGGCGAGCGGATCGACTGGTGCGTGGTGGGCGAGCCATCGTCAAAGGAGACCCTGGGCGACCTGATCCGGGTCGGCCGGCGCGGCTCGCTGTCCGCCGCGCTCGCCGTACGTGGCGTGCAAGGTCACGTGGCCTACCCGGAGAAGGCGCTCAACCCGATCCATGCGTTCGCCCCCGCACTGGCCGAGCTGGCTGACGAGCGCTGGGACGAGGGCAATGCGGATTTCCCGCCGACCTCGTTTCAGGTGTCCAACCTCAATGCGGGCACCGGCGCCAACAACGTCATTCCCGGTGCACTCAGCGCCCTGATCAATTTCCGCTACGGCACGGCCAGCACGGCGGCCGAGCTGCGCGCACGCACCGAGGCGATCCTGCACAAGCATGGCCTCGACCATGCGCTGGACTGGAACCTCTCCGGCGAGCCGTTCCTCACCCCGCCAGGCGGCGTGCTGCGCGAGACAGTGGTCGCGGTGTGCCGCGACCTCTGCGGCGTCGATCCCGAACAGAGTACGGGTGGCGGTACCTCGGACGGCCGCTTCATCGCGCCACTCGGGGTCGAGGTGGTGGAGCTGGGGCCGGTCAACGCGAGTATCCACAAGGTCGACGAGTGCGTTGCGCTCGACGCGCTGGAACAACTTCCCGCCGTGTACCGTGCGGTGTGCGAGCGGCTGCTGGGCTAGCGTCCCGACGCGTGGGCGGCAACCTCGCCGGTCGTCACATCTTGCCGTGTTCCAGCGGACGCTGGCGGTGCATCAGGGCCCATTCCGCGTGTTCGGCCAGCGCGGCCTCGCCGAGCGAACGCAGGATGTCGCGCTGCTCGGTGGCGTCGATCGCATTGTCCAGTGCGGTGCGTGCCTCGGCAAAGATGCGTTGCATGAAGCGGTACTGCTTGATCAGCTCCTTGTCGGCTTTCTTGAACGCATACGCTTCGCGTACAGCGGCCAGGATCGAGAACACACCCATGACCATCACCAGGGCATTCTTGGTATCCGCCGACAACTGGTGAGCCAGCGCGGCCAGCACGATGCTGATGCCGATACCGGTGAACAGGCTGGCGAGGCCCAGGGTCTCGGTCAGATGATGCTGTCGGGTCCGCTGCACCGCCTGGTTCCGGAAATAGTCCATCTGGCCGCCATGCGCCGCATCGCCGACCCATTCGCAGATGACTTCATGCAGCTCCCGGTCCGGATCGTCCGGCTTGTTACCCGCCTGGCCCAGTCCGGCACTGCGCATCACGTTGCGGGTCCAGCCCAGTTCGATGTCCTGCTTCTGCAGAAAGCTGTCCTGGGCAAACTCCGGATCGCCGGTCAGCGAAATACCGGCGCGGTGCCAGTAGCCCTGCACCCGCAAACCCTCCGCCAGCGCGCGATAGTCCAGGTACTTGCGGTGCCAGCCACGTCGCTTGGCGATCGTGCTCAGGCATACCCCGCTGGCGAACAGCAGCAGGAAGACATAGATGAAATCGTCCTGGTCGGGTAGGTTGTCGTAGATCGTGAAGGCAATCGCCATCACCGCGGCCAGCGTGTAGATGATCCGCATCGCCAGCAGCACGCGCTGGCGAAAGTGCACAGCCAGCCAGTCGGCGGCGCGGAACAGCGTCGCCTCGGGTCGCGCCGGGGGCGCGTCGTTGCCGCGCGACGTGTCGCCTGCGGCCCCGCAACCTTCTATCTCATCGCGATACTTCACGCAGTCGCCATCGAATTCGGCCATGTGCTCGAACGTGTTGCGGAAGGCCGCTGGCATGGGCGCGTCGATGGGCGACAGCCCGGTCTGCGTACGCCACAGCAATTGTCCCGGCTGCAGCGGTGCCGACGGTGCGCCATCGTCGGTCTCGCGCGAACAGACGATCTGGCACACCAGGCGTTCGTCGCCGCTGCCGAAAAGGTGCCGGCGCATGCTGTGGCGCCGTTCGATCAACCCGGGCATCACGCCACTGAGGAAATAGTTCACGACCTGGGCCGTCCCGCCGAGCCGGTCGGAGCGCTTGCCGTCCCAGATGGCCAGCAGCAGGTGGCAGTGGCGCGCGATGAACACGCCCGCCTGGCCATACTGGCGATCGCGCTGCAGTCCGTGGCTGCCGATGCCGTGGTGCGAGTTGTCCGGCAGCAGGGGCAGGTCGATCACCTGGGCGCGGGCACACAGTGAATCGAATACGGCATGCGTGGACGGAGCTTCAAAGTCCTTCGTGTAGAGTTCGCGCGGCAACGGCAAGGGTGCAATCAGGCGCGCGCCGGCGGCGAGCGCCTCCTCGGCGACGAGTTGATCCCCGCCCTCGGCCAGCGCCGACAGCACGACCAGTGGCAGCTCGGGAAAATCGCCTTGCAGCGTGGCAAGGAACTGCCGCACGCGCCGCCGGATCGGTTCGATCTCGTCCGCAGGAATATTGCGATGACTGGTCACGCCGATCACCAGCGGCACGCTGGTCGGTGCGGAGGGGCTTGCCGTTGTTGTCATGAGCTTGCTTGATCCTGTTGGTGGGGATCACGCTGGCGGTAGCAAAACGCCGTTGGCTCAGAGTCCTGCAGAACGGACATCCGACGCTGTCGTGCCTGGCCATCCAGTCCTCGCGGCGAAATTCCCTGCCGGATCCACGGTCGACCGCGTCGCGGTCGTCATATCCGTCGCGACTGTTCGCGGCAAGATAGCATCAAATAATCTGACGCGCGTTCCAGTCGGCCTTCCTTGCCGCCCGGTGCCCCCGTGACCGGCATCGACACCGGGTCGGCCCTCTCTTCGCGATGTCTGGCCTGATCCGGCCAGCCAGCAGGGACGCATCGCGCCGACTGGGCCCAGCAGTCGGGCCGGTGGCCGGTGCAGCGAAACCCTGCGCTTCGTGAACGGTCGCTGCCGCTGGATCTTGCGAGATGGTCGCGGCGTACCGCGTTGTGGCAATGTTCGACGCTCCCGCAGTTTCGCCCGTATCGCACGGTCAGCAGCATGTCCCGAAACATCCCCGCGAATGCAGCCCGACCCGCCTGGGACAAGCCGTGGCCGGCCGGGGAGCTGGAACACGTGGCGACTTGTCCGGCCTGCGCAAACGCGGGTCGCGAGCTGCTGCACAGGGACCTGGTCGACAACGTGTTTTTTTCGGCGGCGGGGCGCTGGAACCTCTATCGCTGCACGCGCTGCCACAGCGCCTATCTCGATCCACGGCCAGACGAGGCCAGCATCGGCAGGGCCTATGACGTCTACTACACGCATGCCGCGGGCCGCGCACGCGAAGAACGGCGCGCGGCGGGGGGGCTGCGTGCGCTGAAGCTGGCGTTGACCCACGGCTATGTGAATGCGCGCTACGGCACCCGGCGCCAGCCGTCGAGCCCGCTGGCGATCTGGCTGGCGCGGCTGTCGCCGGTCTGGCGGCAGAAACGCGATGCCGAATTCCGCTTTTTGCCCAGGCCCCTCCCGGGTCAGCGCTTGCTGGATGTCGGTTGTGGCAACGGCGACTATCTGCGCAATGCCGGTGATGCCGGTTGGGAAGCCGTGGGCATCGATGCAGACGAAAGGGCAGTGGACATCGCCAGGCAACGGGGACTGGATGCGCGCCCTGGCGGCATCGAGTCGTTCGCTGGGCAGGCAGGGTGTTTCGATGCCATCACGTTGAGCCACGTACTGGAGCACCTGCATGATCCGGCGACGTTTCTGCGGGCCGTCCATCGTCTGCTCAAACCCGGTGGCGTGGTGTTCGTCGACACGCCGAATATCCAGAGTCGCGGCGCGCGGCGCTGGGGCGTTCACTGGCGTGGCCTGGAAACGCCGCGGCACCTGGTCATCTTCAGCCGGTCGGCGCTGATCGACATGCTGCACGCTGCAGGCTTCGTGCGCATCGAGAGCCGGCGTCGTACCGCGGTGAGGAAATCCATGGACCTCGCCAGCCTGCGGATGCAGTCGGGCAAGTCACCCTACGGCAGGGAGCCTGCACGGTTGCCGCTGATCTCGCGCATTCGTCTGTGGTGGCCAGCTCCCCGGATCGAGGACGATGAGTTTCTTACCGTGCTTGCATACAAGGCCGGTCCCTGAACCACCTGGTCGTGGCAGGGGTGCACGAATCGCCGGGGTGACGGCAGCTCAGCGGTCTGCCGGCTCCATCGTCATCGTGTGCCGGGTCTTGCCGGGCAACAGTGGCGTCGGGCGACCCTTGACCCAGTCCTGATCTCCGGCACCGAAGTAGGGCGACAGCGGGTTGTCGCTTTGTCCACCGGGCATTTCCAGGATGCCCTGGGCTTCGTGGCCAGGCGATACGTCCAGGCGTTCGGAAGCGCCGAAGCCGGGCGCGGCCACCCGCGGCATGTTGTTGTCACCGGGCAGTGGCTGGTCGGGCATGTCGATGAAGCGATCCAGCCAGCCGGGCAGGGCAGCGGCCAGCGGGTGCTTGATGTCGCTGCGGTTGTACTCGCCCCACGTGCGCGCGGCGAGGCCGCCGGGTTGCCGGCCCAGTTCGCTTGCGACCTGACGGGCGGCATCGACCAGCAGGTCGTGCCAGCGCGCGTATTTCGGATCGAGCAACTGCATCGGTTGCTGCCGGATCATGGCCCACACGGCCGCTTCGGCACTGTTCTGGCCGGGCCAGCTGAAGTCCTCGTGCTGCTGCTTCACCTGCGCGGCGAATGGCGCCAGCACGGCCTCGCTGACCCGGGTGCGGAAGGCCCGCACCAGCCGGTAGTCGACGCTGTCGATGGCGGCGCGGTCACGCCATGTCCGGGTGAGCTCACGCAGTTGCAGCAGCGCGGGTTCCTTGCTGCCGGCCAGGGTCTGCTGCAGCAGGCGTTGCCAGCGGGTCAGCAGCACGGCGCGGTTATCCAGCTGTATGTCGAGCAGGTTGCCGGGGCTGAACCCCACCCGGGCACGCAGATCGTCGCGGATCTGCTGCGCGCGCGCGCCGAGATCGTGGCCGCCGTTGCCGAGCAGGGCCAGCGCGGCGCCGTCCACGGTGCGGTTGTTCGCCGTCCAAAGGCGACCGTAGGCGGGGTCTTCGATGCGCGGGTATTGCGCCGGAGCGGCCCAGCCCTGCCAGCCGCTGCCCGGCTTCGACCAGTCCGACGGCAGCAGCGGATCGATGCCGGCGCGCAACGGAATGCTGTTGCCGGCGAGTGTCCAGCCGATATGCCCGGCCCGGTCGGCGACCAGCAGGTTCTGCGGTGGCATGCCGAGCTGCGGTGCCAGGTTCAGGGCGCTGGCCAGATCGGGCATGCGCTCGAGCTGCATCAGCTGGACGTTGTAGGCGCGTGGTTGCTGCGCGATCCAGGCCAGCGCCAGCGGCGTGCCATCGACATCCCTGCCCATGATCGGGCCCCAGCGGGTGTCCTTGACCGTGAGCACGACGTCGGGCCTGCCCTTGATCCGGATGTGCTCGTCGTGGTGTGCGATCGTCGCCCAGCCTTCCGGCACCTTGTAGCGGTCGGGGTGGGCCGGATCGCGCTGCACGCGCACCCAGTCGGTCCAGTCGCCGTAGCTGTTGGTGAAGCCCCAGGCGATCTGGCCATTGCTGCCGACGACGATCGCCGGCGTGCCCGGCAGGCTGACGCCGTTGACGTCGCGCTGGCCGTTCGGCGCGGCGGGATCGGGATAGCGCAGGCGGGTGCGGAACCAGATATTCGGCACGCGCAGGCCCAGATGCATGTCGTTTGCCAGCATCGCCGCGCCGTTGCCGGTCAGCGCGCCGGCCACCGCGAAACTGTTGCTGCCGGGACGCGGCGCATCCAGTGCCGGCGCCAGCGCGGCGACCAGGCGGACGGATGTCGGGACAGCGGGCCGATGGCGCAGGTCGAACACCGTGGCCGCGGGGATCACCGGCGAGCGCGACAGGCGGCCACTCAGCGGCGCCTCCCAGTCGGGGTCCGGCGCCAACAGGAAATCCACCAGCGGACCGGGCAGCACCGCGCGCATTTCGGCCATGTGCAGCTCGCGCTCGTTGCGCCCATCGCTGTTCAGATCCAGGTACATCGCGGCAATCACCAGCAGGCTGTCTTCCGCCCGCCATGGCTGCGGCTTGCTGCCCAGCAACAGGTATTCCCACGGGCGCACGCGCAGGTCGGCGAGGCCGGCATTGACGCCGTCGCGGTAGCGATCGAGCGCCTGTTTCTGTGCCGGCGGCAATTGGGCGTAGGCGGCCTCGACCACCGCGCGCAGGCGATGGCGGCGATGGTTGAGATCGACCTTCAGGGCCGCCGGGCCGACCAGGGCGGACAGCTCGCCGGCGCTCATGCGACGCATCAGGTCCATCGCGAAGAAGCGTTCCTGCGCATGCACGTAGCCCAGCGCAAAACTGATGTCGCTGCGATTGCCGCCATCGATGGTGACTGTGCCCAGCGCGTCCCGGCCGATGCTGACCGGAGCGACCAGGCCGCGCGAATGGAACCGGCCGTCCAGGCGCGGGCGACTGCCGCCGAGCAGCCACCAGCCCGTTGCGAACGCCGCCAGCACCAGAACCAGTACGGTGAGCAGGCAGGTGCGCAGGATGCGCCAGCAACGTCCTCCGGTGCGCGCCCTCATGGCTTGGCGAACACGGCGAAGATGCCGGCGTACGGCTTCACCATGAAGGCCGGGGCCCCGGCGTAGCCCTCGCCGTCGACATAGAGCTGCGAGATGCTGCCGTCCAGGTACAGCGCGTCGCGGCAGCCGAGCCTGTCGCGGAACAGCCGTCCAAACGTGTGGAAATTCACGGGTGCCTCGCTGACCGCAAAGATCACCTCGGTCGGCGTTCTTGCGCACACGCCGCTGCGCCATTTCAGGCTGGACGAGTCATCGACGAACTGTTCGTTGAGCTTGCCGTCGATCAGCAGCATCGGGCCGGACTGGGTCGCCCACTGCGCCGCCTTGCCATCGGTCTTGAATGCGGCACTGGTGCGCACCGCGGCATGGCCGTCCGGGTAGATGACGAAGACGCCATTGGGCAGCAGCGAGAAATTGCCCGAGGCAGGATTGCCGTGGGCCAGGTTCAGCGGCACCACGGTCCTGCCGTTTTCCACATACAACCCCAGCGGCGCGGACTTGTGGTCGTAGATGCCGGCATTGGCGGCAAACAGCAGTCGCCGGCCATGCGCCTCGCCCCATTGGCGCAGCGTCTCGATGCTGCCGAAGGCCTGCCCGCTCTGCGGCTCGCGCCAGTGCAGGCTCAACTGTTCGCGCTTCAGGTCGACATGGACGATGCGATAATTCTGCCCCTCGAACGCCAGCTCGCTGCTGTCCAGCGCCTGCGCCGTCGGCGCACAGCCGGCGGCCCCACCCAACAGGGTCAGGGCGAGCAACCATCGCGTCAGCTGACGCGGGAATGGGGAGAGTGGCGGGCATGCGGCGAATGAAAGCATCTGCCGATGGTCGCCGGCCACGGACATCCGCGCAAGGCCTGCAAAGGCTTCGTGCCGGGGTGCGACGCCATGCCGCCCGCATGGCAGGGTGGCAAGCGGTTGCCCGCTCGACTGGGTAGTCCATGGCGCTGCTTGCCGCGGGTCGGCCATGGCCGCGCGTCGTGGCCTGGCTGTCCTGGCGGAATTCGTGGGGCATTTGTCATTTCGGCTGAAAAGCGTCCATGCAACAGTTGCCCGGATCCCACGATTTCGGAGCACCTTCATGAAAGCCTTCAGCCTGATTGCACTGCTGGCGATGTTGCCAGCCTTGAATGCCCTGGCGGCCACGCCCGGGAAGCTGACCCCGGCCAGGAACGGCATGATCAAGGTGGCCGTGGTGCTGAGCGAGCGCGCGACGGTGATCGACTTTGCCGGACCCTGGGAAGTGTTCCAGGACACCATGCTGGACGACGGTCAAGGCAACGACATCATGCCGTTCGAGCTGTATACCGTGGCGCCGACCAGGGAGCCGCTGCACACCACCGGCAGCAACCACCCGGGCATGACGATCACGCCGGACTACAGCTTTGCCGACGCGCCGGTTCCGGACATCGTGGTGGTCGGTGCGCAGTCGGGCGGCCCGGGGCTGAGTGCGTGGCTGCAGAAAATCCATGCCGGGCACAAGCTGATCATGTCGGTCTGCACGGGTGCGTTCAAACTGGGCGAGGCCGGCTTGTTGAAAGGCAAGCAGGCCACCACGCACCACTGGTACTTCGGCGACTTCGCGCGCAAGTTTCCCGACGTGAAGCTGGTGCGCGAGGTGCGCTATGTCGAGGCCGATCCGATCACCTTCAGCGCGGGCGGGCTGACCTCGGGGGTGGATCTGTCGCTGCATATCGTGGCCGATTATTTCGGCCAGGCGGTGGCGCAGAAGACCGCGAACTACATGGAGTACCAGGGCGCCGGCTGGAAATCCAATCACGGCATTTCCGAAATGACCACGTCAGTCAAGCGCCAGGACTGGTCGGGCAAGCTGTCGCCCGACAGCACGGTGGTGGTGCACCTGGTGACCCGCGGCGCCAGCAACACGATCACCACGGACTTCCCGGCGCAAGGTGTTGCCGGCGTTCCCACCACGGCGCAACAGGCGGATGGCAAGCTGAGCGTTTCGTTCGCCATTCCCGGTCATCCGGCCACGTTCACCGGGCAGATGGACGCGGGCGGCAACGGCGCGACCGGCAACTTCGTGCAGGACGGCAAATCGACGTCACTGACCCTCGTCAAGGCCGCCGGCACGAGCCAGTGAAGTCCTGACTGCCGCGCAGTCGCGCCGATTCAGCCGGCGCTGCTGCGGAATCGCTCGCGGTAGTCGCTGGGCGATACGCCCAGCTCCGCGACAAACACCCGGCGCATGGTTTCATCCGCGCCAAAACCGCAGCGCCGGGCGACCCCGGAGACCGGCAGATCGGTTTCCTCGAGTTTCCGTCGGGCCGCTTCGAGCCGGGCGCGCGAGACGTATTGCGCCGGCGTGATGCCCACGCTGGCACCGAAGCGCCGGGCGAAATTGCGCTCGCTCATGGCGGCCATCTCCGCCAGCCGGGGTACGCTCAGCTGCTGGTCCAGATGATCGAGTATCCACAGCTGCAGTTCGCGCAGCTTGTCGTCCTCGCTGAACTGCGCGGCCAGCTGCGCGCTGAACTGGGACTGGCCGCCGGGACGCTTGAGAAACATCACCAGTTCCTGGGCCACCGCCAGCGCGGTGGGCTGGCCCCAGTCGCTTTCCACCATGGCCAGCGCCATGTCCATGCCGGCAGTCACGCCGCCGGAGGTGTAGAGGTTGCCGTCGCGGACATAGATGGCATCCGGTTGCACGCTGATCGAGTCGTCGATCCGGCGCAGCTTGTCGGTGTAGTCCCAGTGCGTGGTGGCGGACCGCCCGCTCAGCAGGCCGGCGCCCGCCAGGATCAACGCGCCGCTGCAGACCGAGCCCAGACGGGTGACGCGCGGCGCCATGCGGCGGATCCAGCGCAATACCGTCTGATCCTGCATGACGCGGTAGCAGCCGATGCCGCCGGCGATCAGCAGCGTGTCGGCGCGGGTGACTTCGCGGTAGCTGCGCTCGGCGATCATGCGGATGCCGGATGACAGCACGAAGGCTCCGGGCTCCGGCGCCACCAGTTCGATCGTGTA
The DNA here is from genome assembly GCF_042657065.1 of Rhodanobacter ginsengisoli. Taxonomy (NCBI): domain Bacteria; kingdom Pseudomonadati; phylum Pseudomonadota; class Gammaproteobacteria; order Lysobacterales; family Rhodanobacteraceae; genus Rhodanobacter; species Rhodanobacter ginsengisoli. The sequence continues at coordinate 1,081,054 of NZ_JBHSNF010000001.1, forward strand.
GGCCGGCTGCCGGCTGATGTGCTTGTCCTGCAGCCAGCGCGCGGTGCGGCCGAAGACCTCCAGGGGTCCGGTGATATCGAGTATCTGTGCGTCGGGGTAGCCGAGCATGATGACCCGATGCGGCGTGCGGGCCGGTGGATGCAAGAGCGGTTCGGCAGGGCGTTGGCGGGTCATCGTCGGTGCATCGGCTGCGGCGGGATCGCCGAAAAATCACTATCCCACAAATTCCGCCACGGGCGGACCGGTCCCATGCCGTCGCCCGACCGCGCCCGCGGCAACCGGTGGCTTCCGGCTGGCGTTAAACTTGGACTTTTGCCGCGGATTTCCGATGCCTTACACCCCGATCGTCGCCACCCTGGGCTATGTGTTGTCGCCGGATCGCCAGCAGGTGCTGATGATCCACCGCAACGCGCGCGCGGACGACCAGCATCTGGGCAAGTACAACGGGCTGGGCGGCAAGATGGAGCCGGGCGAGGACATCGCCGCGTGCATGCAGCGGGAGATCCTGGAGGAGGCCGGCATCACCTGCGAGTCGATGCAGTTGCGCGGCACGCTGAACTGGCCCGGCTTCGGCAAGCAGGGCGAGGACTGGCTCGGCTTCATCTTCGTGATCGACCGCTACGCGGGCACGCCGCTGACCAGCAACGCCGAAGGCACCCTGGAATGGGTGGCGCTGGACCAGCTGATGACCTTGCCGATGTGGGAAGGCGATCGCCATTTCCTGCCGCTGGTGTTCGACACCGATCCGCGCCCGTTCCATGGCGTGATGCCGTACAGGGACGGTCGCATGCAATCGTGGAGCTATACGCGGCTGTAGGGATTCCGATCCGCAGTGGTACCTACGGCACGTCGGTCAGCCATCTGGCGCTGGAGAACTTGTCCTGCGCCAGCACCTCGGCGCGAGCCAGCTCGTCAGGCCGCAGGCTGTCGTCGCCGAGGCCATGCAGATGACGGAAGTGGGCGATCATCCGCTCGATCACCGCGGCGCGGGGCAGGCCGGTCTGGCTGCGCAGCGGATCGACCCGCTTGGCCGCGCTGGCGGTGCCCTTGTCGGACAGTTTTTCGCGACCGATGCGGAGTACTTCCAGCATCTTCGTGGTGTCGATGTCGTAGGCCATCGTCACGTGATGCAGCACCGCGCCGCCGCGATGCGCCTGGGCGGCACCGGCAATCTTGCCGCCTTCGGAGGTGATGTCGTTGAGCGGCTGGTACCACGCCTTGATGCCCAGTTCGCCCAGTGCCCCGATCACCCAGGCGTCGAGGAAGGCATAGGCCTCCTGGAACGACAGGCCACTGACCAGCGACTGCGGTGCATAGATCGAGTAGGTGATGGTGTTGCCCGGTTCGATGAACATGGCGCCGCCGCCGCTGACCCGCCGCACGATCTCGATGCCGTGGCGCCGCGCCGCGTCGGCGTCGACCTCGTTGCGCAGCGACTGGAAGCGACCGATCACCACCGCCGGCGCGGCCCACTCCCAGATACGCAGGGTCGGCGCGCGATGGCCGGCGCCGACCTCGTGGATCAGCAAGTCGTCCAGTGCCATGTGCAGCGACGGCGACTGCGGCGCGGCATGGATCAGCTGCCAGTCGTGGTCGCGCCAGTCAGTGCGAATCACGCGGGGGATCCCAGTGCACGGCGCGACGCACGGTCACCGCGATGGCCTCCGGCGAGATGCCATACATCATCACGTCGGCGGGCAGCGCCTCGCGTACGGCCAGGGCCAGTCGTGCCTCGTCGGCATGTTCCGACTGTCCCTCCAGCGCGGCGTTGATGCGCTGCAGCGCGCTGTCGGGCTCGAGGAAGAAATCGCCGCTCAGCCGCACGCCGGCCAGTAGGCCGTTCTGCACATCGAGGTCGATCACGATCAATTTTCCGGCGGGCATCTTGTATTCGCCGTGCATCGGTTGTCCCCCTGGGCGTCGCCGTCGGTCAGTGGCCGCGACCGCGACCATGGAAATCACTCTCGCCGACCCGGATCGAAAAACTGACCCCGCCGCTGGGGTCGTCGCAACTGCCGTAGCGTTTGGTCACGTTGACTTCCCCGGCGTTGAAGGTGCCGGTGCCGATGTGGCTGCCGCTCATCACGCCGGTGCTGACCGCGCCGTGCACCTGCGGCTGATTGTAGGTGGAATCATCGCAATCGGTGGCGCGGGCGACCGCGCCGGTGTTGCCCATCCTGCCGCTGGTATCGCCGTAGTAGACCCCCGGCGGGTTGGCTGCGGGTTTCGCGCTGCTGGCGCTGGAAGCGGGCAGGTCGCTGGGTGGCATGGCGTCGCCGGCTGGCAACTTGAGGTTGAGGGGCTGGCTCGCGGCCTGTGCCCAGACCGAGCCGACCAGCAGACTTCCCGAGATGACGCCGATTAGCCGTTTCATGTTCAGAACTCCGCAGATATGACGTGCCAAACGCGCGATGCCGGGGTGGCGTGCACACCGGCATTTGAAAGGCCGCCCGGCCGGAAGTTCCTGGCCACCGCTCAGGCCGTGGTCTCGATCCGCTCCACCCGGCGCAGGCCGCGCGGCAGCAGGCCGCCGCGGGTGGCGCGGGTGCCGCCGTACTCGACCAGGTCGGACCACTTCAGCGTCAGCTTGCGCTGGCCGGCGTACAGGGTGACTTCGCCCTTGCCCTCGCTGACCACCGCCACGCCGGCCACGCGCTCGTCGCCGGCCACCAGTTTCGCCTTGGGTATCTCGATCAGCTTGTTGCCCTTGCCCTTGTCCAGTTCGGGCAGCTCGGCCACCGAGAACATCAGCAGGTGACCTTCCGTGGTGACCACCACGATGCGATCGCGCGCCGGGTCGGCGCTGACCTGGGGAGCCAGCACCTTCGCCTTGTCGCTGAGGCTGATGATCTGCTTGCCGGCCTTGTTGCGGCCGGTCAGCGACTCGAAGCGGGTGACGAAGCCGTAGCCGAAATCCGTGGCCAGGACCAGTCGGGTGTCGTTGTCCCCGGCGATCAGCGCATCGAAGCTGGCGCCGGTGCCGGGGCTGAAGCGGCCGGTCAGCGGCTCGCCGTTGCCGCGGGCCGAAGGCAGCGTGTGGGCGGGGGTCGAATAGCTGCGGCCGGTGGAGTCGATGAACGCCACCTGCTGGGTGGTGCGTGCCTTCACCGCCGCGAGCAGGCTGTCGCCCTCGCGATAGTTGAGGCCGTCGGCGTCGATGTCATGGCCCTTGGCGGCACGCGCCCAGCCTTTCTGGCTCAGCACCACGGTGACCGGCTCGCTGGCGACCAGGGCGCTCTCGTCCAGCGCCTGCGCCACTTCGCGTTCGATCAGCGGCGAGCGGCGATCGTCGCCGAATTTCTCGGCGTCGGCGCGCAGTTCGTCCTTGATCAGGCTCTTCAGCTTGGCCGGCGATTTCAGCAGCACGTTGATGCGGGCACGCTCCTCTTCCAGCTGGTCGGCTTCGCCGGTGATCTTCATCTCTTCCAGCCGCGCCAGCTGGCGCAGGCGGGTTTCGAGGATGTAGTCGGTCTGCTCCTCGCTGAGCTTGAAGCGGGCCATCAGCACGGACTTCGGCTCGTCCTCCGTGCGGACGATGCGGATCACCTCGTCGAGGTTCAGGTACGCGATGCGCAGGCCCTCGAGCAGGTGCAGGCGGCGCTCGACCTTGGCCAGGCGATGCTCGAGGCGGCGGGTGACCGTACTGGTGCGGAACGCCAGCCATTCGCCGAGGATGCGCTTGAGATCCTTCACCTGGGGGCGGCCGTCCAGGCCGATCATGTTGAGATTGACGCGGAAGCTCTTTTCCAGATCCGTGGTGGCGAACAGGTGCTGCATGGTCTCGTCGGCATCGACGCGACTGGAGCGCGGCACGATCACCAGCCGGATCGGGTTCTCGTGGTCGGACTCGTCGCGCAGGTCCTCGATCATCGGCAGCTTCTTGGCGCGCATCTGCGCGGCGATCTGCTCGAGGATCTTCGACGGGCTGACCTGGTGCGGCAGCGCGGTGATCACGATGTTGCCTTCCTCGCGCTGGTACACCGCGCGGGCACGCACCGAACCGCCGCCGCTCTGGTACATCGCCAGCAGGTCGGCGCGCGGGGTGATGATCTCCGCCGCGGTCGGGTAGTCGGGGCCGCGCACGTGCTCGCACAGGTCGGCGACGGTGGCGTCGGGGTCGTCCAGCAGGCGGATGCAGGCGCTGGCCAGCTCGCGCAGGTTGTGCGGCGGGATGTCGGTGGCCATGCCCACCGCGATGCCCATCGAGCCGTTCAGCAGCACGTGCGGCACGCGCGCGGGCAGCCAGCTCGGTTCGTCCATGGTGCCGTCGAAGTTCGGCACCCAGTCCACCGTGCCCTGGCCCAGTTCGCCCAGCAGCGCCTCGGCGATCGGGCTGAGCTTGCTCTCGGTGTAGCGCATCGCCGCGAAGCTCTTGGGGTCGTCCGGCGAGCCGAAGTTGCCCTGGCCGTCGACCAGCGGATAGCGGTACGAGAACGGCTGCGCCATCAGCACCATCGCCTCGTAGCACGAGCTGTCGCCGTGCGGATGGAACTTGCCGATCACGTCGCCGATGGTGCGCGCCGATTTCTTCGGCTTGGCCGTGGCGGCCAGGCCCAGCTCGCTCATCGCGTAGATGATGCGCCGCTGCACCGGCTTCAGCCCGTCGCCCACGAATGGCAGGGCACGGTCCAGCACCACGTACATGGAATAGTCGAGATAGGCCCGCTCGGCGTATTCCTTCAGCGGGATCTGTTCGTAATTGGCTTGCAGGTTCATGCGGTTACATCTGGAAAGTGGCGCGCGGCGCGCGGATAGCCGGTCGATGGTGCCAGAACGTGCGGGCTCGGGACAGCTTGCGGAATCGCAATTCGTGCCTGGCGGCGGTTTCCGGCCGGGCCGGGGATGCGCTGGTCGGCGGTCACGGGCCGGTGCGGCCGCTGGCAGGCAAGGGCGGCGCCCGCAGCGGCACCGGAGTGGACTGCACGATGGACGTGGTGGTCTGGCCGTAGCGCAGGAAGCGGTCGAGGATCAGGTCCAGATGCTCCAGCGCATCCAGATGCACCTTGAGGATGAAGCAGTCCTCGCCGGTCACGCGATGGCATTCCGCGACCTGCGGCATCTTCTGCGCCAGTTCGGCAATTTTCTGCAGTTGGCCGGGTATCGGGCGCACCCGCACATAGGCGGTGATCGGCCAGCCCAGTGCCTTCGGGTCCAGTTCAAGCCGATAGCCGCGGATGACCCCGGTTTCCTCCAGCCGGTTGAGGCGTTCTTTCACCGCCGGTGCCGACATGCCGATCTGGCTGGCGAGTCGCGTGACGGGCTGACGCGGATCCTCCTGCAGTGCCTGCAGCAGGGCGATATTGCGTGGATCGGAGAGCAGATTTGAAATCTGAGACATATCGTTCACCTGGCTTGCAAAAGATCGATAACTTTCCGCCATGACCTTGGACTTTGTATGGATGTTGCACCGGATATTCGCAAAATAGAAAGCATGGATAGCCAGCCTGCAAGCCCTTCCGATCGACTGCCGCCCGCGTCGTATTTCCTGGTCAGCGCGATCTTCCACTACCTCGGCCCGGCGTTCGCCGTGTTGCTGTTCGCCCGCGTCGAACCGCTCGGTGTCGCCTGGTTGCGGATCGCCAGCGCCGCGCTGATCTTCGTCGCGTGGCGGCGGCCATGGCGCCACTTCCTCCAGCAGGGCGCGGCAGCCCGCTGGAACATCCTGGCGCTGGGCCTCGTGCTCGGCTGCATGAACGCGTGCTTCTACCTGGCGATCGATCGCCTGCCGCTGGCGACGGTCGGCGCGATCGAGTTCCTCGGGCCGATCGCGCTGGCGCTGGCCGGCCTGCGGAATCAGCGCAACACCGTGGCGCTGGCACTGGTGATCGCCGGCGTGTGGTATCTGACCCATCTGCGCCTCGCCGGCACGCCGCTCGGTTTCGCGTTCGCGTTCGCCAACTGCGCGCTGTTCACGCTGTACATCGTGCTTGGCCATCGGGCCGCGGCCGACGGCAGTGGCACGGGCATCGATCGATTGGCCGCGGCGATGCCGGTGGCGCTGGTGGTCGCCACGCTGATCGGCTTCCGGCCGGCCCTGCCGGCGCTGGCCGATCCCCGCCTGCTCGCTGCCGGCATCGGCGTTGGCGTGACTTCGTCGGTCATACCGTACGTATGCGACCAACTGGCGATGGCACGGCTGCCGCGGGCCACGTTCGCCCTGCTGCTGGCCTTGTTGCCGGCCACGGCGTGCCTGATCGGTGTCGTCGTGCTGCATCAGCTGCCCACGCGACTGGAGACGATCGGCATCGCGCTGGTGGCCGCCGGCATCGCGATCCACCGCGAGGCCGGGCCGATGCGGCAGGGCCGTTCACGCATCACGACAACGAGGTGATTCCGATGGACTACGTCCGACTTGGCAAATCCGGTCTCAGGGTCTCGCGCATCTGCCTGGGTTGCATGAGCTATGAAGTGACGCCGGGCGAGCGACCCTGGCACCTGGACGAGGAGCACAGCCGGCCGTTCATCCGGCGGGCGCTCGAGCTGGGCATCAACTATTTCGATACCGCCAACATGTATTCGGGCGGGGACAGCGAACGCGTGCTGGGGCGGGCCCTGCGCGACTTCGCCCGGCGCGAGGAAGTCGTCATCGCGACCAAGGTGTTCTATCCGATGCGCGCCGATGCGAACGGTGGCGGCCTGTCGCGCAAGGCGATCATGACCGAGATCGACGCCAGCCTGCGCCGGCTCGGCACCGATCATGTCGACCTCTACCAGATTCATCGCTGGGACCGGCACACGCCGATCGAGGAAACGCTGGAGGCACTGCACGACGTGGTCAAGGCCGGCAAGGCGCGCTACCTCGGTGCCTCGTCGATGATGGCATGGCAGTTCGCCAAGGCGCTATACACCGCCGATCGGCATGGCTGGACGCGCTTCGTCGCGATGCAGCCGCACTACAACCTGCTGTACCGCGAGGAGGAACGCGAGATGCTCGCCCTGTGCGCGGCGGAGGGCATCGGCGTGGTGCCGTGGAGCCCGCTGGCGCGTGGTCGGCTGGCGCGACCGTGGCAGGACGCGCCCAGTACCGTGCGCGGCACCTCCGATCCGTGGGGCGACGGGGTGTATGCCGCGAGCCAGGAGGCGGATCGGCGGGTGCTGGAGCGGGTCGGCGAAGTGTCCGCGCGGCTCGGTGTGACGCGCGCGCAGACCGCGCTGGCGTGGCTGCTGCAGCGGTCGCCGGTGACGGCGCCGATCATCGGCGCCACCCGGCTTCACCATCTGGAGGAAGCGGTCGGCGCCGTGGCGATTCGCCTGCCGCCGGACGAGATCGAGGCGCTCGAGGCCCGGTACGTTCCGCACGCCGTCGCCGGCATCGCCGTGCCCGGGGTAGACGACTGATCGGGCCGGGTGGTCACGGGGTGCGTTCGACCGCCACGCCCAGCCGTTCGAGTTGCGCCTGCACGCTGTCCGGTCCGGCCAGATGGGCGGCGCCGACGGCGATGAAGACGGTGCCGGGCTGCTGCAGCATGGCGGCGATCTTCCCGGCCCAGGTCTGGTTGCGCTGCACCAGCAGGCGCTTGTACAGCGCGGGCTCCTTCTGCCGCATGTCCTCGTCTTCAATCCGGGCGATCCCGGCGGTATCGCCGGTCTTCCAGGCGTCGACCAGTTCGGTGAGCTCGGTCGGTGCCTTGCCGGCTTCACGCACGGCCGAACGCAGGAAGGCCAGTTGCACCGGCTGCGACATGTCGGCCAGAAAGTGGATCTGCTGCTCTGCCGTTTCCAGTCCGACGACCGGCTTGCCGGCCCCGAGCATCTGCGCCGTCAGCTGCTTGTCCACGCCGTGCTGCGGATCCAGTCCCGCCTTGAGCAGCGGCGCCGTTGCCAGGGTCAGCGCGGCCAGCCATGGCCGCATCATGCCGAGCGTCTGCATGCCGCCCGGCACGCCGGCCAGATCGGCCGCCGTCTTCAGCCGGCGCAACTCCGACGGGTCGAGCAGGTCGGTGAGCGGATGCGCCGCGTCCAGTCCGTAGCGCATCACCAGCGCGGCCATGTTGGCCTGGTCGTCGTCGGTCAGCTCGATGTACAGCGTGCGGCTGTCCGACAGCGCGTGGTCCAGCGCCGGGTAGTGCCACGCGGTGTCGTTCGGCAGCAGGTGCACGGTCCCGAACAGGTAGATCGTGGTGTCGGCGTCCCTGACCACCCACAGCGCGGGTTTCGCCAGGGCCGGAAGGCTGGCGAGCAGCAGGACGAGGCAGATCAGCAGGCGTGCGTGCAGGGTGGGTTTCATGCCGCCAGTGTCACGGCAAGCGACGACCGAATTCAATCCCGGTTCGATGATGATGCGGTCGGGGCCACGGCGGCTTCGGCGTCATGAGCGCGTCGTGCGGACCGGCGTGGAGCCTGCGCACCATGTCGGCGTCCCGATTCCCGCGGCGGGCGCGCAGGCCGTCAGCGCGGCACGCGATAGCCGCCGGGGACGCCGCGCGGGCTCAGGGTGATCTGCCACAGCTGGTCGCGGCGACTGCGGAACACCGCGGCGGAAACGGCCAGGTAGTAACGCCACATGCGCCGGAAGCGCTCGTCGTAGCGGGTCGACAGGGCCGGCCAGGCGGCATCGATGTTGGCCTGCCACGCGGTCAGCGTGCGATCGTAGTCCGCGCCGAAGTTGTGCCAGTCCTCGACCACGAACAGGTCCTCCAGCGCGGCGGCGACCTGGCTGGCGGCGGGGATCATCGAGTTCGGGAAGATGTACTTCTCGATCCACGCGTCGGTCTGTGCCGGCGCGCTGTTGCTGCCGATCGTATGCAGCAGCGAGAGCCCGTCGTCCTTCAGGCAGCGGCGCACGGTCTCGAAATAGGTGCGGTAGTTCTTGCCGCCCACGTGCTCGAACATGCCGATCGAATAGACCGCGTCGAAGTGATCGCTGATGTCGCGGTAATCCTGCAGGCGGATCTCGATCGGCAGGCCGGCGCACAGCTCGCGTGCGTAGTCGGCCTGCTCCTGCGACACGGTGATGCCGACGCCCTCGATGCCGTAGCGCTCGGCTGCGTATTTCAGCGCCTCGCCCCAGCCGCAGCCGATGTCCAGCACGCGCTGGCCGGTCTTCAGCTGCAACTTGCGGCAAACCAGGTCGAGCTTGGCCGCCTGGGCATCGTCTAGGTTGTCGGCCCTGGCCCAGTAGCCGCAGGAATACACCAGCCGACGCCCCAGCATCGCCTGGAACAGGTCATTGCCGAGATCGTAATGGACCTTGCCGATCTCGAACGCGCGCTCGCCGCGCTGCAGGTTGATGAAGCGGGCCTTGAGATGGGCGAGCAGGGTGTCCAGGGTCTTCAGTTCCTGATCCAGTCCCGCGGTAAGCAGTCGCGTGCACAGGCCGGGCAGGTCGTCGGCGTCCCACCACCCATCCATGTAGGCTTCGCCCAGACCGAGCGAGCCATGGGCGAACACCCGGGCATACAGGCGTTCGTCGTGCACACGCAGGTCGATCGACGAGTCGCCATCGATGCGGATGCCGGCCTGTTCCAGCAGCTCGCTGGCGCGATTCTTCAGATCGTCCTGACTCATGCCTTGCCTCGCATTGGAAGGGGAGGGGAGAGAATGCCGCCGGTACGGCCTAGCTCTTGCCGAGCACGGCGAAGCTGGTCGGCGAACGCGCATACACGACGTCCACCCCGGCGTCGCGAACTACCTGCAGCAGTTGCTCGGCCTGTTCCTCGCGCAGCAGGAACTCGACCTTGACGGCAAGGTCGTCGGTCAGCTCGAAGAACTGTTCCTCGTGCAATACGCCATGGCGTCCGAAGCAGGCGATCGCGCGGAACGCCGAGCCGCCGCCGATGCCGTGGTGGCGGGCCTGGGTCAGCAGCCATTCGGACAGCAGCATGCCGTCGTGCCTGGCGCGCAGGTGGCAGTAGAAATACAGATGTACGCCTTGCTGCAGCGTCTCCTGGTTCATGCGCTTCTCCGGATCAGTGGCGCAGCACGTTGCGGGTAAGAGCGAGGCCCACGATGGTCATCGCCAGCGAACCGGTGACGTGGACCAGCACGTGCCCGCTGAACCACAGGTACTGCTGGCGCAACAGCAGCGTGGTGGCCTCGGCCGAGAACGTGGAGAACGTGGTCAGGCCACCCAGGAAGCCGGTCATGACGAACAGCCTCAGTTCCGGCGAAAGCGCCTGGAAATGGCTGAACAGGCCGAGCGCGCAGCCCATCAGCAATCCGCCGGTAAGGTTGGCGGCCAGCGTGCCCAGCGGCAGGGTGGGAAACAACGGGTTGAGCAGGAAACCCAATCCCCAGCGCAGCCAGCATCCGACGGCTCCGCCAAGCCCTATTGCAACGAATCCGGTATAGCCCACGAGCACGTCTCCTGACAGAACTGAGGTGTCCGGTTGCCGCGGCGGCAGCCACGCCTGCGCCGCCGGAAGCCGGTGGTGCAGGCATCATCAACCTCGTCGCGATGGCACGTGAGGTGGTTTGTTCCAGGCGCTCGGAGGTATCCCGGAGCAGGAGGCATGCCATCTCCCGTGCGGCCATCCTAGTCGATCTGCCTGCCTTGCCGTCAAGCCGGGGCCTTATACTGCATGGCCTTGTCGCACTGATCCCGGACGCCATGAACCCAACCCATCGCACCGTGCGGCGCAGCCTGCCCTGGCTGCTGGCCGCGCTGTCGATGATCGGCCCGTTCTCGATCGACGCGGTGTTTCCGTCGTTCCCGCTGATCGGCACGCACTTCGGCGTGGATGCGGCCGCGCTGCAGCAGCTGATCAGCGTGTACCTGGTCACCTACGCGGCGATGAGCCTGTTTCACGGCGCGATCTCCGATGCGATCGGACGCAAGCCGGTGATCATCACCGGCATGCTGGTGTACGCGCTGGCTTCGGCGGGTGCGGCATCGTCGACCTCGTTCGCCATGCTGCTGGCGTGCCGCGGCCTGCAGGGCATGTGCGCGGGAGCGGGTCTGGTGGTCGGGCGTGCGTTGATCCGCGACAGCCTGCAGGGTGCCGCCGCACAACAGATGATGTCGCGGGTGATGATGATTTTCGGGGTGGCCCCGGTGATCGCTCCGATGGTCGGCGCACAGTTGCTGGCGCTGAGCGGCTGGCACGGCATCTTCTGGGTGCTGACCGGATTCACCGCGCTGTTGTCGCTGGCCTTGCTGTTGCTGCTGGACGAGACGCATCCGCCGGAGCGCCGCACCCGGTTCGCGCCACGGCACCTGCTGGCGAGCTACGCCTCGTTCCACCGCGATCGCGTGTTCTGGCCGCTGCTGATTTCCAGCTCGGTCAACTTTGCCGGGCTGTTTCTCTACATCGCCTCGGCTCCGCGCATCGTGCGCGGGCTGTTGCACCTGTCGGCACAGGGGTTTCCCTGGCTGTTCGTCCCGGTGGTGACCGGCCTGGTCGGCGGCGCGTGGCTGTCCGGCCGGATGGCCGGGCACGCCAGCGTGCGTTTCACCCTGAACCTGGGTTATGCCGCGCTGTTGCTGGCCTGCGCCGCGCACCTCGCGCTGGCGTGGGCGTTCCCGCAGCCCAGCCTGCCATGGTCGATGCTGCCGCTGATCCTGCACGGCATCGGGGTGCAACTGGCGTTTCCGACCTTGACGCTGTTGCTGCTGGATCGCTTTCCGAACCAGCGCGGCGGGATTTCGTCGGTGCAGGCCTTCGCCAGCCTGTTGCTGTGCAGTGTGGTGGCCGGCGTGCTGTCGCCGCTGCTGTCCGCCAGCATGATGCATCTGGCACTGGGTGCCTCGGCGCTGACCCTGGTCGGCACGGCGGCGTGGTGGCGTTACTGCAGCATCACCCGGCGCCCGCTGGAGCAGTCGCTGGCGAATCAGGATGCCGGGGTGGTGATGCAGACCGAGATCGTCGAGCCGCGCTGACGCCTGGAGCAAGGCGCGTCATGCGGGTGGCGATGGCCGGGCAGGGTGGTTCGTCGAGTCCGGCACGACGGCATCCACCGACATCAGGACGGTCGCCCGGGCGAGCGCCCTGACCAGCGAGGGCGAACGGTAGCCGGCGTCGGCGAGCCAGCGATGCCAGACCGAGTCGTCCACTTTTTCGTTGACGCCGTTGCCCAGCATGCGATCGAACGGCGGCTTGAATTCCTTGTAGATGCCGCCCATGAATTCCGCGTACGAATTGCGCGGCACGCCGGTGCAGGCGTCGCTGGCGGGAACCAGCAGTTCCGTGCAGGCCAGCCCTGCGGCGACGGCCTTGCGCTGCAACCATGCCAGCGGCAGGTCGGGCAGTGGATCGGGGCGGCGCCCCGCGCCGTCGCGCGCGTTGCCGCCGCCGACATCGGCATGCGAACCGATGAACCAGCGCTGCTCGATCTCGATCTGCTCGAGCTTCTTCGAGGTGAGCGTCTCGCCGGGCTTCAGCGTGTAGGGATTTCGCGTCCATACCGTCGGGGCGAAGTCGGGGCGATGTTCGTCCAGCGCCAGTGCCTGATAGGCGTACTTGACGATCTTGCTGAGTTCGGTGTCGTGGAATTGGTAGTGCGAGCGGGCGTAGGGAAACCACGAGGCGGTATCCGGAATGCCGAGCGAGCCGACCGTGTCCCATACGCCGATGAAGTGGATCTCGACCTCGATCGAATGGCCGGCGCGGAAAGCCACGGCGGCCGGATCATCCGGTTTGCTGGCGACGTCGCGGTAGAAATCGTAGGCATGCGAGATGTCGGCCCCCGGGACGCTGCCGTCGGCGTGGCGCCGGAGCAGACCGCACTTGCGGATCAGGCCGCCTAGGCTGCGCGCGGTGTAGGCGCCGCGGCTGAAGCCGAACAGGTAGAGCTCGTCGCCGGGCTGCCATGTCTCGCACAGCCAGCGATAGCCGTCGAGCACGTTGCCGGACAGGCCGTAGCCGAACGCGCCGCCGAGCAGATGGGCCAGGCCCCGCGACACGCCGACGCCGGGGATGTAGTTGACGAGCTGCCCGGTGCCGGCGGGGTCGCGCGGCGCGATCCACCGGCGCAGGCGTTCCACGTTGGTGTTCGACTCGGGCTTGTTCCAGGTGCCGTCGAACAGCAGCACAAGCCTTCGGGTGGCCATGGTGCGCTCCAGCGCGATGCGGTCGGGATCGCCTCGAGCCGACTTTAGGTCGGGCCGGACCGCGAGGCCAGTGCTTCAGGTCCGGTTGCGGGCCGCCTCGACGGGCTTGCCGGCTTGCCGCATTTCGCCGGACAAGTGGTGACGGCATCGGCTCGTGAGCGGTCGGCCATGCCGGGCGGGTCGTTGGGCCCCCGGTCCACCCGGAATTGACGGGCGCTTGACCGGGCACGATGGAAGGTACGCGTGCGGTTGCCATGCCGACCGGCCCACCATCTGTCCGAAGGAGCCATGCCATGCCGTACAAGACCATCAGCGAGCTGCCGGATGCCGTGCGCGCTCACCTGCCCGAACACGCGCAGGAAATTTACCGGGGCGCATTCAACGGCGCATGGGATGCGTATGCGGACAGGGACGATCGGCGCGGCGATGAGTCGCGCGAGGAGGCTGCGCACAAGGTCGCCTGGGCCGCAGTGAAGAAGAAGTACCGCAAGGGCGACGACGGCAACTGGCACGCGAGTTAGCCGACGCCCGATCAGGGCGTGGCCGGAATCAGCCCGCGCGCCTGCAGAAATTCCCTGGCCTCGCCGGCGTCCCGCTCGAACCACGCCCGCGTCGAGCCGAGCCGGAACGAATAGCCCCAGGCATCCATGTCCGTCATCAGCCGCTCGCGTCCCACCCCGGGCAGCTGATCGGCCAGCACGATCTGCAGATAGCAGGTTGCATCCTCCTCCTCGATCGAGTCGGTGGCGTCGGTATGCACGCGCAGGCGCCGTTCCGCCGGCAGCACGATCAGATGCCCTGCCTCGTGCAGCAGCGAATGCACCGGGGTGTCGTCGCGCGCGTAGACGGTGTTGCCGATGATGCCGGCCTCCTCGTCGCCCCAGAAGCTGCCGGGTATGGCTTCACCCGCAGGGACACGCTGCAACTGCAGGTCAAAGCGGGCGAGCAGGGCGGCGGGCGCGTCGAATCCGATCTGGCCGACCCGCATGACGGTGGCGGCGAGGTCGCTGGACTCGGAATGGGGGGCGGTGGGGGAAGGCATGGGCTTGCGCACGGTGCGCACAGGTCGGTGAGGCGGGAGAACGGGGCCGGGCGACACCTGCTCGCCCGGCCGATCATGCGGCGACAACGGTGCGGGAACGCTCAGCCGGTCTTGGCCTCGTCCTTGGCCGCCTGCTTGCCATCCGGCAGGGTGACCGAGAGCTCGAGAATCTCATGGCCGCTGTCGCGCTCGAAGTTGATGTTGATCGCATCGAGATCGACGTGGACATACTTCTTGATCACTTCGAGCAACTCGTTGCGCATCATCGGCAGGTAGTCCGGCGCGCCGCGGCTGGAACGCTCCTGCGCCACGATGATGCGCAGGCGTTCCCGTGCCACCGTGGCGGTGGCTTCCGGCTTGCGCTTCAGGAAATCAAGAATACCCATCGTGATCAACCTCCGAAGACGCGCTGGAGAAAGCCCTTCCTGGGCACGTCGATGAAGCGCAACGGGCGTTCTTCACCGAGGATGCGAGCCACCGTGTCGCTGTAGGCCTGACCGGCGTGTGAATTGACATCGACGATCACCGGGATGCCGTTGTTGGAGGCGGTCAGCACGTTTTCCGACTCGGGGATCACGCCGACCACCTCGATGCCGAGGATTTCCTCGACATCCTTGACGCTGAGCATTTCGCCGATGGCGACACGGGCAGGGTTGTAGCGGGTCAGCAGCAGGTGCTGGGTGACCGGACCCTCGCCGCGCTCGGCGCGCCGGGTCTTGCTGGCGAGCAGGCCCAGGATGCGATCGGAGTCGCGCACCGAGGAGACCTCGGGGTTGACCACCACGACCGCGTGGTCGGCGAAGTACATCGCCAGATGGGCGCCTTTCTCGATGCCGGCCGGCGAGTCGCACACGACGTAGTCGAAACCGTCCTCGGACAGGCCGTCGAGCACCTTCTCGACGCCCTCCTGGGTCAAGGCGTCCTTGTCGCGGGTCTGGCTGGCGGCCAGCACGAACAGGTTGTCGTGGCGCTTGTCCTTGATCAGCGACTGCTTCAGCGTGGCTTCGCCGTGCACGACGTTGATGAAGTCATACACCACGCGCCGCTCGCAACCCATGATCAGGTCCAGGTTGCGCAGGCCGACGTCGAAGTCGATCACCGCGACTTTCTTGCCGGCCATGGCCAGGCCGGTGGCGAGCGAGGCGCTGGTCGTCGTCTTGCCGACGCCGCCTTTGCCGGAAGTGACAACGATAATCTCAGCAGTCAAGGGCCCATCTCCGCATGATTGTTCTTGTTGTAGGTAATCACAGCTTGGCGATCAACAGTTTTTCGCCTTCCAGCCAGCATTGCACGGACTGGCCTTCGAGGTCGTCAGGAATCTGTTCGAAAACACGATATTGCCCGGCGATCGCCACCAGTTCCGCGCGGAAGTCGGAGACGAAGATGCGCGCCTTGGCGTCGCCCTGGGCGCCGGCCATGGCACGGCCGCGCAGGCCGCCGTAAATGTGGATGTTGCCATCGGCAATCACTTCGGCACCGTTGGCCACGGCCCCGGTGACGATCAGGTCGCGGTCGCGTGCATAGATCTGCTGGCCCGAGCGCACCGAGCCGACATGGTGCTGGGCCCCCTGCATGCTGCCGGGTGCCGGGGCCGAGAGGATCGGCTCGGGCTGCGGGGCAGCGGGCTCTGCGCGTGGTGTGGGTGCGTCGGCTGCCGGACCGCCAGCGGCAGGTTCGTATGCGGCGCGGAACTTGGCGATAAGCGGCAGGCCCATGCGCTTGGCCAGCGCCTCGGTCTCGCTGGTGCCGTAGGCCAGGCCTACCGGCAGCATCCCGGCGCTGCGCACCGCCTCGAGCAAGGCATCGACGGCACCATCATCGGGCAGGTCGAGCAGGTGGCTCAGGTCCAGCACCACCGCGGCACGGGCAAACATCTGTGGCGCCGCACGCACGCGGCGCTCGAGTTCGTCACAAAGTGCGGCTGCATCGACCCGGCGCACCCGGACGCAGGCAATGCCGACCTGGCCGAAGCGCAGGTCGCAGGCGTCGTTGGTATCCATTTTTGCGTTCACGGATGCCGCTCTCCGGCGAGGCGGCGCTGGTTGGGATCATTCGCGACGGCGCGCTCGCGCTCGGCCAGCCACGGCACGTCCGGCAGGCCGCCGTGCTCGAGCCAGGTGTCGCGAACATAGGCGTAGCTCGGCAGGTCCTTGGCCAGCAGACTGACCTGCGGGCCGTCCGTCCCCATCTGTTGCTGATCGACTTCCTGGAACCCGTAGGTGCCGTGAAACAGCACGACCACGTCGTTGCGTGGTTCCAGGAACACCTCGCAGGTCAGCAGCGGCACGCGGACTTCGGCGTAGCTGTGCACGTCGCAATAGAAAATGCGGCCGAGGCCATGACGGCGATAGGCATTCGCGATCACGATGCGGTCGATGTAGACGAACTCCGGGTAGTGCTGCGCGAACCAGCGGTAGTTGGGGCTTTCGTAGTCCCCCCCTTCACGCAGGGCGATCAGGAATCCGGCGAGATGACCGTCGATTTCGGCCACGCGGAAATAGTCGGCGTGCTCGAAGAAGTAGCGCAACCGGCTGGCGTCGAGGGCGAGGATGGAGCGGCCGGCGGCGTTGTTGAGCGCCAGCACGGCATCCAGGTCGTGCTCGCGCACGTCGCGGATGGCAAGGGCCATTCGTTGCTCCGCAATGGTGGATACAGGGACAAGGCCGACGGATCGACCTCGCACGATGGCGCATTATGCCATGCGACCGTGGTCCGTACATCCGGCGACGACACTTGTAAAGGCTTTGTAAAGCAACCTTCCGCAGGCCCCGTGCAGGCAGGGCATGACTTCTCGCGCATTGCGCGAAACCGCCGTACGGCCAATGATGCGCGACATGCGCTGGTCATTCTTCAACCACATCCGCCTGCTTCGCTACGCGGGCTTCTTCACCTACCTGTCGGTGGGCACGCCGCTGATCACGAATTGGGCCACCGAACGGCTCAATCAGCTGCAACGGCCGAATTTCTCGCTGCTGTTGTGGACGCTGTGCTACCTGGTCTTCGGCCTGATGTACTGGATGCTGACCAGCAATCTCGGTTCGCGCCGTTACCCGATCCTGAAATTGCTGGGGCTGGCGCTGATGACCGCAGCGGCGGTGGCGGTCGGCTGGTACAGCCACAGCGGACTGTCGGCGATGCTGATGGTGGTCGCTTCGCTGGTGCTGCCATGGCTGCTGCCGTTCTGGCTCGCCGCCTTCTGGCTGGTGCTGCAGCATCTGAGTCTGGTCGCGATCTTTGCCACGTTCCCCGAATACGACCACAGCGTGGCGCTGGGCTTCCTGCAGGCCAGCATCTATCTGGGCATCTCGGTGCTGGTGTTCGTGACCTCGACGGTGGCCAGCCAGCAAGCCGAGCAGCGTGAGGCGCAGCGCCGATTGAACTCCGAGCTACGTGCCACCCGCGCACTACTGGCCGAGTCCAGCCGGATCGCCGAGCGCATGCGCATCGCGCGCGACCTGCACGACCTGATCGGCCATCATCTGACTGCACTGAGCCTGAATCTGGAAGTCGCCAGCCATCTCACCAACGAGTCCGCCGCTGCCCATGTGCGCAAGGCGCAGAGCACGGCCAGGCTGCTGCTGGCGGACGTGCGCGAGGTGGTCAGCGAATTGCGCCAGGACGATGCGATCGACCTGACCCAGGCCCTGCGCAGCCTCACCGACGGGGTTCCCGGACTGAACGTGCATGTGGTGATGCCGCCGCGTTTCAGCGTGGAGGATCCGCGTCGGGCGCAGGTGCTGCTGCGCTGTGCGCAGGAAATCATCACCAATACCGCCAAGCACGCCGGCGCGCGCAACCTGTGGCTGAATTTCGCCTACGCCGACGCCAGCCTGCTGGGCCTGCATGCACGGGACGATGGCCGTGGCGCCGATCAGATCCAGCCGGGCAACGGTCTGTCCGGCATGCGCGAGCGGCTGGCCGAATTCGGCGGCAGTGTCACGCTGGACACCGGCCTGAGCCGCGGCTTTGCGCTGACGGTCAGGCTGCCGCTGGGCGAACACACCGCGCTGGCCCATGCACCCTCGCGATTTGAACCGCCGGCCCTGAATGTGTCGTAATGTGGGCGGCCGGATCCGGTGTGTAAAAATGCGTCGTCGTGGGGAACGACGCATGATGTCCGTTTCCCTTTTGGCGCTCCCTGAGTCATGTTTGCCCGAGGATTCGCGATGATTTCCGTTTGTCTTGTCGACGACCAGAATCTGGTGCGGCAGGGAGTTCGCTCGCTGCTGGACCTGGCCGAAGATATTCGCGTGGTGGCCGAGTGCGCCGATGGCGCGCAGGCCGTGGTGGACATCCCGCGGATCAAGCCCGACGTGGTGTTGCTGGACCTGCGCATGCCGAACATGAGCGGACTGGAAGTGCTGCAGGCGTTGTCCGCGCGCAACGAGTTGCCGCCCACCATCATCCTCACCACCTTCGACGACGATCAGCTGGTGCTGCAGGGGCTCAAGGCCGGCGCGCGCGGCTATCTGCTGAAGGACGTCTCGCTGGAGCAACTGGTCGAGGCGGTGCGTACGGTGGCGGCCGGCGGCTCGCTGGTGGCGCCGATGGTGACGCAGCGCCTGATGGCAGGTGTGGCGCGGATGCAGAACCACTTCACCAGCCTGGAGCAGCCCGATCCGCTGACGGAGCGCGAGACCGAGATCCTGCGGCTGCTGTCCGGTGGCTACAGCAACAAGGAAATTGCCAACTCGCTGAAAGTCGCCGAGGGCACGGTGAAGAACCACGTCTCCAACATCCTGTCGAAACTGGGTGTGCGCGACCGCACCCGTGCCGTATTGAAGGCATTGGAGATGGGGATCGTGTGATCCCGGCCGACCCGCGGGAATCCATCCGCTATCGCGATATTCGGTAGCCTGGGGCGGGCCGTTTCCGGCTCTACCGACCCACCGGCTTCAGCCGATGGCGTTCCAGCCCGCGAGCAAGTAACATCCGTAGCTTCGGCATTTGCCGACCCCCTGTCATGCCCTCCGGGCAGGCTCTTGCGGCGATTGGGGCGACATCTTTAGGTAGGCGTAAAGACGCTTCGGAGAACTCTGGAATGATGCGTGTCTTTGAATTTCTTGTTGCCCTGGTCATCGTTGTGGCGCTCGGTGTCCTGGCGGCCGTCGTCATGCCCGGCAGCGGTCATGTGGAGCGTCAGCTGGATATCGGCAAGGACATGCGCCAGGTCTATGACATGGTGGACAACTTCCGCCGGTTTCCGGATTACTCGGTGCTGCGTGCGCTGGATCCCTCGGTGCAGTTCACGTTTTCCGGCAAGGCCTACGGCCCGGGTGCCGAGATCAGCTGGGTCGGTTCCGACCCCAAGCTCGGCAACGGCGGCCTGACCATCGCCAGCGCCACTCCGGAATTCGACAAGATCGACAGCAACACCAAGGATGCCAGCATCGTCTGGAACCTGGACAACGGCTGGCGCGGCCTGGACAAGCATTTCACGCTCGATCTGGAGCGCAAGGGCAGCCGCGGGCAGCTGACCCAGGTGACCTGGTCGTATGACGTGGCCTATGGCTGGAACCTGGTCAACCGCTTCGCCAACCTGTACATCCACGGCGATCCCGATACGTTCATCCAGTCCAGCCTGAACAACCTGCAGAACGTGCTGGCCGGTGTACCGAACATCGACTACAGCCAGCTGGTTCCGTACATCGAACAGACGCAGCCGACCCCGATCCTGCTGGTGTCGACCTCGATCGCCCGCAAGGAGGGCCTGGAAGGCCTGGATGACGCCGTCAGCAAGGCGATCACCGAGATCCAGGCTGCCGCCAAGAAGCTTGGCGTCAACGTGACCGGTCCGCGGATCCTGATCACCACCAACTACGGTGACCAGACGTACAGCTTCGATGTGGCCCTGCCGATCGATTCCAGTACGCTGACCGTCAATGGCCAGAGCGAGCAGCTGACCGCGGCAACCCCGCCTTCGCTGGACACCGCTGCGCCGGCTGAAGCCAGCAGCTCGGCGAAGGCTGCCAGCACGGGTGCAAGCCTTGCCGCAGGCAGCCGTGATCGCTACGGTCGTCTGGTGGTGGACGGCGACGTGCGCGCCACGCTGGCGTTTGGCGGTGCGGCGCTGAAGGGTGTCTGGAACGGCACGTTCGCCGGCGTGCCGCAGACCCGCGACATGCTCAAGGCCTACTCCCAGACCCACGGCTACAAGTTCGATGACGTGGTCAATCGGGCCTACGACATCGAGGTGAAGCCCGAGGTGAAGGATGCCGGCGGCAACATCACGACCTACGCGAAGTACGACGTCTACCTGCCGATCACCGATGCGCCGGCACAGACCCCCGAGCAGGAGGCTGGTATCCAGCCACCGACGCTGGAAGAGGCGGGCCCAGCCGAGTCCTCATCGGCACCGGCACCGGCCAGCAGCGCAGCACCCGCCCCGGGTGCCAGCGCCGCCGAATAAACCGATCGCGGTTGCGGCAGATCGAAAGGCCCTTCCTCCAAGGAAGGGCCTTTTCTTTTGCAGTCCCGGCGGTTCACGCACGTCGGCGACATCGGCCGAAACCGAACTTTGCCGGTGTCTTGCGGTACATTGCAGGGCGATCTGTACCGCCGCGCCACCCATTGCCTGTGCTCGCCGAGCCATCCCCACTGCCCATCACCGGACATGATCGAAACCGACCAGCTCACCCGATGCTATGGCAACCTGACCGCGGTGGACGCGCTGAGCATCCGTGTCGAACCGGGCCAGGTACTCGGTCTGCTGGGGCCGAACGGCGCCGGCAAATCCACCGCGATGCGCATGATCGCGGGATTCCTGCTGCCGACCTCGGGCACGGCGCGGGTCTGTGGCCATGATGTCAGCCGCGAGCCGCTGAAGGCCAAACGCGCACTGGGCTACCTGCCGGAGGGCGCGCCGAGCTACGGCGAGATGACGGTGCGCGAGTTTCTGCAGTTCATCGTGCGGATGCGCGGATTCAAGCCGGACGTCGGCTATCGGCGCTTCGATGCGGTGGTGCAGCAGCTGCAACTGGAAGACGTGCTGGACGTGTGCATCGACACGCTGTCGAAGGGCTTGCGCCGACGGGTCGGTCTGGCCCAGGCGATCCTGCATGATCCGCCGGTGCTGATGCTGGACGAGCCGACCGACGGCCTCGATCCGAACCAGAAGCACGCGGTGCGTCAGCTGATCGACGTGATGGCGCGCGACCGCACCATCCTGATCTCCACTCACCTGCTGGAAGAGGTGCACGCACTGTGCAACCGCGTGGTGATCATCGCCCGCGGCAAGTTGCTGGCCGATGCCACCCCGGCGGAGCTGGAGGCGCGTTCGCGTTACCACGGGGCGGTATCGTTCAGTGCGCCGGGCAGCGGCATGTCGCAGGAGATGCTGGGGCGGCTGCCGCAGGTGGCCTCGATCGAGGTCGATCCGCTGGATGGCCGCATCACGGTGTTTCCAAGGCCTGGCGAGCGGATCCTCGAGCCGGTCGAAACCCTGTTGCGCAAGCAGGGTCTGGAGGTTTCCGAAATCCAGCTCGAACGGGGCCGGCTGGACGAGGTTTTCCGCCAGATCACCACCGGGCCCGGCAGCGCGGAACATGTCGCCGGGGAGCGCGCATGAACCCGGTCAATGCGGTGATGCGGCGCGAATTGCGCAGCTATTTTGTGACCCCGGTGGCCTATGTCTTCCTGGTGATCTTCCTGGTGCTGGCCGGCATCCTCACTTTCTACGCAGGCGATTTCTACGAGCGCGGGCAGGCCGACCTGCAGCCGTTTTTCGTGATGCAGCCGTGGCTGTACCTGATCCTGGTGCCGGCGATCACGATGCGCATGTGGGCCGAGGAGACCAAGGGCGGCACGCTGGAGTTGCTGCTGACCCTGCCGCTGACCCTGTGGCAGGCGATGCTGGGCAAGTTCCTGGCGGCGTGGCTGTTCATCGGGCTGGCGCTGGTGCTGACCCTGCCGATCTGGATCACCGTCAACTATCTGGGCTCGCCGGACAATGGCGTGATCCTGGCCGGTTACCTGGGCAGCTGGTTGATGGCCGGCACCTTCATCGCCATCGGCGCCTGCCTTTCCGCACTGACCCGCAGCCAGGTGGTGGCGTTCATCCTGACCGCCCTGGTATGCGTGCTGCTGATCCTGGTCGGACAGCCGCAGGTGCTGGACTTCTTCCAGGGCACCTTGCCGCGCAAGCTGATCAACGCGGTGGCCCACCTGTCCATGTTGCGGCATTTCGAGGCAATCGCGCGGGGCGTGCTGGACCTGCGCGACCTGGTGTACTTCCTGCTCAGCATGGTCGGCTGGCTGCTGGCCGGCGTGCTGTTGCTCGACCTCAAGCGGATACGCTGACGACATGCCGCGCCTGCGTCTGCCTCCCGTCTTTCACACGCCGCTGCATCTCAGCCGGCGCGCCGTGCTGTATGGCGCGCTGATCCTGCTGGTGCTGGTCTTCGTGCCGTTGATCGTGGCCAGCAGCCGCTGGCTGCATGCCTCACGGATCGATCTGACCACCGACCGGTTGTACACGCTGACGCCGGGCACGCTGCACATCGTGGACACGCTGCAGCGGCCGCTGCGGCTGACTCTGTATTTCTCCGAGCACGCCACCCGCGATCTGCCGAAGCTGCGCAGCTACGAGCAACGCGTGCGCGAGATGCTGCAGGAAATGGTGGCCCGCTCGCATGGCCACATCCGCCTGCAGGTCATCGATCCGGTGCCGTACTCCGATGACGAGGCCAGTGCCGAAGGCGCCGGCCTCACCGCGGCCAACGGCGGCAGCAATGGCGAGCGGGTGTTTTTCGGACTGGCCGGCAACGCCATGTCGGGCAATCTCGAAAGCGACAACGTCGAAGACCGCGTGCCGGAAAAGACCCTGGCGATTGCCTTTTTCGATCCGGCGCGCGAGACCTTTCTCGAATACGACATCGCCAAGCTGCTGTACGAACTGAATCAGGTGCACAAGCCGTCGATCGGGGTGATCAGCTCGCTGCCGGTGGAAGGCAATCCGGCGCTCGGCGAGCAACCGTGGGCGGTGATGCAGCAGCTCGGCCAGTTGTTCGACGTGAAGATGCTGGATCCGGCGAGCCTGCGGCACATCGACGACAAGCTGAAGGTGGTGCTGCTGATCCACCCGAAAGAGCTGTCGCCCGACGCCGAATATGCGATCGATCAGTACGTGCTGCAAGGCGGGCACCTGGCGGTGTTTGTCGATCCCGACGCGGAACTCGACAGCACGTCGGCATACGCTTCGGAGGCCGCGTTGGCCGCGGATCACGCTTCGGATCTGTCGCGGCTGTTCGCTGCCTGGGGCGTGGTCTACGACCCGCACACGGTCGTGCTGGATCGCAGCCGTGCGCTGCAGATCGAGCTGGCCGGCAGCAGCCTCAATCACCCGGCCATGCTCGACCTCGGCGAGCAGGAGATCAACCGTGACGATGCGGTCACTGCCAGCCTGCAGCGGATCAACGTGTCCACGATCGGTCACTTCGACCTGACGCAGGCGGCGCATACGCGATTGATTCCCCTGCTGCAGAGCAGTGCCGAGGCTGAGCTGGTGCCGGCCACGCGGGTGCTGGAAGCCAGTGGCGATCCGACCCGGCTGTTGCGGGACTACAAGCCCGACAACGCACATTACGTGCTGGCTGCGCGCCTGCGCGGGACGTTCGACAGCGCATTTCCCGAGCGAGCCGGGGAGCCCGGCCATCGGGCCCGTTCCGCGCCGGATGCCGAGGTGATCCTGGTGGCCGATACCGATCTGCTCAGCGACCGGTTATGGGTGGAGCCGCAGACCATGCTCGGGCAGACGATGATGCGGGTCTTCGCCAACAACGGCGATTTCATCACCAACATGGTGGACAACCTCAGCGGTTCCTCGGCCTTGCTGTCGATCCGTGGCCGCTCCACCTCGCAGCGTCCGTTCACGCGGGTACAGGCGTTGCGCAATGTCGCCGACCAGAAATTCCTGCAGAAGGAGCAGGAGCTGGAACAGGAGCTGGCCGATACCCGGCGCCGGCTGGAAGAGTTGCAGCCGGCCAAGCGCGATCACGCCGGCAGCGTCACCGCCGAGCAGCGCCGCGAGATCGAGCAGTTCCGCCAGCGTCAGCTGGAGATCAACAAGGAGCTGCGCAACGTGCAGCATCAGCTCAATGCCGAGATCGACGCGCTGGGCTTGCGCGTGAAGGTCATCAACATCGTGCTGGTGCCGTCGCTGGTGGTGCTGATCGGCCTGTTGTACGGCTGGCGTCGCAGCCGGCGCAACCGACGGCTGCGGTGAAGGCGGCAATCCGCCGCAGCCTGGCGGTGGCGCGTCGGCACACACTTCGATGACGCGCGGCATTATGCTGGGCGGTGGGCACCGGTCATATCGCCGGTGCGTACGCTGACCCCGGTGCCGTGATCGTGATTGCTACGCTGTTGAAATGGATGGTGCCGTGGGAATTTTCGTGGGTATTCCTCGCGACGTTCCTGCTGATCGGCGTGCTGTACCTGCGCGGCAGTCGGCGGCTGCGTGTGAGCTTCAGTCGCCAGCTGGCGTTCTGGAGCGGCATGGCAATCATCTACCTGTCGCTGCACACCTACCTGGATTACTACGCCGAGCATGAGTTCTTCATGCACCGCCTGCAGCAGCTGCTGCTGCACCATCTGGCGCCACTGCTGATCGTGATCGCCTATCCGGCGGCGGCGCTGCGTGCCGGCTTGCCGTTGAGATGGCGGCTGCGGCTGTTGCGACCGCTGCAGCGCTCATGGCCATGGCGGGCGGTCAGCGGCGTGCTGCTGCAGCCCGCGGTGGCGACCACGCTGTTCGTCGTGTTCGTGCTGATCTGGCTGATTCCCGACCTGCAGACGCTGGCGATGCTGGACTGGCGGGTCTATCGCTTCATGAACTGGACGATGCTGATCAGCGGGTTTGCCTACTGGGCGCTGGTGCTCGACCATCGGCCGCATCCGCCGGGCCGGATGGTCGCGGGCCTGCGGGTGTTGTCGCCGGCGATCACCATGACGCCGCAGATTCTCGCGGGCGCCATCGTCACCTTTTCGCGGACCGACCTCTATCCGATTTTCGAGATCTGCGGCCGGGCGTTCACCTTCAACGTGCTGACCGGGCAGATGGTCGGTGGCCTGATCACCTGGGTGCCGGCGGCGCTGGTCGAATCGATCGGCGGGCTGATCGCGCTGCGCCAGTGGTTGCGCCTGTCGCGCAATGGCCGGTTGCCGCGCAGTCCGGGTAGACCACCGGCGATCGTCGCCAGCACTCCCGACTGATTCCCGTTCCTAGTCGCCGGCATCCAGCGCGTTGGCCGGGCGTGCGATGAAATCGGCGGGCAGGGTGCTGCCATCGCTGAACTTCAGCGTCAGCCGGACCGTATCGCCGGGCTTCACCGGGGTGGCGGCCTGCATCAGCATCAGGTGATATCCCGCCGGCGCCAGCACGGCCTTGCCATGCGCGGGCACAGTCAGTGAATCGACCATGGTCATGCGGCTCATGCCGCCCTCCACGGCGCTGTGGTGCAGCATCACCCGGGCGTAGATGCTGCTGCTGGCGCCGCTCAGGGCGACCGGCTGGTCGGCCTGGTTTTCCAGCGTGACATAGGCGCCGGCCGGCAAGTCGCCGGGCAGTACGCGGATCCAGGCGTGACTGGCCCGCACATGATCGGCGGCGCTGGCATGCACGCCGCCGGCAAGCAGCAGGCCCGCCAGCAGGGAAAAGGCGAGGGATGGTTTCATGCTCCGTCTCCGTTGCCGAGCAGCAGATGCAGGTCGTGCACGAGGTCGTCCTGCGAGTCGGCCGGCGTGGACAGCACGCGCGGATGGCCGTCGCGATCGAAAACGTAGATCGCCGAACTGTGGCTGACCTCGTAGTTGCCGTCGCTGCTGGCCGGTTCGCGGGTGAACGCCGAGCGATAGCGCTTGACCAGGGTTTCGATCGTGCGCGCGTTGCCGGTCAGGCCGACTGCACGCGAATCGAATGCGTTGACGTAGGCGTGAAGCACCGGGGGTGTGTCGCGGGTGGGGTCGACGCTGACGAACAGGATACGCGCGCCATCGGCCAGCTTGCCCAGCCGCTGCATCACCACGTGCAGATGCGCCAGGGTCAGCGGGCAGACGTCCGGACAATGCGTATAGCCGAAATACAGCAGGACCACCTTGCCCCGATAGTCCGCGGCCGACACCGTCCGGCCCTGGTCGTCGGTGAGGTGGAATTCGAGCGCCGGCATGTGGCCGCTGACATTGGTCAACCGGAACGGCAGCGGGGCGGTGCGCTGGCAGCCACCGAGCAGCAGGCCGAGGCCGAGCAGCAGCGCAGCGGAGAAAAGAAGGGAGCGGGACTTCATGCGAGAATCCGGGGTGATCATCCAATCAAGCATACGACACCGGTTGCGGCCGCGCGTTCGTCGACCCGGGAATCTGCTCATGCTGCGACAAACTGTCCGTAACGGCAGCGCTCTGCTGGTCGGCACCGCCGGAGCGAGCGCCGTGCTGCTGGGCGCATTCGGCGCGCATGCGCTGCGCGCGGTGTTCGACGCGCGCAGCCAGGAGCTGTGGCATACCGCAGTGAGCTATCACGTCTGGCATGCACTGGCGCTGGCGCTGGCGGTCGGACTGGGGCGCGGCCGCAGCGGGCGACTGGCGGTTGCCGCGTTTACCGGCGGCATCGTGCTGTTCAGTGGCAGCCTGTACGCGCTGGCGCTGGGTGCACCGCACTGGGTCGGGGTCATCACGCCATTCGGTGGATTGGCCTTCGTCGTCGGCTGGATTGCGCTTGGACTGTCGCTGCGCTCCCCGACCGACTGAGCACTGCACGGCAACGGCGACGTCATCCGCCTGTCATGCGGCGGGCCCAGCATGCACGCATGAACATCACGGCGAACATGCGGATACCGTCCTGGCTGCCGGCACTGGGCCTGGTGGCGATTGCCTTCGCTGGCGTGGCGCTGATCCGTGCACCGCAGAGCACCAGCGCGGCCTCGCCATCGTTCAATGCGCTGGTGCATTGGCGCGATCGTGGCCACGACTGGCTGGTAGTTGCCGATGGCCCGGCCGATCAGCTGGTCGTCTACAACGCCGTCGACGGACATCCGCTGCGCCGGCTCAAGGTCGCGCATGGTCTGCAGGATGTCGATGCGCTGGTGCAGCGCGACGGCCAGCTGTTCGTGGTCGACGATGACGGCGAGCTGGACGAACTCAGGTTGCCGCAGCTGCAGGTCGCCTCGGCAAGCCATCCCTGAGGCCGGGGCGGGCGGCAGGGCCAGACACCCGAACCGGGCAGGGGCACGTCACGGTCGCACCGTCGGACCGGGATGTTCGACACGACGCGCCAGCATCAATGCCCGTCGTCGACCGGTGGATCGGCTTTGCTGCCGGCGGGCTTCAGCCGACCGGCCTTGCGTAGTGCCTCGCGCAGCACGTATTCGATCTGTGCGTTGACGCTGCGCAGCTCATCGTCGGACCAGCGCTGCATGGCCTCCAGCACGGCGGCATTGATGCGCAGCGGATAGGCTTTTTTTTCGGTGGCCATGCTGCCGTCAGTGTAGCTGGCGCCGCCGCGCTGCCGTGCGTGCGGCGGCGCGGCGGGCGACGAGGACGAGGTATGCGGTCGTCATGCGCGGACTCCCGATCAGTTGTACAGCGTACCGGTGTTCACTACCGGCTGGGTGCCACGTTCGCCGCACAGCACCACCAGCAGGTTGCTGACCATCGCGGCCTTGCGTTCTTCGTCGAGCTGCACCACGCCGCGCCTGCTCAGTTGTTCCAGTGCCATCTCGACCATGCTGACCGCGCCCTCGACGATACGCGTGCGGGCCGCGATGATCGCGCCGGCCTGCTGCCGCTGCAGCATGGCCTGGGCGATTTCCTGGGCATAGGCGAGATGGCTGATGCGGGCCTCGATCACGCCCACGCCGGCCTTGCCCAGGCGGGTCTGGATCTCGTCGCGCAGATGCGAGTTGATCACGTCGCCGTGGCTGCGCAGCGAGGGCTTGCCGTCGTCGTGGGCGTCGTAGGGATAGCTCTGTGCCATCTGCCGCAGGGCCGACTCGGTCTGGATGTGCACATAGTTTTCGTAGTCGTCGACGCAGAACACCGCTTCGGCGGTATCCAACACCTGCCACACCACCACGGCGGCGATCTCGATCGGGTTGCCGTCGTTGTCGTTGACCTTCAGCTTGCCGCTCTCGAAGTTGCGCACGCGCAACGAGATGCGCCGCTTGCTGTAGAACGGATTGGTCCAGCGCAGGCCTTCCACCCGTGCGGTACCGGCGTACTTGCCGAACAGCTGCAGTACCTGGCCTTCGTTCGGCGCGACCTGGAAGAAACCCTTGAGCATGAAGGCGGTGATCACCTCCAGCGCGAGGCCGGCGACCACGCCGATCGCCTGCTGCGCCGGGGCGGAGACCAGTACCGCGAAAGTGGCAATGGCGAACAGCACGATGCAGACGCCGACAAACGGAATGCCGGCCAGCGAAAAGCCCTTGTGTTCGTTCATGGATCGATCCTCCCTTGAGTGTCCAGAATTAGATATCAAAATGATATCTATATCAAGATATTTGGCGACCGCTGCCCATGCCGTCCCGTGTCCGCCTGGCGCCGGTCACTGCCGGGCCCGGGCCCTTACAATGCGGGTTTGCCCCAGGAGCCTGCCCATGAAGCCGTTTGGTACTCCCCATTCCGATCACGCGTTGCGCGTCCTGCTGCTGGGCGCCGGCGAACTGGGCAAGGAAGTGGCGATCGAGTTGCAGCGCTATGCGGTGGAGGTGATCGCGGTGGATCGCTATGCCAATGCGCCGGCGATGCAGGTTGCCCACCGCAGTCATGTGATCGACATGCTCAATGGCAAGGCGCTGCGTGCCGTGATCGAGCTGGAAAAGCCCGACCTGGTGGTGCCGGAGATCGAGGCGATCCACACCGATACCCTGATCGACCTGGAAAAGGAGGGGCAACGGGTGGTCCCCACGGCGCGCGCGACCTGGCTCACGATGGATCGCGAAGGCATCCGCCGCCTGGCCGCGGAGGAGCTGGGTCTGCCGACCTCGCCTTACCGCTTCTGCGATGACGAGTCCGAGTATCGCGAGGCGGTCGCCGCGATCGGCTACCCGTTCGTGATCAAGCCGGTGATGAGTTCCTCCGGCAAGGGCCAGAGCGTGGTGCGCACGCCCGCTGAGCTGAATCACGCGTGGGAGTACGCGCAATCCGGTGGCCGTGCCGGTCAGGGCCGGGTGATCGTCGAGGGTTTCGTGGAGTTCGATTACGAGATCACCCTGCTGACGGTACGGCATACGGGCGGGGTCAGTTTCTGCGCGCCGATCGGCCATCGCCAGGAGGAGGGCGACTATCGTGAATCGTGGCAGCCGCAACCGATGAGCCCGCTGGCGCTGGCCGATGCGCAACGCCAGGCGGCCGCGGTGACCGGGGCGCTGGGTGGCTGGGGGGTGTTCGGCGTGGAGTTCTTCGTCACGGGCGACAGCGTGATCTTTTCCGAGGTCAGCCCGCGCCCGCACGACACCGGGCTGGTCACCCTGATCTCGCAGGACCTGTCCGAATTCGCGCTGCATGCGCGGGCGATCCTCGGCCTGCCGATTCCGGTGATTCATCAGTTCGGGCCCTCGGCGTCGTGCGCGGTACTGGTCGAGGGCAACGGCAGCGGGCCGCGTTACCACGGCGTGGCCGAGGCACTGGCCGAGCCGGGTACGCAGCTGCGCCTGTTCGGCAAGCCCACGGTCAGCGGTCGCCGGCGCATGGCGGTGACCCTGGCACGGGCCGATACGCTGGAGGCGGCGATCGGCAAGGCGGTGCGCGCGAAAGAGCACCTGCGCATCGAATTGTAATCACGGCCGATGGCCGGATGCGATGCGATAGGCTGGCCTGGCTTCCGCCGGGCGCGGGGGTATGCGGCGGCTGCGCCGTCATTCGGATTCGATCGGGTAGGGAACAATCATGCAATCAACCGGATTCGCGCATTGGCTGGTGGTGCTGGTGGAAACCGGCGTGGCCTTCGCCCTGCTGCTGCTCGCCCTGGTCGTGATGGTGGTGCTGGTGACCTGGGTAGTCGACCGCAACCAGACCACCAATGCGGTGCTGCGCAACTTCCCGGTGATCGGGCATTTCCGCTACTGGTTCCTGCACCTGGGCGAATTCTTCCGCCAGTACCTGTACTCCAGTGATCGCGAGGAGCTGCCGTTCAACCGGGCCCAGCGCGTATGGGTCTACCGGGCCGCGAAGAACGCGGAGAACACCAATGCGTTCGGATCCACCCGCGACCTGCGCAAGGAGGGCGTGCCGTTCTTCGTCAACGCGCCGTTTCCCGCGCTGGGCGACCACCATGTCGAACCGAAGCCGGTGCGCATCGGCCCCTATGCGCGCGAGCCGTACGACCATGCCGCCTTCTTCAACATCTCGGCGATGAGCTTCGGCGCGCTGTCGGCACCGGCGGTGCGGGCGCTGTCGATCGGCGCCGCCCGGGCCGGGATCTGGATGGACACCGGCGAGGGTGGGTTGGCACCGTACCATCTCGAGGGCGGTTGCGACATCGTGTTCGAGATCGGCACCGCCAAGTACGGCGTGCGCACGCCCGACGGCCGGCTCGACGACGACAAGCTGCAGGCGATCTGTGCGTACAAGCAGGTGAAGATGGTCAGCATCAAGCTGGGTCAGGGCGCCAAGCCGGGCATGGGCGGCCTGTTGCCGGGCGTGAAGGTGACCGCCGAGATCGCCGCGATCCGCGGCATTCCGGTCGGCGAGGACTCGCAGAGTCCGAACCGGCACCTGGACATCGCCAACGTGAGCGAGTTGATGGACGCGATCGCGCATATCCGCGAGCTCACCGGCAAGCCGGTCGGCTTCAAGGCGGTGTTCGGCGGGATGGCGTGGATCGAGCAACTGTGCGACGAAGTCGCCCGGCGCGGGATCGAGAGCGCACCGGACTTCATCATCGTCGACGGCTCCGAAGGCGGCACCGGTGCCGCGCCGCAGACCCTGATGGAAGGCGTCGGCCTGCCGCTGCACGAGGCGCTGCCGGAGCTGGTCAACACGCTGATCAGCAGGGGCCTGCGCCAGCGCATCAAGGTGATCGGTTCGGGCAAGTTGATCACTGCCTATGACGTGGCGCGCGCCCTGTCGACCGGAGCGGACTTCGTCAACTCGGCGCGCGGCTTCATGCTGTCGCTGGGCTGCATCCAGTCGCTGCAGTGCAACCGCAACACCTGCCCCACCGGCATCACCACGCAGAACCCGAAGCTGCAGCGCGGCCTGGTGGTCACCGACAAGAGCGAGAAGGTCTACCACTATGCGACCAACGTGATGCATGAGGTGGGCATCATCGCGCACAGCTGCGGAGTCGATGACCCGCGCCAGCTCGACCGCAGCCATTGCCGGGTGGTCGGCGACGATGGTGTCTCGATCCCGCTGGAGCAATTGTTTCCGTATCCGCCGGCGGCCGACGCCGGGACGTGAGTCGCCGCGCGGACCGGTGCGAGCAGGAGCGAGCGCCAGCTACGGCATCGCCTGCCAGCCCTCCGCCGTGCGGATCTGCAGCGGCCTGAAGCGCCGCTTGTAATCCATCTTCGGATGGCTCTCGATCCAGAAGCCCAGGTACAGCCAGGGCATGCCGCGGCGGCGGGCCAGTTCGACCTGCTGCAGGATCGCGTAGGTGCCCAGGCTGCGTGCGCTTTCGTCCGGGTCGAAGAACGTATAGACGGCTGACATACCGTTCGCGCAGACGTCGGTGACGGCGACCGCGAGCAGCCGTTCGCCCGCGCGCAGCTCGATGAACAGCGTGGGGCTCCACGGTGCGGTGAGGAAGCGGCGGAAGTCGCTGGCCTCCGCATCGTCCATGCCGCCGCCGGCATGCCGGCTCTGCAGGTAACGTTCGTACAGCGCGTGACGCTCGCGGTTGTAGCCGGGGATGCATTCAGTGACGACGAGGTCGGCGTTGCGCTTCAGGCAACGCCGTTGGGCCCGGTCCGGCTGGAAATGCTCGACGTCGATGCGGCAGGGCGTGCAGGCATGGCATTGCGGGCAGTGCGGGAAATACAGATGGCCACCGGCGCGGCGAAAGCCGCGTTCCAGTGCCGGGCCATACAACTGGTCAAGCTGGGGCGCGGCCGGGTCGAGCACCAGGTTCTGCGCGGTGCGGCCGGGGTAATAGCCGCACGCGTGGGGCAGGGTCTGGAACAGGCGGACTTGGTCGGAACGGCGCATGCCCCGATTCTATGCCGGCCCGAGGGCGCTGCACCATCGCCGCGGCCGCTCAGATCACATGCAGGTAGCGCAGCATCTGGACGGTGAACACGACCAGCACCGCCAGCAGCAGGATCCGGCGCACGCGCGCCGCGGTGCGCAGGCGCCGATCCTCCGGCGATGGATTGCGCGCGGCCGCCAGTTCGGCGGCGTGGCGGATCACCGGCTCGATGCCGATGTCGCGCAGCAGGGCGCGGGCCGCGGTGTAGTCGTCGGCGCGGGTGATCCACACCTGCGGCCAGCTGGCCTGGTCGTCCCGCCGCTGCATGTAGCTGAACCGCTGCCAGGTCGGGCGGTTGTAGTTGGACCGATTGGTCACGGTGGCCTCGATGCCGTGTTCCGCCAGCAGGGCGACCACGGCATCGATGTTTTCCTGGCGGGGCGAGGTGTAGATCTGGCGCATGCGTGCAGTTTACGCGATCGGTCGTTCAGCCGTTGCGTACGCGGATCAATCCTTCCTGCGCGGTGGAGGCCACCAGCCGGCCGTCGCGGCTGAAGATCTGCCCGCGCGCCAGTCCGCGTCCGCCCTGGGCGGTCGGGCTGTCGAACGAATACAGCAGCCATTCGTCGACGCGGAACGGGCGATGGAACCACAGTGCGTGGTCGAGGCTGGCCATCTGCACGTTGCGCGTCATGTAGGAAATGCCGTGCGGCAGGGTGGCGGTGCCGATCAGGTGGAAATCCGAGGCGTAGGCGAGCAGGGCGCGATGCAGGATCGCCGCGTCGTCGATCGGTGCGGTGAGGCGGAACCAGATGTGCTGGATCGGAGGCCGCTTGACCGGGTGCATGTCATCGCGCGGCCACACCTGGCGGAATTCGAACGGACCGTCGATGCCCAGCCAGCGCTGCAGCTTCACCGGCAACCGCGCCAGTTCCTCGGGCGGCAGGTGACGCATCGGTTCCAGGTCTTCCGGCAGCGGTACTTCCGGCATCGTGGTCTGGTGTTCGACCCCCTGCTCGGGTTCCTGGAAGGAGATCGAGCCGTTGAGGATCGGCTGGCCGTGCTGGATCGCCACCACCCGGCGCGAGGAGAAGCTGCCGCCGTCGCGGGTCCGCTCCACGCTGTACACGATCGGTGCCTCGATGTCGCCGGCACGCAGGAAATACGCATGCAGCGAGTGCGCCTCGCGCATCGGATCGACCGTCTGCTGTGCCGCGGCCAGCGCCTGACCCAGGACCTGGCCGCCGAACACGAAACGGGTGCCGATGTCGCGACTCTGGCCGCGGAACAGGTTGTCTTCCAGCCGCTCGAGCTGCAGCAACTCGACCAGTTCGGTCACGTGGTTGGGGGACATCGGGCGGGCTCGTTGCGGCGGTGGAAGGCGCGATTATAGTGGCCTCGGCCCGCCGGGTATTCAGCGGGCGCCGATCCGGGTCAGGCCGCTGCCCTGCAGGACCCGGTCCCAGGGGAACATCGGGCCGGGGTCGAGCTTGCGGCGGATCTGCCGCGCGGGATCGTCGCTGGCCGGCATCAGCGCGGTGTCCAGGTCCTCGTGGCCGGCGATCTGCCGCAGGCTGGGGAAATCGCTGCACAACCGGGCCAGCAGCGCGCGCAGCGCGTCGATCTGGGCGGCGGGATAGGGCTCGGTCATCTGCTGCTGGCGCGAATCCCACCAGTGCGGGTAGCGGCCGAGGTTGACCAGCTCGATGCCGATCGAGTTCGGGTTGTGCCCGCGTACATGGTTCGCCACGCGAGTGCCCGGCACATAGCGGCATACCGCACCGTCGCGGTCGATGTAGTAGTGACCGCTGTTGCCGGTGCCGCCGGGGTGCAGCACCTTCTCGCCATAGTCGCGCGCGGTGGCGAGATCCGGCAGTTCGGTGCAGTGGATCACCACCAGCTCGACGGCGTCGGCGGCGCGTTCGGGCAACAGCTCGACGTAGGGCAGCGGCTGGTCGTGAATGATCGGGTTCATGGATGGCAGTTTCGCATGGGCCGGGCCGCCCGGAAACGCCGCCTGTTACCATGCCCGCCTTGCATTCTGCAGTTTTCATGGAGACCGCCATGCGCGGCCAGATCATTCTTTCGCACGGTTCGGATTCCAGTCCGGACGCGACCAAGGTCAGCATGCTGGCCGCACTGGCCGAATCGCTGGGCTGGCGCACGCAACGGCCGGACTACGCCGCCGACGACGCGCGTGGCCATGCCGGCTCGGTGGCGCCGCGCATCGCCCGCCTGCGCGCCACGGTCGAGGCGCTGGATGCACCGCCGCTGCTGGTCGGTTCGAGCATGGGTGCATTCGTGTCCGGGCTGGTCTCGCTGGATGTGCCGGTGGCCGGCCTGTTGCTGCTGGCCACGCCGTGCGAGATCCCCGGTTACACCCGGGCATTCGACCTGCGCGAGGGAGTGCCGACGCTGTTGATCCACGGCTGGCGCGACGAGGTGTGTCCGCTGGCGGGGGTGCATGCATTCGCTGCCCGGCGGCGGTTGCCGTTGCTGATGCTGGATGACGACCATCGCCTGGGTGCGAGCATGGACGCGATCGCCGCCGAGTTCCTGCGGATGCTGGATCAGCTGGCGGATGCCGCATGAGCCACTACTTCGCGACCTGCCCCAAGGGCCTGGAATACCTGCTGCGCGACGAACTGATCGGGCTCGGCGCCAGCGACGTGCGCGAGGCACTGGCCGGCGCGCATTTCTCCGGTTCGCTGGAAACCGCGTACCGGGCCTGTCTGTGGTCGCGCCTGGCCAGCCGCATCCTGCTGCCGCTGGCCGAGTTCGATGCGGCCGACGACGATGCGCTGTACCGCGGCGTGCAGGATATCGACTGGAGCCAGCACCTGGCCGCGCATGCCACCTTCGCGGTGGATGCGGGCACGGCGATGAGCAAGCTGACCCACAGCCAGTTCATCGGCCTGCGCACCAAGGATGCGGTGGTCGACCAGTTCCGCCAGCGCGACGGCAACCGCCCCGGCATCGACACCGACGAGCCGGACATCCGCATCAACGTGCGCCTGCGCCGCGATCGGGCCACCCTGTCGCTGGATCTGGCCGGCTCGCCGTTGCACCGCCGTGGCTGGCGCGAAGTGCAGGGCGAGGCGCCGCTGAAGGAGAACCTGGCCGCCGCGATGCTGCTGCGCGCACGCTGGCCGGAGGTGTATGCCGCCGGCGGCGCGCTGCTCGATCCGATGTGCGGCTCCGGCACGCTGCTGATCGAAGGCGCGCTGATGGCCGCCGATGTGGCACCGGGCCTGCGCCGCGAGTATTTCGGCTTCCTCGGCTGGCAGCAGCACGACATCGCGTTGTGGCGCGGCTTGCTGGACGAGGCGAAGCAACGCGCCGACACCGGCCTGCGCGCACTGCGCAGCGTGTTTTTCGGCAGCGATGCCGATCCGCGCATGGTACAGACGGCCAAACGCAACGCGCAGGAAGCGGGCGTGGCCGGCTTCTTCACCCTGGACAAGCAGGACGTCGCCCATGCCGCGCCGCCGCCGGGCATCGACTACGGCCTGGTCATCACCAATCCGCCCTACGGCGAACGACTGGGTGAACGCGCCGAGATGCCGAAGCTGTATCGCCTGCTGGGCGATACGCTGCGGGCGCGTTTCAGCGGCTGGCGCGCCGCCGTGCTGGCCGGCGACGTCGAGCTGGGTCGTGCCATGCAACTGCACGCGGACAAGCGCTACGTGCTGTACAACGGCGCGCTGGAAACCATCCTGCTGACGTTCGACCTGGGCAAGCGCGACGAGGCGCCACGCGAACCGAAGCCCTTGTCGGCCGGTGCGCAGATGTTGAAGAACCGGCTCGAGAAGAACCTCAGGCACCTGCGCAAGCGGCTGACCCGCGAAGGCATCCATTGCTGGCGTGCCTACGATCAGGACCTGCCCGAATACGCTGCCGCAATCGATGTCTATGGCGATACCAGCGGCAACGATCACCTGCACATCCAGGAATACCGCGCACCGGCCGACGTGCCGGCCGACGTCGCCCGCCTGCGCCTGCGCGAAATTGCCCGCGTCGCCGGCGAGGTGCTCGGCGTGCCGCGCGAGCGGATCGCGATCAAGACCCGCGAACGCGGCAAGGGCGGTTCCAAGTACGGCCAGCTCGACCAGCGCAACGAGTTCATCGAGGTGGAGGAGGACGGCCTGAAATTCCTGGTCAACCTCACCGACTATCTGGATACCGGGCTGTTCCTCGACCACCGGCTGGTACGCGCGAAAGTGCGCGAGCTGGCGGACGGGAAATGCTTCCTCAACCTGTTTGCCTACACCGCCACCGCCAGCGTGCATGCGGCGGCGGGCGGTGCGCTGGAAACCACCAGCGTGGACCTGTCCGCCACCTACCTGGAATGGGCCTCGCGCAATCTCGCGCTGAACGGCTTCAGCGGTTCCAGCCATCGGCTGATGCAGTTCGACGCGCTGGAGTTCCTGCAGCGCGATCGCGGGCACTACGGCCTGATCTTCGTCGACCCGCCGACCTTCTCCAATTCCAAGCGCGCCGACGACTTCGATGTGCAGCGTGACCACGTGAAGCTGCTCGATGCCTGCAACGAACGGCTGACCCGCGATGGCGTGATCGTGTTCTCGAACAATTTCCGCCGCTTCAAGCTCGATCGTGCGGAACTGGAGCAGCGCTACGAAATCGAGGATTGGACCGCACCCAGCATCCCGTTCGACTTCGCCCGCCGTGCCGATATCCACGGTTGCTGGCTGCTGCGCCGCCGCAAGCCGGACCCCGGAATCAACCCGTGGGACAGCGCCCGCATCAAAAAATGAACCCTTCAGTGCACATTAAGCGGGGCGGGACGAGGATTGATCCCGACAAAGGAGGAGCGTCATGACCAAGCGTTTCAGCAACAAGAGCAAGTTTCTGGCCCTCGGCCTTGCGATGACGGCGGCCGTGGCGATGCCAGTGAGTGCCTCGGCGCATGGCTGGGGCGGTCATGGCCATCACGGCGGCGGCGGCTATCACGGCGGTTACCACGGTGGTTACTACGGTCACGGTGGCGGTCACTGGAGTGGTGGTCGCTGGATCGCCGGGGCGATCGTCACCGGTGCGGTGATCGGTCTGGTCAGCGATGCGCTGCGTCCGGAGCCGGTCTACTACGGTCCGCCGGTGGTCTATTCGCCGTCGCGCACGGTGATCTACGAGGATGGTCCCCCGGTGGTGGAGCGTCGAGTGGTGACGCGTACCGTGGTCTACCGCGATGGTTATCCCAGCCGCTATGTGCGGGACGACGGCTACCGCTACGACGATGACGACGGCGACTGATCGCAGGCATCGTTGCCGAACAACAGAAAGCCCGGCCCAGGCCGGGCTTTCTCGTTTCATGCCGCCGCACGACGACGGGAGCGTTGTGCCATCCACCGCTGCCTCGGGCCCATCGCCTTCGATCCGTGGATCGTCGGATGTGTCCGACAGAGTGGTGCGGGTGCCGGCGCGCAGCGCCGCTGCCATCTGCCGGTCATCAGCCGATTACGAGAAGTGAACGGCTGCTGCGGCATCCTTGCCCGCATGTTTTTTGACGGCTTACACTGCCAGGACAAACCCCCAGTAGCCGTTGGGGTGAACGTACGAGGGAACCGACCATGACGATCTGGACATCGTCCGTACCGGCAGGCGCGGCGACGCGATTCCCGCAGGTGCGGCAGCGGACCATGGAACTGTGTGCCGACCTCAGCGCCGAGGATATGTTGCTGCAGTCGATGCCCGACGCCAGTCCCGGCAAATGGCACCTGGCGCATACCAGCTGGTTCTTCGAGCAGTTCGTGCTGGGGCGCGACCCGAGCTACCGGCCGCGCGACCCGGCCTGGCATTACCTGTTCAATTCCTACTACCAGTCCGTCGGGCCGATGCATGCACGGCCGCGGCGCGGCCTGTTGTCGCGGCCCTCGCTGGACGAAGTGCGCGATTACCGGCGCTACATCGACGACGCGGTCGGTGAGCTGCTTGAGCGTGACGGGGACCCGGAGCTGGCCGATCTGGTCGAGCTGGGCCTGCAGCACGAGCAGCAGCACCAGGAACTGCTGCTGACCGATATCAAGCACGCGTTCTGGTGCAATCCCTTGCGGCCGGCGTACCGTGCTCCCCTGGCCGGGCCGGCAGTCACGAAGGCGGTGCCGTTGCAGTTCGTCGATGGTCGCGAGGGCATCGTCGAGATCGGTCACCGTGGCGAGGGCTTTGCGTTCGACAACGAAACCCCGCGCCACCGCACGCTGCTGCATCCGCATGCACTGGCCAACCGACTGGTCAGCAATGCCGAATACCTGGCCTTCGTGCGCGAGGGTGGTTACCGCGAGCCCGGCCTGTGGCTGTCCGACGGCTGGGCCACCGTGCAGAGCGAAGGCTGGCAGCATCCGCTGTACTGGCAGGACGACCTGGCCAGCGAGTTCACGCTCGCCGGCGTGCGCGAGCTCGATCCGCACGAGCCGGTCTGCCACCTGAGCTACTACGAAGCCGAGGCGTTCGCGCGCTGGGCCGGTGCGCGACTGCCGACCGAGGCCGAATGGGAGTCGGCGGCGCATGGCGTGCCGATCGACGGCAACCTGCAGGACGAACGGCGTTTCCAGCCGCGCGCGGCGACCGACGGCAACGGTCTGCTGCAGCTGTACGGCGACGTGTGGGAGTGGACCGCCTCGCCGTATGTCAGCTATCCGGGGTTTCGTCCGCTGCCGGGTTCGCTGGGCGAATACAACGGCAAGTTCATGTGCGGCCAGTGGGTCCTGCGTGGCGGCTCCTGCGTCACCCCGCGCGATCACCTGCGCGACAGCTACCGCAATTTTTTTCCTCCACACGCCCGCTGGCAGTTTGCCGGGCTACGACTGGGACAGGATCGATGAGCAGCATGCAACCCTGCGGTGTCAGCGACGACGATCGTCGCCCGCCACTGAACGAAGTGCTCGAGGTCGCCCAGCACGGACTCGCGCTGAAGCCCAAGCGACTGCCATCGTGGCTGTTCTACGACGAACAGGGTTCGGCCCTGTTCGAGCAGATCTGCGAACAGCCGGAGTACTACCTCACGCGCTGCGAGATCGCCCTGATGGACGAGCACGCCGGCAGCATTGCCGATGTGCTGGGCAGCGACGTGCGGCTGGTCGAATACGGCAGCGGCAGCGGCTTGAAGACCCGCATGCTGCTGCGGCATCTGCACCGGCCGGTGTCCTATGTCCCGGTGGAAATTTCGCCCGAACCGCTGCGCCAGAGCGTTGCGCGGCTGGCGCAGGAGTTTCCGTCGTTGCCGCTGCAGCCGCTGTGTGCGGATTTCAGCAAGCCGTTGCGATTGCCGATCCCGCCGCGCGCACCGCGGCACACGGTGCTGTACTTCCCCGGTTCCACCATCGGCAATTTCGAGAATCACGATGCCGCGGTGCTGTTGCGCAAGATGCGCAACGAGATGGGCGATGCCGGCGGCATCCTGATCGGGGTGGATCTGAAAAAGGATCCGGCGCTGATCGAGGCGGCCTACAACGATCGTGCCGGCGTCACCGCCGCGTTCACCCTCAACATGCTGGCTCGTCTCAATCGCGAGATCGGCAGCAATTTCGAGCTGTCGGGATTCGCCCACCGTGCGCACTACAACCCGATGGCCGGCCGCATCGAGACGCATATTGTCAGTCGCCACGAGCAGCAGGTGAAGGTCGGGCGCAACAACGTGAGCTTCCGCGCGGACGAGGCGATCCACGTCGAATACAGCTGCAAGTACTCGCTGGAGGATTTCGCCGCGCTGGCGGCCCGGGCCGGACTGGCAGTGCAGCACGTCTGGACTGACCCGGAGCGGATGTTCAGCGTGCAGTTTCTGGTGCGCACCAGCACGGTGGCGTGCTAGCCGGGCGACGGCATGCCGCAGAGCGGGAAGCTTTCCCGCCCTGCGTTTCCCTCGACCTTATCGGGTGCCGTACAGGGCACGGACGTCACGGGTCAGCTGTGCCTGGCTGTCCGGTCGCGCGTAGAACATGTGCCCGCCGGGATAGTTCTTGACCTGCACGCGGGAAGCATCGCCCATCGCCGGCATCTGGTCGACGATCAGCACCGAGGCCATGAACGGACAGGACAGGTCGTCCCAGCCATGCGCGATCAGCACGCGCAGGTTGGAGTCGTTGGCCACCGCCTCGCGCAACTCGGCGACCGAGCCCCGGTTGGCGTCGTCGTCCTGGTGCCACAGCTTGTTCACCGCATAGCTCAGCGCGTTGTAGCGGGCATCGATCTTCCAGCCCACGGTGCGGGTCACGAAGTTGACCATCGCGCTGGTGGTCGGCGCGATGATGCCGTTGAGGATCGGGTCGCCGGTCTGCTGGCGCGGCGCATACGGGAACGGGTCCCATGCGGTGACGTTGGAGTCGTAGCGACTGCCGAGCCGACCCTCGGCGCGATAGACCTCACGCAGGTAGGCCTGGGTTTCCAGCCGACCGCCGGAGCGCTTCACGAACAGCGGGTCGAGGCCGGTCAGTTCGGTCACCTTGTCGATCATCGCCGTGGTGGCGGCAGGATCGGAACGCCCCTTCAGCAAGGTCTGCGCATAGGTGGTGCGGGTGTACTGGATGATCGGCGCCATCGCCTCGGCGCTGAGCTTGTGCTCACGCTCCAGGTGGGCGGCGGCGATCGACGGCAGGGTCAGCATCCACGGCAGCGGCGACACGTTGTCGTCGTCGGAGGCGGACGGATCCAGATACGGCGACAGCAGTACCACGCCGTTCATCGCCACGCCGAGCTGGGTCTGCAGATAATCGGTGATGCGCGGGCCGCGGAAACCGCCGTAGCTTTCGCCGACCAGATACTTGCGCGAGGTCATCCGGCCGTTCTTGACCAGCCAGTCGTAGACGATCCGCGAGAGGTACTTGATGTCGCTGTCGGTGCTGTAGAAGTCCTTGGTGGCCTGCTTGTCATCCACCAGTGCGCGGCTGAAGCCGGTGCCGATCGGGTCGATGAACACCAGGTCGGTGAAGCCCAGCCAGGTACCGGGATTGTCATGCAGGGTGGCCGGCGCCGACGGGCTGTCGCCGTCGGTGCCGAAGTTCACCTTCTTCGGGCCGATCGCGCCGAGGTTGAGGTAGACCGACGAGGCGCCCGGGCCGCCGTTCAGCGCGAAGGTCACCGGCCGGTCCTTGCCGTCCATGGTGTAGGCGGTGAACACCACTTCGCCGGTCGCGGTGCCCTTTTCATCGCGCACCGGCAGCGAGCCCACGGTGACGGTGTACTTCAGTGTCCTGCCGTCCACCGTGGTGGTCTGCGTGACGTGCGCATCCGCCGGCAACGGCGGCAGATGGAAGCCATTGCTGCTGGTGGCATCCTGGCTGGCTGCCGGCTTGTGGCTGTCGGCCGCGATCGTCGAGGTGGTGAATCCGGCCAGCACCAGGGCGGCCAGCAGGGCGGTTTGCAGGGGCTTGCGCACGGATCTTTCCTCACGGACGAAAGGTCCAAGACTAACTCCCGGCGGTGCTCCCGGGAGTGTGCTTAAAGGCATGGGTGCCTGCCGTGGGGCACGCCCGGCCCGTCGGCGAGTTCAGCGCTGCGCCAGTGCCCCGTCCACGAACTGCTGCAGTTGCGCCGCATTGAGCGCCCCCGCCTGTCGGGCGATCTCGCGGCCCTGCCGCAGCACCAGCAGGGTGGGAATGCTGCGGATGCCGAAGCGCTGGGCGAGTTGCGGCTGTGCCTCGGTATCCACCTTGGCCAGCCGCAGGCGTGGCTCGAGCCGGCGGGCGGCCTCGTTGAACACCGGCGCGAAGCCGACGCACGGACCGCACCACGGCGCCCAGAAGTCCACCAGCACCGGCAGGTCGCCACGACCGGCCACGGCATCGAAGTTCGCCGCGGTCAGCTGCACCGGATGCCCGTCGAACAGCGCCTGTTTGCAGCGGCCGCAGCTGGGCTGTTCGCCGACGCGTTCGGACGGCACGCGGTTGAGCGCGCCGCAATGCGGGCAGGGAATGGCCAGTGGCGTGCTCATGATCGACTCCGCGGCAGGGACATGCCACGGAAGTGGAGGCGGCGATCAGGGAAGCAAGTGCTCCGCCGCCGGTCTGGCTCAACCGTGGCGGCGGATCGATGCCTCGGCCGTGGCAGGAGCCATTCGCCCGATCCATTGCTCGAAGGCCCGCGTGAAGCGCTGCAACGCCTGGGCGCCGGCGTCATCGATCAGCGTGCCGTGCCCGTCGAAGTGCGCGGCGGCGTTGGCCATGAACAGCGTGGGCGTCGGCATCACCAGCGCACCACAGGTATGCAGCACCTGGCGCAGGCTCGCCTGTGCCAGGCGGGTGCCCCACGGGCCGGCACTGGCGCCGAGCACGGCCACCGGCTTGTCGACCAGCACCTCGCCCAGCGGGCTCTCGCGCGAGAGCCAGTCCAGCGCGTTCTTCAGCACGCCGGGGAGGGAATGGTTGTATTCGGGCGTGGCGATGACCAGGCCGTCCGCCGCCACCAGCGCCGCACGCAGCGCCTGCACGCCGGCCGGGCCGGCGGGATCGTGCTGTTCCAGGTCCTCGTCGAACAGCGGGACGGCGGCGAGGTCGGTGTACACGGTCAGTGCAAGCGTCGAGGGTGCCTGGTCGATCGCCGCGTGCAGCAGGCGACGGTTCCAGGAATCGCGCCGCAGGCTGCCGGCGAGGCACAGCACGCGGCGAACGGGGGCGAGGGGCAGAGCGATCATCGGCAGTATCTCCAGGGTGGACGAGGGTCAGTGTTCGATCAGCAGCAGCCCGGCGCTCGCGATCAGCAGCGCGCCCATGCCTGCGTCGACGCGGCGCCGGACCCGCGGCCGCGCCAACGCACGCGACAGCAACGTGCCGAGCGCGGCCCACAGCAGCAGGCAGGTCGCGGGGATCACCGTGAACAGCGCCGCCAGCGGCAGGTAGCCGCGCCATCCCGTGGCCGGCACGCTCGCAAGTGCGGTCAGCACCATCACCCAGCTTTTCGGGTTGAGGAACTGGAATCCGATCAGCCCCGGCAGGCCGGCCGGCAATGCGCCTGCGCCGGACGTTGCATGAGCGGGAGCGGGCCGGAGGCTGCCGGCGAGCAAGGACGTGCCGAGCCAGCCCAGATACGAGGCGCCGATGGTTCCGATCCACCATCGCAGCGACGGCTGCGCGATGAAAACCGTCGTCGTGCCCAGCGCCGTCAGCAGCAGCAACAACAGGCCACCGAGCACGATGCCGACGATCGCCGGCAATGCGCCGCGCAATCCGGCGCGGCTGGCCGTGCGCAGCACCACCAGGTTGTTCGGTCCCGGCGTCAGCGCGGCGACCCACAGCATGCCGGTCAGCGGGAGCAGTGGATCGAGCATCGGTATCTCCTCGGCAATGGTCGAATGGGAGCATCGGATGCCAGGCGCGAAATGGCTGGCATGTCTGTCAGCTTAGGCGTGAAGAGTGGTCCATCGCGGGCAATTTATGGTCTAGTATTCCGACCATGAACGAGTTGCCGTTGAATGCGCTGCGTGCGTTTGCGCTGGTCTATGCGCATGGAGGTGTGCGGGCCGCCGCACGCGAGCTGGGCATGGCGCATTCCTCGGTGAGCCGACACCTGGGCGAACTGAGTCGCTGGCTCGGAGTGCCCCTGCTGCACACCGCGGCAGGCCGGGGCGCGCTGGTCTTCACGCCGCAGGGCGAGGCGCTGGGGCACGCCACGCTGGCCGGCCTGCAGGCGATCGGGCAGGCGGTGGCCGCATTGCGCGAGACCC
Source organism: Rhodanobacter ginsengisoli (assembly GCF_042657065.1). Taxonomy (NCBI): domain Bacteria; kingdom Pseudomonadati; phylum Pseudomonadota; class Gammaproteobacteria; order Lysobacterales; family Rhodanobacteraceae; genus Rhodanobacter; species Rhodanobacter ginsengisoli. The sequence continues at coordinate 1,124,876 of NZ_JBHSNF010000001.1, forward strand.
GGCCGGCGCATGCGGTGATCCTGTCCACCTCGCCTTCGTTCGCGATCCGCTGGCTGTTGCCGCGGCTGCCGCAGCTGGAACAGGCGCATCCGAAGATCGAGCTGTCGGTGCTGGTGGATCAGAAACTGGACGCACTCGACGACGGCCGCATCGATCTGGCCCTGCGCATGGGCCGTGGCCCGTGGCCCGGGCTGCACAGCGAGGCACTGATGGACGATGCGCTGTATCCGGTGATGAGCCCCGCGCTGTGGCAGGCGTCCGGACGTCCGTCGAAACCGTTGCAGCTGGCGGGCCTGCGCCTGCTGCACGATCGCGATCCGCAGGCCGCGTGGGAACTCTGGCGACAGTTGCACGGGCCGGCGAAGCTCGCGCTGCAGGGCGGCGCGCGTTACGCCTCCTCCGACCTGGTGTTGCGCGCCGCCGCGCTGGGGCAGGGCGTGGCGCTGGCGCGGCACTGGCTGGCGGCTGACGACGTGGCCGCCGGCAGCCTGGTACGACCGTGCGGCGAACTCAGCGTGCCGCTCGGTCCGTCGTACTGGATCGTGCGGCCGCCCGCGCCACCGCGTCCGGCGGTCGCCGCGGTGATCGACTGGCTGCGCTGGCAGGCCGCGGGGCGCGGCCCAGCCGCCGCGCCGACGAAAGCCCGGGCGCGGGCGTAGCGATGTCGCCGGTTTCGCCAGCCGCTCGGAGCATGACCGTCGCGGGGCAACTGCTCGGCGCCTTGTGGACTTCGCCGAACACGCTCTGCGGTCTGCTCGCCGGAGCCGTCGGCCTCGCCTTCGGCGCACGCGTGTGCTGGCGTCGTCGCGATCTCGCCGTGGTCTTCCAGCGCATGCCGTGGGGCGCCGGGGCGCTGACCCTGGGCAACGTGATCCTGCACACCGGCGTGGACCTCGACATACCGTGCCTCACCTACGCGCATCGCAGCGGGCGCGGCATCGAGGCGCCGATCCGGCTCGCCGATCACGAGCGTGCGCATGTCTATCAATACATGCTGCTCGGTCCGCTGTTCCTGCCGGTCTATCTGCTGTGCGGCGGCATCAGCGTGCGCAATCCGTTCGAGCGCGCCGCCGATCGCTACGCCCGCTGCGGGCGTGGCTGGTGGCCGGGTCGCGGCTGACCGGATACGGTCGGCGGACCGCGTTCAGTCGCGCGGGCTGGCGTCGCGATACGTGCGGCGCAGCAGCTCGTGGAAGTGATGCACCGCGTTTTCGCGCAGCGGATTGAGCCGGCCGGCTTCATACGAACCCGAGGCGAGGCCGCGCTGCACGTCCTCGCAGATCGTCACGTCCTCGCCCTGCACTTCGTCGCTGAAGGCGATGTCCCTGGCGCGGCGCGCGATGCCGGCTTCGCTGCTGTCCGGCGCGTAGTAGAAGTCGAATTCGATCCGGCAACGGTCCAGCCCCAGCGGCAGCACGCGATTGGTCTGCAGGCGACCGGGCAGGATGTTCAGCATCGTGTTCGGATACAGGAAGTAGTACAGCGCCTCGCCGCTGCCGTACAGCTCGTCGCCGCTCTCCAGCGGGCTGAACTGGAACGAGTACCACGGCGCCGTCTCGGTGACGTAGCTGCGGTAGTCGAGCAGGCTGTTGAGGCCCGGATGGATCTGCGGCACGTGGTAACCCTCCAGGTAGTTGTCCACGTAGACCTTCCAGTTGCAGTCGATCTCCCAGCTGGCGCGATGATGGAATTCGTAGCCGTCCAGTGCACGCTCCGGCCCCAGCCGCGCATCGATGCCGGCGACGAATTCGTCGAACGGCGGCGCCTCGCCGGTGGCCACGAACACCAGCCCCTGCCACCGCTGCACGCGCACTTCCGGCAGACGGATGTCGGCGGGGTTGAAGTCCGGCGTTCGGCCCATCTCCGGGGCTCCGCGCAACACGCCGTCGAGGCCGTAGGTCCAGCCGTGATAGCGGCAGCGCAATCCGCTGGCGCCACGGCCGTCGCAGCTGGCGATCGGCCCGGCGCGATGGCGGCAGACGTTGTGGAAGGCGCGGATCGTCGTGGCATCGCTGCGCACGATCACCAGCGGCAGCCCGGCGATGGTGGTCACCACGTGGTCGCCCACGCCGGCGAGCTGGGTCTGATGACAGACCAGCTGCCAGCTGCGCCCGAATACCTGGGCGGCGTCCAGCGCCGGCATCCGCGGGTCGGTGTAGTAGCGCGCGGACAACGCCAGCGCATGGTCGAGCGGCTGCGGGGCCAGCGAGGCGGGGGCGAACAGGTCGGTCATGGACAAACTGCCGGAGGGAATGCGATGCCGGAGTATTGACTCCCGCGCGCGTCACGGGAAGGGGGCGGCTTCGCGCGACTGGAAAGTTCGGCAGGCACCGCGCCGCATCCGTCCGAAACCGCTGGTCGCAATACTCCCGGGTATAGCGGGGATCAGCCGCCTGGTCGCGTGCGCCGCCGGCCCCGGTCCGGGCTCAGCTGACCGTGCGCGGCACGAAGCGCAGCGCCACCGAGTTCATGCAGTAGCGCAGGCCGGTCGGCCGCGGGCCATCCTCGAACACGTGGCCGAGATGGCTGTCGCATCCGGCGCAACTGATCGCCGTACGGGTCATGCCGAACATGTGATCGCTGTGCTCGACCACGTTGCGGCGGGCGATCGGCTGCCAGAAGCTGGGCCAGCCGGTGCCGGAGTCGAATTGCGTGGCGGCGTCGTACAGCGCCGTGGCACAGGCCATGCAGCGGTAAAGGCCGGGCACGGCGGGCTTCTCGTGCGCGCCGCTGAACGCCCGTTCGGTGCCGTCGCGACGCATGATCTCGTAGGACGCCGGCGACAGCCGCTGGCGCCATTGCGCATCGGTCAACACCAGCTTCGGCACCTCGCGCGCACCGAGGTCGCGGCCATCGTCGCCAAAGATTTCCAGCAATACCTTGCCGGGCTTGCCGACCGGCGTGTTGGCGGCGGCGAACAGGCGGGGCGCCAGCAGGCCGCCGCCAGTCAGCAGCAGGGCACCGCCGGTGAGCGTGGCGCGCAGGAAGCGACGGCGATCCATCGCGAGGGTTTCATCGAGACGTGACATGGCAACCTCCGTGGGGATGGGGTGGGATCAGCCGAACGTGAAGGCGTATGCCTGCACACCCGGGTCGAGGAAGGTGATTTCGAACAGCCGCTCGCCGCTGCCGTTGGCCTGGCGCACCAGCTGGTACAGGCGCTGGCTGTCGATCGTGCCGTTGCCGTCGGCGTCGGTATCCATGCCGTGGTCGGCACCCGGCGGCTTGCCGTCGATGGTCACCCGGAAGCGCACCGGCTTGCCGTCGCTGCCCGGGCCCAGCACCAGGTGCAGGTCGCGGCCGCGGAAGCGGTAGGCGATGCCGCCGCCGGCCCGGTCCAGCTGCGCGTTCTCGCCATGCACGGTCCAGCGGCCATCGAGCGTCCACTGGTTGGTGCCCAGCACGGCGGGAGCGTGATAGTCCAGGGCGTCGTCATGGGCCACCTGGCCCCCGGCGAAATTCCGTGCACGGGCGTAACCGACATAGGTTTCCGGCGAGCGGGTGGAGTCGTCGGAGGCCGCGGCCTCGACCCCCTGGCGAACGTCGTTGACGTAGCCGCCGGGCAGGTTCTTCTGGCCCGCGGCGGTCAGCAGCTGGCGGATGACGTCTTCGCTTTCGTGGTAGTTGCCTTCGCCGAAGTGGTGATGGCGGATCCGGCCCTGCGCGTCGATGAAGTAGTGCGCCGGCCAGTACTGGTTGTCGAAGCCTTTCCAGATCGCGTAGCTGTTGTCCAGCGCCACCGGGTAATCCACGCCCAGGTCCTTCACCGCCCGGGCGACGTTGTCCGGGTTCTTCTCGAACGCGAACTCCGGCGCATGCACGCCGATGATCACCAGCCCATGATCCCTGTACTTGTCGGCCCAGCCGCGCACATACGGCAGGGTGCGGATGCAGTTGATGCAGGAGTACGTCCAGAAATCGACCAGCACCACCTTGCCGCGCAGCGACTCGGTCGTCAGCGGCGGGCTGTTGAGCCATTCGGTGGCACCGGCCAGTGACGGGAACGTGCCTTCCACCGGCAGCGGCTCGCCGGTCTTCAGCACCGGCTGCGGCGCCGGCGCCGGGCGTACCGCGTCGATCAGTTTCTGTTCGATGCCGCCGGTGCTGGCCAGCGAGATCCGGGTCAGCAGGCCGGTATCCAGGCCCAGCGCGATCGCGGCGACGCCGCACAACACCAGCACGCCGAGTGCGCGGCGGACCCATTCGCCCGCGCCCAGCGAGCGCTTCATCAGCGCGAACACCTTGCCGCCGATCAGCAGCGCCAGGCCCAGCGAGGTGGCCGCGCCGCCGGCGTAGGTGAGCAGCAGCAGGGTGGTCTGCACGCTGGCACCATTGAGCGCCGCGCCGGTCAGCAGCAGGCCCAGGATCGGCCCGGCGCAAGGGGCCCACAGCAGCCCGGTGGCCACGCCGAGGCCGGCCGCGCCCCAGATCGAATCACCGTTGCCATCCGAATGCCGCGACAGGCGGTTGCCCAGTGCCACGAACGGGCGGCTGATCCACTCGGCCAGATGGGTCGACAGCAGGGTCAGGCCGAGGAAGGCCAGCACCACCAGCGCCACGTAGCGGCCGTACTGGTTGGCATGTACCGCCCAGCCGCCGCCCAGCGCCGCCAGCGTGGCCACCCCTGCGAACGTGATCGCCATGCCCAGCAGCATCGGCAGGCCGTTGCGCATGAACGGCTTGTCGGAGCGGGCGAACACGAACGGCAACACCGGCAGGATGCAGGGGCTGAGGATGGTCAGGACGCCACCGAGGTAGGCGAGGATCAACACGAGCATGGTTTTTCGTCCGTGGGTGGTTGGTTGTCTGGCTATTCGCCATCCGCGCGACGGCGGTTACCTGCTTGTACGAAGTAACGTCGGCCGGGGATGCAGCGAATATCCGGCAAGCGGCCCGTTTCGGGTCACGTCTGCTGGATCGAGCATGTCGCAAGCCTTGACCGCCACCGGCTTCATGGGTCTAGATAGTGGACTTTCCCGCAAGGCGAGTCTGTTCCGGATCGTGCCAGTCGAATCCACCGTTGCCAGCACCGGCGAATCGCCCGACCAGCGTCGGGCGGCGTGGATGGCGGCTGCGCAGGCCGGCGATCGCCGCGCCTACGAGAAGCTGCTGGCCGATTCGGTCGCCCTGATCCGCGCGGCGGCGCGGCGCCAGGGCGTGGCGCACGACAACCTCGACGACGTGGTCCAGGAAACCCTGATGACCGTGCACCGCGTGCGCCACACCTTCGATCCGGCGCGCTCGTACGATGCCTGGCTCAGCGCGATCGCCAGCCGCCGGGCGATCGATGCGTTGCGCAGCCACGGCCGCCGTAACAGTCGCGAGCTGCACGACGAATATGCAGTGGACAACCATCCGGAGGCCGACGATGCCAGCGCCGCCACCGAGAGCGCCCAGCGTGCCCGGCGCCTGCGCGAAGCCATCGCGGAATTGCCGCCGGGCCAGCGCGAGGCGGCGGAGCAGTTGGGACTGCACGAGCGCTCGCTGAGCGAGGCGGCCGAGTTGACCGGACGCAATACCGGCGCGCTGAAAGTCAATCTGCATCGCGCGCTGAAGGCGCTGCGCGAACGCTTCCACGGAGAACCCTGAGGCCATGTCCGAGCTGCCATCCCATGAGGCACTGATCGACCGTCTCGGCACCGAGCTGGTGCCGGTGCGGCGGTTGCTGCCGCCCGGGCTGCGCGCCGTCGGCTGGCTGCTGGCGGTGGCGGCGATCGCCGCCGTGCTGCTGATGCATTACGGCGCAGGCGGCATGATGCGCCGGCTGGGCGGTGCGCCGGATCTGGCCTGGGCTGCGCTCGGCGCGGTGATCACCGCGATCAGCGCGGCGTGGGCGGCGTTCACCCTGGGCGTCCCCGGTCGCCGCGCGGCATGGGCATGGCTGCCGCTGCCGGGTGCGCTGCTGTGGATCGGCGCCAGCGGGCTCGGTTGCCTGCGCCAGTGGATCGCACCGGGCACCAGCGTCGCCGGCCTGCACCAGTCCGCCGACTGCCTGGTCTTCATCGTCAGCTTCTCGGTACCGCTGTCGGCGCTGCTGATCCTGATGCTGCGCCGCGCCTGCCCGTTGCGGCCGGTGCTGACGGCGGTGCTGATCGGCCTGGCCAGCGCCGCCGCCTCGGCCAGCCTGCTGGAGATCTGCCACGCCTACGATGCGGCGGCTACCGACCTGCTGACGCATGCGGCGGCGGTGGCGATCGTGGTGGGCGCCAATGCCGCGATGGGTGGGCGCCTCCTGTCGAAAGCCTGAATACTCACGCCATGCTTGTGGGAGCGATTTCAGTCGCGATGCTTCTGCTCTGAACCATACAAAAGCAAGAGCATCGCGACTGAAGTCGCTCCCACAGTCGATCTCGCCGCTGCCTCGGCAGGTTCTTCGTCAGTCGCGGAAATTGTCGAACTGAAGCGGCAGCTCCACCTCGGACTGGCGCAGCAACGCCATGGCCTGCTGCAGGTCGTCACGCTTCTTGCCGCTGATGCGCAGCTTGTCGCCATTGATCTGCGCCTCGACCTTGAGCTTGGCCGCCTTCAGCTCGCCGATCAGCTTCTTCGCCATCGGCTGCTCGATCCCCTGCTTCACGGTGATCTTCTGGCGCGAGCCGCCCAGGTTGGTTTCCGGGTCGCCCACGTCCAGCGCGCGGATGTCGATCTTTCGCGCCACCAGCCGGCCGCGCAGGATGTCCAGCATCTGCTGCAGCTGGAATTCGCTGGGTGCGCTCTGGGTGATCACGAAATCGTCCAGCGTGTACGACGCATCCTGACCCTTGAAGTCGAAACGGGTCGACAGCTCGCGGTTGGCCTGGTCGACCGCATTGGTCAGTTCGTGCTTGTCGACTTCGGAGATCACGTCAAAGGAGGGCATGGCGGCAGCTCGTGGAGAACGGTGGATCAGTGTAAGCGATGCCGCGCGCGGCGGCTGATGGATAATGCCCCGTTGCGACGCGCAGCGGAACGAGCAGGGCGATGACCGAATGAAAGTGGATGTGCTGATCGTCGGCGCCGGTGCCGCGGGCCTGATGTGCGCGATCGCCGCCGGCCAGCGCGGCCGGCGGGTGCTGGTGGTCGACCATGCGAACAAGGTCGGCAAGAAGATCCTGATGTCCGGCGGCGGCCGCTGCAACTTCACCAACACGGGCGCCGGCCCGGCCAATTTCCTCTCGGCCAACCCGCACTTCGCCAAGTCCGCGCTGGCGCGCTACACGCCGTGGGACTTCATCGCGCTGGTCGAGAAGCACGGTATCGCCTACCACGAGAAGGAACTGGGCCAGCTGTTCTGCGACGACTCCTCCAAGCAGATCGTGCGCATGCTGCTGGACGAGTGCGCCGCCGCCGGCGTCACCGTGGAGGCGAGTTGCGGCGTGCAGCGCGTGCGCAAGACGCCGGAGGGCTTCAGCGTCCGGACCGCGCGCGGCGAGGTGCATGCGGAGTCGCTGGTGGTGGCCAGCGGCGGCCTGTCGATTCCCAGCATGGGGGCCAGCGGCTTCGGCTACGAACTGGCGCGCCAGTTCGGCCACGCCGTGCTGCCGACCCGCGCCGGCCTGGTGCCGCTGACCCTCAGCGGCAAGCACCAGGAGCATTACCAGGACCTGGCGGGCGTGGCCCTGCCGCTGGCCGAGACCCGGGTCGGCAAGCAGAGCTTCCGTGCCGGCCTGCTGTTTACCCACCGTGGCCTCAGCGGCCCGTCGATCCTGCAGATTTCCTCCTACTGGCAACCCGGCGACGACCTGCGCATCGACCTGCTGCCCGACCAGGACACCGGCGACTGGCTGATCGGGCAACGCCAGGCCAGGCCGCTGGCCGAACTGAAGACCGTACTCGGCGATGTCCTGCCGAAACGGCTGGCGCAGCGCCTGTGCGAGCAATGGTTCGAGAGCCGGCCGATGCGCCAGTACCGCGAAGCCGAGCTGGCGCAGATCGGCAGCCAGCTCAACGCGTGGCCTATCACCGCCAGCGGTACCGAAGGCTACCGCACCGCCGAGGTCACCCTGGGCGGCGTCGACACCGACGGCCTGTCCTCCAGCACCATGCAGTCCCGGCTCGTCCCCGGCCTGTATTTCATCGGCGAAGTGGTCGACGTCACCGGCTGGCTCGGCGGCTACAACTTCCAGTGGGCGTGGGCGTCGGGGCAGGCCGCGGGGCAGGTGGCCTAGTCGGCGCCGTGCCCCGATGCCGCCGAGGACGCGTTGGCCACCCTTGCTGCTGCGGTGCCTTCGCCGGGCTGACCCGTCCCCTGATCCGGGATATCCGGCTTGACGCGTCGGGTCCGGAATCGCAGCATCTCCCGGGCGTTCCCGATCCGGCCACCGCGGCGATTCGGGTCAGATGGTCTTTCCTCAAGGAAGAAAATCATGGCCAAACTGGAAGACGGCAAGCTGGTCGACAAGGATGTCGAGATCAAGCTCTATCCGTCGATCGAGCACGGGACACTGGACAAGGTTTCCTCCATCGTCCTGCACCGGACGGACTCTTCCAGCGCGGCCGGCACCTTGAGCGCCTACGCCGGCGGCAAGGAGACCGGGGCCCATTTCCTGCTGGACAAGCTGGGGCACATCTACCAGACGGCGCGACTGGACCGGATCTGCTGGCACGTCGGCATCCTGGTGGCCCGCTGCCAGATGGAAAAGAGTTGCGATCCGAAAGAGCTGAAGACCATCGCTGCGTTGATGCATGAAAAGGGCGTGGCTTTCGGCCGGCGGGCGAAGAACCTGTCCCAGCACGAGGTCGGCAAGAAATATCCCATGAGATATCCGGCCAATGGCGACTCCCTGGGCATCGAGGTGGTCGGGATGTATCTGCCCGCGGAAAACGCCTTCGAGAAGCCCACGCCGGCCCAATTCAAGTCGTTGAAGTACCTGGTGGACATCCTGGTCGGAGAGTTCCGGCTGAACCGGATGAGCGATGTCTATGCACATGGTGCGATCGCCCGGAAGGAGCTTTCCGAGGGCGCGCAGCTGCTCCAGTACGTGCTCTCCGGGGTCGCTCCATGAAACGCCTGTGGCTGTGCGCGCCGCTGCTGCTGTTGGTCGCTTCGTTGCTGCAGTCCTGTGAGTCCATGCACCGGGTGGGCGGATTCGAAGTCGGCTCGCTGTCGAAGGTGATCGATCGGGACCGGCCCGATCATGCCATCTGCGATTCGCTGACGATGACGAAGGCGGATGTGGCCACGTATTTTTCCCTCGCCGACGAGGTGGATGCGGCCGAATTCCATGACGAGGCGATGATCATGCCGTGCAGATACCAGGGTTCGATCAGGATGTCCGGGCATCTCTATCGCTGGGAAATCTTTGCGGGTGGCGCCGGGTATCTGTATGACGGTGGGGCGCTGAACAAGCGCTACCTCTGCCGCAGGAAATGCCTGGCCGCGCTGCCCGAGCTGCAATGACGATCGCCTTTCCGCACGGCATCGCGCGTGGCCTCGGGCCAGGCGGCGTCGTTGCAGCGGCCGCCACGTGGCGCGGCGCGAGTGCTCTCAGGAGCGCAGGGTCGATCGGGCGACGACGGAGATTCCACGCATGCTGATCCACGGCCGGTGCCACTGCGGCAACATCGCCTTCGTGCTGGGCTGGGAGCCCGATCCCGCCGAGATTCCGGCGCGTGCCTGCGGCTGCTCGTTCTGCGTCAGGCACGGCGGCGTGTGGACCTCGCATCCGGCGGGCACCCTGAAGGTCACGGTCAAGGATCCCGCCAGGGTGTCGCGCTACGCCTTCGGCAGCCGCACCGCCGAGTTCCACGTCTGCTCCCGCTGCGGCGTGGTGCCGGTCGCCACCAGCCTGATCGACGGCCGGCTGTACGCGGTAGTCAACGTCAATGCGTTCGAGGATGTCGATCCGTCGCTGCTTCGGCATGCGGCGGCGCATCTGGATGACGAGACGAAGGAGGAGCGCCTGGCGCGGAGACAGCGCCGCTGGATAGCCGACGTCGAGTTCGTTGATGTCGGACGGTGAAGCCCGATGCCGACCTCGGCCGGGCGCATTCGGCGTCCGCGTCAGGCGGGCGGTGGCAGGGATGGACTGTGCGCACCGGTCGGCGCCGATGATGCCCAGTGAATGCGGTGCGGGTCGAAGTCGTGCTCGATCATCGGCTTGACGATGCGGAAGTACGGCGAGATGTCGAAGTCGCGCGGGGTGAACAGCTTGGAGTCGCGGATACGCAGGATTTCCTTCCGCGCGGTACGGGTGCCGGGCAGCGCCCGGTAGTCGCGATCGATGATCGGCAGGATCGGATAGCGCACGCTGTGGAACGCCTCGGCAATCAGCGTGGAACAGATCGCATGGGTCGGATCGCCCGCGCCCAGCGCCAGCATCTGCCGTCGCCAGTGTCCGGGCACCGGTGGCGTCGGCAGCAGGTAGCGCACCAGGTCGACGAGGTTGCGGATGTCGTAGCGCTGGCCGAGGCGGCGGGCGGCATGACCGATCACGCTGTCGATCTCGCTCGCCTGGAGGCCGACCGCGCGGCAGATGCGGGTGTGCACGCCGCGGTACTCGTCCAGCGCGATCGCCCGCACGCCCTCGATCACGTCGGCCTCGATCAGCACCTGCAGGCCAAGTTCCGGACGGAGCTCATGCAGCGCATCGCCGACATACAGCGCGGCATGCGACCAGCTCGACTGGGTCAGGTACTTGATGGCCGTGCTGAAACGGCTGCTGCCCTCGACCAGCAGCACGTCGCCTTTCAACAGCGAATCGCTCAGCAGATCGAACCGCGAGGTGCTGAAGTGCATTTCCACCGCGCGCGGTTTCGACAGGAACCGGGCGAGGCGGCGACCAAGCCATTGCAGTGGATGAAACAAGGTCATGCGCTCCCCCTGGTTCCAGGCATGATGAGCCGGATGACATCGCGGCCGGCCGGCCGGGGCCGATGCGACCGGACGGCGACGGAAACCCCGGTGTCAGCGCGGCACCTCCGGACACTCTACCTGACTGCGCTTTCCCGCTGCGTCGCTCGTCGCCGCGACCGGATCATGGTGACGGCATCCAGGTCGTCGCCGTACCGCTTCGGCGCATGCCGAACCGCCCGCGCTTCGCGCATCCTGAACACCGCGCGTGCTTCACTGCGCGCCGGACAATGACGAGGAGCCTTCCATGAAAGTCGGATTTATCGGTCTCGGAGCGATGGGCAGCGCGATGGCCAGCAACCTGGTCGCGGCCGGGCACACGGTGACCGTGTGGAATCGCTCCGCGGCGGCGTGCGAACCGCTGGCCTCGCTGGGTGCCAGGGTGGCGTCGACGCCCGAACGGGCGGCCCAGGGCGAGGTGCTGTGCAGCATGCTGGCGAACGACCGCGCGGTGCGCGAGGTGATCCTCGACAGCGGCCTGCTCGACGCGATGGATCGCGGCACGGTGCATGTGAATCACGCCACGATCTCGGTGGCGCTGGCGCAGGAGCTGGCGGCGGAGCATGCCCGGCGCGGGCTCGACTATGTCGCCGCGCCGGTGTTTGGTCGTCCGGACATGGCCGCCGCCGCAAAGCTGAATATCCTGGCGGCGGGCAAGCCCGCGGCGATCGAGCGGGTGCGGCCGCTGCTCGAGGCGATGGGCAGCAAGGTGTGGCCGCTGGGCGAGGCGCCGGAGCGTGCCAGCGTGGCCAAGATCGCCGGCAATTTCATGCTGGCCAGTGCGATCGAGAGCATGGCCGAGGTAACCGCGCTGACCCGTGCCTATGGCGTCAGCGCGGCGGATTTTCTCGAGGTGATGACCAACACCCTGTTCGCCTCGCCGGCCTATCAGGGCTACGGCAGGCTGATCGCGGAGCAGCGCTTCAAGCCGGCCGGATTCTCCTTGCCGCTGGGCTTCAAGGATGTGGGGCTGGCCCAGGCGGCGGCCGAGTCGGCACGGGTGCCGCTGCCGTTTGCCGGGGTGTTGCGCGACAGCCTGCTCGAGGCGATGGCTGCCGGCGACGAGGATCTCGACTGGTCGGCGCTGTCACTGGTGGCTGCAAAACGGGCGCACCTGGACGAGCGCGAGGGCCACTAGCTCCCGGGGCGTCGCGCCAGCCATTGATCGAGCTGGTTGGCGAAAGCCTGGCGGTCGCGCGGATGGAACGCGGACGGGCCGCCGGTGTCGACGCCCGAGCCGCGCAGCTCGTCCATGAAGTTGCGCATCGACAGCTGCTGGGCGATCGTTTCCGGCGTGTACATCAGGCCGCGTGGATTGATCGCCAGCGCTCCCCTGGCGATCACCAGCGCGGCCAGCGGAATGTCCTGGGTCATCACCAGGTCGCCCGCGGCGACGCGTTGCACGATCTCGTTGTCGGCCACATCGAAGCCGGCCGGCACCTGGATCGCCCGGATGAAACGCGACGGCGGCGTGCGCAGGTGCTGGTTTGCCACCAGGGTCACCATCACCCGGGCGCGCTCGGCGGCGCGGAACAGGATCTCCTTGATCACCACCGGGCAGGCGTCGGCGTCGACCCAGATTTGCGCCGCGTCGTTCAAGCGGGCGGTGTCCAGTCCAGCGTGCCGTCGATCACGGTATGGCTGCGTCCGCCGGTCCAGATGGCCTCGTGGTCGATCTGCACCACCAGCCGCGCGTCATGGCCGATCTCGCGGCCCTGGCTGACGTGGTAGCCCTGCGCCAGCGTGCCATGCGGTTCGCTCTGCGCGAGGTACGCGGCGATCAGTCCGTTGGCGGCGCCGGAGGCCGGATCCTCGACGATGCCCACGCCGGCCGGGAAGGCACGCACCACCAGCTGGTAGTCGGCATGCGCCGCCCGCGCGAACGCGCACAGCCCCATGCTGTCGCTGGCGCGCGCCAGCCTGGCGATGGCGTGGTGATCGGGCTGCCATGCGCGCAGGCTGGCCTCGTCCGCCACTTCGGTCAGCCACCAGCGCCGACCGCCGTCGACCAGGGCCGGCGGCAGCACGCCTGGTGCGATACCGGCCAGCGCCGCCGGCAGCAGCGGGTGCGCATCGCGGCCGGTGCTGACGATGCGCTCGCCGGGGGACTGCAGCAGCAGTTCGCGTTCGGCGCCACGGCCCTCGACCAGGAGGGGCAGCACGCCGGCCGCGCATTCCTGCCACAACATGCCATGGTGCGGCTCGGCCAGTCCGCACTCCAGCGCCGCATGCGCGCTGCCGATGCTGGGGTGGCCGGCGAACGGGATTTCCTTGTGCGGAGTGAAGATGCGTACGCGGTAGCTGGCCTTCGGCTCGGTCGGTGGCAGCACGAAGGTGGTCTCCACCAGCGCGGTCCAGCGCGCGAAGCGCTGCATCTGGGCGCCGCTCCAGCCATCGGCGCCGATGACCACGCCCAGATGATTGCCGCCGCCGAGGGTGGCGGCAAAGACGTCCAGATGCAGGTAGCGGAGCGAGGCCATGGTATCCGTCGGGCAGCGCGTGGCCGCTCAAAGCACGCAATGATAACCGTGTGGCGCCGATCCCGGCAGTGACCCGTTGGAATATGGGGGTGAACCCGCGGCATAAGCACCGGCCGGGTCGGCTGCGCCGGCGGCGGCAAGTCGACAAGGCCGGACCGGCGCGCCAAGATGCCAAGCTTTGCCCGCCTGCCGTGGAGCCGTTCATGCCGATTACCCTGGTCATCATCGCCATCACCTGCATCGTCTCGTTCATGGCGTTCAACAACAGCCGGCTGATGAGCGACCTGATCCTGTGGCCGCCGGCCATCACCCGTCAGCGCGAATACCACCGGCTGGTGACCTATGGCGTGGTGCATGCGGATTTCGGGCATCTGCTGTTCAACATGTTCACCCTGTTCTTTTTCGGCCGGGTGATGGAGCCGTTCTTCAGCAACTCGCTGGGCACGCTCGGCTTCGCGCTGTTCTATATCGGCGGGCTGGTGATCTCGATCCTGCCGACCTACCTGAAGAATCGCGCGAACCCGAACTACCGCAGTCTCGGCGCTTCGGGCGCCGTGTCGGCGGTGCTGTTCTCCTTCATCCTGCTGGCGCCATGGCAGCGCATCCTGGTGCTGGTGGTCCCGATGCCGGCGATCGTCTATGCGGTGCTGTACACCGGCTACTCGATCTACATGGATCGGCGCGGGCAGGGCAACGTCAACCACAGCGCGCACCTGTGGGGCGCCGCGTACGGAGTGATCTTCGCCATCCTGGTGAACCCTCGGGTGCTGCCGCATTTCATCGACGCCCTGACCCATCCGAGCTTCTGACAAGCGGCAGCCCATCTTCGGGACAGGCATTTCGTCACGCCGGAGATGAACGCTTCGTGCGGTGCGGAATGCCGCCTGCGGTCGAGGCGTGCATACTGGTTGCGTTTCCCTTGATCACCGCTGGAGAACAAACGCATGGCTATGACCCGCAAGTCGGCTGCGAAGAAGTCCGTGGCCAGAAAGGCAACTGCCAAGAAGGCAACGGCCACGAAGGTCGTTGCGAAGAAGGCACCGGCGAGCAGCGCGAGCAGGTCGTCGCCACGCAAGGTGGCAGCGAAGAAGGCTATCGTGAAGAAGTCGGCCGTGAAGAAGGCCGCCGTGAAGAAGGCTGCGACGCGCAAGCCGGCACTGAAGAAAGCCGCGCTGAAAAAGCCCGCGGCAAAGAAGGCGGTCGCGAAGAAAGCCGCGACAAAGCGCCCGGCCGCGAAAAAGGCCGTCGCGAAGAAGCCGGTCGCCCGCAAGGCAGCCAGCAAGCAGGTCGTGAAGAAGGCCGCCGTCAAGAAAGCGGCGGCGGGCAAGCCGGTGGCCGCCAGGCGGCCGTTGGTCAAGACGGCCGTCGGCAAGGTGGCCGGCAAACCCGCCGCCAGGTCGGCTGCCAAGCCGGCGCCGAAACGGCCGGTCGCGCGCAAGCGTGCCCCGGTGGAGGTGCCGGTCCAGCACATCAGCCCGGAAGAGGCCGTGGCGCATATCCAGGCCTTGCTCGATGCCAAGCATGAGCGAGTACAGCGTGGCCCGAGCTGGCCGGGAGCCAACCCGACGCATGCGGCGGGCTCCAACGGCCAGGCACTGCACCCGCCGGTGTCCGGCGATGGCGGCGCCGGCGACGGTCGCGTGCAGACGTCCCAGCGCAACGAGCAGGGCAAGCGCAAGGGCTGATCGGGTCATCCCCGCCCCGCACGGGTCATGCGGGCACATGGCTGGCGGCTAAACGCCGCCCTGCCATGTGCCGCCGACTCAGTACGCATTCAAGCGCGATGTAATAGCGTGGTGTCGTCACTCCCGTGGAGACGGATCATGAAACGCCTGCTGGCCAGCCTTGCCCTGATCACCGCCGCGGCGGCGTTGTCGGGTTGTTATTACGATCCGGGTTACAGCTATGTGCGCAACTCCGGTTACGGCGGCGATGCCTATTACGGGCAGGGCGATGGTGCCTACTACGCGGCGCCCGGGTATTACGACGGTTATTACGGCGGTGGCTATTACGACGGCTACTACGGCTGTTGCTACGCGCCGGGCGTAAGCATCGGCATCAGCAGCGGCTGGTACGGCGGATCGCGTTATCGCGGCTATCGGGACTACCGGGGCAGCGGATACCGGGGCGACCATGATGACCACCGGGGCGACCACTGGAGGCATGGTGGCGACCACGACGGCGATCATCGTGGTCACGTGGATAGCGGGCGCGCTTCCGGCGGTGCCCGCGAGCCTCGCGCCGACCGTTCCAGCGGCCATCATGGCGGCAGCGATCGACGTGCCGATCGGCGCGATCCTCGCGATCACCGCCACTAGGCGCCACTGACGGGTGGTGCACAATCACCGGATGTTCCGGTTCCGCTTTCTGCGCCCATGCCAACACTTGTCCAGGCTCATCGCCATCATCGCGCTGGGCCTGGCGCTGTGCGCCTGCGGCAGCCTGCGCTATTACGCCCAGGCGGCGAAGGGGCAGGGTGCATTGATCGTCCATCGACGCGCCGTCAGCAAGCTGCTGAGCGACCCGGCCACCGATCCGAAGCTCGCGACGCGGCTGCGTCTGGCCCAGCAGGCCCGCCGGTTCGCCTCGCGCCAACTGGGCCTGCCGGACAATCGCAGCTATACCGGTTATGTCGCGCTGGATCGTCCCTACGTGGTCTGGAACGTGTTTGCCGCACCGCGCTTCTCGGTGGAAGCGGTGCCGCAATGCTTTCCGATCGCCGGCTGCGTGGCCTATCGCGGCTGGTTCGACGAGGCCGCCGCCAGGGCCGACGCGGCGAGATTGCAGGCACGTGGCGACGACGTCTGGGTCGGCGGTGTCCCGGCGTATTCCACCTTGGGCTGGTTCGCCGATCCAATCCTCTCGAGCATGCTGCGCTGGGACGACGACGAGCTGGCCGGCACGATCTTCCACGAACTGGCGCACCAGCTGATCTACGCCCGGGGCGACACCGCGTTCGATGAATCCTTTGCCACCTTCGTGCAGCGCGAAGGACTGCGCCAGTGGCGCTCGTCGCGCGGACTGCCGGCGCAGGACGATTCCGGGCAGGCCATGGACGACGGCTTCACCCGACAGGTGCTGGACCTGCGCCAGCGCCTGAAAGCGCTGTACGCCAGCGGCGCCGACGATGCGACGCTGGCCGCGGGCAAGCAGCGCGAGATCGCGGCATTCCGCCGCCGTTATGCCCGATGGCGCGAACGCGAGTGGCCGAAAGATCATCGCTACGACAGCTGGGTGGCGCAGCCGATCAACAATGCGCGGCTGCTGCCGTTCGGCCTGTACGATCGCTGGACGCCCGCGTTCGAGGTGCTGTTCCGGCGTGCCGGTCGCAGCTGGCCGGCGTTCTATGCCAGCGTGCGCCAGCTGGCGCACGAGCCGAAGGCCCGGCGCGATCGCGAGCTGCAGTCATTGCTGCCCTCCCGCGACATGACCGTGACGCAGGCGACCGCACCGCGCGACTGAACGGTCAGGGCATGGCGGGTTGCCACGCAGGCAGCGCGACCTGCAGCAGTTCCCCGTCGTCGGAGCAGTCGTCGAATTGCGGCTGCATGCCGGACGGAACCACGAATGCGTCGCCTGCCGTCAGCCGCGTCGCGGGCAGCCGGTCGACGCGCAGGCTCATGCTTCCCCGCAGCACGAAGCCAAACGCGAACATCCGGTCCTGCAATGCGGGCACGTCGGCAGATTCGCTTGCCGGTTCCCGGCGCAACACCCGCGCATCGACCAGTCCGCCGGTGGCTGCGGCGAGACCGAGGTCGCGCAGCGCCCAACCGGAGTCCGGCAGGTGGCTCCAGCGCGCCTTTTCCGCCTGGTGGAACACGAAGCGCTGGCCGTCGTAATCGCGGGCCGGCAACCGGCGGCCGGTCGGCAGCTGCATCGTGTGGTCCAGATGGGTCATGTGTTCGGCCGGGCTGCCGATCTCGATCACCTCCAGGCCGTCCGACGATTCCAGCACCCGATGCCGGATGCGCGGCGGTTGCAGTACGCAGTCGCCCGCGCGCATCACGAACGGGTCGCCCTGATCCTCGTAAACCAGGCGTACCCAGCCGCGATGGCAGTAGATCAGCTGCAGGCGGATGTCGTGATAGTGCACGTTGTCGCCCACCGGGCCGCCGACGGGGATGCGGATATGCGAGGCGATGAACTGGCCGCCCTGGCGATCGGGGATCAGATCGCGGTACTGCATGCCGGCACGACCGGATTTCCAGGCGCCCGGCCGGTCGTCGAAGTGCTGGATGCCCGGGCTGGGCTGCAGTGGCGGCAGGCGTATCGGAAGTCGGGCCGGGCCGAACTCGATGCGGGTGCGGTTGGGTGCGACGAGCGCTGCGCGGTCGACGCCCCGGGCGGTGCCCAGGCGGAGCACGCCGGCATCGCCTTCATGGGCCGTGTCCAGCCGCAGGCGCAGGCCGTAGCCGCTGAGCTGGGCAATCCGCGGATCATCGGCGGGCATGATGCTGTCGAGGCGGAACCCGAGCGTGTCGACGAAGAAGCGCAGGGTCTCGGAGAGGTTGCCGGCGGGCAGCACGCACTCCGCCAGTTCGATCTCGGGGTCGGCAGCAGTTTCAGGCATGCGTGGGGATCCCTGCTCGGTTGCGATGGCTGGAAGTATGCCGCCGATGGGTGCGACACGGGCAGGGCGCGCGATCGTGCGCAGCGGATCGCATGGCCGGTTCCGGTCGGCGTGTCCTCCTCACGGCGCGCCGGCAGTCGTCGCCTTGCGCCCCGCCATGTGCCGCAGATACGCCAGCAACGCGTCCAGCTCCACATCGGACAGCGTCTGTCGATCGAAGCCGGACATCTTCGCCTGCGGCCAGCGGTGCAGCGACTGCGGGTTGCGGACGTAGGCACGCAGCAGCTCGTTGCCCAGGTATTCGGTGGGATTGTGCGGCAGGTTCAGATCCGGTCCGAGTTTCGCGTCACCCTCGCCGTTCAGCGTATGGCAGGCGAAGCAGGTGCGCTGGAACACCGCGAAGCCACGTCGCACTTCGCTGCCCGCCGGCAGGGACGGATCGGGCAGGATCGCCGGAAAGCGTTCGGCCACGCCAGCCAGCTGGCGGATCGCGGCGAGCTGGTATGGCCACTGCTCGGGGCCGATGTGCGCGGCCTGCGGCTGTGTCCAGACCAGATAGAACGGACCGGCATGGCCATGGCCGCTGGCAAGCGCCGGCCATGGCTGCGCCGGATCCTCGATCGCCAGCCAGGCCACACTGCCGTGACCGTTCAGGATCAGCGCGGCCGGAATCTCGGCGGCAAAGCCGTCGGTGGCGACGAACTGCAGATGATCGTCGGGCGCTATGCCGTCGAGCAGGGCGCGCAGCGGTATCGCGCGGTAGTGCATGACCCGCCCGAACGCCACGTCGGCCGGTACCGTGATGCGGCGGACATCCTTGCGCTGCAGCAGCTCGGCGGTGTGGTAGACGCGGACGCCATGGCCCAGCTCGAGCTTCAGTTCGGCCGCCCGGATCGTCGGCGCGAGGGCCAGCAGGTTCAGGGCCAGGCCCGCCAACAACCGTTTCAAGGTGTTCCCGTGCAAGACAGTTGCCCCTGTGTGCTTGATTCGTGCGGTCATCGGCAGCCACGCCGGTTCACCGCGATCACGCCCTTCAGCGGCCGGATCCGGTGCGGCCATCGACTGCGGGTGGGGCGATGGTAGCGCCGAACCGCGCGATCATGCGGCGCCTCGTGTGCGGGGGCGGCCGGGGTTCGGTGGGGGTGGTCACGCGGCCCTCGAAATTCGTTCGGCCGTCTACATCATTTTCACGTCTCGATACCATCGGGAGGCGGATCATCCCGTCGATGAGCAATGGCTCTTCGATGTATTCGTGGAGGGGGCGCGCGAAAGTGAGCTGTAGCCGCGCTGAATATCGCCCCGGCAGACCTTGAACCTTTTTCCGGTCGACCGCACTAACCTTTTGTATCGCCGTGAGGGCGACAGGAAGCGGCACAGATCACCGTGTTGCTGAGGGGCTGGTCTTTCCTCCTCTGGAGACCGCCTGACAAACCTCATCAGTCCTCCCCTGGCTGATGAGGTTTTTTTTTGCCTCCGCCGGGCAGTTCACGGGGGGAGGCCTCCGGCATGGATAATGGTCGGCGCAGGCAACCCCTTCCCCGCTTGAGCCACTGATGATCATCGATTCGCTGCTCGACACCGACCTGTACAAGTTCTCGATGATGCAGGTGGTGCTGCATCAGTATCCGGCCGCACAGGTCGAGTACCGTTTCAAGTGTCGCAACCCGGGCATCGACCTGGTGCCATGCATCGCGGAAATCCGCGCCGAGCTGGCGGCGCTGTGCCAGCTGCGTTTCACCGTGGACGAGCTGGACTATCTGCGCAGCTGGCGCTTCATCAAGAGCGACTTCGTGGATTTCCTGGGGCTGTTCCAGCTCAACGAGAAGTACGTGCAGATCAGCCCCGCGGCGGCGGGCAACGGCGAGATCGAGATCCGCATCCGCGGACCGTGGCTGCACACGATCCTGTTCGAGGTGCCGCTGCTGGCGATCGTCAACGAGGTGTATTTCCGGCGGACCAGCGCAGGCCTGGATCTTGCCGAGGGTCGACGGCGACTGCGCGAGAAGATCGCGCTGTTGCGCGATACGCCGGACTACGCGGGTTGCCGGATCGCCGACTACGGCACGCGTCGGCGTTACTCGCGGACGTGGCATGAGGAAGTGGTGACCACGCTGCGTGACGATCTGGGGGCGCAACTGGCCGGCACCAGCAACGTGTGGCTGGCGCGCAAGCTGCAGCTGACCCCGCTGGGTACGCTGGCGCACGAATACCTGCAGGCGCACCAGGCACTGGGCCCGCGCCTGCGTGATTCGCAGGTGGCCGCGCTGGAGGCATGGGCGAGGGAGTATCGCGGCGATCTCGGCATCGCGTTGTCCGATGTCTACGGACTCAACGCGTTCCTGCGCGATTTCGACATGTACTTCTGCAAGCTGTTCGACGGTACCCGGCACGACTCCGGTGATCCGTTCGAATGGGGCGAGAAGGTACTCGCGCACTACGGCGCGAACCGGGTGGATCCGCGCAACAAGGTGCTGGTCTTCAGCGACGGGCTCGACATTCCCAAGGTGATGCAGCTGTACACGCACTTCCGTGGGCGCTGCCTGCTGGCGTTCGGCGTCGGCACCAACCTCACCAATGACGTGGGGCCGCAGCCGCTCAACATCGTGATCAAGATGATCCGCTGCAACGGCCAGCCGGTGGCCAAGCTGAGCGATTCGCCCGGCAAGAACATGTGCGAGGACAAGGCCTACGTGACGTACCTGCGGCAGGTGTTCGAGATTCCCGCCGTCGAGGACTGAGCCGCGCCGGGTAGCGATCCGGCGGCTGCGTCCCGCGGGTGCACGGCCGGACTTCGCCGGGTGACCGGCGCGATGGCGTAGACTGCCTGATCAGGTCTTCTTTCGACGGAGTGCGTGCATGTCAAGTGTCTACGATTTCACTGTCAACGATATCGACGGCAAGCCCCGCTCGCTGGCCGAATGGCGTGGCAAGAGGCTGTTGATCGTCAATGTCGCGTCCAAGTGTGGTTTCACCCCGCAATACAAGGGACTGGAAACGCTGTGGCAGGACCAGCGTGACATCGGGCTGGTGGTGCTGGGTTTTCCGTGCGACCAGTTCGGTCATCAGGAACCCGGCGACGAGGCCGAGATCAAGAGCTTCTGCACGACCCAGTACGACGTCACCTTCCCGATGTTCGCCAAGGTCGAGGTGAACGGCGACAACGCCGATCCGCTGTACAAGTGGCTTAAGAGCGAGGGCAAGGGCATCCTCGGCAGCGAAGCGATCAAATGGAACTTCACCAAGTTCCTGGTCGATACCGAGGGTCAGGTGGTGAAGCGCTACGCTTCCACCGACACGCCGGAGAAGATCGGCAAGGACATGCTGGTCCGACTCGGCGGCTGAACCCGGACGCCTGCGTTCAGTCGCGTCCGCGGTAGTTGGCCAGCAGCACGGCGATCGCATCCACGTCGGTGCTGGCATCCGGTGCATCGGCGGGGCGGTCGTAGTTGTTGAGCATGATCGCGAACGCCAGGTGTTCGCCCGACGCGCTGGTGACATAACCGGCCAGGCAGGACACGTAGCTCATGCTGCCGGTCTTCGCGTGCACATTGTTTTCGGCGGCGGTGCGGCGCATCCGGCCGATCAGGGTGCCGTCGACGCCAGCGATCGGCAGCGCCTCGCGCACCATCGCGGCATACGGTTGAGCCGCCAGGTAGACCAGGATGCGCACCAGCGCTTGCGGCGTGACCAGATCGCGCCGCGACAGCCCGGTGCCCTCGCCAAGCAGGCTGGCCGATGGCGGGATGCCGATCTCGCCCAGCAATTGCCCGAGTACCGCAATACCGCGGCTTTCGGTACTGCTGAACCCGGTGTCGACCGGGTCTTGCACATGCGCACCCACGTTCAGCAACAGGTTCTGCAGGTACAGGTTCTGCGAGCGCTTCAGACCGCGTTGCAGGATCTCCTGCAACGGTGGCGACAGCACTTCGCCGAGCAGGCCGGCTTGTGCGAGCAGGGCGCGATCATCCTGCGGCCAGTGCAGCACCCGCAGCTTGCCGGTGACTCGAATGCCGTGACGCTTCAATGCCTCGCGCAACTGCAAGCCCGCCAGTTGTGCCGGATCGGGCACGGCCAGCTTGAAGTGCTGTGCCGGGCCATCGGCTGCGATGTCGCCGAACGCATGCACGGTGTCCTGGCCCGGCGCGCGATACAGGTTGATGTCGTCGGGCGTGCCCGGCGCGGCGGTGAGCAGCTCGCCTGCCACGTCGGGGCGGGCGTCGCTCGGCTCGAACTGCAGCCGTGCCGGACGACCGGCCGCCGCGCCCGGGCTCACGGTGACCTGGACGATATTTTCCTGCACGCTGAGCGCCGAAGCCGGTACCGCGAACGAGCTCTGCAGGTCATCCGCCTCCCAGCCGCTGCCGTAGGCCGGGCCGGCGAAATAACTGTCGTCGGCAATCAGGTCGCCGCGCACCAGGGTCACGTTGCGTGCGGCCATCTGGCTGGCCAACTGGTCGGCCCAGTCGGCGCTGCCGGCCGTGCCGAGCGTGGGGTCGCCGGTACCGTAAAGAACCAGATCACCATGAAGCCGGCCGTGCGCGATACGCCCACTGGCCAGCAACCGGGTCGGCATCCGGTACTCCGGGCCCAGCGTGGAGAGACTCAGCGCCGCGGTGAACAGCTTCGCGGTGGATGCCGGCTGCAGCAACTGGTCGGCCCGATGGGCGAACAAGGTGTGCCCGCTGTCGAGCGAGACCACCGCAATGCCCCAGCTGGCCCCGGAAAAACGCGGTTGATCGATCAGCGCATCGATCCGCGCCGCCAGCGCGGCCTGGTTGCCGGCGGCCGGCGGCTCCGCAGCGGTCGCCAGCATCGTTGCGGCGAGCAGCCAGGCGGCCATCGGCAGGCGGAGGGACAGGTGGTGCAGGCAGCATCGTGACAGTTGAATCATGCCCCCAGTATCGCCAATCCGGTCGGCGCCTGCAGGGGGTTCGGCGTTGTTCTGGTAACCTTGTCAGCTCGTGTCGGCACCTGGCCGGCGGATTTGAACCTATTCGCGAGACGTTTATGCAGATTGCCCAGAACTCCGTTGCTGCCTTCCATTACACGCTGACCGACGACCAGAACCAGGTCATCGACAGTTCCGAAGGTCGCGATCCGCTGACCTACCTGCACGGCAGCGGCCAGATCGTGCCGGGGCTGGAAAAGCAGATGGAAGGCCGTTCGGTCGGCGACAAGTTCACCGCCGACGTGGCACCCGAAGAGGGCTACGGCGTGCACCACGCCGAGCTGATGCAGGAAGTGCCGCGGGAAGCTTTCCAGGGCGTCGAGGACATCCAGCCCGGCATGCAGTTCCAGGGGCGTGGCCCGCAGGGTGAGATCAACGTCACCGTGACCAGGGTCGAGGACGACAAGGTGTTCATCGACGGCAACCACCCGCTGGCCGGCAAGACCCTGCATTTCGCCATCGAAGTGACCGACGTGCGCGAGGCGAGTGCGGAAGAGCTGGAACACGGCCACGTGCACGGTGCCGGTGGCCATCAGCACTGATCGCCCTGCGATCTGACGCGGCGCGTTGAAACAGACGGCCCGGCGATGTCGAATCGCCGGGCCGTCGTCGTTGGTGGACGGCTCAATACCAGTCGAGCAGCGAGACACCCAGCCCCACGTAGGTGGCGTTGTGGTTGTAGTCGATCAGGCTTTCGCCATAGCCCTTGAACACGTCGGCGTAGCCGCGAAGGTTGCCCGCGATCGGGAAGCTCCAGCTGAACCTGGCGGCGCCATGCTGGCGTCTGCCGCCGCGCAGCGAGTCGCGCAGCAACAGGCCGAACTCCTGGCCATGCCATTCGTGCACGATCTCCACCTCGCCGCGTCCCATGTAGTTGCTGATGTCGGGATTGTCGTCGGTGCTCTTCGACTCGGGAATGCGCCACCAGGGGCGAACCATCACGGTCCAGCCGTCGCGCTCGAAGCCGACATTCGCGATGACCCGGTTCCAGCCACGCGACAGCGGGTTGCCGCGGCCATTGGATTGATGATCTACCCCGATGCCCAGCAACCGGCCCTCCCAGCCGAACAGCCCATAGTGGGTGTCGAACACCAGCATCGCTTCGGGCTCGTAGTCGGTCTCGCGGAACGGACGCGACAGCCGGGTGTTGTAGATCTGCCAGCGCGAGGACTGGGTATAGCCCACCCACACGTCGCCGTCATCACCGAAAACACCCTGCCATACCTTGGTTTTCAGGCTGAGCTGGAATTTGGCTTCGATGTTGTCCAGCTGTTCGCCCTGAGCCACGGTATTGTCGGGGTTGGGGCTGTGCGGCTGCTCGTTCTGGTTGCTGGTGGCGAAGGCCGGCAGCACGTAGACCGGCTTGTACCCGCGAATGTTGAAGGTGCCCAGCTTGCTTTCCGGGGTCAGCTCCCAGCGACTGTCGAGCAACGACAGCGGTTTGGCCACGGCGTCGTTGCCGGTCGCGGCCACCGCCGCTGCGCTGCTGGTGTCGCGGTTGAAGATGCCCGGAGCGCTGATCTCCCGATCGGCCCGTTTCTGTGCGACCGGCAGGTTCACCCGGCCGGTCACCTGGTCGTAACAGGCCAGCCGTTGCGCATCGCTCTCGATCGCGGTGCAGCCCCGGATATCGGTCGGGTCCGGGTTCTGCGCGTGCAGCGGACTGGCAACGATGCCTGCGGACAGCACCGCCAAGACGGCAGCAGTCAATCGCTTCATGAATAGGGTTCCAGACGGGGCGGCGCGCCAGTCTAGCGGCTCGGCTTCAAGCTACCGTGACTGGCACATGAAGGCGCCGGCCGCGGGGGCGGCCGGCGCAAGGGGCGGGGCGGATTACTTGTTCGACAACCAGTGCTCGTATTCGCTCTTGCTGATGCGACCATCGCGATTGTGGTCGGCATACAGGAAATCGTTGGCGAGCAGCGGGTAGGCTGCGGCCTGATCCTCGGTGATGTATTTTCCGCCACCGGACAATTGTTTGAAATCCGGGGCCGGGCCGGCCTCCGGCGGCGGAGGCATGACCGAGTGCACAACCAGTTCGCCGGATGGCGTGTTCAGGGTGGCGGTGGCTGTCGGCGTAGCCGTGGCGGGAGCGGCTGCCGATGTTGCCGCTGCCGGTTCGGCGGGCGGTGACGTTGCAGGTGTGTCCTGTGCCAGCAGGCTGCCGGCGAACAGCAACGCGGAAGCGGTAACGACGGTCAACAATGGCTTGCGTGATTTCATGGTCAAGACTCCATGCCAGAATGCTTCGGTGAGGTTGTGCGGATATCCGCCATTCATCGGGCGAGGTACTTCCGTGCCGGTGGCCCAACTCGAGATTCAAGCTAGCAGGGACTTTGTAAATGCCGGCTCAATATCCTGCCCATCCGGCCGTGAAGAAGCGGTGTCGTTGGGCACCGCTTCAGCTGGTCGCCACATGCTGAGTGCTGGCCAGGCGCGGCTGCTGCAACTCGCT
Source organism: Rhodanobacter ginsengisoli (assembly GCF_042657065.1). NCBI lineage: Bacteria > Pseudomonadati > Pseudomonadota > Gammaproteobacteria > Lysobacterales > Rhodanobacteraceae > Rhodanobacter > Rhodanobacter ginsengisoli. The sequence continues at coordinate 1,150,160 of NZ_JBHSNF010000001.1, forward strand.
GCCCAGGGCCTGCTGCGGCCGTTGCGCCGACGCCCACGACGCAACGACGTGGTGGCCACGATCGAGCGGATGCGCCTGCTGCAGATCGATACCATCCACGTGGTGGCGCGCAGCCCCTATCTGGTGCTGCATGCGCGCCTTGGCGACTATCCGATGGCCTGGCTGGACGAGGCGCTCGCCCGGGGGCAACTGGCCGAATGCTGGGCCCACGAGGCGTGCTTTGTCAGTGCCGCGGATTTTGCATGGCACCGGGGCGGGCAGGACCAGCGCATGCACCATTGGGCGCAGCGGCACGCGGCCCGGATGCATCGCGAGCAGCGTACCGACATGGATGCACTGCTTGCCGGCATTCGCGCCTCCGGTCCGGTGCGCGCGGCCGACTTTGCCAGCAAGGAAGCCGCGGGCAAGCCGGGCTGGTGGGCATGGAAACCGGAGAAGCGCTGGCTGGAGGCGTGGTTCGCCCTGGGCGAGCTGATGGTGGCGCGGCGCGAGAATTTCCAGCGTGTGTACGACCTGGCCGAACATGTGCTCGCCGCGCTGGACCCGCCACTGGATCCGGCCATCGCCACGCGTTCCGCCGCGGACCAGCGGCAACGCTTCATACTCGACAGCGTGCGCGCGCTGGGCGTGACCCCGGCCGGCTGGATCGCCGACTATTTCCGGCTGAGGCCGAAGGTGACCCAGCGGGAGCTGGCGCCGTTGCTGGCCAGCGGCGAGCTGCTGGCGGTTGAAGTGCAGGGATGGACCAGCCCTGGCTATGTGCACCGCGACCACGCCGGCTTGCTGGACAAGGCCTTGCACGGTCGCCTGCGTGCTACCCACACCGCGCTGCTGTCGCCGTTCGATCCGCTGGTATGGGATCGCGCGCGGGTACGGGCGATGTTCGATTTCGACTACACGCTCGAGTGCTATACGCCGGCCGCAAAGCGACGTTACGGCTACTACGTGCTGCCGATCCTGCATCGCGGCCGGCTGGTCGGCCGGCTGGATGCCAAGGCCCATCGCGGCGACGGGGTGTTCGAGATCAAGGCCCTTTTTCTGGAGCCGGGGGTGAGCGCCGGACCGCTGCTGGTGAAGGCCCTGGCCGCGACGATTGCCGACACGGCGCGTTGGCATGGCACTCCGGAAGTCCGGTTGGGCCGGACCCAGCCAGCCGGACTGGCCCGCTCGCTGCGCGCCGCACTCGACAGCGCCGCCTGAGTGGCGGCGGCGCGTGCGCTCAAGGGGTACTGGCGGCCGGGGCCGGGTTCTCCGCACACGATTTGCCATGCAGGGCCTGGCGCAGCTGGGTGGCCAGCGAGTTGCACCGCGCTCCCAGTTGCGGGCGAATGTCCGGGTTCCGCGAATCGCGCAGCAGGCTGGTACGCATGGCCTGGTAGCGGTATTGCAGTTGGTCCGGCGCATAAATGGCGGCTGCGCGGTGGCAGGCCAGATAGCTGGACAGGTAGTCGTCGCAGGCGGGGATGCCGGTGCGATCGGGCAGGTTCGCCTCGGTGGCGGTTCGGCTGCCGGAGGCCACGCTGTGCTGGCGGTGCACTGTGCCGGTTTCCGTTGTCGTTACCGTCGCCGATGAGGTCGATACCTTCGTCGACCGGGCAGCGGGGTGCTCGGCGCAACCAGTCAGCAGCAGGCCGGCAATCGTGGTGGCCAGGGCCAGACGGGACAGGGTGATCATTATCGCTCTCCTCAACGGGGCGACCTTGCCGACTGAACCTGGACGATTCGCCGACAGTGGGTCAGGTAATTACCCCTACTAGACAGGGTGGGAGGTAAAGGAAATCTGAATTTGTCGCTCGCCGGACAAATATAGAGCCGAATCGGACTCATTCCGTTCCACCCCGGACTCCCGCTATGATCCGCGCCACTGTGTTTGCCGGGGTCAGCAGAGTCTGTGGCCCGATGCAGCCGATCCGCGATCTGCCACATCGTTTACCTCCAGGGTTGTTTCCTTGCATACCAGTTAAGTCGCCCGGCAGCACCTGTGCCTGGCGAACCCATAAACCTTGTGGAGTGATTGTTCATGTCTGATCGCCAGATCGGTACCGTCAAGTGGTTCAACGATGCCAAGGGCTTCGGTTTCATTGCCCGTGACAATGGTCCGGACGTTTTCGTGCATTTCCGCGCCATTACCGGCGGTGGCTTCAAGAGTCTGCAGGAAGGCCAGCAGGTCTCCTTCAAGGTGGTACAGGGCCAGAAGGGTCTGCAGGCCGATGAAGTGACTCCGGCCTGATCGTGTATTCGTGTCAGGGAAGCCGGGCAGCGATGCCCGGTTTTTTCATGCCCGGATAATGGTCATGACAGGCTGCTTGACAAATCACTTTATGCGCGAAATCCGTTATGCTTGGCCCACTGTGTCTGCTTGGCCACACGCGTGCCCGGCGCGAATTTCCTGAATCCGCCGATGCACCGGACCTTGTCACGCCCAGTAAGCCGTCGGCCCGTTGGGCCGGTTTGTCTCAGAGTCTGGAATGGATCGGAGTGAGTCATGTCGGATCGTGAAGTGGGTACAGTCAAGTGGTTCAATGACGCGAAGGGTTTCGGCTTTATCAGTCGTGAGAGCGGCCCCGACGTATTTGTGCATTTTCGCGCCATCACGGGTTCGGGCTTCAAGAGCCTGCAGGAAGGCCAGAAAGTGAGCTTCAAGGTTGTCGATGGCCAGAAAGGCCTGCAGGCCGAGGACGTCACCCCTGTTTGATCTGCAATTGACGGGATCAGCAAGGGCCGGCGCATGCCGGCCCTTTTTTGTGGTGGTCACGCCAATTCGCTAGCCTGTCGGGATGGCCGACCCCTTGTCTGAAAATGCATCCGACCCGATGCCCGCGACAGCGACCACGGTGAAGGAGCCGCTGGTGATCCCGGTATCCGCTACCGACGGCTGCCGCTTCGACCTGCTCGGGAGCGAGCCGGCCGCGGAATGGCGCCAGTTGATCTACTGGATTCCAGCCATGGGCATACCGGCGAAGCACTATCTGGCGCTGGCCGATGCACTGGCCGTGCACGGCGTGGCGATGATCGTGCATGAATGGCGCGGCATCGGCTCCAGCGATGTTCGCGCCGGCCGCGGCTGCAACTGGGGCTATCGCGAGTTGCTGCAGGATGACCTGGCCGCCGGCCTGGCGGTGGCGCGCGGGCGCTGGCCGCAGGCCAACTGCTGGATCGGCGGGCACAGCCTGGGCGGGCAACTGGGTGCACTGTTCGCCAGCCTGCATCCGGATGCGTTCGCCGGCCTGTTGCTGGTGGCCAGCGGGTCGCCCTATTGGCGCCGCTTCCGGCATGGCTGGCTGATCGGTCTGGCTTACACGCTGGCGCCGCTGCTGGCTGACCTGCTCGGTTATCTGCCGGGACGCCGGATCGGCTTTGGCGGAAACGAGGCGCGCGGCGTGATTCGTGACTGGGCGCGTAGCGGGCGCACCGGACGCTATGCGGTGGACGGGATGGCTGAGGATTTCGAACGACAACTGGCGGCCCTGCAGTTGCCGGTGCTGGCGCTGCGCCTGCGCGATGACTGGTTCGGGCCCGCCGCCTCGCTGGACTGGCTGCTGGACAAGCTGGTCCGCGCCGACCGCACGGTCGAGCTCATCACGCCGGCGGACCTGGGCGAGCAGCCGGCCGATCACTTCGGCTGGATGAAGAGTCCCGCACCGATCGCGGCGCATATCGCCCGCTGGCTCGAGGCGCGGAACGCAGTGTTCGTCGCGCCGCCCGGCGCGGTCGCTTGATTCCGGCGGAGTTCGCCTGCATCTCGGTGGCTCATTCGCGCTGGAATCCCCTGATGAATCTTTTCGAACCGTTGACCCAACGCAGCCTCACCTTGCGCAATCGTCTGGTGGTCTCGCCGATGTGCGAATACTCCGCTGTCGAGGGCGTGCCGAACGACTGGCACCTGGTGCATCTGGGCAGCCGCGCGGTGGGCGGTGCCGGTGCGGTGATCGCGGAGGCCACGGCGGTATCGGCACAGGCTCGCATCTCGCCGCAGGATACCGGGCTGTGGAATCAGATCCAGCTGGATGCGTGGCAGCCGATCACCCGTTTCATCAAGGCCCAGGGCGCGATCGCCGGCGTGCAGCTGGCCCATGCCGGGCGCAAGGCGAGCACGCGGCGTCCATGGGAAGGACACGGTCCGGTGCCCGCCGGCGAGGGCGACTGGCTGACCGTGGCGCCCTCGGCGTTGCCGTTCGACAGCGGCTGGCACACGCCGCAGGCGCTGGACGTCGCCGGCATCGAGGCCGTTGTCGCGGACTTTCGTGCTGCCGCCCAGCGCGCCCTGACCGCGGGATTCGAACTGATCGAGCTGCACGCGGCGCATGGCTATCTGCTGCACCAGTTCCTGTCGCCGCTGAGCAACCGGCGAAGCGACGAATACGGCGGCAGCTTCGACAATCGCACGCGCATCGTGCGTGAGATCGTCAGCGCCGTCCGCCAGGTCTGGCCGGCCGAACTGCCCCTGTGGCTGCGCATTTCGGCCACCGACTGGGCGCCGGCCGACGGCCCGCGTGGCTGGGATATCGAGCAGAGCGTGCAACTGGCGCAGCAGCTCGAGCCGCTCGGCGTGGATCTGATCGACGTCTCCAGCGGCGGCTTGCTGCCCCACGTGCAGATTCCGCTGGGGCCCGGGTATCAGGTGCCGTTTGCGGCGCGGATCCGGCGCGAGGCCGGGATCGCGACCGGCGCGGTCGGCCTGATCACCGAGCCCGCGCAGGCCGCCGCGATCGTCGCCAACGACGAGGCCGACGTGGTGCTGATCGCCCGCGAAAGCCTGCGCGACCCGTACTTTCCCAGACGCGCCGCGCAGCTTCTGGGTGCGAAGATCGATGCACCGGTGCAGTATCAGCGGGCATGGCAATAGAGCGCGCGGTGGAGAAGACGATGGAAGCAGAACCGTTCCTGATCGAAGGCAAGCTGCATGACCTGGGTGACGGCTTCACCGTGCGCCGGATGCTGCCGGTGTTGCAGGCACGTCATGTCGGGCCGTTCGTGTTCTTCGATCACATGGGGCCGGCGGTGTTTGCCGCCGGCAACGGCATGGACGTGCGGCCGCATCCGCACATCGGCCTGGCCACGGTGACCTGGCTGTTCGACGGCGCGATCCGCCATCGCGACAGCCTGGGTAGCCTGGCCGACATCCGTCCGGGCGAGGTGAACTGGATGACCGCCGGGCGCGGCATCGTGCATTCGGAGCGCACGCCGCCGGAGCCCCGTCGCGACGGGCAGACCCTGCACGGCGTGCAGATCTGGGTGGCCTTGCCGCAGGGCGATGCCGAGATCGCGCCGGAGTTCCACCATCATGAGCGCGCGGCCTTGCCGCAGATCCGCCTGCCCGGCGTCGAGGCCGTGCTGGTGGCCGGCAGCGCCTATGGCGAGCAGTCGCCGGTGAAGGTGTTCGCGCCGATGTTCCTGCTGGAAGTGAGCCTGGCCGCCGGCGCCGAACTCGCCGTGCCCGAAGAACACCGGGAACGCGGCATCTTCGTGACCGACGGCGCGGTGCAATGGGGCGAACTCGACGTCGCGGCGACGCAGATGGCGGTGCAGGCCGGGCCGTCGGCTCCGGCGCTGCGGGCCGGCGCGCCGACCCGGCTGATGCTGTTCGGCGGCGCGCCGCTGGATGGCGAACGACACCTGTGGTGGAACTTCGTGGCCAGCACGCGCGAGCGGATCGAGCGGGCCAAGGCCGATTGGCAGGCGCAGGCGTTCGGCACGGTGCCGGGCGACGAGGACGAGTTCATCCCGTTGCCGCTGGTCTGAGCGACGCACGGCCGTCCCGGCGTGGCAGAATCAGCTGCATTCCTGACGGAGTACGACATGTCCGGTTTCAGCAGTTTCAGCGAGTTCTACCCCTTCTATCTGGGCGAACACCGCAACCGCACCTGTCGTCGCCTGCACTTCGTCGGCAGCAGCCTGGTGCTCGGGGTGGTGTTGCTTGCGCTGTGGAGTGGCGAGTGGCGCTGGCTTTGGCTGGCGCCGGTGGCCGGCTACGGCTTTGCCTGGATCGGCCACTACGGCTTCGAAAAGAACCGGCCCGCCACGTTCAGGCACCCGCTGTACAGCCTGCTCGGCGACTGGGTGATGTATGGGCAGATGCTGAGCGGCAAGATCCGCTTCTAGCCCGTGCCGTCGCCGCGGCGGGGACCTCAGCGGTATTGCTGGTGGCAGCTCTTGCAGGCGTCGTCGATCGGCTTGATCGCCGTGGCCAGCGCCGCACAGCTCGTCGGCGCGGGTTGCAGCGCCTGTTGCAGGCGGGTCTGCAGTTCGGTGGCCTTGCCGGTGAAGTCTTTTTCGGCGATGCCGAACACCGGCACGATATCGGTGGCGGTGGATTGCAGCCGCTCCAGATGGTGCCGGACCTGCGCGGCGTCGCACTGCTTCGCCTTCAGCGCATGAGCGAGTTCACCCATGTGGTAGCCCATCGTGTGCATCACCGCCTTGGGCATCGGATGGCGCGCGTCCAGCGCGCTCATCACGTTGACCGTACCCAGGATGCCGATCACCAGTCCCAGCAGAATCATCAGGGCAACACGCATCGGTTCGGTTCCATCGGTGACGAAGAAGGGCGCAAGGATAGCCTGCACGGGTGCGTCGCATCCATGCAGGCGCGATAAAATGACATTCCTCACCATCGGGCAGACCCGTGATACTTCAAGACAGACCAGCGCCGTCACCGGCGGCAGCGCATGAATGACGCGAGCTTTCCGGCCGAGCGCTTCGCCGGCGTCGAGCGGCTCTATGGCTCCGGCAGCGTGGCCACGCTGGCGCAGGCGCATGTCTGCGTGATCGGCGTCGGCGGCGTCGGCTCGTGGGCCGCCGAGGCGCTGGCACGCAGCGGCGTGGGCCGGCTCACCCTGATCGACGCCGACGAGGTCTGCGTGTCCAACACCAACCGCCAGCTGCACGCGCTGGACGGCGAGTTCGGCAAGCCCAAGGTCGGCGTGATGGCCGCACGCGCGCATGCGATCAATCCGACCATACGGCTGGAGGCGATCGAGCGTTTCCTCACCCCGTCCACGCTGGATGAGCTGCTCGATCGCGGCTACGACGTGGTGCTCGATGCCTGCGACGCGTTCCGGGTGAAGCTGGAGACGATCGCCTGGTGCCGTCGGCGCAAGCTGCCGATCGTCAGCGTGGGTTCGGCCGGCGGGCGCACCGATTCGACCCAGATCCGCGTGCGCGACCTGTCGCGCACCGAGCACGACGCGATGTTCAGCCTGATCCGCAAGAAGCTCCGCACCGACTTCAATTTCCCGCGCAACCCGGATCGCTACTTCGGTGTTTCAGCCGTCTATTCGCTGCAGAACGTGCAGTACCCGCAACCGGACGGCACGGTGTGCGGCACCCGTCCACCCGGTGGCGATGCGCTGAACCTGGCCTGCGGCGGCGGGCTGGGCGCGGCCACCCACGTCACCGGCGCGTTTGCCTTTGCCGCGGTGGGCAAGGTGCTGGAGAAGCTGCTCGCTGCCCCCTCCACCCAACGGGGAGAGGGCTGAGGCGAGCAGCAGGTGCTCGCGCGAAGGAGCCCGATCGAAGCGGCGCTGTCGTGCACGACACGAGGGAGCGACTACTTGCCCAAGCCGTTTCCCAGGAAGGAGAGGGCGACGGGTTGCAGTCCCCTGGCGCTCAGTCGTGCGGCGTATCTTCGGCAGACTTGTCGGATGGGGAGGCGTCAGGTTTGTGCTTGATCACCTGCAATGGTCCGACCGACGTGATGCCGATCGAATTGTTGAGGAACTTCACGTCGTACGGATTATCGCTCAGACGGAATTGCCGGTAGGCGATCGTGCCCTGCAGGTGGTCTTCCTGAAACACCGTGGCGTTCACGGACTGCTGGGCCCCGATAAGCATGTTCATGCTCGGTCGCCCCCCGGCAAGCTGGGTACCCCTGACATTCTGGTTGACGACGAGGGCGGCAGTCCCGCCGCGACCCGTGCCACCGGGAGCTCCTATGCTCAGCGGGCCCGTGACACCGCCAACGTGCGAGCCGGTCATCGCCGCACGCGTCTGCGCCCAGCGCACTTCGGCCTTGTGCAGGGCGGTGGCATCGCCGTAGGTGGGTTGCAACTGGCCAAACAATGCATCGGCCTTGCTGAACTCGGCGTCGTCGAGCAAGCTGACAAACAGGTCGCGCACCGCGACGTAGTGCTCGGTGTCGCGCTCCGCGGCCAGCACCATCCACGCCGTGCCGAGGGGGCGATCCACGGGAACGCCCTGTCCACGAAAATACATCACGCCCAGGTTGTACTCGGCCGGCTTGTAGGCCCAGGATGCCGCGATGGTGTACATGTCGATCGCGTAGTCATACTGTTTTTTTCTGAAGGCCGCGGCGGCAATCCTGAAGTAATACTCGCCCGGTCTGGCGTCGGCTTCCGGTGTGTTGTCGTGCCCGAATGACTGTGAGCCGAAGTCGGGGTCCGAGTCATAAGAGGCCGCGGTGGGATGGCCCGGCGACGGCATGGAGGAAGTACCCCGGTAAATCTGGCCGATGGCCGCAAGGGGGAATGCCAACAGCAGGCAGGCGATGGCCGGCAGCCCGCGCTGCAGGTGAACCCGTGGAAAGTCGTGCATTTTCATGACTGATTCCTCCGTATGGCCTGGGTTGGTCCCGCCTCGACTCGCACTTCCCCTTCATTCCGAAAATTCGCCCGTCATTTCGCGGCGCAAAGCCCGATCCATGGCTGGAATCGGCTTCGCGATGAAAATCATGCACCAATGCGCATGCAATGTACACCACTCTTCGTAGTTAGTGATCTGGAGTCACCGGACTTCCCGTTGCGGGCATCGACGTTCCAGCCGAAGTGGTGCGATGGCGTGCTCCGGACTCACGGGTCGCGGCGCTTCCGGGATGGTTGGCGGGTGACCGTCGGGTCGTGCCGCTTCGGCTCGGCGGGTGAGAAGTGAGTGTGGAGGAGTGAGAAAAGAGAGTAGCTGTGCCGTTTCTCTCGACTCTCCCTCCTCTTCACTCACTCCTGTTTTGTCACCAGCCCATGTAGTGCCCGCCGTTGATGGCCAGGTTCGCGCCGGTGATCCAGCTGGCCTGGTCGCCGGTGAAGAACGCCACGGCGTGGGCGATCTCATCCGGCCGGCCGAGGCGGCCGAGCGGGATCTGCGCCACGATCTTCTCGCGCACTTCCTCGGGCACGGCCATCACCATGTCGGTGCCCACGTAGCCGGGCGAGACGGTGTTGACGGTGATGCCGAACTTCGCGTTCTCCTGCGCCAGCGAGATGGTGAAGCCATGCATGCCGGCCTTGGCCGCGGCGTAGTTGGCCTGGCCGTACTGGCCCTTCTGGCCGTTGATCGAGCTGATCTGCACGATGCGGCCCCACTTGCGTGCGCGCATGCCCTCGATCACCGGGCGGGTGACGTTGAAGCAGGCGTTCAAGTTGGTGTTCACCACATCCGTCCACTGCTGGTAGTCCATCTTGTGGAAGGTGGAGTCGCGGGTGATGCCTGCGTTGTTGACCAGGATGTCGACCGGCCCGCACTTGGCCTCGATCGCCCGCACCATCGCCGCGCTGGCGTCCGGGCTGCAGACGTCGCCCTCGACCATGCACACCTCGATGCCTTCTTCGGCCATGGCCTTGCGCCAGGCCTCGGCCTTGTTCGCGTCGCGGTAGTTGGTGGCCACGCGGTGTCCCTGACCGGCCAGATAGCGGACGATCGCCGTGCCGATGCCGCCGGTACCGCCCGTGACCAATGCCGTGCGCTGAGTCATGTTGCCGATCTCCTGTGAGGTGAAGCAGAGGGGTAGCGCCAGATCATCGCCGATGAATGCTGCAGATCATCGCGCTGCTGTCCGGCACGCTGCTTCTTTATAGCCTCTCAGGCGAAAGAATTACCGCTGCATTGCGGCAAAAGCGCGGGTTCGAAGGCGATCAGCGCGTGCGCCAGCAGGCCGTCCACGTCGGTGACCAGGGTCGGCAGCGGCCGCTGCAGGAAGGCCAGCGCGCGGCGCAGGGTCGGCGTGGGATCGGCCGGGTCGATCGGCCATGCCTGGGCGGACTTGGACAGCTTGTTGCCGTCGGCGTCGAGTACCACCGGCAGGTGCCGGTAGGCGGGCGTCGGCAGGCCCAGGCAGCGTTGCAGCCAGATCTGTCGCGCGGTGGAGTCGAGCAGGTCGTGGCCGCGCACTACTTCGGTGATGCCCTGGTACGCATCGTCCACCACGCAGGCCAGCTGGTAGGAATAGAAACCGTCGGCGCGGCGTATCACGAAATCGCCGACCAGCTCGCGCAGGTTTTCGCCTTGCGGACCCTGCAGCGCATCGTCGAAAGTCACCTCCACATCCGGCACCCGCAGGCGCCACGCGGGGGTGCGTTCCGGCCGGGCCGGCTTGACGCACCGACCATCCCGATGGATGCCGCCGCTGGCGGCCAGTTCGCTGCGGCTGCAGGTGCACGGGAACACCAGGTCGGCCGTGCGCAGCTGCTCGAACGCGGCGTCATACGCCGCCTTGCGCTGCGACTGGAACAGCGTCGGTGCATCCGCCACCAGGCCAAACGCCGGCAGCGTGGCGAGGATGCTGGCGGCCGCGCCGGCGACCTCGCGCGGCGGGTCGATGTCCTCCATCCGCAGCAGCCACTGGCCATTGGCATGGCGTGCACACAACCAGCTGCCGACGGCGGCGACCAGCGAGCCGAAATGCAGTTGTCCGGTGGGGGAGGGAGCAAAGCGGCCGCGGTAGGTCATGCGAATATTCTAGGGTGACTCGGTGGCCGGCTAGTGCGACATAGTGACCGGGAAATGGCCGCCAGCGGAAGTCGACGGCGAAGATGTGGCGGCCGTCACACCCTTGAAACGGCCGCTTGCCGCCCCGAATAATCAGGGGCGGCAAATGCCGCCCCGTTCCTTCATGACTGCCACCCGAGAGACAGCCATGCGTCGCATTGCATTGTTCATCGCCACCAACCTTGCCGTCCTGCTGCTGTTGAGCATCGTCTGCCGTATCTTCGGCATCGATCAGATGGCGGCGGCTCGTGGCTATGGCGGCATGGGCGGCCTGCTGGCATTTGCCGCGGTGTTCGGCATGGGCGGCGCGTTCATCTCGCTGGCCCTGTCGAAGTGGATCGCCAAGCGCTCCACCGGCGCGCGGGTGATCGCCCAGCCGCAGAACGAGACCGAGCGCTGGCTGCTGGATGCCGTGCGCCGGCACGCGCAGGCGGCCGGCATCGGCATGCCCGAGGTGGCGATCTACGACGCACCGGAGATGAACGCGTTCGCCACCGGCATGACCAAGAACAGTGCGCTGGTCGCCGTCAGCAGTGGCCTGCTGCAGCAGATGAATCGCGAGCAGGTCAACGCCGTGCTCGGCCACGAGATCGGCCATGTGGCGAACGGCGACATGGTCACGCTGACCCTGATCCAGGGCGTGCTCAACACGCTGGTGATCCTGGCCGCGCGCCTCGTCGGTCGCGCGGTGGACAGCTGGCTCTCCGGCAGCAGCAACAACCGCGGCGGCGGCCTCGGCTACTTCGTGGTGGTGATGGTGCTGCAGGTGGTGTTCGGCCTGTTCGCCTCGATGATCGTGGCGGCGTTTTCGCGTTGGCGCGAGTTCCGCGCCGATGCGGCCGGTGCGACATTCGCCGGCCGCGGTGCGATGATCTCCGCACTGCAGCGGTTGCAGGCGAACCACGGCGCCAGCACGCTGCCCGGCACGATCGCCGCCTTCGGCATCTCCGGCCCGCTGGCCGAGGGCCTGAAGGCGCTGTTCATGAGTCATCCGCCGCTGGACCAGCGCATCGCCGTGCTGCAGGGCGGCGCTCGCGCCTGACCCCTCTCCCGCGGGATAGGCGTGCGAGGGGTCGGCAGCGTCGACACCTCGCCAACACCTGTTTTGTTCCATCTTCAATCCTTCAAGTCTGATGAGAGTCGCCCACGCATGAACGCACCCGCCGAAACCCGCAAGTTCGAAGCCGAAGTCGCCCAGGTGCTGCACCTGGTCACGCACTCGCTGTACTCGCACAAGGAGATCTTCCTGCGCGAGCTGATCTCCAACGCCTCCGACGCCTGCGACAAGCTGCGCTTCGAGTCGATCGCGAACCCGGAGTTGTCCGCCGGCGACAGCGAGCTGCACATCGACGTGAGCTGGGATCCGGCCGCGCGCACCATCACCGTGCGCGACAACGGCGTTGGCATGAATCGCGACGAGGTGGTGGCCAACATCGGCACCATCGCCAGCTCCGGCACGCGCCGTTTCCTCGAGGCGATGTCGGGCCAGCAGAAGGCGGATGCGCGCCTGATCGGCCAGTTCGGCGTGGGCTTCTATTCCGCCTTCGTGGTCGCCGACAAGGTCACCGTGCTGAGCCGTCGCGCCGATGCGCCGGCGTCCGAGGGCGTGAAGTGGGAAAGCGACGGCAAGGGCGAGTATTCGCTCGAGCAGGTCGAGCTGGCCGAACGCGGCACCTCGGTCATCCTGCACCTGAAGGCCGACGAGGACGAGTTCCTCAAGAGCTGGCAGCTGCGCTCGCTGATCCGCAAGTATTCCGATCACGTTGCCTTCCCGATCCGCATGCCCAAGGAGAAGGACGACAAGCCCACCGACGAGTGGGAAACCGCCAACACCGCCTCGGCGCTTTGGACCAAGCCCAAGGCCGACATCTCCGACGAGGACTACCAGAGCTTCTACAAGTCGCTCGGCCACGACTTCAACGACGCGCTGGCCTGGACGCACAACCGCGTCGAGGGCAGCCAGAGCTTCACCACCCTGCTGTATCTGCCCTCGCAGCCGCCGTTCGACCTGATGATGGGCGGCCGCGACGAGCGCAAGGGACTGAAGCTGTACATCAAGCGCGTGTTCGTGATGGACGCCGCCGAGGAACTGCTGCCGAACTACCTGCGCTTCGTGCGCGGCGTGGTCGACGCCGACGACCTGCCGCTCAACGTCAGCCGCGAACTGCTGCAGAAGAACCGCCAGCTCGACCGCATCAAGGCCGCCTGCGTCAAGCGCGTACTCGACCTGATCGAGAAGCTGGCCAAGGACGAGCCGGAAAAATTCGCCACGTTCTACCAGGCGTTCGGCAACACGCTCAAGGAAGGCATCAGCGAGGACGCCAACAACCGCGAGCGCATCGCCAAGCTGCTGCGCTTCGCCTCGACCAGGGGCGAGGCGGCCAGGCAGGATGTCTCGCTGGACGACTACATCGGCCGCATGCCCGTGGGCCAGGACGCGATCTGGTACATCACCGCCGACAGCTACGCCGCCGCCGCGGGCAGCCCGCAGCTGGAAGCATTCAAGGCCAAGGGCATCGAAGTGCTGCTGATGTTCGACCGCATCGACGAGTGGATGATCGGCAGCCTGAGCGAGTACGAGGGCAAGAAGCTCAAGAGCGTGGCCAAGGGCGACGTGCCGCTGGACGAGGCCGACAAGAAAAAGCAGGAGGAGGCCAGCAAGGAGGCCGAGCCGCTGCTGAAGAAGCTCAAGGACCTGCTCGGCGATCGCGTGGGTGAGGTGAAGGTTTCCGCCCGCCTCACCGACTCGCCTTCGTGCCTGGCCCTCAGCGACTACGAGATGGCGCCGCATCTGGCCCGCCTGCTGCGCGAGGCCGGCCAGGACCTGCCCGAGTCCAGGCCCACGCTGGAGATCAATCCGGCGCACGCCCTGGTCAAGCGGGTGGAAGCCGAGGCCGACGAGGCCAAGGCGCGCGACCTCGCCACCCTGCTGCTGGAGCAGGCGGAGATTTCCGCGGGCGCGCAGCTGCCGGACCCGGCGGCGTTCGTGCAGCGGATGAACCGGGTGCTGCTGGGATAAGACGCGCCGCGCCGTCTTGAAGTGAGAAAGCCCGCCACCCGGCGGGCTTTTCTCTTGCGGGCGCGGCATGCCGTGCGGTGGCGGGTCGAGTTGGCGGCGAGGGTGGCGTAAGCTGTGCCGCGCTCTCGTCGGCACCCGCCCGTCAACGACCGCCGTCCTTCCTCGACTTGCTTGATCGCATGCTTTGCACCGACTGCCAATCCGGTTACCACGCGCCCTATGACCGCTTCGAGCGCCTCGCGACGAAGCCTGACGTGCCGAGCTTCCTGATGCGCTGCCGGCAGTGTGCGGCGTTGTGGAACGAGAGTTCCGGCGTACCGGAACTGCTCACGCGAACCCATGCGCGCTGGCTGTATCCGACGGCGCGGATCTAGCCGCGGTCCGTCGTTCCCGGTTCACCGGTACAACGGGAGTGGATCGACCACGGCCCCGGTGCAGTGTCCCCGCGGGGAAAGCCGCGTAATTCCGCGGGCTAGTTGTAGCGCGCGATCAGCGACTGGTCGACGTTGTAGCCACCCGGAACGAAGGCAGGGCGATCCCTGAGCTCGGCTTCGCTGAAGTTTCTCCAGTCGCCGGCTTCCTCATTCGAGCGGTATTCGCAGATGTAGAACGCCCAGTTGTCGGCGTTGTTCAGCACCTTGCCGCACTCCGTGTCGCTGTCGGCCATCTTGATGCATTCGTAGCCGTAGGCATCCTTGCCCCGAGTCGATACCGCGTCTACCGTGTCCAGGAACCAGTGCGTCATCTCGTGGACGATGGTGCAGACCCGTTCGCCCCAGCTGTAGCGGTCGTAGGTCACTCCCCGGCCCAGCTGGATGCGGCAGGTCGGCCCGCCCCGCAGCGGATCGGTGGTGGAAATGCCCCCCATGGTCTCGCCGTTGGTGCATTGAAAGATGACGTTGGCGAGACCGGCGACGCCCCGATGCAGCTCCCCGCAGCGGCGGTGGATGGTCGCCAGCGCGTCGCGGCTGGTGGCCTTCGTGCCGAACCACTTCCGCGCATTGCCGTCGCTCTTGAAGGTGGCCGCCTTGCGGATGAGGGACTCGGCGGCGACCAGCATCTTCTGCATTTCGGTGGCTTTCAGCAATCTGCCCGCGTAGGTCAGCAAGGGCGGCTCCAGCACCTTGCCGGTGGCACCGCCGGCCGACGTCACCGTATAGCCGGCGAAGCCGCCGTTCCTGAATTCGCCGACGTCGCCGCGATCGACCGAAATCTTCACGCCGAGGATGGGATTCCGCTGGCCGGCGATTCGCACGTTGCTCGCCGATTGCACCACCCCGCGCAGATCGCCCTTGAGGCCCTGCAGCTTCACGACCTCGTTCGGGGCGAAGACGCCTGCCACGTCGACAAGGGGGAATACCTTCGGGGCCATTTCGATGGAAGCCGTAGCCATGTCGTGCTCCTGAAGCGTGGATGCCGGATGTTCGGGACAAAAAAATCGAGCCTAGAGTGCCCGTTCCGGGTGGCGAAGTGAATGTCGTTTTTTCCTAGGAGTCCGGCGGCCGCATGCAGACACCTTCCGGCCCGACCGGCGGATGCGGGAGCATCGGCTCCGGTCCTCCGAGGGGGTCTGGCCATGCGCGGCACGCCATCACGGCGAACCGCTCCAGGGGGTGCCTGTTACCGGGACGAAACTTTGCGCAGAATGCACCGGTCCGCATCGTCCATGCATCGGAGCTCAACATGTCAACGAACGCAGCCCTCTTCCGCCAGTTGCATGCCGGTCCGCAGCCGCTGCGGCTGCCCAATGCCTGGGACGCCGGCAGCGCCCGGCTGTTCGAAAGCCTGGGCGCCACGGCCATCGCCACCACCAGCGCGGGGCTGGCGTGGGCGCTCGGTTACGCGGATGGAGGGAAGCTGCCGGTGGACGCCGCGATCCACGCCGCGGCCGGCATCGCGCGCGTGCTCAAGGTGCCGTTGTCGGTCGACATGGAAAACGGCTACGCCGACGACCCCGTGGCGGTCGGCGAGACGATCCGGCGACTGCTCGACGTCGGTGTCGCCGGCATCAATATCGAGGACGGCACCGACGCGCCGATTGCGCTGGCCGCGAAGATCGAGGCAATCAGGAACACCGCCGCGAAGATGGGCGCGGACATCTTCGTCAACGCCCGCACCGACGTGTACCTGGCCAGCCTGGCCGACGCCTCGCGCCGGGTCGATGAAACGCTGTCGCGCGGCGCGGTCTATCGCGCGGCCGGCGCCGATGGCCTGTTCGTTCCCGGCCTGCACGAACCGGCGGAGATCCAGGCCATCGTGGCGGGCGTGGACCTGCCGCTCAACCTGATGGCCTGGCCGGAACTGCTGCCGGTCCACGAGCTGGGCCGGCTCGGCGTGCGGCGCTTCAGTGCGGGCTCCGGCATCGCGCAGATGCTGTGGGGGCACGCCGAAACACTGGCGCGGGATTTCCTCGACAACGGGCGCTCCGAGTCGCTGGCCGAGGGCGCCATGCCTTATGGGCGGATCCAGGCCCTGTTTGCCGACAGGTAGGGGCCGAACCCGGTCGAGGCGATGCGCGGCGGTGCGGAGCGCCTCAGGTCTCGCGGATGAAATCGACAAAGGCCCGCAGCGGCGAGGGCAGGTGGCGGCGGCCGGAGTAATACAGATACGGACCACTGAAGCTTTGCCACCACGGCTCGAGCACCGGCACCAGTGCGCCGCTGTCGATGTGCGGGCGCAGCCAGTCCTCGAACAGGTGGATGATGCCCAGGCCGTCGATGGCCGCCTGTACCGCCAGATCGAAGGCGGCGCCCAGGCGCACCTGCAACGGGCCGGGCGGGTCGATGCGCACGATCTCGCCGTCGCGCTCGAACTCCCACGCCGGAATCGCGCCGCCGGAGAACTGCCCGCGCATGCAGGCATGCTGCAGCAGGTCGCGCGGATGTTCCGGGCGACCGTGCGCCTCCAGATAGTCGGGCGCGGCGGCGGTGATCATGCGTTGCGTGCGCGGACCGATCGGCAGCGCGATCATGTCCTGCTCCAGCCGCTCGTCGTAGCGGATGCCGGCATCGCAATTGGCGGCCAGCAGGTCGACCAGGCTGTCCTCGACGATCACCTCCAGCCGGATCTCGGGGTAGCGCTTGAGGAACGGCGTGACGATCGGCGGCAGCACCGTGCGCGCCACGTTGGCCGGCACGTTGAGCCGCAGCGTGCCGGCAGGGCGGTCGCGGAAGTGGTTGACCACGTCCAGTGAGGCTTCCACTTCGGCCAGCGCCGGGGCCAGCCGCTCGGCCAGGCGCGCGCCCGCCTCGGTGGGCGACACGCTGCGCGTGGTGCGATGGAGCAGGCGCATGCCCAGCCGCGTTTCCAGTCGTCGCACCGCCTCGCTGAGCCGGGAGGCCGAATCGCTGCCGCTACGTGCGGCCTCGCGAAAGCCGCCCGCCTGCACCACCGAGAGAAACGCGTAGAGATCCTGCAGCTCGGCCGCCATTGTCCTGCACTCCGTACAACCCGTGCCGATTGTGCCGGATTATCAGATGGTCGCGTGGTGCCTATAGTTCATCCCGTCCCCACCCTCGTGATCCCGGAGCACTCCATGAACAAGCTGGCGCAGGCAGGCAACTTTTCGCTCGGCGATCGCACCGTCCACCGCGTGGGCTACGGCGCCATGCAGCTGGCCGGGCCCGGCGTGTACGGCCCACCCAGGGACCACGCCGCCGCGCTGGCGGTGTTGCGCGAAGCGGTGGCCGCCGGCGTCAACCACATCGACACCAGCGACTTCTACGGCCCGCACGTCACCAACCGGCTCATTCGTGAGGCGCTGCACCCGTACGCCGACGAGCTGGTGATCGTCACCAAGGTGGGCGCGCGGCGCGGCGAGGATGCCTCGTGGCATCCGGCACAGAGCCCGGCCGAGCTGGTGCGGGCGGTGCACGACAATCTGCGCAACCTCGGGCTGGACGTATTGGACGTGGTCAACCTGCGCATCATGGGCGACGTCCATGCGCCGGCCGAAGGTTCGATCGAGCCGCAGTTCAGCGCGCTGGCCGAGCTGCAGCAGCAGGGTTTGATCCGGCACCTGGGCCTGAGCAACGTCACCCCCAGCCAGGTCGCCGAAGCGCAGCGCATCGCGCCGGTGGTCTGTGTGCAAAACCAGTTCAACCTCGCTCATCGCGCGGACGATGCCTTCGTCGATGCGCTCGCCGCCCAGGGCATCGCCTACGTGCCGTTCTTCCCGCTGGGCGGTTTCACGCCGCTGCAATCGCAGACGTTGTCGGACGTGGCCACCAGCCTCGGGACCACACCGATGCAGGTGGCGCTGGCCTGGTTGCTGGCGCGGGCACCCAACATCCTGTTGATCCCCGGCACGTCGTCGCTGGGGCATTTGCGCGAGAACCTGGCGGTGGCGGGGTTGCGGTTGGGGGAGGAGGTGATGGTGGCGTTGGATGGCATCGGCAGGGCGTGATGCGTTTTGGCGTGGCCGCACGGCCGTCTGATTCATCGCGTTGGTCTTGCTGATCAAACGAGGTGCCTGAGGATGCCGGCCAACTGGAGGGCCTTCTTAATTTGCCGTCATCCCAGCGAACGCTGGGATCCAGCGTCTTGAGTAGCTACGCTGGTGCGATCTGGCTGGCAAGCGAAAGGCTTTCGTGCGCCTTCGGCGCCCGAGTCACTTTTCTCTTGCGTGGCCACGCGCCCGTCCGGAACGGGCGCGAACGGCGAAGCCGACCCGAAGGGCGGAGGGCAGGATGCCCGGAGTAAAGAAAAGTAACCAACAGAGAAGGCCACCCCACTTGGCGTTTGCCGGGCATCGGGCAACCGCTCCTGCGTTGCCTCAACTCGGGCATCCATGCCCTCGCCATGCCCGGCAAGTCCGTGAGCCGGGGCCGGGCTTTTCGAACGGGCATCGGGCAACTGCTCCTGCGTTGCCTCAACTCTGGCATCGGGCAACCGCTCCTGCGTTGCCTCAACTCAGGCATCCATGCCTTCGCCATGCCTTCGCCATGCCCTAGCCATGGCCCGCACTCGGTGCGCCCGCTGCGCGGGCGATGGAGCGATGGCCTCGGTTCTGCGCAGGGATCGGCGAAAACAACATTTATGTTGCTTGCAACAAAAATGTTGTTACGCTGGGCTCGTGCCCATAGGGATGTGGCGATGAAATACAGCGAGTTCCAGCGATGGCTCAGGCGACAGGGCGTGCGTTTTGAGTCCGGCAAAGGTAGTCACCTGATGGCGCGGTACAGGGGGCGAACTTCGGTGTTTCCGTCGCATGGATCGAAGGAGATGCCCGAGCCGCTGCGGAAAAAGATCCTGAAGGACCCGGGTCTGTGAGCCCGCGCCGCACGAACAAGAAGCGAAGGAGCAACGATGAAATACCCGGTCAAGCTGACGCGTGTCGAAGGCGCGGTGATGGTGACGTGTCCTGACCTGCCGGAGTGTTCCAGCGTGGGCGACACTGAAGAAGAAGCGCTGCGCGAGGCCGTGGATGGCATCGAGACCACGCTGCAGCTGTACATGCAGGATCGCCGCCCCATCCCGGTGCCCAGCGAACGCAAGCGCGGCCAGCGACTGGTCAGTCTTCCGCCGCTGGCAGTAGCCAAGATCGGCCTGTATCAAGCGATGCAGGCCAAGGGGCTGCGCAAGGCTGATCTGGCCCGCCTGCTCGACGTGCACCTGCCGCAAGTCGATCGCCTGCTCGATCTGCGGCACAGCTCGAAGCTGGAGCAGGTGGAGGCAGCGCTGAATGCAGTGGGGTATCGGATCGAGTTGGCGGTGCTGGCTGCGTAGGAAGGGGCTCTGATCCAGATAAGCTTTCACTTATGAGCTGCTAGACGGACGTCGATTTCCGGGCAAACAAGTCCCGATGGTGCGCAAGAAACGTCGTTTGCTCCGGCCGGAACCGCTCAACGCACTTGCTGGGATCAATCGACCATCGTTCAAGCACATCGCGTGACAGCGACGGGTGCACATGCATCTTTCCGTCGTCTTCAAAGGTGATGAACTGCTCGTCGAAGAGCGCGTCGACATGCGGCGAGAGCAGCAGGCCGTTGTGGCCGCTGAGGCGTTCGGCGTTGTTGGCTTCGCGCCAGGGTTTGATGTGGCTGGCGATCAGCAGGCGGGTGTCGGTGACGCCAGTGACGCGGCAGGCGTTGTCGAGAAGGATCACCTGTTTGCGGAAGAAGCCTTGGCCGACGCGCGCTTTGGCGAGCTGAAGGCGCTGGGTTTCCGGGATCAATGGGTCCGACTCGATGCGGTGGATATCGTCCAGCACATGGGCGTTGGGTACTTGGTCGATCATGTACGGTGAAGGCTGATCGAGTTCGCGTACCTGCTGCATGTCCAGTAGCGCCATCAGTACATGGCCAAGCGCATCGGAGATGCCGGCGAGGTAGCAGCCCTGATTGCCGTTGCCGTTTTTCTGCAGCGGTGAATAGCGGTTGGGGAGCATCGGGCCGATGGACGCGATGTGCGCCTTGGGCTGTAGCGGGCGGTGGGCCTGCTTGAAATCCACGTCGACAAGCGAACCCTCGTTGGACCAGTAATCGCCCACGTTGCCAAATTCGAGCGGCTTGGGACTGGGTGTGGCGGATTCAGTGACACGACCGACGGCACCGATGCCGCCGTGGGCATACGAGAACACGATATCTCCCGGGCGTACGAGCTTCATGTTTTCGTAGGTCTGGTTGAAGGCGCCGTTCGTATTTCGGTAGGGCGACCACAGGTAGCCACCACGAATTTCGTGGTCGCGCGTCTGTTTGTGGTTGACCCACCAGTAAGCCATTCGATCTCCCTCGCACCAGGTTAGCCGAAAAGGGCGGGCGAGTCGGGAACAGTGCGGCGTGCTCTCGCTGTATACCGGGCGTTGCGCCATGATGACGCCGATGAAATCGCCTGCTGGGACGCCCATGACGAACGAACCACTTACCTATGCATTGATCGAGAAGAAGATCGAAAAATATGCCAGGGATGTTTCTGATGAAAAGCTGGGGGCGTTGGAGCGCCGCGCTGCGTTGGCTTCTGTAGGGCTGCTTGTCTCGGTGTGTACCGCGGCACCGTTCGTGAAGTCGAGCGTTGCGTTGCTAGTTCTGCAAATGGGCATTTGGCTCAGTGTGATCGCTATGCTGATCGGCTTTGTCTGCATGCTCCGGCGCGAATGGCGCACGTTCTACCGCAGACACGACAAGCTGTCGCGCGAGCTGGATCGCGACTATGACCGGTGGCAAGTACTTGTGAAGGAGATGAGGGGCTTTCCAATAGCCGAACTGGCACGGCGGCTGCGCTACCTGAGCGCACGCAAGTCGTCGCTTGCGTATCGCACGGGACTCTTCACGGGTAGCCTGCAGCGACTGGGCGTCCTGCCGCTGTTGGCCATCCTCTACCTGCAGTTCAAGGACTGGCGCTTTGGTGACTGGCAAGCGTTCGGACAGGTGCACATGGTGGGCGGTCTGCTGCTGTGGGCACTCTTCCTCGCCTACTTTCTTTCGTGGTGGCTGGTGGGGCTGGGCGGGCGATGGGATGCCTATGAGGCGCTTCTGATCGAGGCGACGCACGACGAATGAGCGATGGCTGTCTAGCCATTTACCACTGACGCGAGTCGTGGATGAGGAACCGAGTACGGCGCTCGATGTGTCCACCTTTTTGTCGCAAACGTCGGGCTTCTCTGGGCGGGCGCCGCAGTCGCGGGGCCAAGGTCGGTGCGGGGAACCTCAATCGCCGGGCTTTCCGCCCGATCCGCCGAAAGAAATGTCTGGACCGCCGAGCTTTTTGCTCGGCGGTCCGAGTTCGCAGCTCGGCGCTCCGAGCAATTTCACTGGCCTGCCGATCAAAAGGCTCGGAGGCCCGAGCTTTTTTTCCCGGCTTGTCGAGTTCAGCTGCTCGGCGTGCCGGGCAAATTGTTTCGCGCGCCGAGAAAATAGCTCGGCCGTCCGGGCTTTTTGCTCGGCTCTCCGGGCTGGGTTGCTCGGCGTGCCGGGAACATTTCCCGGGCACTCGGGCAACAAGCTCGGCTGCTGGAGAAATTGGGGTGGAGAGCGGGCTTCCATGGCTCGAGCTTCCGGATCGAAGCGCCTGGGGCGAGTTGCGGTACTCGACCCAGGCGGCTGGCCCCCGATTTGCATCGATCGGGGGCTTCGAGCTTCATGCGTGCGTTCGACGCCTCATTTCGCCTTGTCCGTCGCCGGCTTTGGCGTCGTCACCGGCGGCTTCAAGGCCAGGTAGACGGTGCTCCAGAGTTGGGCGGCGTTGCTTTCGTCGGCGTCGGCCTTGGAGGCGCCGAACGGGGCGACGTGGTAGTGGCCGTCGGTGTAGGTCCATGACCACAGTTCGGAGTTGCGGACGGCGTTGGCGGCGTCGATCGCGGACCAGAGGGAGTGTTCGGCGGCGAGCAGTCTGGCGCGCAGCGGTGGGGGCAGGTCGGTACGGGCCAGTTGGCGTTTCAGGCCGGCGGCGAGGATCGCCTGCTGCCAGGACCAGACCACGGTGCCGTGGTAGGCGGTGGCGCCGAAGCGTGACTGGGCGGCGGCGGAGGCGTAGGCGGGATCGGCCACCAGCAGGCCCACGCTGGTCATCAGGCCGGCGGGGAAGGGGCGCATCATCGAGGTGACCATCTGCTCGACCTGTGCCGGCTTGAGCGTGCCGAACAGGAGGGCGAAGCCATCGTCGGAATGGAGCACCGGCACCGGCGTGCCGTCGGTATCCAGCGACAGCGCGTTGAACACCAGCGGCGCGCTGCCGAGCGAGCTCAGGGCGGGCTGCGCCGGCACGCCGACGGCCCTGGCATAGTCGACGATGTCCTGGCGGGCGCGCTGATTGGGCAATGTCACGGAGAACAGCGACGGGGCCCGGCGGTGCCACACCGCGGCCTGCTGGCCGGCGCGCTTCAGTGCGGCGCGCTGGGTGGCGGTACCGTAGTGATCGAGCAGGCCGGTGCGGGCGAAGCGTTCGATGGCATCGAGTGCGGCCGGCACCCAGACCGCGTTGACGTCGTAGGGGTAGTGGCCCCGTCCCAAGCCTTCCTGGCTGTCGCGCCATTGTCCGGTCATGCGCCCCGGTTTGATGCCGACCATGTTGTCGACTTTCGGGGCGGCGGCGAACGCGGCAGTGCGCTCGACCACCCAGGCGAAGTTGCGCACCAGCCGGTTGCCGTCGCTGACGCCATCGGCGCCCGAGCGCGCCAGGAACGCGGCCGCGCGTTCGCGACCCTGTGGGTGCTCGAGCAGCCATGCGGCCGCGACCGGCGCCAGCATGAAGTCGTCATCGACCATGCCGTAGTCGTAGCTCGGCGTGTCGACCCGCCCCTTGCCGTCGTGCTCGTTCTGCAGCACGGCGAATTCGCCGATGCCTTCTTCGTGGGAGACCTCGCCATCCGGCGCCAGCCGGGCCAGCACCGAGCTGATGCCGTCCTCGACCGCGGTGGGTTGCAGCACCGGCATCAGCAGCCGCAGCGACATCAGGGTGTCGCGCCCGAAGTAGGTGTCGAAGCGCCACGAGCCGGCCAGGAATTTCTGCCGGTAGGCGAGGAACGACAGCGCGTCGCGCGCCCGCGGGTCGGGCCGCGCGTCGGCATTCAGCAGCGTCTTGCCTTGCAGCGGCTGCAGCGGCGTCTCGCCGGTGAGGGCGGTGATGCGGACGCGGAGATGGCCCCGGCTGCCGACCAGTCCGGTCGACGTGACCGTCGCGCCATCGAGCGGCGTCAGCGTGAGCCGGTAGCCCGGCGCGCCATCCAGCCGGTCGCGCGCCCAGACCAGCGCCCCGTGGTCGACCGTCGGCGGCGTCAGCACCTGGGCGGGTGCCTTGCCAAGCACCTCGTAGTCGCGCAACACGCGGATGGACGACAGCACCGCCTGGCGCAGCTTCAGCGACTCGGTATCGAGCGTCGCCACCGCGGTGATGCCGCGCAGCGGACGTCCGCGGGCGTCCTTCATCGTCAGCGGCTGCGGCGCCTGGTCCAGCGTCCAGGCGACCGGCTTGGCGGTCTGCCCGAACCACACGCCGACCCCGCTGTTGCCGGCGGGAAACGCGACCAGGATGCGCGGCTGGTCGCCCGAGCGCAGCAGCAGATGGGCGGCGATCGGCCCGTGCCGATAGAACGCATTGATGATGCGTCCTTCGTCGATGCGAAACGCCAGCGGCGCGGGAACGGCGGATGCGGTCGAAGCGGCAGGGGCGGTGGCGGCAGGGGCGGCGACGGCAAGCGAGAGGGCGGCGGACGTGAGAATCAGGCGGATCATGCAGGCTCCACGGATCGGTGGTCGGGCGGGTTCCCGTGACGAAAAACCAGGTCGATGGCCCGGCTCGAAGAGCACGTACGCCGGGGTCCGTGACGTCGGCTCATGGTCGATCTTCCTGCAGATCGTCGAATGAGCCAAGTACGCGTTCTTCGCACGCCGCGTATTCCCGCGCGCTGGCCGGCTCCGGCGAGGCGAGGTCGTCGCGCACCATGATGCAGTCGGCGGAGGGATCGACGTGGATGAATATCTTCCGGCGTCGACACGCTCGATGTCGCGCTGGCGAGCCGCGCCGACCACGACAAACGGGTATACGCTTTCGCCGATGCCTCGTCCGCCCCTGCCGGTGGTTCTCGCCGCGCCACTGCCGCCGCCGGGCAAGGCACTCCGCCCGACTGCCGCGCTGATCCGTGCGGGCGGCGAATCAGCGCCGGCCTCGAAGGCAAACCGTGTTTTCACGAACGCGAATGTTCAGGAGGCGTGTCATGCGATTCATGCTCAAGGTCAATATTCCCGTCGAGTCGGGCAATGCCGCCGCCAAGGCGGGCAAGCTCGGCGAGACGATCGAGTCGATACTGGCCGACCAGAAGCCGGAGGCGGCGTACTTCACGGACAACCACGGGCAACGCACGGGCTTCATTTTCCTGGAGATGAAGGAAGCCTCGCAGATCCCGGCGATCGCCGAGCCGTGGTTCCTCGCGCTCGACGCCAGCATCGAACTCCACCCGGTGATGATCCCCGACGACCTCGCCAAGGCGGGTCCCGCGATCGACAAGGCCGTCAAGAAATACGCCTCGCACACGCACGCCTGATACGGGCCGGTCGCCGCGGCTCTGCCGGATGGAACCGGCCCGGTGCCGATCGGGTCGCGGCGGCGAGCGCCGGCGTCGGGTGGCCGCGGGGCGCTTGAGCGGCCACGGGCGGTTTGAACATTTTCGGCGGGCCGGGTCCGCCGCGGATTTCCTTGCGGGTCGCATCGCCGTTGGCTCAGCGATCGGCGGGCGGTCGCTCCGTCCACCTGGCGGCGTCGAAGTCCGCCGGACTGCCGTGAGCCATCACGGCCCCAGTACCTGACAGCTCAGATCACCTTGCTGGCACTGCCGGTAGGCCTCGAGTTCGCCGATGCGCTTGCGGGTCAGGTCGGCGCGGCACTGGCTCAGCAGCATCGAATGGATACTGCCCTGCGCACTGGCCGACGTGGAGCGGGCGCACTCGGCATCGCGAAAGGCGAGCCAGCGCCGCTGCGCGGTGACGAGCAACTGGGTGCCGTCCTTGTCGCCTTTCAGTCGGCCGAGGACCTGCCGGTAGACGACGTTCATTTCGGCGTCGGCATTCCGGTAGGCCTGGTCGGCGCACAGGGTCATGGCCGCCTGGGTGGTTGCGTGGGCGCAGTCGTCGGCATGGGCGATGGACGGCGGCGTGATCGCGACGATCGACAGCAGCAATGGCAAACGTTTCATGGGTCTGTCCTCCGGCGCCGCGGCGCCCGTGAAAATCCGTTGACCGGCCTGCCGACCGACAGGCAGCGTCTTCAGCGTGACAAATACGCGGCGGCGAGCTGCGCGATGCGCTGCGCCTCGATGCCGATCTCGCGCAGCTGCCCGGTGGGTACCACCAGGTGGCCGCAGAAAAACAGTCCCGGCTCGGTGGTGGCACGGCCCGTCATCAACGGCAGCCCGTGCGCATCGAATACGCCCGCCGCCTCCGGCAGCAGCGGACGCAGGTCGGGTCGAAAGCCGGTGGCCAGCACCACCACGTCGAACGGCTCAGTTGGCCCTTCGGCAAAAGCCACGCCGTCTGCGCTGAAGCGGGCGATGCCGCTCCGCAGCTTGATCGAGCCGTCCCGGATCCTGGCCAGCGTACCGACATCCAGCAGCGGTATGCGGTGGTCTTCCGCGATCATCCGCAGCGGGCCCTTGCGCACCGTCTGCAGTCCCAGCTTGCGGGTGGAGCCGACGGCGAGGCGGAGCAGCGGCGCGTCGATGAAGTCGGCCACGCGGGGCGGCAGCCAGGACTGCATGATCGCCCAGCTGAGGATCGGCAGGCCGAGCAGGTCGCGCGGCAGGATCTTCACCGGGCCGCGCACGGCCAGCGTGACGTCGACGTCCGCCTCGGCCAGGTCCAGTGCAATCTCGCCACCGGAATTGCCGAAACCGACCACCAGCACGCGCTTGCCCGCATACGCAGTCGGGTTGCGGTAGCGGCTGCTGTGAAGGATCTCGCCGCGATAGTCGTCCTGTCCGGGCCAGCTGGGCGTGTACGGGAAGTCGGCCCAGCCGGTGGCCAGCACCACTACCGGTGCCGTGTGCCGAGCTGTCGCGGTGTCGACGCGCCATTTCGTGTCGTCGCGGCGGATCGTCTGCACCGTGCTGTGGAAGACCGGGCGCAGATCGAAGTGTTCGGCGTAGCGTTCGAGGTAGGCGACGACCTGGGCGCGCGACGGATAGCGCGGGTAGCTGCGTGGCATCGCCAGGCCGGGCAGGCCGGAGTGGCCGCGATCGGTGTGCAGGTGCAGGCGGTCGTAGTGGCGTCGCCAGACCGGGGCGATCGCGTCGGCCTTTTCGAGCATCGTGGCCTTGACGCCGCGGTGGGCAAGCGTCGCGGCACAGGCCAGTCCGGCGGGACCGGCACCGATCACGATGGCATCTGAATCCAGCATGGGCTTCCACCCGTGGGCAGTTGGCCGGCGGCCATCAGGGGCGACGCGGGCATCGCCGACAGCCTATTCTGCGCGCCCGGGCGTTTGTTGTGGATACCGGCTGCGGCCCGCATCAGGACCGTGGTTGCGCTGGGTGGACTCGCTGCATTGTTCCTGTGTCGCGGGGCGCGGGCGGTGCACCGGGTCGCCACGTCATGGCTGGCACAGGCAGGCAACCTGATCATCCGCGACCGCCGGGGCCGCCTGCTGCCGTTCTTCTCCAGGATTTTCCGAGTGGGCGCAGGCCGGACCGCCGCCTCCCTTCGCCGCATGGCCGAGCCGGCGCGACCGGCTAGACTTTCCCGTCACGGGGGCAGGGGACGGACACGGATGGCGAAGCGGTTGCGGGTGGCGGTGGTCGGCTACGGCACGGGCGGACAGGCCACGGCGTTGATGCTGGCGGGCGACGGGCACGATGTGGAGGTGTTCGAGCGAACCGCCGAGCTGGGGCCGGTCGGCGCCGGGTTCCTGTTGCAGCCGGTGGGGCAGCTGGTGCTGTGGCAGCTGGGCCTGCTCGATGCGGCGCGGGAACATGCCGCGCCGGTCGCGCGGCTGTACGGCGAGACGGTGAGCGGGCGGCCGGTGATGGACATGCGCTACGCCGAGCTCGATCCGCGCCTGCAGGGACTCGGCATGCAGCGTGCCGCGCTGTTCGCGCTGCTCGATGCGGCGTGGACGCAGGGCCGGCAACTGCACTGCGGGGTGCACATCACGCGCATCGATGCCGAGCGCGGCGCGCTGTACGACGATCGGGCGCGTTGCCACGACGGCTTCGACCTGATCGTGCTGGCCGACGGCGCGGCCTCCGGCCTGCGCACGCAGGTGGCCAGGCCGCGGGTGGACAAGCCCTATCCCTGGGGTGCGCAATGGTGTCTGGTGCCGGCCGGCGACTGGCCGTGGACCGACGTGCTGCAGCAGCGTTACGTCGGCGCGCGGCGCATGGTCGGCATGTTGCCGGTGGGCACGCGACCGGGTGATCCGGTGCCGCGGCTGAGTTTTTTCTGGAGTCTGCCGGCGGCCGAGCTGGCGCGCGAACACGATGAGCCCACCTGGCGCGCCGGGGTGCACGCGGTGTGGCCGCGGGCCTGCGAACGCCTGGCCGGCATCGCCGTGCCCGGCGGGCTGGCGCAGGCGCGTTATCGCGACACCATGCATCGCCGCTGGCATCGCGGCCGCGCCGTGTTGCTCGGCGATGCGGCCCACGCGATGAGTCCGCTGCTGGGGCAGGGCGTGAACATGGCCCTGCTCGACGCCGTCGCCCTGCGCGATGCGTTGCGCGAAAGCGCGGGCACGGCCGAAGCGTTCGCCCGCTACGCGCACGTGCGGCGCGACCATCTGCGCATCTATCACTTCTGGAGCCGCTGGCTGACCCCGCTGTTCCAGTCCGAGCGCGATGGCTGGGCGCGCATGCGCGACCTCGGCTTCCATCCGCTGTCGCGCCTGCCCGGTGGCCGCGGTCAGATGCTGCGCGTGCTGTCCGGCACCCGACGCGGCTGGTTTGGCACGTTCCCGCTGCCGCCCGGTTTCCTGGATGCGCTCGAGGCAAGGTGAAGCCGGGCGCTGCTCGCGTCCGCCTTCATCTAGGCTGCCGTGGGATCGTCCGCCGTCATCAGCCGCTGCATCGACTCGGCGTGTGCCTCGACCGGCTCGGCGGCTGCGGGCGGTTCGCTCAGCGTCGTCTCGACGCGTGAGCCGTTGACCAGGGTGCGGTCGACCGGGCAGCGTTCGGCGATTTCCAGCAGGCGCCGACGCTGGGCGTCGTCGAGCGGCCCCTCGATGGCGATGGTGCGGGTGAACAGGTCGGGGATGTCCGCGTCGGGCTGGCGCATGTGGCCGACCGCCGTGCGGATGCGGCCGACGGGCAGGCCCTTGTGCTCGGCATACAGGCGCAAGGTCATCGTGGTGCAGGCGGCGAGGCCGGCCGAGACCAGGTCGTAGGGGGTCGGGCCGGTGCCGAGGCCGCCGGCGCTGACCGGTTCGTCGGCGAGAAAACGGATGCCGCCGGCGTGGATCGCCAACTGGAAGCGCCCGGCACCGGTTTCCTCGGCCACCACGTCGCCTTGCTGGCCGTGCTCGCGGGACTCCGGCACGGGTTGCAGGTAGCGCGCGGACCAGCTGATGATGATCGACGCGGCATAGTCCACGTCGGCCTGGCGCGACAGCAGGTGGTCGGCATCGTCGAGCGAGACCAGACTCTTGGGGTAGTGGGCTGCCATGAAGATGCGGCTGGCGTTGTCGACTTCGACCAGTTCGTCGCGGGGCGCATGCAGGATCAGCAGCGGTCGACCGAGCGCCGCGATGCGGCCGGCCTGGTCGTGCTGCTGCAGATCGTCGATGAAGCTCTGGCGAATCCGGAACGGCCGTCCGGCCAGCTGCACTTCCGCCTCGCCGTGCTCCTCGATCGCCGCCAGTTCGGCCGGCGTGAACAGCCCGAGCACGTGGGTCACGTCGAACGGGGCCGCGATGGTGGCGACTGCGCGGATATTCGGCATGTCGCCGGCGGCGGCCAGTGCGGCCGTGCCACCGAGGCTGTGGCCGAGCAACAGCGCGGGCGCCATGCCGGCATCGCTCATTGCCTGGTTCGCGGCGACCAGGTCGCGCACGTCGGCACCAAACGTGCTGCCGGCGAATTCGCCGCCACTGGCACCGAGGCCGGCGAAGTCGAAACGCAGCGTGCCGATGCCGGCACGGGCCAGCGCCCGGCCGATGCGCACGGCCGCCAGATTGTCCTTGCCGCAGGTGAAGCAGTGCGCCAGCAGCGCCCAGCCGCGCACCGGCGCATCGGGAAGCTCGAGACGGCCGGACAGTCGATAACCCGCCGGGCTGGAAAATTCGAAGACGCGAGGTGACATGGGGAGGCTCCCTCAATGGCTGATGCCGGGTGCGCGGGGTCTGTCGGCAAGCCCCGCGCCCGCGCCGACGCGGGCGGATCGGGCCGGCCGACCCCGCGGTCATCTTATCCCCGGCCGATCGGGTCCGTTGCCGCGCGCGGCCGATTCCATTGGCGAGGACGGGAACTCCGGCCGCGGCGGGACCCATGCGCCGGCGCACCCGGCATGGGTGCGCCGGCGCCGGCAACGACTTCCGGTCAGCGCATGCCGCCGCTGGCGTACAGCTGCTCGCCGCTCAGCCAGTACGAGTCGTCCGAGGCCAGGAAGGTCACGATCGAGGCGATGTCGTTCGGCTGGCCGATGCGGCCCAGCGGGGTCTGCGTGACGGCGCCGGCTTCGAAGTCGGAACCGATGAAACCGGCGGTATGGGTGCCTTCGGTTTCCACGATGCCGGGGTTGACCGCATTGACGCGGATCTTGCGCGGCCCGAGCTCCTGCGCGAGCACGCCGGTAATGCCGTTCACTGCACTCTTGGTGGCGGTGTAGACCGCACTGGCGGGCGGCAGCAGGCGCGACACCAGCGAGCCGACGTTGATGATGCTGGCACCTTCGCCGAGGTGCCTGGCGGCTGCCTGGGTGACCAGCAGCAGGCCGAGTACGTTGACGTTGAACTGCTTGTGGAAGTGCTCCTCGGTGATCGCCTCCAGCGGCGCGAACTCGTAGACGCCCGAGTTGTTGACCAGCACGTCCAGCTTGCCGAAGTGCTTGACGGCCGCTTCGACGATGGCCTGGGCGTCGGCCGCCTTCGACACGTCGCCCTTGACGGCGACGGCCTTGCCGCCGGCCGCGGCGATCCCGGCGACGATGGCGTCGGCGCCGGCCTTGCTGGACGCGTAGTTGACCACGACGGAGGCGCCTTCGGCGGCCAGCGATCGGGCGATGGCGGCGCCAATGCCCTTGGATGCGCCGGTGACGAGGGCGACTTTACCTGTGAGTTTGCTCATGACGATGTCCTGGTGGGTGGGGTGACCTGGGTTGAAATTCCGATGGTTCGAAACTTCCGTGGTTCGTAAAGTATGAACTATGGAACTAATAGTCAAGGGCTGCTACCATCGATTTCATGAAGCCGCTGATCCATCCATCCATCGACGACATCACCGTGGAGGGCATCCTGCATGCGCTGTCCGATCCGGTGCGCGTGGCGATCTATGCCGACATGGCCGGTGCCGGCTGCGCGCAGACCTGCTCGACGTTCCTGCAGGTGATCGACCGCTCGATTCCCAAGTCCACGCTGTCGCAGCACTTCCGCACGCTGCGCGAGGCCGGGCTGATCCGCAGCGAGCGGCAGGGCGTGGAGATGCTCAACACCACCCGTTGCGCCGAGATCGAGCAGCGCTTTCCCGGGCTGCTCCCCGCGATCATGAATGCGCAACGCATCCAGCTGGCGGAAAAGGCCCGCGCGGGCAAGCGCCGCCCGGCCAGGAACAAGGCCCCGGCCGGCTAGGCGGTTTCCCGCGACACGACGAGTCAGCGTTGCGGCCATACATCTTTACGGCAATTTTATGCTTTGCGCGTTGCGCGCTATCCCGTTCTTACGGCCGCTTGCCTAGAGTGCGCGTCTTCTCCAGGCGAGGCATGCACGGATGTTCTGCAAAGGTTTCCGATCCATTTCATGGCCTGCCCGGCAGCCATCGGCGCGCGTTCCGGAGTACGAACCGCCACGCGCCTTCGATGGCCGCTCGCTGCGCGAAGGGAGCTGAGCCATGGAACAACAGCAAAGCAGGGGTCGGCTGGCCGCCCTCGCGCTCGGCGCCGTCGGCGTCGTCTATGGCGATATCGGCACCAGTCCGCTGTACACCTTGAAGGAGGTGTTCGGCCCGCATGGCGTGGCGGCGACGCCGGCCAACGTGCTGGGCGCGCTGAGCCTGGTGTTCTGGTCGCTGATCATCGTGGTGTCGCTGAAGTATCTGCTGTTCATCATGCGCGCCGACAACAAGGGCGAGGGCGGCATCATGGCGCTGATGGCGCTGGCCCAGCGCAGTGTCCGCGACGTGCCCCGGTTGCGCCTGATCATCATCATGCTCGGCATCTTCGGCGCGGCATTGTTCTACGGCGACGGCGTGATCACGCCGGCGATCTCGGTGCTGTCGGCGGTGGAGGGGCTCGAGGTGGCCGCGCCCACCCTGCAGCGCTACGTGGTGCCGATCACCGTGGGCGTGATCGTGTCGCTGTTCTGGCTGCAGCGCCATGGCACCGAGCGGATCGGCGCGGTGTTCGGGCCGGTCTGCGTGGTCTGGTTCCTCAGCATCGCCAGTCTCGGCGTGGTGGGCATCGCCCACCATCCGGAAGTGCTGCGCGCACTGAATCCGTACTACGGCGTGGCGTTCTTCCTGCGCAATCATGCCGAGGCGTTCTTCGCACTGGGTGCGGTGGTGCTGGCGGTGACGGGTACCGAGGCGCTGTATGCGGACATGGGCCACTTCGGCAAGACGCCGATCCGGCTGGCCTGGTTCAATTTCGTGCTGCCGGCGCTGGTGCTCAATTACTTCGGGCAGGGCGCGCTGGTGCTGCACGATCCGTCGGCGGTGGCCAACCCGTTCTATCACCTGGTGCCGCGGGCATTGCTGTATCCGATGATCGCGCTGGCCACGGCGGCCACGGTGATCGCCTCGCAGGCGGTGATCTCCGGTGCGTTCTCGATGACCCGCGAGGCGATGCAGCTGGGCTACGTGCCGCGCATGCGCGTGGTGCATACCTCGCACGAGATGTCGGGGCAGGTGTTCGTGCCGTGGGTCAACCGCGTGCTGCTGATACTGATCGTTTGCGCGGTGCTCGGCTTCCGTTCGTCGGACAACCTCGGCTCCGCCTATGGCATCGCGGTGACCGGCACGATGGTGATCACCACGTTGCTGGCACTCATCGTGGCCCGCTATCAGTGGCGCTGGAGCCGGCTTGCGGTGGCGGCGACGGGAATCGGGCTGCTCACCGTGGACATGGCGTTTTTCGGTGCCAATATCATCAAGGTCGAGTCGGGCGGCTGGTTTCCGCTGGCCCTGGGCGGGGTGGTGTTCCTGTTGATGACGACGTGGCGACGCGGTCGCGTGCTGGTCATGCGCGAGATGCAGCAGAGCGGCCTGGCACTGTCGCCGTTCATCGCCAATTTGCGCACGCACCCGCCGATGCGGGTGGCCGGTACCGCGGTGTTCCTGACTGCCGATGCCGGGCTGGTGCCGCATTCGCTGCTGCATAACCTGAAGCACAACAAGGTGTTGCACCAGCGCAACGTGCTGCTGACGGTGGAAACCCTCGACACACCGCGTTCCGAACCGCAGGAGCAGGTCGAGTGGACGGAGCTCGCGGACGGCTTCGCGCAGATGCGCCTGCGCTTCGGCTTTGACGAGGATCCGGATGTGCCGGCCCGGCTGACCCGGCTCGGTCACGACGGCATGAACTTCGACCTGATGGACACCACGTTCTTCATTTCGCGCGAGAGCATCGTGCCGGGCGCACACCGGCCCGGCATGGCCCTGTGGCGCAACCGGCTGTTCGTGTTCATGGCGCGCAATGCCAGGGCGGCCACCGCGTTCTTCCAGATTCCCGGCAACCGCATCATCGAGCTGGGTGCCCAGGTGGCGATCTGAGCCGATGGCGACCGGCCCGGCGCGAGCGACCCGGATGCATTAACGTGTGCCCACCCGACCCGGTAGCCAGGCATGTCCGATTCAACGCGTCCCCATGCGAAGTGGCCGGCAAACAGGGATTACCTGTTTGCCACCGGCGTGGTGCTGCTCGGGTTCGCCGCGGCGTTCGCCGCGGCCCGGTACCTGTCGACGGCCAATCTTGCGCTGATCCTGCTGACGGCGGTGCTGGCGGTGGCGGTGCGCACTCGCATGAGCGTGGCCGTCTATACGGCGGTGCTGTGTTTCCTTGGCTACAACTTCTTCTTTACCCCGCCGCGCTACACCCTGGTCATTGCCGACGCCGACGATGTGCTGGCGGTGTGCCTGTTCCTGGTGGTGGCTCTGGTGTGCAGCCGGCTGGCGACCCGGTTGGCCAGCCAGGTGGATTCGTTGCGGCTGGCGCAGGCGCGTGCGGCGGCACTGCTCAGCCTCGGCCAGCGGCTGGCGGCCAGCAACGATGCGCAGAGCATCCGCAGCATAGGTGCGGAGGCGATGGCACAGGCGCTCGCCGCGCGCGTGGCGATGGTGGTGCGCAACGCCGACGGTGGGCTGGAGGCGGTCGGCCCTGTGCCGCCGGGTTGGTCGCCCGCCGGGATGGATCTCGCCGCTGCGGATTTTGCCGAGCAGCACACGGTACCGGCCGGCGCAGGGACGCCGTATGAGTCCGATGCCGGCGCATGGGTGCTGCCGCTGGGCACGGACGACCATCGGCACGGCGTCGTCGCGCTGATGCTGGACGCCGATGCAGATGGCGCCGATGAGGGGCGCCGCGGCCTGGCCGTGGCGATGGCCCAGGACATCGGCCTGGCGCTGGAGCGGTCGCGGCTGGCGGAGGCACTGGAGGACGCGCGCGTGCAGGGCGAGACCGAACGCCTGCGCAGCGCGCTGCTGTCGTCGGTGTCGCATGACCTGCGTTCGCCCCTGGCGGCCATGATCGGTTCCGCCGGCACGCTGGCCAGCTACGAGCAGCAGCTGTCGCCGGAGGAGCGTCAGCAATTGATGCAGTCGATTCTCGATGAAGGCCAGCGGCTGGATCGCTATATCCAGAACCTGCTGGACATGACTCGTCTCGGCCACGGCGCGCTGAAGCTCAACCGCGATTGGGTCGATGCCAATGAGGTCGTGCTGGCGGCGGTGAACCGGGTGCGCAAGTTCCATCCCGATCTGCCCGTCGAAACCTCGTTCCTGCATGACACCGTGCTGCTCTACGTGCATCCGGCCCTGATCGAGCAGGCGCTGTTCAATATCCTGGAAAACGCCGCGCATTTTTCCCCGCCGGGCGAGTCGGTGCAGGTGCGCGTCGACGAGGTGGATGGCCAGTTGCGGATCGAGGTCGTCGATCACGGTCCGGGAATCCCCACGGAGGAACGGGCACGGATCTTCGACACGTTCTATTCGGTCGCGCGCGGCGACAGCGGCAGGAAAGGTACCGGACTCGGCCTGTCGATCTGTCGCGGCATGGTCGGTGCGCATGGCGGCAGTGTCGAGGCCTTGCCAGGCGAGGGCGGTGGCACCACGATCCGCGTCATGCTGCCCTTGCCGCCCATGCCGGAGCCCGGCCCATGAATGCCTCGGCACCGCGCGTCCTGGTGATCGACGACGAGATGCAGATTCGTCGCTTCCTCGATATCGGTCTGCGCGCCGAGGGCTACCACGTGCTGCAGGCTGCCACCGCGGCCGAAGGCCTGGCGCTGGCCGCGACGCAGTCGCCCGACCTGGTGATCCTGGACCTGGGACTGCCTGACCGCGAGGGTCACGAGGTGCTGGCCGAGCTGCGCCAATGGAGCACGGTGCCGGTACTGATGCTGTCCGTGCGCGACGCGGAACGCGAAAAGGTGCGTGCGCTGGACAACGGCGCCAACGACTACGTGACCAAGCCGTTCGGCATCCAGGAACTGATGGCGCGTGTGCGCGCCCTGCTGCGCACGCGGGCGACCGCCAGCGTCGGCGGGATGACGCCGCGCTACGACGATGGCCATCTCAGCGTGGACCTGGCGCGGCGCGAGGTGGCGCTCGACGGCACGCCGCTCGCGTTGACCCGCAAGGAGTACGCGGTGCTTGCCCTGCTGCTCGGTCATTCCGGGCGGGTGGTGAGCCAGCAGCAACTGCTGCGCGAGGTGTGGGGCGCGACCCATGTGCAGGACACCCACTACCTGCGCATCGTGGTGGGCCGGCTGCGGCAGAAGCTCGGCGACGATCCGGCAGCGCCGCGCTGGTTGAAGACCGAGCCGGGGGTCGGCTACCGTTTCGTGGGCGTCAGCGGCGCGGCGGAGTAGCCCGCACCGGGGCGGCACCGGCAAATACGAGGTGGTCGATCCATGAACGATGGCTACACCTGCCTGTGGGAGTTCACCGTCGCGCAGGCCGCGCGCGCCGAGTTCGAGCGGCACTATGGCGAGGATGGCAGCTGGGTTCGGCTGTTTCGCCAGTCACCCGGATTCATCGGCACGATCCTGCTGCGCGACCGGAATGTGGAAGGCCGTTACCTCACGGTCGATCGCTGGCGAAGCGAAGCGGCCTATCGCGCGTTTCGAACCGATTTCGCGCCGCAGTACCATCAGCTCGACATCGCCTGCGAGCGACTGACCGAAACCGAAACGTCGCTGGGCGAATTCCACGAGAGCGTTGCCTGACCGATTGCCCGAGCGGAGACGTGGAGCGGGTCGGCATCCCGCCACGGGCTCGACGGGGCATCACGTCCGCGGGCGATTCGTATCCGCACGGTTGTTGCCTCGCCCGGCATCGGCCACCCGTCGGCGCACGCCATGCGACGTGGAGACCCCGACCCGGCTCGCCGCGTTCAGCCCGCCCACCACTCGTCCAGTTGCTGATCGAGCCATTTCGCCATGCGGGCGTGTCGATCGGCATCGGCGTGGCGCGGCAGGGGCGAGGCATCGCCGAAATGGGCGTTCAGCCGGTCGACCAGGGCAGCATTCCACTCGGGATGAAACTGGATGCCGAGATAGTGCGTGCCGAGCGCGAACATCTGCTGCGGGCACCCTTCGCTCGAGGCCAGCGAGCGGGCGCCCGGCGGCAGGGTGAAGCTGTCCTCGTGCCATTGCAGGGCATCGAGTGCGCTGCCGTCGGCGAAGTCGATGCGGGTCCATCCGGTCTCGGGGCGGTCAAGCGGCTGGATTCGGCCGCCCAGGGCGTCGGCCAGCAACTGCGCGCCGAGGCAGATGCCGAGTACCGGCACGTCATCGGCGATCCGCTCGCGCAACCAGGCGCGTTCGTGCTGCAGCCACGCGGGGGGATCGTTGACGGCAAACGGACCGCCGAGCAGCACGCACGGGTGATGCACCGCCGACGGCAACTCGCCGAGATCCGCGCGATGCACCTCCAGCGCGATGCCGTGCCGGTCAGCCCATGCACCGATCTCGCCGACGCCTTCGGCGGGATGGTGCTGCACGATGATCAATCGTCGGGTCATGGCGGGCCTGGGTTGTCGGCGGCGTTTCGCCGAACTGGCGTGTGGCTCGCCGCGTGAGTGTCCGCAAGCGGTTGCCGTGGGTCCGGACAAAGTCTAGCGCAAGGGTGCAGGGTCGCCCGGCGTGACGCTGTCATCGGTGCTGATCCGCAGCCGCCCGGCGACGAAACCCACCTGCAGGCCGCGGTGCCTTGCCAGGTAGCGTATCGCGACGAGGGCGGCTCCAATACCCGACGCACCGCCGATGACCAGTGCCCAGCGCGGACCCAGGGTGTCGGCCACCCAGCCGACGATGGGTGCGCCGATCGGGGTGCCGCCCATAGCGATCGCCAGCACGATGGCGATCACCCGTCCGCGCATCGCGGGCGCGGTGGTCATCTGGGCCAGGCTGAGGGTGGAGGTGGTGAAGGTCTGCGCGGAGATGCCGATGATGACCAGCACGCCGGCGAACAGCAGCTCGTTCGGCATCAGCGCCGCCAGCATGCAGCCCAGCCCGAACACGCCGGCGCCGATCATCAGCAAGGGAATGCTGGGCTTGTCGCGCTGGGCGGCGAGCAGGGCGCCGGCGATGGAGCCGATGGCCATGGTCGAGGTGAGCAGGCCGTACGTGCCCGCGCCGGCGTGAAACACGCTCACCGCCATGGTCGAGATGTAGATGGCGAAGTTGAGGCCGAAGGTGCCGATCAGCAGCAGCATGAACAGCACGGCCATCAGGTCCGGCCGCTGGCGCACGTAGCGGAAGCCGTCGGCGAGGCTGCCGCGGGTGCGCAGCGCCTTCTCCGCGCGATGCAGATCGGCTACGCGCAATCGCCACAGCGCCACGAGCACGGCGGCGAACGAGGCGGCATTGATAAGGAACACCCAACCCGTGCCCACGCCGGCGATCAGCAGGCCGGCGACGGCCGGACCGATCATGCGCGCGGCGTTGAACGAGGTGGAATTCAACGCCACCGCATTGGACAGGTCGGCCTCGCCCACCATCTCGGCGACGAAGGTCTGCCGCGCGGGCGAATCGAACGCGGTCACGCAACCGAGCAGCAAGGCGAACGCGTACACCTGCCACAACTGCACGGCGCCGCTGATGGTGAGCAGGCCCAGTCCCAGCGCCAGCACGCCCATCGCCGCCTGCGTGGCGATCAACAGCTTGCGTCGATCCAGATGGTCGGCGGCAAAGCCGCTCAGCGGCAGCAGCAACACCATCGGGCCGAACTGCAGCGACATCACCACGCCCACCGCGGTGGCGCTGTGGTGGGTCAGCCCGGTGAGCACCAGCCAGTCCTGCGCGATGCGCTGCATCCAGGTACCGATGTTGGACACCACCGCGCCGCCGGCCCAGAGCCGGTAGTTGCGGTTCTTCAGCGAGCGGAACGTGCCTTTCATTCCGCGTTCGACGATTCCGCCGGCATGTCGTCGGCGACGCCATGTCCGAGCGGCTCGATGATCCCGGCGCTGGTGGCGGTCTCGCCGAGGCGTGGAAAGCTGCGTTCGATGTTGTTCTGCAGGTCGATCGCGATCGGGGCGGCATGCGGGTCGAGCGGGGTGACTGACATCGGGGATTTCCGGGGAAGGGCTGGGTGAACCTGGTGGTGCGGATCAGGCGTCGACGACGCGCTTGAGCAGTTCCATTGCCTGGGCAAGCTGCTCCTGCTCGGCTGACGTGAGCTTTTGCCGGAGCGTGCGGAACAGCCAGTCTTCGCGCGCGGCGCGGCCCGCCTTGATCCACGCGCGGCAGGCGGGGGTGATCGACCACAGTGTCTGGCGACCGTCGCTCGGGTCCGCGGTGCTGCCGACGAAACCGGCAGCCTGCAAGGTAGACACGTTCGCGCCCATCGACTGCGGGCGCATGCCTTCGGCGCGCGCCAGCGTCGTCACGGTGGCCGGGCCGTCCCTCTCCAGTCGGCGCAGCACCGACACCTGGGACAGGGTCAGGTCGCCCAGGCTGGCCTGTTCGCGCAGCCGCCGCTTGAGCTGGCCGGCGATCACGCGCAGGTCTCCGGCCAGGATCAGGGCGCGGGTGGCGGAGGGGGTGGCGGCTTTGCCCATCGGCGCATGATGCCGGATGGAAAGGAAAACTACAAAGGCAAACTTCGTATGATGCGCGACCGGGTGGTCGCTGGGCCGGCGAGGTCGGCGGCGTCCGTTCCGGCAGAAATGCCCCGCCGAACGGTCTCGGTGATTGGCCGCGGGTCACGCACGAGCCGCAAGTCATGTGGCGGGCGGCTCCGGCTTGGGTTAGCTTGCAAGCTTCTCAAGACGGGGGACGTCCATGAAGAAGCTTTTCGGTTTGGCGCTGTGCGCGCTGGTGACGGTGAACATCGCCTGGGCGCAGGCGTCGCCGCCGACATCGGTGGCGCCGCCGGCGCCGGTGACCCGGGTGGCGCAACAACCCGCCAGCCAATCCACGCAGTTCGATGTGGACAAGGCTACCGATGCCTACATGGCCGAACTGACCCCGGCGCAACGGGCGAACTCGGACGCCTATTTCGAGGGGGGATACTGGCTGATCCTGTGGGACTGCCTGTGGGCGCTGGGCGTGGCGTGGCTGCTGCTGGGCACGCGGCTGTCGTCGCGCATGCGCGACTTCGCCGAGCGCCTCACCCGCTTCCGCTGGCTGCAGACAGCCATCTACGCATTGCAATACATCGTGCTGACGTCGCTGCTGACGCTGCCATGGAATATCTACGAGAACTTCGTTCGCGAACACAAGTACGGCCTGTCCAGCCAGAACCTCGGGCAGTGGCTGGGCGACCAGGCCAAGGGGCTGGCCGTCGGCCTGGTCCTGGGCACGGTGGCGCTGGTGATCATCTACGCGGTGATCCGCAAGGCCACCCGCACGTGGTGGCTGTGGGGTGCCGGGGTGGCGATGGTGTTCGTGATCTTTGTCGCCACCATTGCGCCGGTATACATCGCGCCGCTGTTCAACACCTACAAGTCCTTGCCTGACAGTCCGTTGAAGGTGCAGATCCTGTCGATGGCGCGGGCCAACGGCATCCCGGCCACTGACGTGTACTGGTTCGATGCCTCGCGCCAGAGCAAGCGGATCAGCGCGAACGTCAGCGGCATGTTCGGCACCACCCGCATCAGCCTCAACGACAACCTGCTGAACCGCAGCACGCCGTCGGAGATCAAGGCCGTGCTGGGTCACGAGATGGGCCACTACGTGCTGAACCACGTATACAAGGGCATCGTGTTCTTCGGCATCATCATCGTGCTCGGCTTCGCCTTCGTGCGCTGGGGCTTCGATTGGGTGGAGCGGCGCTGGGGCGCACGCTGGGGATTGCGCGGTGTCGGCGACGTGGCGGGTCTGCCGCTGATCGCGGCCCTGTTCACGCTCTTCATGTTCTTCATGACGCCGGTGAACAACACGCTCACCCGCAGCATGGAGGCCGAAGCGGATGCGTTCGGCCTGAATGCCGCGCGCCAGCCCGATGGCTTCGCGCAGGCGGCGGTGCAGCTTTCCGAATACCGCAAGATGCATCCGGGCGCGCTGGAAGAGTTCCTGTTCTTCGATCACCCCAGTGGCTGGAATCGCATCCACCGCGCGATGATATGGAAGGCCGAACATCTCGACGATGCCGATGTTCGCCGTGGCGATGCGATCGCTCCGCCTGGCGCACGCTGAGTCGAAGCGCATTCGTGATTGAGGGATACCGCTGCGCATGCGCAGCGGTATCCGTGCCGGCATCCGTGGACGTGACAGGATTGCCCATGCCGCGCGGTGGCTGACCGCGCGGCAAGCCTTGTTCCAACAGACTTCGTCGCCGATGCCGTCGCCAGCGACGGCGGCGTCATGCCTATGGCCCGGCAGTGATATGTAAATAACATTGACACAATAATGTTAGTTGTGTACCAATGTGAACGTGGGCCGTCCACTTGACCATTCGGGGGAGAACGTCATGGAGCTTCGCAATCTGCAGCCGGGTCGGCGTCGTATCTGCAACGCCATCGCCTTCGCTTTGCTGGGTTCATTGGGCGTCTCGGCGCACGCATCGACGGTGGGGGACGCCGGCAAGGCCGGCGTGACCGAAGGCAGCGCTGCCGCCACCGGGCAGGATCAGGCGGCGCAGAATCAG
Source organism: Rhodanobacter ginsengisoli (assembly GCF_042657065.1). NCBI lineage: Bacteria > Pseudomonadati > Pseudomonadota > Gammaproteobacteria > Lysobacterales > Rhodanobacteraceae > Rhodanobacter > Rhodanobacter ginsengisoli. The sequence goes on from NZ_JBHSNF010000001.1 coordinate 1,190,770, forward strand.
GCGGCGCAGAATCAGACCAGGCGCCAGGCGGCGACCGACCTGAGCACGGTCGTGGTCACCGCCAACAAGCGCAACGAACGCTTGCAGGACGTGCCGATGGCCGTGTCCGCGCTGGAAGGCGACCAGCTCGAGCGGGAGAGTGCGCAGAGTTTCGCCGATTACGCCACGCGGGTGCCGGGGCTCAACATCGTGTCGCAGGGTCCGGGCCAGACGCAGCTGGTGCTGCGCGGCGTCACCTCGGGGGCGAACACGCCGAACGCGACCGTCGGAACCTATATCGACGACACCCCGTACGGTTCGAGCACCGTCTACTCCGCCGGCAGCGTGCTGACCCCGGACATCGATCCGGATGATGTCGAGCGCATCGAGGTGCTGCGCGGTCCGCAGGGCACCCTGTATGGCTCCAACACGCTGGGCGGACTGATCAAGTTCGTCACCACCAGGCCGGACAGCACGATGTTCTCCGGTCGGGTCGCCGTGGGCGGCAGCAGCGTCTCCGGCGGCGACAGCGGCGTCAACGCCCATGGCACGGTGAACCTGCCGCTGGTCAGGGACAAGCTCGCGCTGCGCGTCAACGCCTATACCCGGGACGATCCCGGCTATACCGACAACGTCGCCACCGGGCAGAAGGATGTCGACGATGCCAAGGTCCGCGGCGCCCGCGCGCAGTTGCTGTGGACGCCGGCCGACAACTTTTCGTTGCGCCTGTCCGCGCTGGCGCAGAACCTCAGCGGCGCGGCGCTGGCCAACACCGGCACCGATGTGGATCCCTACACGTTGAAGCCGATCCATGGCGACCTGAAGCAGAGCCGCGCGCCCGGCACGGGTCAGTTCAGTGTGCGCTACCGCCTCTACGACGCAGCGGTGAACGCCGACTTCGGCTGGTCCCGGCTGGTGTCCTCCACCAGCTACAGCACGCTGGACAAGGCTTCCAATACGGACGTGACGGCGGCTTATGGCCCGATCCTCGGTCCGGCGCTGGGCCTCTCGAACGCCGGCTTCTCGATCCGCAATCCGATCACCCTGGGCAAGTTCACCCAGGAGCTGCGCCTGCAATCGCCGGAAGACCAGACGCTGGAGTGGCGTGCCGGCGTGTTCTACACGCGCGAGCACACCTCCAACGTGCAGGACGTGCTGTTGTTCGATGCCACCAGCGGCGTGCCGATCGCCTTTCCACTCACCCTGGGTCACATCGCGGTGGGTCCGTCGGTGTTCACCGAATGGGCCGGCTACGGCGACGTGACCTGGCATGCGACGTCGCAGCTCAGCATCCTGTTCGGTGCGCGCTACACCCACGACAAGACGACGTTCACCCAGACGGGCAACGGCATCCTGGTGGGTGACAGCAATTTCACCATCAACAGTTCGGACAGCCCCACCACGTTCCTGGTCAACCCGAGTTTCAAGTTCAACGACAACCTGATGACTTACGCGCGCATCGCCTCGGGCTTCCGCCCCGGCGGCCCCAACGTCGGCGTGCCGCCGGGGCTGGGTGCGCCGGAGAGCTTCAAGCCGGACAAGCTGGTGAGCTACGAGCTGGGTCTGAAGTCGACGCTGCTGGACAAGCACATGACCATCGATGTGTCGGCCTTCTACATCGACTGGAGCCAGATCCAGCTGACCTCGTTCGCCGGTGGCTTCAGCTTCCTCGGCAACGGCGGCAAGGCGAAAAGCCAGGGCGTCGAGGCGAGCTGGCAATACGCCGCGGCGCCGGGCCTGATGCTGTCGGCCAATGCCACCTGGACCGACGCCACATTGTCGGCCGACACGCCACCGGGCCTGTACGGTTACAAGGGCGATCGCCTGCCGTGGGTACCGAAGTGGAACGCCAACCTGGGCGTGGACTACGACTTCCCGATGAGCGGCGCATGGTCCGGCTTCGTGGGCGCCAGCTACAGCTACATCGGTTCGCGCAAGAGCGATTTCTCGACCTCGCCGGGCCCGCGCTTCGACGTACCCGACTACGACGGCGTGGACCTGCGTGCCGGTGTCAACTACGGCAGCTGGACGTTCAAGGCCTACGTCAAGAACCTCACCAACCAGCGCGGCATCACCTCGATGGGTTCGGAGACCACCGACCCGCGCGGCAATCTGTTCGCCGCGAACTACGTGACGCCACGCACCGTGGGCCTTTCCGCCAGCGTCAGCTTCTGAAGACAGCCGTCCATCGAATCACCGTCGGAGTATTTATGAACCGTCTTGCCAAGATCGCGGCAGCCTTCGCCATCACCTGGGCCAGTGGCCTGCTGATGGCGCAGACGCCGCCGCCCCAATCCGTCCCGGCGCCGCTGCCCGCCATGCCGGTGCCTGCGGTGAACGCGACGATCGCCGATAGCGATGCCGCATCGACGCACGCACTGACCGCCGAGGATCTGTCGAGCTTCTTCGATGGCCTGGTGCCTTTTGCGCTGAAACGCGGCGACGTGGCCGGCGGCGTGATCAGCGTGGTGAAGGACGGCAATCTGCTGTTCGCCCGCGGCTACGGCTACGCCGACCTGAAGACGCGCACGGCCCCATCGCCCGAGACCACGCTGTTCCGTCCCGGCTCCACCTCCAAGCTGTTCACCTGGACCGCGGTGATGCAGCAGGTGGAGCTGGGCAAGCTGGATCTGGACAAGGACGTCAACGACTACCTCGACTTCAAGATTCCCGCGCGCGACGGCAAGCCGATCACCCTGCGCAACATCATGACCCACACGCCGGGCTTCGAGGACACGGCCAGAGGCCTGCTGCCGGCCTCCACCGACGAGGTGAACCTGGAGAAGTACCTGAAGTCGCACGTGCCCGCGCGCATCTTCGCGCCGGGCACCATCGTGGCCTATTCCAACTACGGTTGCGGGCTGGCCGGCTACATCGTGCAGCGCGTATCCGGCGAACCGTTCGCGGACTACATCAAGCGGCACATCTTCGATCCGCTGCAGATGACCCATTCCAGCTTTGCGCAGCCCTTGCCGCCGGCGCTGGCGCCATTGATGTCCAAGGGCTACAAGAGTGCCTCCGACGGCAAGCCGGTCCCGTTCGAGCCGGTCGATCCCGCGCCGGCCGGTGCCCTGAGCAGTTCGGCCACCGACATGGCGAACTTCATGATCGCGCAGCTGCAGGACGGCCGCTTCGGCGATGCAAGAATCCTCAAGCAGCCCACCGCCGAGCTGATGCACAGCCTGCAGCACACCGCGGCGCCCGGCCTGAACGGTTTCGACCTGGGCTTCTACCAGGAGAACAGCCACGGCCAGCGCATCATCGGCCACGCCGGCGACACCGTGGTGTTCCACAGCGACCTGCACCTGATGCTGGATGCGCACGTCGGCGTCTTCATGTCGTTCAACAGCGCCGGCAACGAAGGCGGCGCGCATGTGATCCGCAAGGCGGTGTTCCAGTCCTTCCTCGACCGCTACTTCCCGTACGACGCGCCGAAGGAGCCGACCGTCGCCACCGCCAAGGCCGACGCCGCGCGTGTTGCCGGGTGGTACGAGTCGAGCCGGCGCAACGACAGTGCGCTGCGCCCGCTGTACCTGCTCGGCCAGGCCAAAGTGGAGGCGCAACCGGATGGCACCATCGTGGTGCCGGTGTGGAACAACTACGCCGGCAAACCGCTGCACTGGCGCGAGGTGGGCCCGTTGACCTGGCGCGAAATCAACGGCGACGCACATCTGAAGTTCGTCACCGACGCCGACGGCAACATCGAATACTGGGCGACCGATGTCGAGGCGCCGGTGTTCGTGTTCCAGCGCGTGTCCGGCGCGCGCTCGATGGCCACGGTCAGCCTGTGGGCCGGTCTGTCGTTCCTGCTGCTGGTCGTGGCGTTGCTGAGCTGGGGCATCGGCGGCTGGGTGCGTCGCCACTATCGCCGCCCGCTCGCGCTCGATGCCGCGCAGCGCCGTTCGCGGCTGCTGTCGCGTCTGGGTGTGCTCGCCCTGTTCGTGGATCTTGCCGGCTGGATGGCACTGCTGGTCGCTTCGTCGATCAGCGAGGACATGCTGCTGCAAGGCACGATGACGCCATGGCTGTACCTGCTTTACGTGCTGGGCGTACTTGGCCTGCTCGGCGCGCTGGCGGTGGTGGTGCATGCGGTGCGCAGCTGGATGGCGCCACGCCGCGGCCGCTGGGTGTTGGCGGGCGAAACCCTGCTGGCGCTGGCGGCGATCTATCTTTCCTGGCTGATCCTCGCGTTCGGGATGATCAGTTTCAACGTCCGTTACTGACCTCATTCGCGCGGTGGCGGATCACCGTCGCCGCGCGCTCCATCCAGGGAAGCAGGCATGAACATCCATGATGGCGGGCGACTGCGCCTGCAGGCGACGCTCAAGAGCTGGGCGATCACTGCCCCGTTTCACATCACCGGCTACACCTTCAACGCGTTCGACGCGCTGATCGTCGAATTGACCGATGAGCGGGGCATGACGGGTCGCGGCGAAGCGCAGGGCGTCTACTACCTCAAGGACACGCCGGTCACGATGCTGGCGCAGATCGAGGCGTTGCGCGCGCAGATCGAGGCGGGTATCAGTCGCGAGGCATTGCAGCAGCTGCTGCCGGCCGGCGGGGCGCGCAACGTGCTGGACTGTGCGATGTGGGACCTCGAATCCAAGCGCGCCGGCAAGCCCGTCTGGCAGCTGGCCGGGCTGCACGCGCCGAAACCGCTGCTGACGACCTACACGCTGGGCGCGGAGGACCCCGCGGCGATGGCCGAACGCGCGGGCGCTTACGCGACGGCGCGCGCGATCAAGCTCAAGCTCACCGACGACGATCGCAACGCCGAGCGTGTGCTTGCGGTGCGCAAGGCGCGTCCGGACGTGTGGCTCATGGTCGATGCCAACCAGGGTTTCACCCGCGAGTCGTTCGCGCGGCTGCTGCCCACCCTGGTGGAGGCCCGCGTGGACGTGGTCGAGCAGCCGTTTCCGGTCGGCAGCGAGGCGTGGCTGGACGGCCTGGAGCGACCCATCCGCATCGCAGCGGATGAAAGCGTGCAGGATCGCAGCGACCTGGCCGGGGTGGTCGGCCGCGTCGACGTCATCAACATCAAGCTGGACAAGTGCGGTGGACTGACCGAGGCGCTGGCGATCGCCGCGGAGGCGCGCAAGCTCGGTTTCGAATTGATGGTGGGCAACATGGGCGGTTCGTCGCTGGCCATGGCGCCGGCTTTCGTGGTCGGCCAGTTGTGCGACGTGGTGGACCTCGACGGCCCGATCAGCCTGATCGAGGATTACCAGCCATCGGTAGTGTACGAGGGCGGTACCATCTGGTGTCCCGACACCCTCTGGGGCGGTCCGCTGGCGGTCGCGGCATAGTGGGCGCGTGCAATCAGCGAGGAGACCCGCCGGCATGATGTCCTTCGCAACGGCGCCATCGACGGAGAAAAACTGGTTCGGCCATCCGCGCGGCCTGAGCATCCTGTTCCTGACCGAGATGTGGGAGATGTTCTCCTTCTTCGGCATGCGCGCGATCTTGGTCTATTACATGACCAAGCATCTGGACATGGACCAGGAATACGCCTCGCTGGTCTACGGGGCGTATGCGGCCTTCGTCTACTTCACCCCGGTGTTCGGCGGGATGATCGCGGACCGTTGGCTGGGCAAGACCCGCGCCGTGGTGATCGGCGGTTCGGCGATGGCGCTCGGCCACTTCATGATGTCGTCCGAGGCCTTGTTCTACCCGGCGCTGTGCATGATCGCGCTGGGCAATGGGCTGTTCCTGCCCAGCCTGGCCAGCCAGATCGAAGGCCTGTATCGCGACGGCGATGTGCGCAGCAAGAGTGCGTACAACATCTATTACGTCGGCATCAACCTGGGCGGTTTCCTGGCGCCGCTGGTATGCGGCACCCTGGGCGAGGCCTATGGCTGGCACTGGGGTTTCGCGGCGGCCGGTTTCGGCATGCTGCTGTCGCTGGTGATCTATCTGTCCGGTCGCCGTTACCTGCCACCGGAGCCCGCGCGCGGGGTCGACGCCCGCGCGGCGCGACCGCCGATGGATCGCGCCGCGCGGGATCGGTTTGCCCTGCTGATCGGCATCGCCGCGATCGTGGTGATCTTCCGTGGTGCCTACGAGCAGAACGGCAACACCATCGCGCTGTGGGCGGATACCGGCATCGACCGCCAGCTGGCGTCCGGCTGGGTGATACCGATGACCTGGTTCCAGTCGATCAATTCGCTGGCGGTGTTCGCGTTCACGCCGTTGCTGGTCGCCCGCTGGACGAGGCTGGCCCGGCGCGGGATCTCGACACCGTTGCTGGGCCGGATGGCGTTCGGTGCGGCGATCGTGGCAGCGTCCTATGTGGCGCTGGGCCTGGTCGCCGCCTGGAGCGAGGCACGCGGCGTACGCGCCAGCTGGGTCTGGCTGTTCGCCTGGTTCATCGTGTTCACCATCGGCGAGCTGTACATCCTGCCGACCGGGCTGGCCCTGTTCGGGCGGATGGCGCCGGAGGGCTTTCGTGCCACCAGCATCGCCACCTGGTTCTTCGCCGGGTTTTTCGGCAACCTGCTGGCCGGTGGCCTCGGCACGCTGTGGAGCTTCGTCACGCACGGCTGGTTCTTCGCGTTGATCGGCGCAGTGGCCGGCGTGTCGGCCATACTCCTGTATATGCTGAGCCGTCGCCTCGGCGATGTGGAAGTGCATGCAGCCGCCGCCGCGAAGGTCGTACTTGCCCGATGAGCACCGAAATGATCAAGGATCTGCAGAGCAAGCTGAAAAGCCGCTGGGAGACGTTCACCACGTCCGAGCAGAAGATCGCCGCCTATCTCCTGCACAACATCAGCGGCGTGCCGTTCGAGACCGCTGCATCGCTGGGACGACGCGTGGGCGTCAGCCCGATGACGGTGGGGCGCTTCCTGCGCACGCTCGGTTACGCCGGTCTCGATGCGTTGAAGAAGGAGCTGCGTGGCGGCGCGCCCTGGTTGCAGCTGTACAAGAACCCCGACCAGGCCGGCGATCCCGCCACGATGTCGGAAAGCCTGAAATCGGAAATCCGTGGCATCACGACGGCGCATGCACTGACCCGCACGGCCGAATGGAAGTCCATCGTCAGGATGCTGGTGGATGCCGATCGCGTCTCGGTCGCCAGCTTCCACCAGGGGCGCTTCCTCGGCCTGGGTTTCGCCAGCCTGCTGCAGCACGTCAAGCCGCGCACCCGATTCGACGAGGGACTGGACGGCGCCTACACCGACCTGTTGCTGGATTCGACCGAAAAGAGCTGCGTGCTGCTGATCGATTTCCGGCGCTACTCGCGGCATTTCCGCATCCTGGCCGAGGAGGCGGTGGCGCGCGGCATTCCATTGGCCATCATCACGGACAGCCAGTGCTACTGGGCACGCCAGCTCACCGACCACGTGCTGATGCTGCCTGTCGACATGGAACGCCCGTGGCACAACTTCACGGCGGCCAACAGTCTGCTGAGCCTGCTGATCGGCGCGGTAACCCGCGAACAGGGCGACATGTTCGACCGTATCGGCGACATCACCCAGTTGCGGCAGAAGCTGGTGGGCTACGTCGAGGCACCGGTCGTGGAAAAGCGCGGCGCGGGAGGCGACACGAGCCCGCCGAAAGCCGGCAAGCGCGGCAGCGGCAAGCGTCGCGGCAAGCCGAAGGCCTGAATCATTCGCCACACCGACGCCGCGGCGGCCTTCGTCAGGGTCGACAAGAGAGGAGTGCCATCGATGAACCGTCCATCCCGGGAAAGTTCCGCGTCGCGACTGATGGCGCGCGGCTGGCGCCTGGGCGCGCTCGTTGCGCTGATGCTTTCGTGGGGCGCGTCGGTGGCAGCGACCGTGCCGGCCGCCTCGGGGCCGGCGCTGGATGCCTTCGCGCGCAAGGCCATGCACACGTTCGCTACACCCGGCATGGCGGTGACGGTGGTGCAGGGCGAGACCATCGCCACGCACGCCTACGGCGTGCGCAAGCTCGGCGCCGCGGCGAAAGTGGACGCGCACACGATCTTCCCGATCGGTTCCAACACCAAGGCCTTCACCACCGCGGCGCTGGCGATCCTGGTCGATCAGGGCAAGCTGCACTGGGATGACCGCGTGGTCGACAAGCTGCCCGGCTTTCGCATGTACGACGCCTACGCGTCGAGCGAGATGACGGTGACCGACCTGCTGGTGCATCGCAGCGGGCTCGGTCTGGGCGAGGGCGACCTGATGATCTTTCCCACCACCGACCGCACGCGCGCGGAACTGGTGCATGACATCCGCTATCTCAAGCCGGCCCATTCGTTTCGTGCCGATTACGACTACGACAACGTGCTGTACGTCGTTGCCGGCCAGCTGGTCGAGGCGGTTTCAGGCCAGCGCTGGGAGGACTTCGTGCAGCAGCGCATCCTCGATCCGCTGCAGATGCACGACACGCAGACCAGCATCGATGCGCATGCCGGCGACCAGGTGTCGCTGCACGCGAAGAACACCACACCGGTGCGCGGCGTCGGCAGGCAGGCGGTGCTCACGACGGTGATGACGGGCAACGTCTTCGCCGCCGCCGGTGCGCTGCAGGTCAGCGCGGCGGACATGGGGCGCTGGCTGCGACTGCAACTGGACGGTGGGCAGCTGGACAGGGATCGACGGATATTCAGCGTCGCGGCGGCGCAAATGCTGTGGACACCGCAGACGCTGATCCCGGTTGCGGCTGCGCCCAGCGCGATCGCGCTGGCGCGGCCCCAGTTCGATGCCTATGCGCTGGGCTTCGAGGTGCAGGACTATCGCGGCCACCGGATCATCACCCACCTGGGCGGCGTGCTCGGCGGCTATTCGGCGGTGGTGATCATTCCGGAGAAGCGTGCGGCGTTTGCCATCATGGTCAACGCCGAAGACGCCGGCACGCTGTTCGCGATGCGCGAGCACCTGCTGGACGCCTTGCTTGGCCTGTCCTCGCCGGACTGGATCGCCGGTTACAAGAAGGTATTCGACGGGATCAATGCCCGCGCCGTGGCCACGCTGAAGGCACAGGGCGCCACCAGCCACCCCGAGCGCGGCCCATCGCTGCCGCTGTCCGGTTACGCCGGGGTCTACCGTGATCCGTGGTACGGCACCGCAACGATCAGTCAGGCCGGCGGCGACAAGGCCGGGCTGACGATCAGCCTCGATCGTTCGCCGGGTTTGCACGGCCCGCTGGAACACGTCCAGTACGACACCTTCCGCACGCATTGGGCGATGCCGGACGTCGAGGACGCCTACGTCACGTTCGCACTGAAGCCCGATGGCGGCATCGAGCGCATGACGATGAAAGCCGTGTCGCCGATCGCCGATTTCAGCTGGGATTACCAGGATCTGCGTTTCACGCCGGTCAGCGCCGCGAAGTAGAAATTCCCGGCGAGTCCCCGCTCACGTCGATGTCCAGCGGTGATTCGCGCGACCAACATCAGGAACCAGGCTGGATGAGCATGCATTCTTCTTCCACGGATTCGCGGGTAGGCGCGCTGCCGCAGCCGTACCTGCTGTTCCTCGGCGACACGACCGAGCCGGGTTATGCCAAGACGGCGTTCGGCCTGCGCGACTGGGCGGCGGATCGCTGTGTCGGCGAATGGTCCTGCGGCGCGACGGTCAGCACCGGCCTGACGACGCTGACACCGGTGGAGGCGCGGGCGCGCGGCGCGCGCGGCCTGGTCATCGGCGTGGCCAATGCGGGTGGCGTCATCCCCGACGGATGGATCGGCGCCCTGGTCGAAGCGATGGAAGCGGGGCTCGATATCGTCAGCGGCATGCACATGCGCCTGGCGGACATTCCTCAGCTCGCCGCCGCCGCGACGCGCCTGCGCCGATCCCTGATCGATATCCGCACGCCACCGCACGATATCCCGGTGGCCTCCGGCCGCAAGCGCTCGGGCAAGCGCCTGTTGACCGTCGGTACCGATTGCGCGCTGGGCAAGAAGTACACCGCACTGGCATTGGCGCGTGCCTTCGCGGCCCGCGGCGTCGCGGTCGATTTTCGCGCGAGCGGACAGACCGGCATCCTGATCGCCGGCGGCGGCATACCGCTGGACGCCGTGGTCGCCGATTTCGAGGCCGGGGCGGCCGAGCTGCTGAGTCCCGCGGCCGCGCCGCTGCACTGGGACGTGATCGAGGGGCAGGGATCGCTGTTTCATCCGGCCTATGCCGGTGTTTCGCTGGGCCTGCTGCACGGCAGCCAGCCCGACGCCTTCGTGGTCTGCCATGAGCCCGGTCGCACGCATGTGCTCGGACATCCGGACTTCGCGCTGCCGGATATCGAGGAGGTGATCGACCTGACCCTCCGGCTCGGCCGGCGTACCAATCCGGCCATCCGTTGCGTGGGGGTCAGCCTGAATACGGCGCGACTCGACGCCGATGCGGCGCAGCAGCTCTTTTCGCGCGAGAGCCGGCGGCTCGGCCTGCCGGTGGCCGACCCGATGCGTGGCGGCGAGGCGTTCGATCGGCTGGTCGCTGCCGCGCTTGAGGAACCGGCGCGGGGATGAGCGTCGAACATGCACCGCGTTCGGCTGCACAATGCATTGGGGCTCCCTCGCGCATCCTGAACAACACGAGACAAACGACATGACGATCAGCAGACGCTCGACCCGGGTATTCGTTGCCGCGGCGGCACTCCTCGCCACGTTGTGCCTGTCGCCGGCGAAGGCGGCCCCGCCAGGCGACGCGGCGCTCACCGCGCGCGTCGATCGCGTGCTGGCCGGGACGCCGCTGATCGACGGTCACAACGACCTGCCGTGGGAAATCCGCCAACGTTTCGGCCACGCCGCCGGCGTGGATCTGGGCGCCGGCACCGCGAACCTGCCACTGAAGCCGCAAGACGGCAAGATCCCTTCGCCGCTGATGACCGACATCCCCCGCTTGCACAAGGGACATGTCGGTGCGCAGTTCTGGTCGGTGTGGATACCGCCCACGGTCACCGGTCCGGCAGCGGTGAAGATGACCCTGGAGCAGATCGATATCGTCAAGACCATGGTGGCGCGCTATCCGAAGGATCTGCAGATGGCGTATTCGGCGGACGACATCCTGCGTGCGTTCAAGGCGGGCCGTGTCGCGTCGCTGATCGGCATCGAGGGTGGTCACCAGATCGACGATTCGCTGCCGGTGCTGCGTCAGATGTACGCACTCGGTGCGCGCTACATGACGCTGACCCATACCCTGGACAACGACTGGGCGGATTCGGCGACGGATGCGCCGAAGCATCACGGGCTGACTCCGTTCGGGCGCGCCGTGGTGCACGAGATGAACCGCCTTGGGATGCTGGTCGACCTCAGCCATGTCTCGCCGGACACGATGCGCGCGGCCCTGCAGACGTCGGCCGCGCCGGTGATCTTTTCGCACTCCGGTGCGCGCGCGCTGGACGATCATCCGCGCGATGTGCCGGACGACGTGCTGAAGTTGGTGGCAGCCAACCACGGCATCGTCATGGTGACCTTCGCGACGTCTTATGTGTCGGCCGAGCACAATCGCTGGGACGCCGATCGCGCCGCCGAACAGACGCGTTACAACGCGCCGCCCTATGCGGGCCTGTACATCGGTCAGCCCGAGCGGGCCAGGGCGGCGCTGGCGGCATGGGATCGCCGTCATCCGCAGCCGGTCGTCACGCTGGCGATGGTGGCCGATCACATCGAGCACGTGCGAAAGGTGGCGGGAATCGACTGCGTCGGCATCGGTTCCGATTTCGACGGCATTCCCGACACGCCGCGGGGCCTGGAAGGCGTCGACAAGTTTCCAGCCCTGCTCAAGGAGCTCGCGCGCCGCGGTTGGAGCGATGCGGATCTCGCCAGGCTGGCCGGCGGCAACATGTTGCGGGTGATGCGCGAGGCCGCCGCGGTGGCCGTTCGGTTGCAGGCCACCGAACCGCCCTCATCGGCGACGATCAAGCCATCGGACGCCGGCATGGAAAAGAACCCGGGGTGAGGGCGGTCAGCCGTTCGCCATGACCCGATCGGGGCGTGAAGCGCAGGCGGGTGCGCCGCGAACCGACTGCTTGCGGGATAGCCGGATCAACGATGGTCCGGGTGGGTCGGGACTGCGTTGAAGGCATGGCGCCGGCGGGAGCGTACGCGGCGCGGAGACGTGCCGGCCTCCTTCAGGACGGGAAAACCTGCCTCCAGCGGCCTCTTGCCACGGGCGCCGATGTCCGCAGCTTCAGCACTGCACCCGGCCACCGGCAAGCTGGGTGCACGGATGGAAGACCGGCGCTTTCGGCTCGTGGTCATGATCGCCATCGTGATCGCCGTCATGATGGTGGTGGCGTTCACGGTAGGGCGGAGCCGTGCCCCAGTAGGCCGGCGGATAGCTGTCGACCGGCTGGGTCAGCTCGTCGCGATACTGCTCGTTCTGCTGGCGCAGGGCTTCGTTCTCGGCCGCCAATTGCTCGCGGCTGGCAGCCTGCTCGGCCAGCGTCTGCTGCCGTGCCTGCTCCTCGCGCTGCTGCTCGGCCAGCATCTCGTCCTGCTGATGTTGTGCTTTCTCTTCCATGTCCTGCTGATAGGCGGCAAGCCGCTCCTTGAAGAGCGCCTCGAGATGGCGGGCATCGGCGTATTGCCTGGCGCGGTCCTGCTGACCCAGCCGCAGGTACTGGTCGATGATTTCGCCGTCGTCGGCCTTGTGCAGCAATTCGCCCTTGCCGCCGGGGCAGGGGTGGTCGGTGTAGGCGACCGTTCCGGCCTGGGAACATTTGTAGATGTTCTGCGCCATGGCGGGGGACGCCCCGGCCAGCAGCAGGACGGTGACAGCCAGGAAACGCATGCCGGGGCGAGAGGTCTTCATGGTGGGGCTATTCTGCACCAAGGCGGCGTAATGAAAATGTTGACGGACGACAAGGGCGCGCGGGCGGCATCCGGGCCGATGGCAGCGGGGCCGCTCAGAGCGGCGCCGTACCGGATTCGGGCGCGGCATCCAGCGGGTCGGTCCGCCCACTGCCATCGTCCGCGGCAGCCACTCGCCATGCCCGCAGCCCCATGATCGCCAGCACGATGAACCCCGCGTACAGCACCGACGTGATCATCAGGTGCTTGTAGACGTACTCGCCCACGTAGATCACGTCGACCGCGATCCACAGCCACCACGCGGCGATGTGCCGGCGACCCTGCCACCACTGGGCGACCAGGCTGAAACTGGTCAGTGCGGCGTCGAGCCAGGGCAGCGCGGCATCGGTGTAGCGGTGCATCGCGAAGCCGAGCGCCAGTGCGCCGGCGATGCCGATGACGACGTGCAGCGCGGCCTGGCCGGGCGGCAGCGCGGCCACGCGGACGCGGCCGTCCTCGCCGAGGTTGCGCAGCCAGCGGTGCCAGCCATAAACGATCAGCACCGCGAAGGCGCCCTGCAGCAGGGCGTCGGAATACAGTTTGGCGTCGACGAAGATCCAGCCGTAGACCAATACGGAAATCAGGCCGATCGGCCAGCACCACGGCTTGCGCTGGGCGGTGAGCCACACTGCCCAGGCACTGATGATGGCGCCGGCGAGCTCGACCCAGGACATCGTCAGAACGCCACCGTGAGCGACAGCCGTGCCAGTCGCGGCGCACCCGGGAACAGGTAGCTGTCGCCGTAGGCACTGCCGGTGTCGCGCCAGTAGAAGTGGTTGAACACGTTGTCCACGTTGAGTCGCCAGGTCAGCGCATGGCCGTTCCACTGGCCGGTGTAGCGCAGGCCGGCGTCGAACACGTTGTACGCCGGCACCGACGTCGCGCCATCGGGCGTGGCCGGGTTGGCGCTGGCATGGCGCCAGCCGCCGAGCAGACCCAGCGCGGGCGCGAACGGCAGGCGGTAATCCAGATAGACGGCCGTGCGCAGGCGCGGCACGTTGACGATCTGGTGGCCTTCGTACGACGGTGTACCGGTATCGCGGGCGCGCGCCTGGATCAGGTTGACGCTGGCGCTGAGGCGCAGGTCGGGGCTGATCCGGCCGGCGGCGCTGAGCTCCAGTCCGGTGTGCACCTGCTGGCCGTGCTGCACGAAGGTGAAGCCCTCGGCCGTGCTGTCCGGCTGGGCGAACTGGTAGGGCTGGCGGATGCGGTACAGCGCGCCCTGCAGGCTCAGCGCATCGCTCCATTCGTACTTCACGCCGGTCTCGAGCTGGCGCGAATGCAGCGGGGCCAGGGTGGTGCCGCCGTTGGAAGTCCAGTACGGCGCCTGGGCACCCAGCGACAGGCTCTCGCTGTAGCTGGCATACACGGTCAGCGGTGCGGTCGGCTGCCACAGCACGGCGGCCTGCGGCAGCGCCTTGCTGAGCCGGGTGTCGCGCTGGAGCACGCCGCTGTCGTCGTAGCTGCGCTCGTGCAGGCGCACGAAGCGGCCGCCGGCGAGCACCTGCCAGTGCGCGCCCAGGTGCACCCGATCGAGCGCGAACAGCGAGTGCTGCCAGCTGGTCAGCGTGCGCGCGGACGGGCCGGGCTGGTTCGGCGAGGGCGCGAAGTAGGGCGGGTCGACCTGGTCGATGTTGCCGGTGCCGACGTAGTCGTACACATAGGGGCGCTGGTCCAGCGTGCGGCGGAACGCGCTGGCGCCCAGGCTCACCTCGTGGCTGATCGATCCGGTATCGAAGCTGCCCTTGAGCACGGCGCGCGCCTCGTCGTTCTGGCGGGTGTCGCCGGGGCTGCGGAAATCGTAGATGTCGTAGTCGCCATTGGGCGCGAAGAAGTAGCCCGGCGTGGCGCCGCTGGCGCAGTCGGGCGAGTAGAAACAGCCGTAGGCGAAGGCGACGTTGTCGTTGATCCGGCTGCGGCTGTGCCCGGCCGAGAGCTGCGCGCTCCAGGCGTCGCTGAAGCGGTAGTTGAAGCGCGCCGTGCTGTTGCTGGCCGCGATGCCGACCGGCTGCTGCCACGGCTCGTAGCCGAGCAGGCGGGTACGGCTGGGATGGGGCGGAATCACCGTGCCGCCGAGCAGCTGGTAACCGGAAACCGAACGCTGGCTGCTGGTCTGGTAGTCGGTGTCCAGCTGCAGCGTGGCGTTCGGGCCGATCTTCCAGTCGGCGGCCAGCGACAGGAAGCTGCGCCGGCCGTTGGTGTGCCGCACGTAGGAGTGCATGTCCTCGTGCGCCGCGTTCACGCGTACGCCGAAGCGGGGCGAGAGCCAGCCGCCGATGTCCAGCGCGGTGTAGCGCGAGCCGTGCGAGTCGGTGCCGACGGTGGCGCTGCGCACGTCGGCCGGGCGCTTGCTGACGTAGTTGACCAGCCCTCCGGGCGCGACCACGCCGGCCTCCAGGCCGCCCAGGCCCTTGAGGATTTCCACCCGCTGCTTGTCCTCCAGCGGCGTGAGCTGCTCGCCGGTGATGGTCATGTCGTTGAGCCGGTAGCCGGTGGCCAGGTCCAGCGCGAAGCCGCGGATCGCGATGTCCTGGTAGTAGCCGACCGGCGCGTAGTTGTCGCCCAGCGCGGCGTCGGAGCGGGCCAGTTCGCTCAGCGTGCGCGGCTGGCGATCGTCGATCTGGTCGCGGGTGATCACGCTGACCGCGGCGGGCGTGTCATGCAGCGGTGCATTGCCGAAGCTGCCGAAAGTGTCGATCTGCGAACTCTCGGCGCGATAGCCGTGGTCGCGATTGGCCTTGACGTGGATGGTGGCCAGCGGCGTGGCTTGCGGCTTGTCGGTGGCGCCATCGTCCGCGCGCACGGCGGCGGCCGGGGCGAGCGTCAGGGCCGAAAGCAGCGCAAGCAACAGGGGGGTGCGGGGCAGGGTCATCGTCATCATCGTCTTTGAGGGCCAAGGACGAAGCGACGGCGAACCACACGCCCGAATGGACGCGATGGTTCTGCAAGCTCCCTACGCCGGTGCTAGCCGGATCAGGTTCCAAGGGACTCTCTCAGCCCGGCAAACGCCGGGCACCCCCGCTTCAAGAACGCCTATTGAACCACGAATTGTGCCGGTTGGGATCAGGCGCTGGCACGAATGGCATCCAGCATGATCTGTCCGGGCGGCGTCGCGAACCAGTGGGCGTGCCCGCGCAGGAAGGTGTTCCAGGCGACGTCGGCACTGTCCGGCGAGCGTGTGACGGCGTGGAAATACTCCACCTCCGACAGCGCGAAATCCACATGGACCAGCGGCAGCAGGGCGGCCAGCAACTGGATGTCGTCGTCATCCAGCGGACGCACCTGGCGGTAGCCTTCGATCAGCGCACGGGCGATGTCCGGATGCGCCGCCGCCGTGCCGGTATCCAGCGCCAGCCACGCGATCGCGTTGCGCTCGATCGCGGTGGCCAGGTCGAACAGCGCGCAGTTCGCGGCGGCAAGGCCGAAATCGAGTACCGACGCAATCCGCGCCTCCGCACCGCCATCGCTCCAGCACAGGTTGGAGACATGCCAGTCGCCGTGTGTCCACAGCGGGGCTTGCCGCACCAGGCCCGGTTGCATGGCGGCATGCCATGGCGCGAGCACCGCGAGCAATTCGGACGGCCAGTCGCGCTGGCGCAGATAGTCCGCCAGGCCCGGGCGCTGCGGCAGTTGCGCCTGCAGCGCGGCGATCGGATCGGCGGCGCTGATCAATTCGCTGCGCGCGACCAGGATATGGGTATCGCGCTGGGCGGCGTGGTAACCCTGGGCCGCATCATGCAGGGTGGCCAGCATCGCGCCGGCGCGCCGTGCGTGCGTGCGATCGGGCAACGGTTCCCACGAGATCGCGTCGCGGTAGAGGTCGATGCCGGCGGCGCGTTCGTGCACTTCATAGACCCAGTCGCCGATGGCGACCGCGCTGCGGCCTTGCGCATCATGCAGCACGGCGGGCAGCGGCAGGCCGTGGCTGCGCAAGTGGGCGATGAAGCGGTGTTCCTCGCCGAGCGTGGCGGCCGAACGTACGCTGTGGTGATGACGCTTGACGAAGACGACGCCGGCGCGGGTGTCGACCAGCGCCGCAGCGGAGAGCGGGCGTGGACTGTGCCAGTCGATACGGATCGGCGTGCCCAGTCGCGGATAACCGCGCAGCAGCTGCTCGACCTCGCCGGTGCCCAGCGCCGGCCAGTCCGGCGCGATGTCGTCACCGCACAGTCCGTGCACGCGATGGTCCGGATCGTTCATGGAGTGGCGTTCATGGCGGGTGCGGGAAGCTTCGCTGATGGCAGAGGCGGGATTATCCCCGAAAGGATGCCATCCCCGCTTTCGCGCCGACGCCGCATCGCGTTTAATGGCCCGTTCCGCCCAGGTGTGCCCGCTGTCCGATGAGCGCAATGCTGCTGCTGTTTGTCTGCCTGATCCTGGGCGTCCTGGTGGCGCGCCTGGCGAAACCGCCCGCGGGCATCGTGCACGGCCTGAACTGGTGGGTGATCAACATCGCGCTGCCGGCGCTGGTGCTCGAGCTGATTCCGCGGCTCAAGTTCGATCCGCAACTGTGGTTTCCGGTGGCGGCGATGTGGCTCACCTTTGGCGGCGCCTGGCTGCTGTTCGGCCTGCTCGGTCCGCGCCTGGGCTGGTCGCGCCAGCGCACCGGCGCGCTGATCCTGGTCTGCGGCCTGGGCAATACCTCGTTCATGGGTTATCCGCTGATGCAGGCGCTGCATGGCCAGCCGGGGCTGGCGCTGGCGGTGGTGGCCGATCAGCTGGGCGCTTTCCCGATCCTCGCCTCGGCCGGCATCGTGGTGGCCTCGCTGTACGCCGGCCGCAAGCCGGAGCCGGCCATCATCCTGCGGCGCATCCTGACGTTCCCCGGCTTTCTTGCCCTGCTTGCCGGCATCGCGGTCGGCCTGTGCGGCGGCTGGCCGGCCTTGCTGGACGGCGTGTTCGCCCCGATCGGCGCCACGTTGACCCCACTGGCGCTGTTCTCGGTCGGCCTGCAGTTCAAGTTCCATCCGGGCCACCGGCAGCTGGGCGCGGCCAGTTGGGGGCTGGGATGGAAGCTGCTGCTGGCACCACTGGCGTGCTGGGCGATGGGGATGACCGCCGGTGTCGGTGGGCTGGTGCTCACCGTCGGGGTGTTGCAGGCGGCCATGGCGCCGATGGTGTCGGCGGCCATCCTGGCCGACGAATACGAGCTGGAACCGACCCTGGCCAATACCGTGCTGGGTGCCGGCATCGTGCTGTCGCTGATCACGATACCGCTGGGCAACCTGCTGCTCGGTGGCTGAGGCGGAGGGACCCGCTTGCGTCAAACCCTCGCTGCGTCGAGACTGGAGACCGGATTCTCATGGGCGGGGGGCTCATGTCATGGCAGGTTTCGAACTGATCCGGCGATTCTTCGGCGGTGATCATGGCGAGCGCCGCGCGGCGCCCCGCAGCGGCGTGCCCAAGGGCGTGCATGTGATGGTGGTGGACGATTCGGCGACGATCCGTGCGGTGCTGGGCAAGATGCTGGCCCAGGACGGCCACGTGGTGCTCAAGGCCGGGGACGGAGAATCCGCCATCGCTATGGCTCGCAAGGAGCTCCCGGACCTGATCTTCCTGGACATCGTGATGCCGGGCATGAACGGTTTTGCGGTGCTGCGCGCCTTGCGCCGCGAGTCGCGGACCCACGACATCCCGATCGTGATGATCAGCGGCAACCTGCAGGCGACCGAGCAGTTCTATGTGCAGCGCTTCGGCGCCGACGACTTCATGAAGAAGCCGTTCGGCCGGGGCGAGGTGTTCGCACGCATCCAGCACCTGACCCAGACCGGCCGCCTTGTGGTGCGTGAGCGCGAGCCCGGGGAGTCGCTGCCGGCGCCGTCCGAACACAGCGAGGCCGAGCATGCGGCGATTCCGGATATCGCCATGCCCGATCCGCAGGATATGCTGCCGCCGACGGACGGCCAGCCCTGAATGGGCAACTCTTTCAGGGCGATCCGGCCTTGATCCGCGCGATCATGGCATCGACGGCCTGCTTGGCTTCCTTCAGGCCGCTGCCGTCACGCCGGCGATAGAGCTTGATCGCATCGATCTGCCGCCCGGCCCGGATCTCGGCCTCGATCTCGGCGTCGCTGATCGCCTCATTCGGTTTCCAGGCCCTGCGTGACCGGCGCGTCGAAGCCATCCTCGCGCCGAACCGACCGAGCAGATAGCCGGCAACGAACAGAAGCAGTCCGATCAGAATGCTGGTCACGTCCTGGCGCATCGCTTGATTCCCTATCCGCTGGCGGGGAAGCGATAATGCCAGCGATGAACGATCTTCGCGAACCAGCGGAAGTGCGTGCGGATGTATGGCTGTGGGCTGCCCGTTTCTTCAAGACCCGCAGTCTGGCCAAACAGGCCATCGAGGGTGGGCGGGTCGAGCTCAACGACGCCGGCTGCAAGCCCGCCAGGATGTTGCGCGTGGGCGATCGCCTGACGATCGGCCGCGCCGGGGAGCGGCTGGAGGTGCATGTGCTGGGCCTGTCCGGGAAACGTGGCCCGGCCAGCGAGGCACAGCAGCTGTATCGCGAAACCGACGCCAGCCGGGTCGCACGGGAGACGCTGCGGGAAGAGCGCCGGCTGACCGGTGCGGCGTTCGATCATCCGCTCAAGCGCCCCGACAAGCAGGCGAGGCGTCAGTTGCGTCAGATCAAGGACTTGCGATGAAAAGCTCACGTTGAGCAGTACGTCGCATATTCCCGCGGCGATCTGGGTGAGCATGCATGCAAATCCATCGGGAGTACGCCCGCTGCGCACTCCCCCGAGACCAGGGGACTTGCATGGACGGGCTCACACGAATGACCAGTATCGGTTTCATCAAGCGACTGCTCGGCAACACCGCCGCCAAAGAGCAGTACGTGCAGACAACTCTCGGTGCACGCGTGCTGGTGGTCGACGACTCGCCGACCATCTGCGCCGTGCTCGGCAAGATGCTGGGCAAGGACGGCTACCGCGTGCTGAAGGCGGTCGATGGCGCGAGTGCCATCGAGCTGGCGCGCCGCGAGCAGCCCGCGCTGATTTTTCTGGATGTGGTGATGCCCGGCATGAACGGCTTCACCGTGTTGCGCAAGCTGCGTCACGACCCGCTGACCTGCCACATCCCGATCGTGATGATCAGCGGCAACCAGCAGGCGACCGAGCAGTTCTACCTGCAGCGTTACGGCGCCGACGATTTCATGAAGAAGCCGTTCGACCGGGATGACGTGTGCCGGCGCATTGGCGTACTGGTGGCTGCGGGCCGGCTGCCGCCGCGGCACCATGCCGATCCGGTGGACGCCGTGGCACCGGAGCTGGCCGGCGAAGTACTCGATGCGATTCCCGACGTGGCCATGCCCGATCCCGAGCACCAGTTGCCCGAGGGTGTGTATCAGGAGTTGCAGCGCCCCCGCCTGATCGCCTGACCGCCGAGCGCGGAAGAATCGACGGCGCGGATGGATGCATCCGCGCCGTCGTCGTTTATCTGGATGGACCGGAAATCAAGGGCCCATCCGCGGGATCACGCCAAGTCGAAGCGGTCGAGGTTCATCACCTTGCTCCAGGCCGCGACGAAGTCCTGAACGAACTTCTCCTGCGCATCCGCGCCGGCATAGACTTCCGCCAGGGCACGGAGCTGGGAGTTCGAACCGAAGATCAGGTCGACGCGGGTACCGGTCCAGCGGAGGTCGCCGGTCCGGCGATCGCGTCCCTCGAACACGTCCCCGGCGTCCGGGCTCGCCTTCCACTGCGTGTCCATGTCGAGCAGGTTCACGAAGAAGTCGTTGGTCAGTACCTCCGGCCGCCTGGTGAATACCCCGTGCGGGGTTGGGTCGACGTTGGTATCGAGCACGCGCATGCCACCCACGAGCACCGTCATTTCGGGGGCGGTCAGGGTCAGCAGTTGCGCCTTGTCCACCAGCAACGCCTCGGCCGATACGCTGTATTTGCCCTGGAGGTAGTTGCGGAAACCGTCGGCCAGGGGCTCCAGGTGGCTGAACGACTCGATGTCGGTCTGTTCCGCACTGGCATCCACGCGGCCGGGAGTGAACGGCACTTCCAGGCTGATGCCCGCGGCCTTCGCCGCCAGCTCGATACCCACGCCGCCGGCAAGCACGATCACGTCGGCCAGCGAGGCCTTGCCGGAGGCCTTCTGGATTTCCTCCAGCGTCGGCAGCGCCTTGACCGCGTTGGCGTTGACCGCCCAGTCCTTCTGCGGGGCCAGGCGGATGCGCGCGCCGTTGGCGCCGCCGCGCTTGTCGCCGCCGCGGAAGGTCGAGGCCGAGGCCCAGGCGACGGATACCAGCTCGGACACGCTCAGGCCCGACGCGGCGATCTTCGCCTTGAGATCGGCAAGGTCGGCCGCGCTGGGGTTGTGTATCGCCTTGGGCAGCGGATCCTGCCACAGCAGGTCTTCGGCCGGGACTTCGGGGCCGAGGTAGCGCGACTTCGGACCGAGGTCGCGGTGGGTCAGCTTGAACCAGGCGCGCGCAAAAGCTTCGGCAAACGCCCGCGGATCGTCGCGGAACCTGCGCGAGATCTTTTCGTAGGCCGGGTCGAAGCGCAGCGACAGGTCGGTGGTGAGCATGGTCGGTTTGCGCGCGGGTGAATCCGGCGTCGGGCCGGGAATGATCGCGTCGGCGCCCTTGGCCACCCATTGGTGGGCACCGGCCGGGCTCTTTTCCAGCTCCCATTCGAAGTCGAACAGGAACTTGAAGAAGTCGTTGCTCCACTGCGACGGGGTGCGGGTCCAGGTCACTTCCAGGCCGGAAGTGATCGCATCCTTGCCCTTGCCACTGCCGAGCCCGCTGGCCCAGCCCAGGCCCTGCGCTTCCAGCGGCGCCGCTTCCGGGGCGACACCGACGTTCTCGGCGGGACCGGCGCCGTGGGTCTTGCCGAGGGTGTGGCCGCCGGCGATCAGCGCCACCGTCTCCTCGTCGTTCATCGCCATGCGGGCAAAGGTTTCGCGGATGTCGTGCGCCGCCGCGAGGGGATCGGGGTTGCCGTCAGGGCCTTCCGGGTTCACGTAGATCAGGCCCATCTGGACGGCGGCCAGCGGGTTGTCGAGCTTGCGCTCACCCGGCTTGCTGCTGGCGTAGCGGCTGTTCGGCGTACTGCTTGCCGCCAGCCACTCGGTCTCGTTGCCCCAGGACACGTCCTGGTCCGGTTCCCACACGTCCTCGCGGCCCGCGGCGAAGCCGAAGGTGCGGAAGCCGGCCGATTCCAGCGCGACGTTGCCGGCCAGGATGAACAGGTCGGCCCAGGAGATCTTCTGGCCGTACTTCTGCTTGACCGGCCACAGCAGGCGGCGCGCCTTGTCGAGGTTGACGTTGTCCGGCCACGAGTTGAGCGGAGCGAAGCGCTGCTGGCCGCGACCACTGCCGCCGCGGCCATCGCCGACGCGGTAGGTGCCGGCGCCGTGCCAGGCCATGCGGATCATCAGGCCGGCGTAGCTGCCGCCGTCCGCGGGCCACCAGTCTTTCGAGTCGGTCATCAGGGCCAGCAGGTCTTTCTTCAGCGCGGCGTAGTCGAGCTTCTTGAACTCCTCGCGATAGTTGAATTTTCCGCGGAGCGGGTTCGACTTCTCCGAGTGCTGGCTGAGCAATTCGAGCCGAAGCTGGTTCGGCCACCAGTCCTTGTTGGTGGTGCCGGTAGCGGCGGGATGGAAGGGGCACTTCGCTTCAGTAGACATGTTTCTCTCTCCCTCTGACCTTGTGATACGAGCGGCCCGGTCGGTTCCTGTGCCGGTGCGCCTGAAGTTGAATGGATTTCCGCCCGCTGCACCGGACGCAAGTCACCCTGGACGGGTACGAGGCGTGCCTCGACGTACAGGCGGCCTCGGCATCGAGAACGGCGAACTGCGCAAGCAGGTGCGCGACGGGGCTGGCGGCGGCTGGCCCGCGGTCGCGTCATCACCACATTAGCCCCGGCATCTCCATGGGGGAATTCGTTTGTTCCGATTCGACCGATAGCTTCAGACTATGCTGCGTGCGCAAATGTCGCCTGGACGTTTGTGCGGGGTTTCGGACGATGCCGGCGTGTTCCTTGCCGGCGCGATGCAGCGCCAGCAAGGCGGGATCAGGAAAGCGCCTTGAGGCGGTAGAGCTCGGCCAGGGCATCGCGTGGCGTCAACGTGTCGGGGTCGAGTTCGGCCAGCCGTGTCTCCAGCGCCGATGGAACGGGCGGCGCGAACAGTCCAAGCTGCGGGGAACTTTCCTGCCGTCGCGGCGTGGCGCCGCCGGGGTGCATGCCTTTCTCCAGCTCGGCCAGGGTGCGCCGCGCATCGGCGATCACCGACTTCGGCAGGCCGGCCAGCGCGGCCACCTGCAGGCCGAAGCTGCGGTTGGCCGGACCCTCCTTCACCGCGTGCATGAACACCAGTTGCTCGCCATATTCCACCGCATCGAGATGCACGTTGGCGATGCTGGCGTACTCGTTGGCCAGCTCGGTCAGCTCGAAGTAATGCGTGGCGAATAGCGTGTAGGCGCGGCTGTTGCGGGCCAGGTGCACGGCGGCGGCGCGGGCCAGCGACAGGCCGTCGTAGGTGCTGGTGCCGCGACCGACTTCGTCCATCAGCACCAGACTGTCGGCAGTGGCGTTGTGCAGGATGTTGGCAGTCTCGCTCATCTCCACCATGAAGGTCGACTGGCCACGCGACAGGTCGTCGCCGGCGCCGATGCGGGTGAAGATGCGGTCGATCGGGCCGATCACCGCGCGCGCGGCCGGCACGTAGCTGCCGATATGCGCGAGCAGCACGATCAGCGCGTTTTGCCGCATGTAGGTGGACTTGCCGCCCATGTTCGGGCCGGTGATCACCAGCATGCGGCGATCATCGTCCAGGCGCAGGTCGTTCGGCTCGAATGGCTCGTCGCGGACCTTCTCCACCACCGGATGGCGGCCGCGCTCGACGTGGATGCCGGCCTCGTCGGTGAGTTCGGGTGCACTCCAGTCCAGCGCCTCGGCCCGTTCGGCCAGGGTGGCGAGCACGTCGAGCTCGGCGATCGCGGCGGCAGCGGCCTTCAGCGGTTCGAGTTTTCCGGTGAGCGTGTCGAGCAGGGCCTCGTACAACGCACGCTCGCGCATCAGCGAGCGCTCCTTCGCCGACAGCACCTTGTCCTCGAAGGTCTTCAGTTCCTCGGTGATGTAGCGCTCGGCGTTCTTGGTTGTCTGCCGGCGCGTGTAGTGGGTGGGCGCCTTGTCGGCCTGGCCCTTGCTGATCTCGATGTAGTAGCCGTGCACGCGGTTGTAGCCGACCTTGAGCGTGCCGATGCCGCTGGCGGCCTTCTCGCGTTCCTCCAGCTCGACCAGGTACTGGTCGGCATGCGTGGACAGGCGGCGCAGTTCGTCGAGCTCGGTGTCGTAGCCGTCGGCGATCACGCCGCCGTCGCGCTGCAGCACCGGTGGCTGCGGCACGATCGCACGAGCGAGCAGGGTGGCCGTGTCGGCGTGGTCGCCGATGCGCTCGACCAGGGCGTGGAGGAGCGGGCTGTCCAGATCGCCGATGCGATCCCTCAGCTCCGGTGCCGCCAGCAAGCCGTCGCGCAGGGTGGATAGGTCGCGCGGGCGCGCCGAGCGCAGCGCCACACGGGCCAGGATGCGCTCCAGGTCGCCGATGCCGCGCAGCAGTTCGCGCAGGCTGTCGTAACGGCGGGTGTCGATCAGTGTGCCGATGGCCTGGTGCCGGCGCCGCAGCAGGTCGCGCGAGCGCAGCGGACGATTGAGCCAGCGGCGCAGCAGGCGCGCGCCCATCGGCGTCACGGATTCGTCCAGCACGCCCAGCAGGGTGTGCTCGGTGCGGCCGCTGGGGTGGGTATCCAGCTCCAGGTTGCGGCGGGTGGCCGCGTCCAGCGCGATGGTTTCGCCGGCGCTTTCCACGGCCATGCCGGTGAGGTGCGGCAGCGCACTCTTCTGGGTCTCCTCGACGTAGCCGAGCAGGCAGCCGGCGGCGGCGATCGCCAGCGGAAGATTGTCGACGCCGAAGCCGCCCAGATCGCGGGTGCCGAAGAAGCGGTTCAGTTCGCGCCGTGCCGCATCCCCGTCGAAATGCCATGGCGGGCGCTTGCGCAGGCCGGGCAGGTTGCCCACCAGCTTCGGCCACGCCACGTCCTCGCCGACCAGGGTCTCGGCCGGCTGCAGGCGCGCCAGTTCGGCCGCCAGCGCTTCGGCGTTCGGGACCTCGCTGAGCAGGAAGCGGCCGCTGGACAGGTCGACCCAGGCCAGCCCGTGCGCACCGTGCGCGCCGGCCGCGATCGCCAGCAGCAGGTTGTCGCGGCGATCCTCCAGCAGCGCGGCATCGGTGACCGTGCCGGGCGTGATGATGCGCACCACCTTGCGCTCGACGATGCCCTTGGCCAGCGCCGGGTCGCCGATCTGCTCGCAGATCGCCACCGACTCGCCGAGGCGGACCAGCCGCGCCAGGTAGTTTTCGGCGGCGTGATACGGCACGCCGGCCATCGGGATCGGCGCGCCCGCGGACTGCCCGCGCTGGGTCAGCGTGATGTCGAGCAGTCGCGCCGCCTTGCGCGCGTCGTCATAGAACAGTTCGTAGAAATCGCCCATCCGGAAGAACAGCAGCACCTGCGGGTGCTCGGCCTTGGCCGCGAGGTACTGACGCATGAACGGCGTGTGTTCGGGAATTTTTTCGGCGGTGGCGGACCGTTGCTTCATGGAGATCGTTCTCTGCTGTTGCGGGCGCAGCCGTCAAGGGGCGCGGGTGAAGAGTGGCGTCTGTGCGGCAGGCCTGTCGCTGCGCGCGGACAGCCTGGCGGGTCACGCCGTGCAAGGCGCTTCGGCAGCTGTCGTCGATGGTCGGGCATGGCATGAACATCGGCGGCACGAGCGCCAGTGTCTCGGGTACGTCCCTTGTCGAGGGCGGGAGTGTGGATGGTACCGACTTCGGCACGATGGGTGGTTGGCAGCTTGCGGGACCGGCCGAACACGTCCGGCGCAGGGGGGGGCGGCGGAGCGCCATGAAATCGGCGACTGGAGTGGCGGCGGTACGTGACGAAATCCGCGCAGGGGCTCCTTTTCCCTGCCGCCGCGGGTCGCCGCGCCAGGCTGAAACATCGATGCGTGTCGCGCATAATGCTCAAGCATTCGCTGCCATTCGCGCCAGAGCCCGAATCCGATGACGAAAGACTCCACCCCCAAGGCCAGGCGCAAACCGGCCACGCCGGTGAAAACGCGAAAGACGCGCGCGCCCGGGGCGACGGGCGGGAAGGCCGGCTTGCCGTTAATCGTCGGCATCGGCGCGTCGGCGGGTGGACTCGAGGCTTTCCGGAGCTTTTTCGCGAACACGCCGGCGGACGGCGATTTCGCCTACGTGCTGGTGCAGCACCTTGCGCCCCAGCACGTCAGCCTGCTGGCCGAGCTGGTCGGGCGCAGCACCACGATGCCGGTGACCGAGGCCGCCGATGGCGACCGGGTCGAGGCCGGGCATGTCTATGTGATTCCGCCCGATGCCACCCTGACCATTGCCGACGGCATCCTGCAGGTCAGCAAGCCGGCGCCGCCGCGCGCGCACCGCTGGCCGATCAATGCGTTCTTCACCTCTCTGGCCGAGGATCAGGGCGATAGCGCGGTATGCATCGTGCTTTCGGGCACCGGCAGCGATGGCGCGCTGGGATTGCGCGCGGTCAAGGAGCACGGCGGCCTGACCCTGGCCCAGTCCGGCTTCGACCATGTGGCGATGAGCGGCATGCCGGCCAGTGCGGCGTCCACCGGCGTGGTCGACGACATCCTGCCGGTCGAGGACATGCCTGCGCGCCTGCGCGCCTATCGCAAGCAGATGCTCGCTGCACGCCTGAAGCAGGATGACGACGGTATCCGCCAGGATCTGAGCGAGCACCTGCAGACCCTGTGGCGCCTGCTGCGCAGCGAGGTGGGTCACGACTTCAGCCAGTACAAGCGCAGTACCCTGCTGCGCCGTATCCAGCGCCGCATGCTGGTACAGCAGACCGAGACGGTGCCGGATTACATCAAGCACCTGCAACAGCATCCGCAGGAGTACCAGAACCTGCTCCGCGAAATGCTGATCGGGGTCACCGGATTCTTCCGCGATCCGCCGGTGTTTGCCGCGCTGCAGGAAAAGGCGATCCCGGCCATGCTGGCCGGCAAGGGCGCCGCGGACGCCTTGCGCGTGTGGGTGCCCGCCTGCGCCACCGGTGAAGAGGCCTATTCCATCGCGATCTTGCTGTGCGAGGCGATGAGTTCGCAGGCCGGACCGAAGGTGCAGATCTTCGCTACCGATATCGACGACCGCGCGATCGACGCCGCCCGTGCCGGACGTTTCCGCGGTCCACTGCAGGGGATCTCGCCGGAACGCCAGCAGCGCTGGTTCACCAAGGAGGGGGACGATTATTGCGTGGTGAAGCAGTTGCGGGAAATGTGCGTGTTTTCCCCTCACAGCGTGATCAAGGATCCGCCGTTTTCACGACTGGACCTGGTCTCGTGCCGCAACCTGCTGATCTACATGAATGCCGACCTGCAGGAGCGCCTGTTCCGGACTTTCCATTACGCACTGCGGCCGGGGGCGTTCCTGTTGCTCGGGTCATCGGAGAGCGCCAGTCGCGGCGCGGACATGTTCCGGGAAGTGGACAAGAAGTGCCGGCTATATGTTCGTCGCGAAAGCAGTCATGTGCGTGGTGACGTGACATTTCCGCTTGCCGAGCGGGGCTCGGCGCAGATGTCCGCGCGTGCCACGATCTTCGCGGCGCGCGGCATGGATGACAGCGTCGACCGTCATGTGCGCCGGGTGCTGGAAAAATACTCGCCGGCCTATGTGGTCGTTGGCAGCAATCATGACGTGCTGCGCTTCGGCGGCGACACCGGGCGCTACCTGTCGCCATCCACGGGGGCGGCCAGCCTCAATCTGTTCGGGCTCCTGCACAAGCATCTGCGCGAACCGGCCCGCTCCGTCGTGCGCAAGGCGTTCGCCAGCGGGGAGGTGGTCATCAAGGATGCCCTTTCGATCGAGGCCGATGGCCACCGCCAGCCGCTGCGACTGATTGCCGAGCCGGGCGTGGATGGCGAAGGAGCGGTGGCGTTTTGCGTGCTGGCGTTCGATGAATCCGGGGCGGCATCGGGATTGGGCGGGACCGCGCCGGACAACCCGTCGTCGGCTGAACTGGCGCGCATCCAGGCACTGGAATTCGAGCTGGAATCCGCCTACACGCAATTGCACGCCGTGGTCGATCTGCATGAATCGGTCAACGAGGAACTGAAGTCGGCGAACGAGGAATATCAATCGGTCAACGAGGAGCTGCAGTCGGCCAACGAGGAACTGGAAACCTCCAAGGAGGAGATGCAGTCGATCAACGAAGAGCTGCAGATCGTCAACGCCGAGGCCAACAGCAAGAACGAGACGCTGACGCAGCTGAACAGCGATCTGCGCAATCTGCTGGACAGCACCCAGATCGCCACGCTGTTTCTCGACCGGGACATGCGCATCGGCAACTACACGCCGGCCATGACCGAGCTGTTCCACCTGCGCGAGGGGGATCGCGGTCGCCCGATCACCGAAATTTCCGCGCGCATCAACTATCCCGAGCTGAAACGGGACGTGGCGGACGTATTGCGTCATCTGGGCGTCGTCGAGCACCTCTTGCAGGGATCCGCGGACGAGCCCGCATACCTTCTGCGCATGCGGCCCTACCGTACCGTCGACAATGTCATCGACGGCATCGTGCTGACCTTTGTCGACGTCACGCAGAGCCTGCGCCACGAGATCGAGCGCGGACAGCTGGCGGCCATCGTTGATTCCTCCCGCGACGCCATCATCGGCTACACCCTGGACGACCGGATCAGCAGCTGGAATGCCAGTGCCGAGCGCATCTTCGGCTACACGGCGGCGCAGACGATCGGCCGGCCGCTGTCCTTGCTGCTGCCGCCGGATGCTTCAGCGACGTCCATGGACATTTTTGCCGGGGGCAGCCGCGATTCGCGCCCGACCGAATTCGAGACGATCTGGTGGGCGCGTGGCGGGCGCATGGTTCCGGTGGCGGTCACCAACTCACCGGTGAAGAATGCACAGGGACGGGTCATCGCCGGCTCGCTGACCGCTCGCGACATCGCCGAGCGTCGCCGGTCCGAAAGGCATTCGCGGGTCATGCTCAACGAGCTCGATCACCGGCTGAAAGACACCCTGACCAGCATCCAGGCGATCGCGGATCATACGCTGGCCGATGCGCCGGGGCTGCAGGATGCCTTCCTGGCGCGCGTGCGGGCGATGTCCAGCGCGTACGAGCTGTTGACCGTGAGCGACTGGCAAGGCGCCGATCTGTCCGCCATCGTCACGGGTGTACTGGCGCCGTACCGGCCCGACGGCGAGCCGGGGCACGAGCGTGTGCAGGTGCAGGGCGACGAGGTGCTGTTGCTTCCCCGGGCCGCGCTGGCATTGAGCACGGCGCTGCATGAGCTGACCAGCAACGCGGTGAAGCACGGCGCCCTTTCGGTGCCGCGGGGACGCATCAAGGTGAACTGGAAGACCCACCTGATCGACAATCAGCCATGGCTGCATCTGAGTTGGCACGAGGCCGGAGGACCGACGGTGAAGACGCCGAAGCATCGTGGATTCGGTACCCGCCGGATCGCCGACAGCCTGGCGTTCGAGCTCGATGGCAGGGTGGCGCTGGATTTCGTATCGACCGGTGTGCGCTGTGCCATCGATCTGCCGCTGGGTGCGCCGGAGAAGAGGCCCTGACCGCTCGCGTGAATCCGCCGGTGCCGTGAGGGTGCATCTGGACAGGCTCGTCCCGAGCGGGTAGAACCGCCGCAGCGCGCGTGCGCTTGGGTTCATTCAGGTCAGGGAGTCTTGCATGGAGTTGTCGTCCGTTCCCACCGATGCCGAGTTGCTGGAGCTGGCCGGCGAGGTGGCCAGTGCGGTGCTGCAGCACCGGTTGATGCTGGTCACGGCCGAGTCGTGCAGCGGCGGCTGGATTGCCAAGACCCTGACCGACCTGCCGGGCAGTTCGGCCTGGTTCGATACCGGCGTGGTGACCTACAGCTACGAGGCCAAGGAGGCGTTGCTCGGTGTCAATCCGCGGACGCTGGAACTCTCCGGCGCGGTCAGCGAGGAAACCGTGCTCGAGATGGTTTCCGGCGCGCTGGCCCGCTTCGGCGCCGGGGTGGCGGTCGCGGTGACCGGGATCGCCGGCCCATCCGGCGGCACGCCGGACAAGCCGGTCGGTACGGTGTGGATCGGCTGGAAGCGCCGCGGCAGGTACGCCCACGCGCAGTTGTTCCACTTTTCCGGCGATCGCGAGGCGGTGCGGCGGCAGACCGTGGCGGCGGCGCTCATCGGCGTGCGCAAAACACTGACGGAATAACCGGGGTCCGGCCGCCAGACGGACTTGACCGGTGTGGGATACTGGCCACGCTATCGCGATCCGTCCTGATCGCAGCCCGTGAGATTGGATCCGGGCATCATGCACTCCATTCACAGCCCAACCGGAATACAAGACGATGGATGACAACAAGCGCAAGGCGCTCACCTCCGCCCTCGGCCAGATCGAAAAGCAGTTCGGCAAGGGCGCGATCATGCGCATGGGCGACCGTGTGAACGAAGCCATCGAGACCGTGTCGACCGGTTCGCTGGGGCTGGACATCGCCCTCGGCGTCGGCGGTTTGCCGCGTGGCCGGGTGGTCGAGATCTACGGGCCGGAGTCGTCCGGCAAGACCACCATGACCCTGCAGGCGATCGCCAGCTGCCAGCGTGCCGGTGGTACCGCGGCGTTCATCGATGCCGAACACGCGCTCGACCCGACCTATGCCGAGAAGCTGGGCGTCAAGGTCGACGACCTGCTGGTGTCGCAGCCGGATACCGGCGAGCAGGCGCTGGAAATCGCCGACATGCTGGTGCGCTCGGGCGCGGTCGACATGGTGGTGGTCGATTCGGTCGCCGCGTTGACGCCGAAGGCGGAAATCGAGGGCGAGATGGGCGATTCCCACGTCGGCCTGCACGCCCGCCTGATGAGCCAGGCGCTGCGCAAGCTCACCGCCAACATCAAGAAGTCCGGCACCCTGGTGATCTTCATCAACCAGATCCGCATGAAGATCGGCGTGATGTTCGGCAGCCCCGAGACCACCACCGGCGGCAACGCGCTGAAGTTCTACGCCTCGGTGCGCCTGGATATCCGCCGCATCGGCGCGGTGAAGAAGGGCGACGAGATCATCGGTTCGGAAACCCGTGTGAAGGTGGTCAAGAACAAGGTGGCGCCGCCGTTCCGCCAGTGCGAGTTCGAGATCCTGTACGGCGAGGGCACCTCGCGCGAGGGCGAGATCATCGAGCTGGGCGTGAAGGAAAACCTGATCGACAAGTCCGGTGCCTGGTACAGCTACAAGGGTGACCGGATCGGTCAGGGCAAGGAGAACGTGCGCCAGTTCCTGCGCGACAATCCCGCCATCGCCAACGAGGTGGACGCCGAACTGCGGGCCCGCTTGCTGGTGCCGGTCGGCAAGCCCGCCGCCGCGGCTGAAGAGGCGCTCGAGGAAGCGTGAGTCGTGATGGCTGACACCCTCCCGTACTGGACATGGCCCGGCTCGCCCGGGCCATGTCCGTTTGTGTGGTCATGAAGCGCCGTCCCGGTCCGGACGATCCAGCCAGGCCGAAGCGCAGTGCCTACGACAAGGCGCTGGGCCTGCTGGCTCGTCGCGAGCACTCGCGCAAGGAACTGAAAACCAAGCTGCGCCAGGGCGGCTATGAAGGCGAGGAGACCAGTGCGGCGATCGATCGTCTCGGCGAGCAGCACTACCAGGACGACGACCGCTTCGCGGAAGTGTTGTTGCGCAGCCGGATTGCCCAGGGCTATGGCCCGGTGCGCCTGCGGGTCGAACTGAAAAGCCATGGCGTGGCCGATGCGCGGATCCGCGACTTGCTGGAGCAGGCCGAGGTCGACTGGGACGCTTCCGCGGCGGCCCAGCTGCGCCGCCGCTATGGCGGCGCGGGCAGCGCGGACCCTGCCGAAAGCGCCCGTCGGGCGCAATTCCTCTTGCGCCGCGGCTTTGCGGCCGCCACAGTACGGAGTGTCACCCACGCCGACGTGGACGAAGCCGCCGACGATATCCCCTGAAATCCATGCTTCACGGATGATGGATGGTCTGATCGAGTGGCTGCCCCGGTGTGGTCTCCTTACGCCAGCCATCACGATACGCATGAAAACTTCCGAAATCCGTTCCGCCTTCCTCGACTATTTCCGCGGCAAGGGGCACACCATCGTGCCGTCCAGCTCGCTGGTGCCATCGAACGACCCGACCCTGATGTTCACCAACTCGGGCATGGTGCAGTTCAAGAATGTATTCCTCGGCAGCGAGAAGCCCGGCTACGTGCGCGCGGCCGACGTGCAGCGCTGCCTGCGTGCCGGCGGCAAGCACAACGACCTGGATCAGGTCGGCTACACCGCGCGCCATCACACGTTCTTCGAGATGCTGGGCAACTGGTCGTTCGGCGACTATTTCAAGCGCGAGGCGATCGCCTATGCGTGGGAGCTGCTGACCGAGGTCTTCAAGCTGCCGGCCGACAAGCTGTGGGTCACGGTCTATCACACCGACGACGAAGCCTTCGATCTGTGGAACAAGGAAATCGGCATTCCCGCCGAGCGCATCGTGCGCATCGGCGACAACAAGGGCGGGCCGTTTGCCTCGGACAACTTCTGGCAGATGGCCGACACCGGCCCGTGCGGTCCGTCCACCGAGATCTTCTACGATCACGGCCCGGAGATCGCCGGAGGCCCGCCGGGATCACCGGACGAGGATGGCGATCGTTACATCGAGATATGGAACCTGGTGTTCATGCAGTTCGATCGAGCGCCGGACGGCACGCTGAGCCCGCTGCCGGCGCCCTGCGTGGACACCGGCATGGGCCTGGAGCGCCTCGCCGCGATCCTGCAGCATGTGCACTCCAACTACGAGATCGATCTGTTCGCCGAGCTGATCCGGGTCGCCGGTGCGCTCACCGCCACCGCGGATCTGGGCAACAAGTCGCTGCGCGTGATCGCCGACCACATCCGTGCCTGCGCGTTCCTGATCGTCGACGGCGTGCTGCCGTTGAACGAAGGGCGCGGCTACGTGCTGCGCCGGATCATCCGCCGTGCGCTGCGGCACGGCTGGATGCTCGGCGTGCGCGGCGATTTCTTCTGGAAGATGGTCGCGCCGCTGGTCGGGCAGATGGGCGAGGCGTATCCGGAACTCACGGCCCGGCAGGCATTCATCGAGGAAGTCCTGCGCAACGAGGAGCAGCGCTTCGGCGAGACGCTGGAACACGGCATGCGGGTATTCGACGAGGTCGCGGGCCGGTCCGGCGAGACGATCGCCGGTGAAGATGCCTTTCGGCTGTACGACACCTATGGCTTTCCCGCGGACCTCACCGCCGACATCGCGCGCGAGCGCGGTCTGGAGGTCGACATGGCGGGCTTCGAGCGCGCCATGAACGAGCAGCGCGAGCGCGCCCGTGCCGCCGGTCGTTTCGAGGCGAAGGGCCAGATGCCAGCCGAACTGGCCAGCCAGCTCAAGCCCACGCTGTTCCTCGGTTACGAGGCGCTGCACAGTGAGGGCAGCCAGGTGCTCGGGATCGTCCGTGGCGGCAATCAGGTCGGGCAGCTGGCCGATGGCGAGGAGGGCCTGCTGATCCTCGATCGCACACCATTCTACGCCGAATCGGGCGGGCAGGTGGGGGACACGGGCGAGCTGCTCACCGCCACGGGTCGGTTCGAGATCAACGACACGCTGAAGATGGGCGGCGTGTTCTTCGGTCACGCCGGTCGCTGGCATGGCCCCCAGCCGCTGCGCAGTGGCGATCGGGTGGAGGCGCGGGTGGATGCCCTGCGACGCCAGGCGATCGTGCTCAATCATTCGGCCACTCATCTGCTGCATGCCGCACTGCGCAAGGTGCTGGGCGAGCACGTGACGCAGAAAGGTTCGCTGGTGGCGCCGGAACGACTGCGTTTCGACTTCTCGCATTTCAAGCCGATGAGCAGTGACGAGCTGGCCCGGGTCGAGGCGATGGTGAATGCCGAGGTCCGCCGCAACATGCCTGCCGAAGTGCGCAGCATGGCCTACGACGACGCGATCGAATTCGGTGCGATGGCGCTGTTCGGCGAGAAGTACGGCGACGAAGTGCGCGTGCTCAGGATGGGTGAGTTCTCGACCGAGCTGTGCGGTGGAACCCACGTCGACCGCACCGGCGACATCGGCCTGTTCAAGCTCGTCAGCGAGGCGGGCGTCGCCTCCGGCGTGCGCCGTATCGAGGCCGTGACCGGCAGTGGTGCGTTGGCCCACGTGATCGACGAGGAGCGTCGCCTGGGCGAGCTGTCGCAACTGCTTTCCAGCAGCGGCGACGATGCCGTGGAAAAACTGCGTCAGCTGTTCGAGCGGCAGAAGAAGCTCGAGCGCGAGCTGGATTCGCTGCGCAGCAAGGCAGCCGGCAGCGCTACCGCCGACCTGGCCGGTTCCGCCATCGACGTCGATGGGATCAAGGTGGTTGCCGCGCGGCTGGAAGGCCTCGATGCCAAGTCGTTGCGCGACAGCGTGGATCAACTCAAGCAGCAGCTCGGCGATTGCGTGATCCTGCTGGCCGGTGCCGTCGATGGCCGGGTTTCGCTGATCGCCGGTGTGCATGGCAAGGCACTGGGACGGGTCAAGGCCGGCGACGTGGTGGCGCATGTCGCCGCGCAGATCGATGGCAAGGGCGGTGGCCGTGCGGACATGGCCCAGGGAGGCGGCAACGATGTTGCAGGACTGCCAGCCATTCTTGCCAAGTTGCCCGATTGGGTTTCCGGTCGTTGAGCGGCTTTGGGACGAAAATCTGCGAACCTGAACCTTTCATTTGTCAAGATTCGCGCGGATTGCGCACGGGAATCCGGCTCAGTTACTATCGGCGAAGTGTCGGCGCTATCCGCAACGATAGTGTCGCCAGTCAGGACGCTCAGGAGTGTTTTGGCTGTGAGCCGGGAAGGCGGTAGGGCCTTCGATGGATCAATCGTCGAACTGTGGAATGATGGCAGCTCAGGGGTGAGGCGCCGTCGATTTGCAGGCCTGTGACCAACAGCATTTATGGAGTAGTAGACATGTTGATTCTGACCCGCAGGGTCGGTGAGACCCTGATGATCGGCGACGAGGTGACCGTTACCGTTCTTGGCGTGAAGGGCAATCAGGTGCGTATCGGCATCAACGCACCGAAAACCGTTGCAGTCCATCGCGAAGAAATCTATCAGCGGATCAAGGGCGAACACGAAACTGGTGGTACGCCCGACGAGCCTTCAGAGTCCTGATCGAGAATTAGTTCTTTACCTCGACCTCGCCGGCCACTATCCTTGCCGGCTCCGCAGCAATGCGGGAAAAAAACCCGGAGAGATGCCCGAGCGGCTGAAGGGGCTCCCCTGCTAAGGGAGTATAGGGTCAAAAGCCTTATCGAGGGTTCGAATCCCTCTCTCTCCGCCAGATACGCAAAGCGCCCCGCAAGGGGCGTTTTGCGTATCTGGCGGAGGGAGGTGGTGGACGAACCCTCTTGGGTTACTCGGCGTCTCCCACGCCTCGCCCTTCGGGCCATCGGCTGCGCCGATGTTCGCTCCGGCATCCTGCCTTCGCAGTCGACGAATTTGTCAGGAACAAATTCGGACAGCCGCAGGCTGGCCCTGGAGCGCGCAGCGCGGAAGGGTGAGGTCCACGGATGGACCGAACAATCCCCCAGGCCCAAGCGTCACCGTCCCGCCCATCGAAGGGGCGTTTTGCGTATCTGGCGGAGGGAGGTGGTGGACGAACCCTCTTGGGTTACTCGGCGTCTCCCACGCCTCGCCCTTCGGGCCATCGGCTGCGCCGATGTTCGCTCCGGCATCCTGCCTTCGCAGTCGACGAATTTGTCAGGAACAAATTCGGACAGCCGCAGGCTGGCCCTGGAGCGCGCAGCGCGGAAGGGTGAGGTCCACGGATGGACCGAACAATCCCCCAGGCCCAAGCGTCACCGTCCCGCCCATCGAAGGGCGTTTTGCGCATTTGGAAGAGATGGCTGCCCCCGGTGTTCGACAGCGATCGTGATGACGCCCGCCCCCATGCGCGAGGCATCCGCTTCGAGGCGAAATTCAGCCGAGCGGCAGCCCGCGCAGCTCGACTTCCCCGGGCGAGATCCGCAGCACCGAGCCCTGTTCGTACCAGTCCCCGAGCACGATCCGCTCGGCCGGATGGCCATCCAGTTCGAACGTGTGCACCGCCGGCCGATGGGTATGCCCATGGACCAGCCGCTTCACGCCGGCCTTGCGCATGGCCGTGGCCACGGCGTCCTGATTCACGTCCATGATGCTTTCCTTCGCACTGCCGGTATGCGCCCGGCTGTCCTCGCGCGCCTTGGCGGCAAACGCACGGCGGGCCTCGAGCGGCATCGACAGGATCTGCGCCTGCCACTGCGGCGCGCGGACCTGCTGGCGCACGGCCTGGTAGGCCACGTCGTCGGTGCACAGCACGTCGCCGTGCATCAGCAGGGTAGGTGTGCCATGGATCTCGTGCACGGCGCCATCGTCGAGAAGGGTCATGCCGGCACGTCGGGCGAACGCCTCGCCGAGCAGGAAGTCGCGGTTGCCGACCATGAAGTACACCGGGACGCCGGCGTTTCGCACGGCGGCGGTGGCCAGGGCAATGCGCCGGGGCAGTTCGGCATCGTCGTCGTCGCCGATCCATGCCTCGACCAGGTCACCGAGGATGTACAGCGTATCGGCGCTGCGGACCTCGGCGCTGGCGAGGTAGTTCTCGAACAGCGCGGTGATTTGAGGGCGACCGGGATCCAGGTGCAGGTCGGAGATGAAGAGCGTGGCCATCCTGCCGATCAACCCTTGCCGGCGGGCTTGCCGGTCTTCCTGCCGGATTTCTCCGCGGGCCTGGCGGTCGTCGACGCCGCCCGGGCGGGTGCGGCGCTGCTGCCTGCATCTGCCGGGGTCTCTTCACCCACGACATGGGCCGCTTCGATCAGTACCAGCGGGTTGGGCACATCCCCGGCAAAAGGGCCGAGCGGCCGGGTAGGCAGCGCGGCGATCTTGTCGACCACGTCCATGCCCTTGATCACCTTGCCGAACACGGTATAGCCCCAGGTCAGGCCGCTCTGGTTGCCGACGAAGTCCAGCCGGCGGTTGTCGACGAGGTTGAAGAAGAACTGGGCCGTGCCGGAATTCGGATCGGCGCCACGGGCGACCGCCACGGTGCCGCGCAGGTTGGACAGGCCGTTGTCGGCCTCGCTGGGGATGGCCGGACGCGTGCGCTTGGGCTGGAGCTCGCGTGTGTACAGGCCACCCTGCACCAGGTAGCCGGGAATGGCCCGGTGCAGCAGGGTGCCGTCGTAGAAACCGTCGCGAACATACTGCAGGAAATTCGCCACGCTCTTGGGTGCCTTGTCCGGATACAACTCAAGCGTGATATCGCCCTGCGACGTGTGCAGCAGTACCTGAGGCGGTGGCGGAGCAGCGGTCGCTGCCGGTGCCGGCTTGGCGGATTGCGCCGCCAGGGTCAGCGGCAGGATCAGGAGCAGGGAGGCGAGCAGGGATTTCAACATGGGCATCAAACAGTCCGGGTGTGCCGACATGATACGCGGCCACGATGGCGCCTGGTTTGCGGGAAGGGCGATCAGGTGTTCGAGACATCCAGTTTCACGCCCAGTTCGGCCATCGGTGCCTGCTCCTGATGCAGGTCGGCCGCGGTGAGCGGGTGCTGCTCGAGCCAGGCCGCCGGCAGGCTGAGGCGCAGCGACTTGCCGCTGGCGGCCAGCCGCATCTGGGGCAGCGATTCGGCCCGCCGGGCCCGCCGGAACAGCACGGCCAGGCGCAGCAGCGCGGTGATCTGCCGTGACAGGGCGCGATAACGTTGAGGCAGGGTCGTGATCACCGCCTTGTCCGGTTTGCGCCGGTGCATCTGAACCACGGCCGCCAGCAATTGCTGTTCCTGTCGCGAGAAGCCGGCGAGATCGGCGTGGCGCAGGATATAGGCGCCGTGATGGTGATGCTGGCTGTGGGCGATGGCCAGGCCGATTTCATGCACCCGCGACGCCCACGACAACCACTCGCGGGCATCGGCATCCAGTTTCCAAGCGCTCGCCGCCTGATCGAAGAACATCAGTGCGGTCGATTCGACCCGGCGCGCCTGGGCCCGGTCCACGCCGTAGCGCGAGGCCAATGCGTCGATGCTGGCCGTGCGTGGATCGCTGCCGCCGGCGCGGCCCAGCAGATCCCACAACAGGCCCTCCCGCATCGAGCTCTGGCATACCCGCAGCCGTTCGATGCCGAGGGCGGCGAAGGCTGCCTCGAAGATCACCACGCCGCCGGCGATCACCGGGGCGCGGTCCTCGGTCAGGCCGGGCAGCTTCAGCGTGCCGATCTGCCCCTGCTCGATCAGCACGTCGCGCAGCGAGGCGAGCGAGCCCGGGGTGATGCCGTCGTCGGAGAATTTCATCGCCTGCACGACCGCGCCGATCGACCGGGCGGTGCCGGAAGAGCCGTAGGCATCCTGCCAGCCGGATTCGCGATAGTCCTCGGCGAACTGCTGCAGCAGCACGCCCAGCTCGCTGCTGGCTTTCTGCCAGCGCTTGCGGGTGATTTTGCCGCCGGGGAAGAAGCGCAGGGTCGAGGCGATGCAGCCGGCCTGCACGCTTTCCGTGTGCAGCGGCGCCAGCCCGCGACCGATGATGAATTCGGTGCTGCCGCCACCGACGTCGATCACCAGTCGCGGCTCGCGCGAGGCGGGCAGATCGTGCGCGGCACCGAGGAAGATCAGGCGGCCTTCCTCGCGGCCGGAAACCACCTCGATCGGATGACCGAGGGCGGCCTCGGCGGCCGTCAGGAAGGCCTGCGGCGAAGCGAGCCGGCGTACGGTATTGGTCGCTACCGCGCGCACCCGCATCGACGGCAGGCCGGCAATGCGCTGGCCGAAGCGCGCCAGGCAGGCCAGCGCGCGGGCCCGTCGTTCGGCGTCCAGGGTGCCGTCGGCGCGCAGGCCGGCGGCCATGCGCACGCTGTCGCGCAAGCGGTCGATCACCCGAGGTTCACCGTGTTCCATGCGGGCCACCACCATGTGGAAGCTGTTCGAGCCCATGTCCACGGCGGCGATCAGTTCGTCGTCGCGGATCGGTGTCTGTTCGGCTGAACTCACGCCTGGGCTCCGCTGACGGTAAAGCGGCGATTCTCGCATGCGTCGGTGAAATTGACGAAACGAGGGAGCGCTGCCGTCGGGCTCATTGGCAGAACCGTTCGAGCAGGCCCAATTGGGCGCTGTAGGGCGGGTTGTCACCGGGTTCGGCGCGCACGTAGCGACCGTCGCTGCCGAGCAGCCAGGCCTGGGTGTTGTCGGCCAGGCTGTTGGCGAGGGTTTCCTCGAAAACCCGCGCGGCCAGTTCCGGATCGAGGATCGGGAAGGCCACCTCGATCCGTCGCATCAGGTTGCGTTCCATCCAGTCGGCACTGGCGCAATACAGCTCCGGTGCGCCGTCGTTGGCGAACCAGTAGACCCGGCTGTGCTCGAGGAAGCGCCCGATGATCGAGCGCACCCGGATGCGCTCGGAAATGCCGGCCAGGCCGGGTCGCAGGGTACAGGCGCCGCGCACGATCAGGTCGATCTCCACACCGGCCTGCGAGGCCCGATACAACGCCTCGATCACCCGCGCCTCGTTCAGCGCGTTGAGCTTGGCCACGATGCGGGCGGGCCGGCCGGCCCGTGCATGCGCGGTCTCGCGCTCGATCTTTGCCAGCACGCTGGGATACAGCGTGAACGGTGAATGCAGCAACCGCTTCAGCTCGATCATCGGTCCCAGCCCGGACAGCTGCTGGAACACCTTGTGCAGGTCCTCTCCGATTTCCGGATGGGCGGTCATCAGGCCGATGTCGGTGTACATGCGGCTGTTGACCTGATGATAGTTGCCGGTCGACAGGTGCACGTAACGGCGCAATGTGCCTTCCTCACGCCGCACGATCAGCATCATCTTGGCGTGCGTCTTGTAGCCGACCACGCCGTAGACCACCTGCACGCCGGCCTCCTGCAGGCGGGTGGCCAGCCGGATGTTGGCCTCCTCGTCGAAGCGCGCGCGCAGTTCGATCACCACGGTGACGTCCTTGCCGTTGCGCGCCGCTTCCACCAGCAGGTCGACCAGCGGGGTGTCCTCGCCGGCCCGGTACAGGGTCTGCTTGATCGCCAGCACCTGCGGGTCGGCGATGGCCTGGCGCAGCAGGTCGATCACCGCCGCGAAGCTCTGGTAGGGATGGTGCAGCAACACGTCGCGCTGGCCGATCAGGTCGAACTTGCTGCGGGCACTGTCCAGAGCCGCCGGCAGTTGCGGATTGAAGCGCGGAAATTTCAGCTCCGGTCGATCCAGCCAGTCGTAGATCAGCCCGGCACGGATGATGTTGACCGGTCCGTTGCAGCGATAGACGTCGGCTTCCTCCAGCTGGAAGTTGTGGATCAGCATCGAGGTGATCGCCTTCGGGCAATCGTTGGCGATCTCCAGCCGCACCGGGCGCGCATAACCGCGACCCAGCAGTTCTTCGCTGAGCGCCAGCGCGAGGTTCTCCACCTCGGCTTCCTCGACGATCAGCTCGCTGTTGCGGGTGACCCGGAACTGGTACGAGCCGACCACCTTGAAGCCCGGGAACATCTGGTCGGCGAACGCCTGCATCAGTTCGGCCAGGAACACGAAGTGATCGCCGGCACCGCTGACCTCGGCGGGGACGCGGATGATACGGGGCAGCGAACGCGGCGCGCGCACCAGCGCCATGTGGCCCTCGTGACCGAACGCATCGCGACCCTTCAGCACCACCGCGATGTTCAGCGTCTTGTTGAGGATGCGCGGAAACGGGTGCGCCGGATCCAGCCCCAGCGGCGACAGCACCGGCAGCACCTCTTGCTCGAAGTAGCCCTGCAACCAGCGTTGCTGGCGCGAGCTCCATTGCCTGCGAGTGAGGATGTGGATCCGCTCGGCATCGAGCTGCGGGCCGACCTGCTCCTGCCAGGTGGCGTACTGCTCGCTGACCAGGTCGAGCACGCGGCTGCGGATCAGCGCCAGCAACTCGCCGGAAGCCATGCCATCCGGCCCCGGCGCAGCCGAGCCGAAGGCATGGTGGTGCTTGAGCATGGCCACCCGCACCTCGAAGAATTCGTCGAGGTTGTTGGCCACGATGCTGAGGTAGCGCAGGCGCTCGAGCAGCGGCACGCTGGCATCGCGGGCCATCGCCAGTACCCGGAAATTGAATTCCAGTGCCGCCAGTTCGCGACTGAGGTAGAGCTCTGGAGCACTGAGGTCGGGGGCGTTAGGCGGGCTGGGAGGGCGTCTGGGCATGCCTCATTCTGGCCCATGCGGTGGGCCAAATGCATGTCGCGCTGCGGCCGGGTCAGCCCTCGTCGCTGCCGCCGGGAGCCAGCAGGCGCGCCGGGCCGAAATGGCAGCTGAAGGTGGAACCGGCACCCGGCGTGCTCTCGATCTGCAACTGCGCCTGATGCAGGTTCAGCACGTGCTTGACGATCGACAGGCCCAAGCCGGTGCCGCCGCTGTCGCGCGACCGGCTCGAGGAGATCCGGTAGAAGCGCTCGGTGAGCCGGGCCAGGTGGTTGGCCGGAATGCCGAAACCGGTATCGCTCACCGAATAGACCGCACCCTCCGGCGTCCGCTGCCAGCGGATCGTGATGCTGCCGCCGGCGGGGGTGTAGCGCACCGCGTTGCTGACCAGGTTCGACAGCGCGCTGTGCAGGTCCTTGGGCGAGCCGAGCAGATCGGCGTCGGTATTCGATTCCAGCGTGATCTGGTGGCGGCCCTGACTTAGCGCTTCGGCCTCCTTGCGCACGGTGGCCAGCAGGGCCGCCATGGGAACGCGTTCGTCGGCGACGTCATGCTGGGTTTCCAGGCGCGACAGGGTGAGCAGATCCTCGACGATCTGGCCCATCCGCTTCGATTGCGAACGCATCTCGCCCAGCACCGACGCCAGTTCGGGTACGTCTTCCGGATCGATCAGTTCGAGATAGCCGTGGATCACGGTCAGTGGCGTGCGCAGTTCATGCGAGACATTGGCCACGAAATCGCGCCGCACCTGTTCGAGCCGGTTCAGGTGGCTGATATCGCGCGCCAGCAGCAGTTGCTCATGATCCCCGAACGGCAGCAGGCTGACATTGAGCTGGCTGTCCGCGCGCCCCGGCGCGACGGCGTCGTTGAGCGGTTCGTGCGCGCCATCGCGCAGCCATTCCGACAATTCGGAGCCGGCCATGCGCTCCAGCAAAAGCACGCCGCGATCCTGCGGCCGGCGCAAGCCCAGCAGGTTTTCAGCGGCGTGGTTGAACCAGCGGATATGTTGCTGTTGATCGATCAACACCACCGCATCCGGCAACTGGCTGGCGGCGTTGCGCAAGTCACGCAGATTGGAGGCAAGGCGGCGGGAGCGCGTCATGAAACGGTCATGCTGGAGAGGGCTGGTCGAAGCCGGTGCGGTCATCATGGTCCGTGTCTGATGACCGATTCGAGTCAGCAGCAAGACGACTTCGGCAATCGCGACCACGGCCACCCAGGCTGTCACCTGTCCGCCGACGAGCCAGCCCAGCAGCATGCTGGCGAGCAGGGCGGCCGCGAGTGCGGCGGGCAATTTCCAGGAAGTCCTTGCTGACGGGCTCATTCAGACGCACTGCCGGTGGGCTGGGGGTGACGGAGATCCAGCATCGGCAAAAGCCCGTGTCGCCGCAAGCCCTCGGCCCGGTTCACACGCTGGTGGAGAAACGGTAGCCGCTGCCGCGCACGGTCTGCACCAGGTCGTCGAGCTTCCACGGCTCCAGCGTCTTGCGCAGGCGGCGGATATGCACGTCGACGGTGCGCTCCTCCACGTACACGCTGCCGCCCCAGACATGATCGAGCAGCTGCGTGCGCGAGTAGACGCGCTCGGGGTGGGTCATGAAGAAATACAGCAGGCGGTATTCGGTCGGGCCGATCGGCACCGGGTCGTCACCGGCGAAGACCCGATGCGCCGGTCCGTCGATGCGCAGGCCGCCCAGTTCCACCATGC
The DNA here is from genome assembly GCF_042657065.1 of Rhodanobacter ginsengisoli. NCBI lineage: Bacteria > Pseudomonadati > Pseudomonadota > Gammaproteobacteria > Lysobacterales > Rhodanobacteraceae > Rhodanobacter > Rhodanobacter ginsengisoli. The sequence continues at coordinate 1,233,457 of NZ_JBHSNF010000001.1, forward strand.
CCGAGCCATCATCGCCCTGACTGCGCCGCAGTACCGCCTTGATCCGTGCGATCAGCTCGCGGGTGGAGAACGGCTTGACCACGTAATCGTCCACGCCCGCTTCGAGGCCGTTGACCCGATCCATCTCCTCGCCGCGTGCGGTGAGCATGATGATCGGAATCTCGCGGCTCAGCTCTTCCTTGCGCAGGCGTCGGGCCAGATCCAGCCCGCTGGTGCCGGGCAGCATCCAGTCGAGCAGGATCAGGTCGGGCACCTGCTCGGCGATCGCCAGTTGCGCCGCGCGGGCGTCGGCTGCCTGCATCGCGTCCATGCCGGCCTTGCGCAGGGCAAAGGCAATCATTTCGCGAATCGATGTCTCGTCTTCAACGATCAGGATGCGTTTGTGCACGCCTTGGTCTGCCGGTGGCTTGTGACGGGGATATTGCAACGCATGGATGTTACACGTCGATGACGTGATGTCAGTGCGACTGACCCGCAATTGTCACCAAATGGACTCATGCGACGGGATGCTAGCCGTTGGCGGGCCGCAACGGCTGCCTCCCGTCCGGATTGTCCTCGGTCTTGATCCTGCGCTTCTGCAACTCCAGCACCAGCGGCGTCAGCTCGGTGATGCGTGCCTGGATGCGTACGCGGGCGTAGTAATCGAGGTCGTCGCGCTTGAGCAGCCGCTTGAGCTGCTCCATGGCGTCGAATGGCCGGCCTGAATAGTAACTGGCGTCGGCAAATGCCTCGCCGGCACGCACGCTGTCACCGGCCGCGCTGCTGGCGCGCGCATAGGCGCTGTAGATTTCCGGTTCGCTGGCATTGTCCAGCAGCGGTCGCAACAGGTCGGCGGCGAGGCTGGCCTGGTGTTTGTCGCCGGACATGGTGAGGGCCGTGGCATAGGCGAGCGCCACCGCGCGATTGCGCGGCGATTGCGCATTGAGCGCACTGTAGATGGCCAGCGCCGTCGCGCGATGCCCCGCTTGCAGCTCGGCATCGGCCATCGCCAGTTTCAGGATCAGATTGTCCGGGGCGGAACGCAGCAGGGGCTGCAGCTGCCCGATCGCCTGGGCGCCGCGGCCGCTGCGGGTCAGCGCCAGCGCATAGCCGTAGTGGTTGGCCGGGGTATCGAAACTGTGGCGGGTTTGCAGGTTCGAGCCGTAATAGGTCGCCTCCCGGGTGGCGTCGCCGGCCAGCACGCGCACCCGTTCGCGCATCAGCGCATAGCTGCTCGGGGAATCATGATCGGGTAGCGGAATCAGATGGATCGGGTCTTTCACGAATGCGATCGGCGCGGTGTTTTGCTGCCACTGCAGCAGGTTCATGCTGTCGTCGGAAGGACGCAGCTTCTGCTCGGCGATCAGGGCGCCGGCACGCGCCTTGGCATCGCTGATACGCATCGTCGTTACCGGGTGGGTCTGCAGCAGGGCAGGCACATCCTGGCCGCCGGCGCCCGTGCTCATGGCATCCTGCATGCGCTGGAAGAAGTCGGCCATCGCATTCGGATCGAACCCGGCCTTGGCCAGCGTCTGGATGCCGACGCGGTCGGCCTCGATCTCGTCCTTGCGGGTGAAATTGATCGATTTCTGCGCGAGCAGCCCCTGACCGCCGGCGAGTACCGCCATCGGCGCGTCGCCGCTGCGACTGGCGGCACCCGCGGCGATGGCACCGAGCAGGACCAGCGCCATCAGCGGCGCATCCTTCTTCGACGCCTCGAACGTACGCTGCAGGTGGTTCTGGGTGATATGGCCGATCTCGTGGGCGATCACGCCGGCCAGCTCGCTCTCGTCGCGGGTGATCGTGATCAACCCGGAATTCACCGCGATATAGCCTCCGGGGGCGGCAAACGCGTTGATCTCCGGATCCTTCACGATGAAGAACGCGAAGTGGTCCTTCGGCTTGTCGCAGCTGGCGGCCAGCCGATGGCCGATGTCGTTGATGTAGTCGTCCAGCAGCGGATCGTCCACCACCATGTCCAGTGCACGCATCTGGCGCAGCATGGAGGCACCGTAATCCTGTGCTTCCTGGGGCGAGATCAGTGCGTTCGCCGAGCTGCCCAGGTCGGGCAGCCGGACCTCGTCCTGGGCTGCCGTGGTGCAGGCCAGGCTGGCGGTGATCAGCGCTGTCAGCAAGCGCGAGGCGGTGCGTCGTGGTGCCATGGTCATAGGTAGGCGACAATAACACTGTGACCGCCGGCCGCGGCTTCGGTTCATCGCTTGAGTTGAATGCCGGCACCCCCATTCTGGGGGCAACCCTTCTTGTTGCCGGAGTTGTCGTGATGCCGAAGATCGAGGTCTATTCCACCGCGGTGTGTCCTTACTGTGTGGCGGCGAAGAACCTGCTCAAGTCCAAGGGGCTGGAATGGGTCGAGGTGCGCATCGACACCGACCCGGCGCAGCGTGACTCGATGCTCACGCGCAGCGGCGGTCGCCGCTCGGTGCCGCAGATCTTCGTCAACGACCGGCATGTGGGCGGTTACGACGATCTGGTGGCGGCTGACCGCAGCGGCAAATTGACCGAACTGCTGGAGCTGGCCGCATGAGTGACAAGCTCGCCGAGTTCAGCGCATTTCGCCAGCGCATGAACGAACGCATCCTGGCCGAGGACAATCAGGTCGTGCGGCGGTTTTTTGCGCTGGATACGCAGACCTACAAGGCCGGCGCACTGGACGTGAAGACCAAGGAGATGCTGGGCCTGGTCGCCTCGATGGTGCTGCGTTGCGACGACTGCATCAGCTACCACGTGGCCCAGTGCAAGCAGGCCGGCGTGCAGCGCGACGAATTTTTCGAGGTATTCAGCGTCGGTCTGGTGGTGGGTGGGTCGATCGTGATCCCGCACCTGCGGCGGGCGGTGGATCTGCTCGACCAACTGGAATCGGAAGGCGAGGGCGGTGCCGTGGCCTGTGCCGACCACGCCGGTGGCGATGCCTGAGGCGGGTCACGCCCGGCGCGTCATTTCGTTGCCATCGCCTCGGCGCATGCCGTTTCTTGCCATGCTCCGTGCGAGTATTTTCAACGCCTTGCGTGCTCTCCAGACTGTCAGTGGGACGCCAATTCAGCGATAATTGAACGGTTTCGGCCCTGCGTATCCCCATCGCACGGGCTGCTCGTTATTTCCGTTCAAGGAGTTACCCCCCATGAGCAAGACGATTGCGGTGATCCCGGGCGATGGCATCGGCCCGGAGATCATGACCGCCACGCTGCGCGTGCTCGACGCGCTGGACTGCGGCCTGAACTACGATTTTGTCGACGCCGGCATGGCTGCGCTGGACAAGCACGGCGACCTGCTGCCCCAGGCCACGCTGGACAAGATCGCCGAACACAAGGTGGCGCTCAAGGGCCCGCTCACCACCCCGATCGGCGGCGGCTTCACCTCGATCAACGTCACCTTGCGCCGCCATTTCGACCTGTACGCCAACGTGCGCCCGGCGATCAGCTTCCCCGGCACCAAGGCGCGCTTCGAGAACATCGACATCATCACGGTGCGCGAGAACACCGAAGGCGCCTACCTGGCCGAGGGCCAGACCATGTCAGAGGACGGCGAGACCGCCACCTCGATCATCCGCAACACCCGCAAGGGCAGCACGCGCATCGTGCGCTACGCCTTCGAGATGGCGGTGAAGAAGGGCCGCAAGAAGGTCACCGCAGTGCACAAGGCCAACATCATGAAGACCAGCTCCGGGCTGTTCCTCAACGTGGCCCGCGAGATCGCCAGGGAATACCCGCAGATCGAGTTCAACGAGATGATCGTGGACAACACCTGCATGCAGCTGGTGATGCGCCCCGAGCAGTTCGACGTGATCGTTACCACCAACCTGTTTGGCGACATCATCTCCGACCTGTGCGCGGGTCTGGTCGGCGGCCTGGGTCTGGCCCCGGGCGACAATATCGGCGAGCACGCGGCGATCTTCGAGGCGGTGCACGGCTCGGCGCCGGACATCGCTGGCAAGGGCATTGCCAACCCGTGCGCGCTGCTGCTGGCCGCTGCCGACATGCTCGATTACCTCGGCATGGTGGAAAAGGGCAGCAAACTGCGCCAGGCGATCCGCGACACTATGGAAAACGATCGCGACCAGGTGACGCCGGACCTGGGCGGCAAGGGCAGTACGGAAAGTTTCGGCGAAGCGATCGCGCGGCGCGTGAAGGGCTGAGCCAGCCATGTGCGGGTCGGGGTGGGCCGGCAGGCAAACCCCACGCACGGGACGCGCCGTGCGTGGCCTGGGAAAGCAGGTTGGGCATCGCCGCGCTCGGTTCGACCTCCGGGCCGATGGCCATCTTCCACTTTCTGGATCGGCACCGGCTGGCTAGGATGACAGGTCGTGGCGGCCGGGAATGCCGGCCACCCTTGTAACGGATCCAATGCTTGCAGTCATGCGCCTGACGCCCTGGACCTTCCTCTATTTCGCCGCCGCGGTGCAGGCGGCCCTGCTTGCCCTCGCTCTGTGGCGTCGTCCGGCCAATCGCGAAGCCAATCGCCTGCTTGCCGTCTGGGTGGCTCTGACCGGTATGGATCTGGCGGTGAAGGCGCTGTACTGGCACCTGCTGTCGCCGGAATGGTTTCGCGCCTATCGCTTCGTCGCACTGTTTCCCTTTCTCTACGGCAGTCTGTTCTACCTGTACGTGCGTGCGCTTACCCGGGGGAGCGGATTCCGGCCGCGCGATACCGTGCATCTGGCCGGCTTCGCCGTGATGCTGGTGCTCAACGCTTACGTGCTGACCATGGACGAGGCCGGGCTGCAGGCGATGTCGGCGCGCTGGCTCGCCGGCGAGCGCAGCATCGGCGCCTGGTTCGACCTGCCACTGTTCCTCTACGGCCTGTCCTATGTGATCGCCGGGCTGCGGCGGCTGCATGGCTACCGGCGTCAGCTGCGTCAGCGGCGTTCCGATGCCGACCGCCTCTCGCTGCGCTGGATCGACGCGATGGCCGTCTTCCAGATCGCGATCTGGTGCCTGGCCATCGTGCAGGCGCTGGTCTACCTGCCGGTATTCAACTACGGGTTGCTGTTCGGCCTGGTCGCCGCCTGGGTATGCATGGTGGGCTTGTTCAGCCTGGGCCAGCCGCCGGTACAGGCCGAGCCGGCAATATCGGGTGCGCCGGCTGCACCGGAGGTCGATGGCGGCGGGTCGCCGTCGACTGATACCTCGCGCTACGCCGAGGTCGAGGCGCGACTGGCGCAGCTGATGGACGGCGACGCTCCGCTGTACCTCGAACCGGCGCTGACCATCGGCCAGGTGGCCAGGCGCAGCGGCTATCCGGAATACCTGGTCTCGGCAGTGATCAACCGGCGACTGGGCGGCAGTTTCTGGGACTACGTCAACCGCCTGCGCGTGGAAGCGGTGCGTGAGAGGTTGGCCGATCCAACCGAGACGCGCACCATCCTCGACCTCGCCTATGCCTGCGGCTTTACCTCCAAGTCGACCTTCAACGCGGCGTTCAAGCGACAGGTGGACGAAACGCCCAGCGGCTACCGGCGGCGCCATGTCACTGCGGGGGCGCCGGCAGACCCGCTGTCGTCTGGCGGTGCAAGGCGGCGATGATGGCGGCCGTCGCATCGCCGATGCCGGTGCCGCCGCCCTGCACGGTCAACCCCAGCCGCACTACCACCAACCGCTCGGACGGCACGATGATGACGTATTGGCCGAAGGCCCCGCGCGCGTAGAACATGTCCTTCGGCAGCTGCGGCATGCCCCAGGGCGCGTCCCATACCGGCACGCTGCCAGTGTTCACCAGGTTGGTCCAGAAGCCAGCACCGTAGCCGGTATTCAGGGTCTGCGAGCGGCTGTACGCCGCCCAGCCCTCGGGCAGGATGCGGTGGCCGTTGGCCACGCCGTCGTCGAGGTAGAGCTGGCCGAAGCGGGCGAAGTCGCGAGCGGAGGCGTACATGAAACCGGCACCGAGCGGGGTGCCGGTGGCGTCCGTCTCGATCACCGAATGATGCATGCCCAGCGGCGCGAACAGTTCGCGGCGGGCGAAGGCTTCGCCGCCGACGGCGGTGCCGCCGGTGGCATCGCCGACCAGCTTCGACAACAGCGCGAAACTGAGGTTGCTGTATCCCCACGCAGTGCCGGGCGGATGTTCCAGCGGCATGCGCGCCGCGTAGGCGGCCGAGTCGGCCTCGCGGAACCACATGTGGGTGGCCGGATTGACCGGCCCGTTGGTCTCGTCGAAGGGCAGGCCGCTGTCCATGCGCAGCAGCTGGTCGACGGTGATGGCGCGGTGTGGATCCGTCGGCGAGGCCCACGCGGCGAGCGGGGCGGGCTGGTCCACGCGCAACCGGCCCTGGCGCACCAGGATGCCGATCAGCGCCTGGATCACCGACTTGGTGACCGAATGGCCCCAGATCGGCGTCTCCGGTCCGTAGCCCGGGGCATAGCGCTCGGCGATCAGCTTGCCGTCGTGTAACACGACCACGGCCTTGGTCAGCCGCGGATGCGCTGGATCGGGTTCGGCGAAGGCGAGGTCGAGCGCGCGGCGCAGCGCCGGATCGGCGGGCGTGACGATGGCGGGGCCGAAGGTGTCGGGAGCCGCCGGGTCCTTGAGGCCGCCGGCTTCGGGCACCCGGCCGTTCCCGTGCATGACCACGCATCCCAGACCATTGCGGTATGCCGCCCGGGCCGGGAACAGGCCCAGCACGCTGCTGCGCACTTCGCCGCTGCGGCGATCCACGGTGTAGCGCACGGCCCAGCCGATGCTGGCCATCAGCGGCTGCTGCTCCTCGGCGTAGATCCGGTCGGGGTCGACCTTCGAGACGAAGGCCGCCGCGCAGAGCGAATCGCTGACCGACCCGGTGGCGACGTGCAGCGCCTCCCGGTTCAGCAGCACGATGACGGCCGTCGCGGTGAGCAGCGAAGCGAGCAGGACGGTGACCGGCTTCTGCCAGCGCGCGGATGACGGACGGGACATGAGCGACTCCTCGGACTTGGGGACGAGGACTCAGGATGGCAGTGAGACTCCCGCAAATGCGTCCGATCCGGCCGATTCGTACGCCCATACCCTGATTCAGGACGCCTCCCTCGAGGCGAGTCCGCCATCCGAAGGAAGGCGCGCCCGCTATTTGTGCATGCCGACCGTGTAGCTGCCGCCGACGGTGCGTGCGGCGATGTTGAGCCGGTTGAAGCTGTTGATCACGCCGACCAGCAAGCTCAGGTCGACCAGGGCGGCTTCGTCGAAGTGCTGGCGGGCCTGCTCGTACAGCGCGTCGGACACCGCCTCGCGCGAGGTCAGTTCGGTCAGTTCCTCGGCCCAGGCCAGGGCGATGCGCTCGCGCTCGCTGAACAGCGTGGTTTCGCGCCAGGCCTGCAGCACGTACAGGCGTTGCTCGGTTTCGCCGGCAGCGCGGGCGTCCTTGCTGTGCATGTCCAGGCAGTAGGCACAGCCGTTGATTTGCGAGACACGCATCAGCACCAGCTCGATCAGCGCCGGTTCCAGGCGGCCGGCGGTGTGGATGTTCTTGCCGAGGGTGACCAGCGGCGTCATGGCCTGGTAATGACGTTCGATGGCGAAACGGGACATGGGAGCTCCTTTGGGTCTGCGAAGGTGGCCGGGATTGGCCGCTTCAATGCAAGGACGCCGAGCGCTCCGATTTCGTGACAGCCGCCAGCCGCGCCAGTTTGCCGGGGTGGCGCAGGCCGTGCATTGCCGTGATGCGCTCGCCGTCGCATTCGACCCAGATGACCGAGCTCAACGCGTCGCCCGCCCACATCAGCAACGCCGGTGCGCCGTTGAGTGTCGTCATCTCGTAGCGTGCGGCGCCGCGGCCGAGGTTGCGAGCGATCTGCAGATACAGGCGGGCCAGCCGCTCCGCACCGTACAACGGTCGCAAGGTGGCGCGAACCACGCCGCCGCCATCGCTGATCTGGATCGCATCCTCGGCGAACAATGCGCGCAGCGCCTCCATGCTGGGCTGGGCCATGGCGGCTACGAAGCGTTCAAGCATGCGTTGCTGCGCGGTGGCGTCGACGTTGAAGCGCGGTCGCCCCTCGCGCAGGCGCGCCCTGGCCCTGTGCAGGCGCTGGCGGCAGGCGTCCTCGGCAATGCCCAGGATCGATGCCGCCTCGGCGTGACTGTAATCGAACACCTCGTGCAGGAGAAATGCGGCGCGCTCCTCGGGACTGAGCTGTTCGAGCAGCAGCAGGAAGGACAGGGTGATCGTCTCGCTGCGTTCGAGTTCGGCCTCGGGCTGCTCGGCGGACGGCACCAGCGGCTCTGGCAACCAGGGGCCGGTGTAGTGCGCGCGCTCGGTCCTGGCGCGGCGCAGGCGATCGAGCGACAGCCGCGTGGTCACCGTGACCAGCCAGGCTTCCGGGTCGTCCAGCGCCGCGGTGTCCTGCGCGTTCCAGCGCAGCCAGGCGTCGTGCAGCACGTCCTCGGCGTCGCCGGGTGTACCGAGCATGCGGTAGGCCAGCCCGAACAGGCGCTGGCGGTGTTGCTGGAACAGGGCGGTTTTCGGATCCATGGGACGCTCCGGCGGAAGGACCTTGCCAGGACGCACGACCGATGCAGGACGTGACCGCTCAGCGGAAGACCGGCCAGGGCGCCAGGAAGATCACCCACATCAGCAGCAGGATGCCGACGTACTTGCCGGCCTTGTAAAGTTTTTTGTGGCGGCTCTTGAACGCGGCCTTCCATGCGTATGTGGCGCCCTTGCGGCGCTGGCTGAGCGCAAACAGGCGGTTGATGAAACCGGTCTTCTCCGTCTCGCCCTCGGTATTCGGCGAGGCGGTGATCCGGCCCATGAACGCGCCGACGCGATGGTTGATCGCATTCATCCAGCGCGTGCGCAACGGCCGCTCGACGTCGGCGAACAGGATCACCCGGGTCTGTGTGCTCTTGTTCTCGGCCCAGTGCACGTAGGTTTCGTCGAACACCACGTCCTTGCCATCGCCCCAGGCGTGTTCCTCGCCGTCGACGAAGATGCGGCAGTCCCGCGAGTTCGGCGTGATCAGACCCAGGTGGTAGCGCAGCGAGCCGGCGAACGGATCCCGATGCGGGTTGAGCTTGCTGCCCGGCGGCAGCAACGCGAACATCGCCGCCTTCACGCTGGGAATCGCCTTCAGCAGGGCCACGGTCTGCGGGCACAGCGCCTCGGCCGAAGCCAGCGGCTCGCCGTACCATTTCAGGTAGAAACGCTTCCAGCCCTGCTTGAAGAAGCTGTTGAAGCTGGCGTCGTTGCTCCTGGCCGCGGCGCGGATGTAGCCCTCGTCGAACAGGTGGGTCGCCTCGTCACGGATGACCTTCCAGTTCGCCTGCAGCAGATCCAGTTGCGGGAAGCCGCTGCGGTCCAGGATCGGCCGGGCGGGTACCGCGGAGAACGCGTACATCAGCAGGTTGTACGGCGCGAAGATCGCCGAATGATCGACCAGCTGGCGATCGAAGCGCAGCCGTACGCGACCGCGCAGGTGCACCAGCAACACGCACAGCGCAAAGAAGGCGAACAGGGCGAACAGGATGATGCGGGGTGTCGAGATCATGGTGGACGCGGTGACCGGAGCGGCGGGCAGGTCTCCATTCTACTACCGGGCCCGTTCTGGCCGGCATCACTCCCCGGCCGGGGAGTGATGCCGCAAGCCGTCGGTTACAGGGTTTCCGCCGCGAAGTCCGCCAGTCGCGAGCGTTCGCCACGGCGCAGGGTGATGTGCGCCGAGTGTTCCCAGCTCTTGAAGCGATCCACCGCGTAGGTCAGGCCGGAGGTCGTTTCGGTGAGGTAGGGGGTGTCGATCTGCTCGACATTGCCCAGGCAGATGATCTTGGTGCCGGGGCCGGCCCGGGTGATCAGGGTCTTCATCTGCTTCGGGGTGAGATTCTGCGCCTCGTCGATGATCAGGTAACGCGACAGGAAGGTTCGCCCGCGCATGAAGTTGAGCGAGCGGATCTTGATGCGCGAGGCGAGCAGGTCATTGGTGGCCTGGCGGCCCCAGCTGCCGCCGTCCTCGGGATTCGCCAGCACCTCGAGGTTGTCGGTCAGCGCACCCATCCACGGCGTCATCTTCTCCTCTTCGGTGCCGGGCAGGAAGCCGATGTCCTCGCCCACCGAGACGGTGGCACGGGTCATGATGATCTCGCGGTAGCGTTGCTGGTCCATCACCTGGGCCAGGCCGGCGGCCAGCGCCAGCAGGGTCTTGCCGGTGCCGGCATTGCCCAGCAGGGTGACGAAGTCGATGTCCGGGTCCATCAACGCGTTGAGCGCGAAGTTCTGCTCGCGGTTGCGCGCGCCGATGCCCCAGACGTGATGGTTGGCGTGCGAGTGGTCGTCCAGCAGCACCATGGTGGCGCTGCGGTCGTCGATCTGCAGGACGCGCAGCTCGACGTCGTTCTCGCCCGGCAGGAACAGGCATTCGTTCGGGTACCAGGTCTCGTCCTCGCGACGATCCACCTGGTAAAAGGTGCGGCCGCGCTCCGTCCACGAGCGGACTTCCGGGTGCTGGTCCCAGAAGTCGGCCGGCAGCTCGGCCGAGCCGGTGTAGAGCAGGGAGAAGTCGTCCAGCGCGCGATCGTTCTCGTAGTCCTCGGCGACGATGCCGTTGATGCTCGCCTTGATCCGGAGATTGATGTCCTTGGTGACCAGGATCACGGCGCGATCGGGATGTTGCTCGCGCAGTTCGATCACCGCCGACAGGATCTGGTTGTCGGCCTTGGCGTGGCCGTTGCTGCTGGTGCGATGCTGGAAATACAGGCGGCCGACGGAGCCGCCGCGCTTGAGCTTGATGCCCTGCGGATTGGACAGCTCCAGTCCGTCGCTGAGGTCGTTCTGCTTGCCCGCCTCGACCAGTTCGTTGAGGAAGCGGCTGACCTGGCGTCCGTTGCGCGAGACTTCCGAGGCGCCCTTCTTCTTTTCGTCCAGCTCCTCCAGTACGGTCATCGGGATGAAGACGTCGTGTTCCTCGAAGCGGAACAGCGAGGTCGGGTCATGCAGCAGGACGTTGGTGTCGAGAGCGTAGATGCGCTTGCTTCCGGTCATGCGGAAGTGTCCTCGCTGGTGGGTGAAGGAAGGAGCCGTGACGGGCAGAGGGTCACGGGGTGAGGGGCGTAGCTGTAAGCGGCCACTTGGTTTGCGAAATGGGGACACTTGGTTTGCAAAGCGCTGGTCCGGTCTAGGGAGGGCATCGTAACGGGTCATTGAGGGGCGCTCAAACGACCGTCAAAGGCGCCCAGGGGATGAGACGCCGGGGCGGTAGGCTCGGAGGCATGCGCATCGACCCTCGCCAGATCCTCAGCCGCTCGATGACCATGCTAGAGAATGCCCGGTGCCCGGAGTGCGGTCGGGCGTACGACCCGGTGGCCGAGGCGGAGACCTACCTGCCTCGCCGGCTGCCGCTGCACTGCTCATGGTGCGGCACGCGGGCGGAGATGGTGCGGGAGTATGCCGCCTGGCGGCGCCAGGACGCCGCGGCTACACGGCGGCGGTAGGCGGCCGACCGGAGCACCAGCCGGCGCCTACAGCTCGCCGCTCGCTGGGCCGATTCGACCGCCTGCCAGTCTGGAGCACCATGCCGGCATGGACGATCAAATCGAGATGGAGAGCCCGCTGAGCCGGGCGTACTGGTGCGGCAACTTCTGCTGCACCGACGAGGAGCTGGCCCAGGCCGTGCTGGTAATGGGCAGCACAGCGGTTGGCCTGGTGGGTTTGTACCTGGCTACGCGTCAGCCCGAAGACCTCGGCGCTACTTCCACGTCGTGATCAGCAGCTCGCCGGCGGGCTTCTTGTCGCCTCCGATGGTGTAGGTGGTCGACAGCTTGCGGTGCTTGAAACGGCTGAACACCCGACGGATGTCGGGGTGGTCATTGATGCTGAGGATGGCGCGGCCTTGCAGGGTGGCCATGACTTCGGCGAGCTGCTCGTACTCCGGCCAGGGAAATGCGTTGGCATAGCCCTCGGTCTGCCAATAAGGCGGGTCGAGGTAGAACAGGGTCTCGGGCCGGTCATAGCGACGGATGCAGTCTTGCCACGGCAGGTGCTCGATGGTGACCCTGGCCAGGCGAAGATGCGCAGCGGAGAGATCCTCTTCCAGGCGTAGCAGGTTGAGCCGCGGTGGCTGCATGGCCGAGGTGCCGAAGGTGTGGCCGCTGACCTTGGCGCCGAAAGCCAGCTTCTGCAGGAACAGGAACCGCGCGGCGCGCTGAATATCAGTCAGGGTCTCGGGCCGCTCCATCTTGGCCCACTCGAACATCTCGCGGCTGGCCAGCGCCCAGCGGAACTGGCGCACCAGCTCGTCCAGGTGGTGGCGGACGCAACGGTACAGGTGCACCAGCTCGGAGTGCATGTCGTTGAGCACCTCCACCGGCGCCGGCGTGGCACGCATGAACAGCAGCGCGGCACCGCCGGCGAAGGGCTCGACGTAACACTGATGCGGACTGTCAAAGAGCGGGAGGATGTGCTTTGCCAGCCTGCGCTTTCCGCCGGGCCAGGCGAGGATCGGTCTTGCCATGTTGTGTCTCCACTTCTGAGATCGTTGGTTCGTACGCTGGCCCCGCCGTGATCACGGAAGGGGCCCCGCTTGATCCACGTCCTGTCGTGGAGAGAGGCCGGGCTGTATCAGCAGCCCGGCGCTCCGTTTGGTGCTTACTGTCTGCTGGCCTGAATTTCCTCCCAATGCGTGCCTACGTTGGCGCTCGATCCGTTTGCCCACGACCGCACATATCGCACTGGGCGGTCAGCAAAGGTGTCGATGTGGCCGGCACTCGTCTCGGCATATGTGCCGCTGACAGACGAATCGAATACCGTGGTCCATGTCGTGCCATCGGTCGATACTTCGGTTTTAGTCCCGAAGTAAGTGCGTCCATCCGCCCAATAACGCCACGTTTTGACAGAGTTCAATTCGTAATAGTTGCCGAGATCGACCATCACCCAAACCGCGCCGGCAGTGCCTGTGCCCCAATACGACGAGTTGGATATGACCCCATCCGTGATCATGGCGGAGTTGCCGATCAGAACCACCATATTCGAGGATGCGGGTTTCCCAGCGGCGACGTTTGTGCCGATCGCCGGCACGATGACAGTGTTCACCGACACAGGAACAGCGGTGGTGGAGGAAGCTCCGGTCTGATCGGTCACCGTGAAATCAACAGCCGTGGCGGCAACGGCACCACCACTGCCGTCGTAGCTGATTAGGCCGCTGGAGGACATCGTGATACCAGCTGGAAGTGCAGCGCTGGTGTATGTGAAAGGCGCCGTGCCGTACTGTTCGGTAAGCTGAATCGTGGATGCCGAGCCAACGAAGAACGGGATGGCCATCGTCGTGATCTGCGGCAACCCATAGCCAAACGTCGCCGTCAGCGGCTGCCAGCTGGTGTAGCCGTCGCGGACGGCGTCGACCTCGATGCGCACCGTGCCGCTACCTGGATCGGCAGGCGTATGCGTGGTGCCGGTGATGCCTGTCGTCGTGCTCTTGAGGACGCCATTGAGGTAAGTGCGCACGGTGTAGGTGACGCCGGTCTCTGGGCCGATGTTGGCTGCGGCCGTATCAACCAGCTGGTCAGCCTGCAGGCCGCGGTCGCGATGCGACCAGGTCAGCACCAGGCCACTGGTCACCGTGGCCGGGTACGCGACGCCGTTGATCTTGAGGTTGCCGGGTGGGTACGGGCGGATCTGGCGCTTGTTGAGCAGGATGCTCGCGACGGTGGCCAGGGCGGGATCGAGCGCGCCGTTGCCGGCGCGCGTGAGCAGCTTGGCCTGGATGGTTTCGCCCGTGGTGTACTCGGTCCGGTCGGCCGTGGTGAAAAAGTCGGTGAACCAAACGCGCGCGCCGAGAGCATGCAGCGCGGGCACCGTGTCGACGCAGCCACGCGCCAGGGTCGCGGTACCGGCGACGGCATTGATGGCGTCGACGCGGAAAACCTCGTCGTCGATCAGCGCCTCGCTGCCGACGGCGACCAGATCCAGATCGTTGGTGCTGGTGAGGGTGATGGCGACCGGCGCTGCGCCGGCCGGCATGACGGCGGCGAGCAAGCCGCTGGGCGTGAAGTCGCCGGTGGCAACCTCGGTGAAGGCTCCGGTGGTGCCGATGCGCGTGGTGAGTGCGTAGTTGATCGGCACTCCGGCCGGGCGCTTGGCCAACGCGCCGACGTAGCCGGCCAGTGCGGCCACCTGGGCTAGATCGGCGGGACGCATGACGGCGGAGAGATCGCGGTAGCTGGATTCCACCAGGCGCTGCGCGACGATGGTTTGTGGGTCGAGATTGGGCGGCGTCGACAACGTGGGCTGCGCAATCAGATACGTGGTGGTTGGCAGGCTATAGACATCCTGCGCGCAGGTGAGCGTGATGGTGTTGACGGTCGGCCCACCGCGATCGATATCCAACACACGTATGGCCATGCGCGAGAGGTTGAGGCGCGCCCAGCTGAAGGCCAGCACATCACCCTTGCGCACATCCAGCGTCGAAAACACCTTGAGTTTCATGCGTGCCGGAAGGCTGCTTCCGGCGCGCAAGTCGCGCTCGCCGAGCCGCAGGGCAAGTTCACCGTTCCATACGCCGTCATAGCGCACGGCCTGGCTGATCACGCGGCCCTGCGCCTGGATGTTGGCCAGGTTGTTGATCGCCGGGGTTGCCGCGTCTTTGTTGGTCTCGCTGTCATGGAAGGTCACCACGATCTGGTTGACCGACCCGGCAAGCGCACTCTGCTCGTAGCTGACCAGCTCGACGATGTTGGATTCGTCGACCAGCGGCACGGTGGCAATGTCGTAGTCGCCGCGGAACAGCTTCAGGTATTGCTTGCCCGTGGTTGGGTCATCGACGAAATCGCCGCCAGCGTGATCGCACACGGTGCGAATGAAGTTGCCCACCACGTCGCTTCGCGACCACTTGAGGCACAGCCCGAGCCCTTCATCGTGAAGGGTCTGTGCGGCGGCTTTCATGCGCACCAGGTCCAGTGCTGTGTTCGGGTCGCGGCCCAAGCCGGTGGTGGGGTCGGTGATGGCGCGGTAAATGAAATGCGCCGGGTTCATGCCCTGGTCGATCTGGCATAGGCCGGGCTCCCATACCGGCGTGCGCCAACCCGCGGTCCAGCGCTGCACCTGGAACCCCCACGCCTTGACGTAGGGGTTCATGGCGCCGACGATGCCGCGAAACACCAGCATCACCTTGCCGCGAAACGCCGGCATCGGCGTGCCGAGCTGGCTGATCAGGTAGTCATTCGGCATCTGGGTGGCTTCACCCATCATCAAGTCGGCGGTGCCCTGAATGCCGCCTTCTTTTTTCTCGCCACCGTAGAGGTTCGGCGCATTGATACTGATGGGGCCGCTTGCCGTGACATTGCCGGACCAGGCAAGCCGGCCGCCGCCTGTGATCTTGCGCAGCGCGTCGATCGGGCCGGTGCTGAGCCCGAACATGATGCCCATCTGATACCAGAAGCCGATGGTGACCTTGCCGCCCTTACCCATGATTCAGCGCCTCCGCTTCAGCGGCGGCTTCGGCTTCGGCCGCCGCGGCCTCAGCGCGCGCGATCGACACGACACGCTGCGCGAACGCATCGTCGATGGCTTCGGCCTGCTCGATCGGAAGGCCCTCCTCGGCGAGCTGGCGAAGGTCGACGTCGTAGCGCTCACACCAGGCGCGAATGCTCGGCGCGCACAGCACGCCGGTGCCGCCGAGCTTGGCGGCGCGCACGTGCTGCATGGTGATGAGGATGTCAGCGACCACAAGGCCACCAGCGTCGACGCGGAACCAGGTTGTCAGTCAAGCCAAGACGCCAGCGCAACCGCTGCATGAGACCAGGCACTGGGATGGGCTTATTCAATGACACATCGAGGAACCACTGGCCGCCGACGACGTAGCGATAGTCGACAGCCTTGGATGGGCCAAAGGTGCGGCGGAAGCTGTCCCACGCCCGAATTTTTATCGTCTGAATGTTCATCACTTGCCGCTCGATGTCTGAATGGGTGGATAGACCTTCAGATCGCCGTACCAGGTGATGTTCGGATCATCGATCCACACCGTGCCGCCGAAATCCATCACCTCGCGGCCGTCTTCGACGGTCGGCACGTCGAAGTCGGAGAGCGCCGGTGGTTTGGCGTTCTTGGGCTTGGGCGCCAACGCCACCGAAAGAATCAGCGCGATGACCATGACGATGATGTATATCCAGGTTACCGGATCCACGTGTTGCTCCTAGTAAATGGGGTCGCTACCCATCGGGTTTTTTTCCGTGAGGAAGGGATCGCCGCCATAGTTGATGGCGTTGTTGAATTTCGTGTCGCAGGTGGCCAGGGTGTGGTCGTCGCCGGGGTATGTGGCCACCACCGTGCCATCGGGGACAAGCGCGGGGCGCAGCAGGGTCAGTACGGTGCCGACATGCGACACGATCGGGCGCCGCTCGACGATGCCGGCGACCGACCACTCGATCCAACCACCGTCGAACCATCCGTCCGGCTTGGTGCCCCAGGCGGCCGCAGTGGCCGTGAGGCCAGCCGTGGAGATGATCGTGGCGTTGACCCGCATGGTTTCGCGGTCGACGTTGCACTCGCCGAGGCCGCTGCCGTACGTGGTTAGCGGACAGCCCTTCTGCCAGTTGCGCTTGAGGCCGAGGCCCTTGAGGCTGGCCATAGGCGGCAGCCCGTGGATGATCGCCTTGTTGGTCGACCACTCAACGCTGCCGATAATGCCGACCCAGCGCGTCTCCACTACGCCATCGCTCTTACGCTGGCGCATCAGTGTCATGTCCAGATCCTGCATCGGCGCGGTGCCTCGGTAGAGATCCAGCAATGGCAGGTCGATGGGCACGGACAGGTCAAGCACGTTGCGGGTGAGATCACCGCTTTCGGTCAAGCCGCTGCGCTTGATGTTGGCATAGGTGTACGGCTGGCCCAGGTACACCATCGCCTTATTTTCCGTGACATAACGGAAGTGCTGCACACCACGCGCGAAGTCATAGAACTCGATCCAGCGGCTGATGAAGCTCACGGCTCCTCCTTCGGCACGCCGATGAAGGTGACTGCCGCGGTGGCTTGGCCTGCGCTTTCATGCACATGCCCCAGCTCGACGCGGTCGCTGTTGAGCGTGGCCAGCATCATCCAGCTGATCTTGAGCACTTGAGCCGGCGTCACGGTCACGCCGAGCACGCTGTCGATCGCCAACTGTTCGGTTTCTTCGTCCACTTCCGCGCTGTCGGTCACTCGCCGGTAGTACACCGCGCCGCTCTTGAGCTCGATGCGCAGGTGGCGCCGACCCGGCTGGCCATGCAGATGGCGGGTGATGCCTGCCCAGGCCACCGTGATCGCCGTGGCGCCGCTCGCCACCGTGGTCAGAAGCGTCACGTCATCGTTGCCGCTGGGCAGCCACAGCGCATTGCCGCGACCCTGAAACCAATAGAGCAGGCTGCGCAACGCCGCGCGATCCGCACGGCCATGCACCAGCCAATAGAACGGCTGCGTCGGCCATGTGAGGTCGCTGAAGTCGTCGATCGTGGGCGCGCCGATGTCGTTGTCGATCTTGACGATCTGTCGGCCGTAGGCGGCCGCGAGATCCTCCGGTTCGTTGCTGCGGGTTTCCAGCACAGGGATACCCAGGTACAGCGCCGCCGGCGCGATCGCGGGCCACTCGCAATCCTCCGCCGCCTGGAAGCGCACTTGCGTCTGGATCTGCTGATCCGACTTGCGGCGAAGCGTCGGGAAATCGGTGAGCGTGGCGGTGCGGCATGGCAGCAGCCGCGCACCCTTGCCCCATGCATTGACCGTGGGTTGCTTGAGCGTGATCGAGGCCGTGGTGAGCGTGAGAATCTCGCCTAGCTCGTAACTCGATGCCGACGTGTACAGGATCACCAGGCCGCCCTCGACGAAATCCAGCCCGGTCGTGTCCATCGCGATCACGCTGGTACCGGCAGGGATCGTCGACTTGAGCCAGGTCACGTCGACCCACACCGGCAACGCCCACTTCCGCGAGCTCCAGTCGAATAGCGCGTTCTCGACGATGCGCCGATCGGCACCTTCGGCGATCGCGGTGAACTCCCACTCGCGGCGCGGCACGGGCAAGCAGGGCTGACGCATCTGCGAGCCATCCACGGCGTTCTGCACGTCTGTGAGCCAGGCAAGCGACTCGGTGAGGTTGTTCGCCCAGTCCGGCGCGATCATCCAGGCGATCAGCCGATTGCCCGTGATGCTGGCTTCCACCGGATCGAGGCCGGCGAACAGCCAGCTCAGCGTGGCGTCGATCACTGCCGGGCCGATGGTGTCGACGCTGACCTGCCACACACGTTGCTGCAGCGGATTGAAGGCGAGCGGCAGGGCGCCCTCGCCAGTGGCAGTGATGCCGTCGGCGCCGATCATCTGCAGGTCGGTCAGCGATTGCGACTGGTCGGGCCAGGCATTCCAGACGGTGATGCTGCGCGTCTGCGCCGTGACCAGGTTGCCGAGATCGAGGCGCGTCGGAGTGATATAGACGCGGTAGTAGAAATCCTCGAAGTACGAGCGCAACAGCGCGCCACTGCGTACGGTCGGGTGCTCGATCACCGGCATGGGCGAGACCACGGTGGACGGTGGCTGCAGGCCCAGGTCCACCTGGTGCGGCGGCCAGTAGTCCGTCGCATAGGTGCCCAGGTCGGCCGTGATCGCCGCGTTGCGCGACGAGGACGGTGACTGCAAGGCGGCGGCTGACAAGAGGGTCATCATCGTCAGCCGTTTTTGCGAATTGCCCAGCCGAACGTGCCGGTGTGAGTGCCATCGGAAGCCGCGATGGAACCGCTGCCATCGCGCGCTGCCGTCGATTTCTTGTACCAGGGAAACACCATCCATTCGTCGGTGCCGAGCGTGACAATGGCTTCCGGCTCGATGTTGTCGATGCGAACCATGCGGGCATACGTCAGCTCTGCGATCACACTAATTTTGTTGCTCGCGCGCACATGGAACGGCTGGATCGGTACCAGCGTGCTCTCACCGTTCCATGCATTTGGCTGGACTTTGACCAGGTCGCCACCGATGTCGGCGGCGCGGCCGCCTATCCACCCTGCGGCGTCGAGCGGCGAGTAGATGATGGCGTTGTTGGCGTTTAAGAACGATGCGAAGAACATGCCACCGATGTGCACGTAATGCCCGAAGTTGTCGACCCAACCGCCCGCACGGTCCCAGTACTGATATACGTCGGTCGGATTGATCAGCGGCGAGCTGGCGCCAAACCACACACCCATGCCAGCCGCCGCGCCGGGCAACGCCGAGTCGCCGAACGCCAGGTAGAGATAAGTGTCGAGGCCGTAACGAAGTACCAGGTACACCTCATTGGCATAGACAAAAATGAAGTAGGTAGCCGGCCAGGTCACCGGTGCAAAGCCTGGCGCCTGCAGAACACGCGAGGTAGGGCATGGCGTGGTCAGCGCATTGCTTCCATCAATGCCCAGACCACCCTGCGCAATCAGGTTCGTAGCGCTGGCCACCACGCTCACGTAGCAGTTGCCCTTCCACAATACGTTGCCAGAGAGCGTCCAGCCGCCCGTGGTGCAGGCGGCCTGCAGGGCCGTCAGCACATCTGCCATCGAGTTGGCGGTGCCGGTGGTGAAGGCCATCAGGAAAGCTCCATCGCGAGATAGCTGTTGAACCCGGTGTTCACCGTGTCGCGGATCACCACGTAGTTCTTGCCGGCGATCGTCATGGTGTCCTCGACGACGGTGTTGAAGCCGCTCATGTGGTTGATGCCGTCGAGCTTCCCGTACACGTTGGGCGTATTGTCGAAGAGGGTCACGGCGGTGATCGGGTAGATGCCAGCCGAATCGCGCAGCGCGTACTGCGACCCGGCCGAGTTGCCGGCCAGCACGGTGTTGCTGTAGGGGTAGCCGAAGGGCTGTTTCCAGGTGCCGTCAAGGAAGCGCATCGCCAGGTTAGCGCGGTTGCCGGTGTACGGCATGGCGTAACCGGCGGTCGCTGAGTAGCGCGTTGCCGGCACACCGACGAGCATGCCGGCCACCACCAGCGGATACGGGTACTGTCCGGGCGTGCCGAACGGGAACATCTTGCCGACGTAGCCCGTCTGGTAAACGCCGACGCCGACCTTCCAGGCAAAGGTGATGCGCTGTGCGTTCACGACCAGCCAGTAGTCGACGCGCTGGTTGTGTGCCGGCACGCCGCTCTCGCGGTAGCCAGGCTGGGTGATGAACGTGTTGCCCGGCACGTAGCCGGTGAAGCCAGCCACGCTCAGGTTGTAATAGTCCGCGGTGGCGTCGTGGTAGCTGCGGAAGCCGACGAAGATCTGCTCGGTACCACTCAGGCCGACGCCCTGCATGATCAGCTCGCGGTTGCTGCCGTCCGTGGGGTTGACGTAGCGCAGCGTGGTCCAGCCGTTGGCCTCGGCGAAGGTCTTGATCTTGAGCAGCATCTGCCAGTGCGCCAGGCCCTCGGTGCCCGTGTTGTCGACGAAGCCGATTTCGTAGGCCATCAGCGTGCGATCTGCCGGATCTTGGTTTCGTTGCGGGAAATGATGTTCATGACTTTGGTTTCTCCGTCGCTGCCGTCCAGGTAGTCGCCCACCAGGCTCGGGTCGATGACGTTGACGTTGCGCAGGGACACGCTCGGGGCCCCGCGCGCATCGTTGGCGGCGGTAGTGGGCATGCGAGCGCGCGGAGCTGTGGATGCAGGCAGGCGCGGCGCGTCGACCAGGCCGCCGTCGGCGTAGCCGGGCACTGCCCAGGCGCCGATCGCGTCCATGCCCATCGCGTGGAAGTCGCGCATGAATGAGATCGCGCCGGGTTCCTGCATGCGGTACTGCGGCTGCACGTATTCGCCGCGGTGCACGATGCCGGCCGGTTCCCACTTGCCGCCAGGGCCGGTCCAGCCACCCTCGGCGAAGCCGCCGGCGATCGACATGCTGTTGGCGATCAGCAGCGTGGTGGCGGCGGCCTGCAGCTTGTCGGCGCTGGTGCCCAGCAACGCCGACGCGCCACCCACGATGCCGCCGGCCACCGCCAGCTTGGTGGCGCCGGCGCCGACGTCGGCCTTCTGGTTGTTGCCGCCGAACAGGTTGCCGATCGCGTCGATCGCCTTGGCGGCCAGCGCGCGAGCCGCCACCTGGGCGAGGCTCTGCGCCACCGTGAGCGCCAGCTGCTTGAACGCCTGGCCTACCGTCATGGTGCGCGTGGCCAGGCCCATCAGGGCCTGTTCGAGGCCGCTGGTCAAACCGCTTTCAAAGGCGGTTTTAAGGTCGTTCGTGTCGAGCTTGAGGCGGGCGAGCTCGGCTTCCAGGTTCTTCAGCTGCTCGACCGCGCGCGGATCGCCGGTGGCGGCTACCAGCTCGCGCATCTTGGGGATCAGCGTGTCCAGCTGCGTCGCAGTGGCATGGTGTAGATCGAGGATCTGCTTACGCGCGCTGTATTCGCTGATCAGGCCGGCCTGCTGCTCCGCCTGGATGTTCTGTTCCTGCCGGCTCTGCTCGCTGAGCACCAGGTTGATCTGCTGTTGCAGCTGCTGCAGCTGTGCCTGGGCCTCGCCGACGTTGATCAGCGACTTGACCAGCTTCACGCCGGCCTCGTCGCCGCGTCGCTGCATGTCGGCGAGCAGCTCGCCGTACTGCTGCTCGATCTGCAGCTTCGCCGCTTCGGCGTTCTGTCCAGTCGCCTGCAGGTACGCCACCTGCAGGCCGCGCTGCTGGTCGGCCAGGGCGCGATCGCGCGCAGCGGCGGCCAGATCCTGCACCTTGCTGACTTGCGCCTGCACGCCGGCCACATCACCGCCGGCCTTGATCGCCTTGCCGCCGGCATCGGCGGCATCGAGCATGGCCTTGGTGTACTTGTCCCAGATGCCAGTGACAGGCCCGATGGCCGTGCTGCCCAGGCTGAGGATCTGGCTTTCCAGCTGTTTCTGCGCGGCGGCCAGGGCGTTGGTGGTGTCCTTGACCTTGGGCGTCTTCGGCGGCTTGTACTTTTTCTCGATGAACGCCAGCGCTTTCGTCTCGTCGGCGCGGTACTGATCAGCGCCGGCAGGGTTCTCGGCGATCAGCTTCAGCGTGGCGGCCTTGATCGTCTTGATCTCGGCCGCCTTGTCCTGGTCGGCTTTCGCCGACTTCAGGTAGACCGACATGGTGTCGCTGGCCTTCTTGGCCTCGGCCTCGATCTGCTTGCGCTCGCCTTCATTGGCGGCGACCCACTGCTCCATCTGCGCGCCGGCGGCTGCAGCGTTCTTCTGCGCCAACAGCATCTGGATGGTGCCCAGGTCGCCAGCGAGGAACGCATGGTTCGGGTCGCCGGGCGTCGACGCCGCCGCAAGCAACTGCTGGTCGGACAGGCCCTTGGTTTGCGGCAGGCGGTTCTTGATGGCCTGCAGATTGGCGTTCGCTGTGTTGAAGTCGTCGGTGTTGTTGGAATCGCGGCCGATGCCCTTCATGGCACCCCAGGCCGCCGTAGCCGTTTCCTTTACCTCGTTCCAGGCGCGCTCCAGCAAGCCGAGGTTCTGGCGCACGGTGGCCGCACGCTGGGCCAATGCCGCCGCGGCGGCGTCTTGGGCAAGCTGCGCAGCACCCTCGGCGTTGCCTTCGGCCTCCAGCGCCTTGATCTGCTCGTACTGCGTCAGGGTGAGCAGGTGGTAGGCGCTGTCTAGTGCGCGGATCGCGGCGACCGGGTCATCCTGCAGCTTCACGATCGCCGCCACGGACTTGTCGATGCTCTGCCCGGTGACCGTCGACAGGTCAGTGGCCAGCTGCGCGGCCTGCTGCAGACGCTTGCCGGTGACCTGGCCGGATTCGATCAGCAGCTTCAATGCCAACGCGGCCGGCGCCGATTCGCCCGTGACGCGAGCGATCTGGTCCGCCATGAAGCGCACCTGCGGCGCGGTCACGCCGGCAAAGTTGCCGGTGGATGTGATCTCGCGATTCAGCTCCCGCTCTTCGGCGGCGCCCTGGTACGCGGCCACGGCCACCGCGCCCAGCACGGCCACCACGCCGGCGACGTTGAAGATGAGGATGTCGGCGGCGGTGACCGCGCTGGTGAAACCGCCGCCCAGGGCCACCAGGTTCTTGCCGGCGGCAGGGATGTCGCCGTTCGAGAGGTTCTTGCCGAGCTCGACCGCGGTTTTGCCCAGCTTGGTGGCCTTCGTATCGACCGCATCGATCGCGGTGCCGGTGCCGGTCATCGTCTGGCCGAGTACGGCGGCCTTGTTCTGCATGTCCTCGACGCGCTTGGTGGCCGCGCCCAGCGCCGAGTCCACGCCCTTGCCCACATTCTGGGTGTGGTCGAGCGACGTGTTCAGCTGGTCGACCTGCTTGCGGGCCGTATCCAGGTCGGCCTTGATGCGCAGGGCAATGTCGAGATTGCGGTCGGCCATTGGAGGGAACCTGGTTACTCGGGTGAAGGGGTGTCGCGCAGCAGCTCATCGATGCGCCGCTGCATGGCCTTGATGGCGTCCTTGCTCTGGCATCCGCCGTAGGCTGTGGAGATGTCCTCGATCAGTTCAGCGCGGCGTACTTTCTGCTGGTGGTTGAGCCGGGCATGGAAGAGCTTCAGCTGTCGCTCGGTGTACCGGCCGAGCTCGGCGGGGGTTCCGTATCCGGCGGCGGTGAGGGCGATGTAGACGTCGGCCCAGCGCGTGGTCCGCGCAGCTGGATCGTTTGGCTGATTCGCCTTGCGACTTGCCTCACGAAAAAAGGGCCGCAGACACCCCACCAGGCAGACAGCAGCAGGTTGCCGTCAGCGTCGCCCAGCTGGCCGACCCAGGCGCGCTCGATGGCTAAGGCGGAAGCGATCGCCTCGGCGTCGGCCTCGGGCGGCAGCCGCACCAGGCTCTCCGCCATCAGATCCTTCAGCAGCTCGCCGTGGGTGGCCAGCACATCCATCATGTCTTCGGTGAGTGCCTCGCCCACCTCGATCGACGCCTGCAGATCCGAGACCAGCGCCTTCGCACGCGCCCGCACGCGCAGGCCCTGGGTGAAGCCGTACTCGTGCACCACGACAACGCGGCCGTCGATCGGCAGCGAGAGCTCCGGGTGCATCACGGCCACGTCATTACGGCCCTCATCGGGCCGCGCGGTTTTCTTTGGAGTGACTTTGCGGGCCATGTGGTTCTCGGTCGTGGATGGCGATCGAGGCGCTGCCGGTGTCGTGCCGTGCAGCGCCTCCTGGTTGTCGGCGTGCGGTTACCCGCCCGATCAGCTGCCCGGGATCTGCAGCTTGCCGAAGCCGCCCAGGGTGGCGTCGGCGGCGTTGATGGTGTCGAACAGCACCGAACCGCTCAGCGACAGTTCGCCCAGGTCGGCGCTGATGAAGTCCATCTGGCTGACCGGATCGAACTGGCAGCGGTACAGACGCAGCAACAGGTGCTCGCCAGTGAGCGTGTTGATGCCGTCGAACACCAGGTACTTCTCGGGGATCGGCGCGGTGAACATCGCCGTATCTGCGCTCTTGGCGTAGCTGTAGGCGACCTTGAGCGGCGGAGTGAACGCCGGCGAGCCAAGCGACAGCAGCGTGATCAGCGAGGCCTCGGCCGACTCGACCTTGTAATCGGTACCTGGCACCAACGTGACCGGCGTGCCCGTGCTGTCGGTGATGACATGCGCGCTGCTGTACGGGTGATCGAGCACCACGGTGTCGCCCACCACCAGGCCGTCCGGCAGCGGTTCGGCCGTGACCGTGCCAGCTATCGTCTCCACGATATTGGCGTACAGCGCCAGCGCCAACACGCGCGGGTTGAGCTGGTTCGGCTTGATGCTGATCTCGGCTTTCTTGGCCTTCTGCAGCACCGCGCTGGTCAGGCGCTGGCCGCTATAGCTCTCCGTGCGCTCGCTTTTGTCGGTGGTGAGCTTGAGGCTCAGCTCGCTGTTGTCGCCCAGCCACTGCATGGCACCGGCGCGGCCGGTGATCAGGCGGGTGCCGAGCCATACCTTGCCCTGAAGGGAAAAGTCATTCATTACTTGCTCTCCTCGGCGGCCTGGCCGCGCTTGCCGCTGGCGGGCAGCGGATCAATGACGCCATTGGTGGCAAGCCACTCGGCATCGTGCTGATCCACCTCGATCGGCTCGCCGGCCTTGTACGGGTTGCCGGCATGGGTATGGTCTTTCTTCAGGGTCACTTTCATGGTCATTGCGCCTCTGCGCCGATGAGGGTTTGGGTTTGCCACACGTCGCACCAGAGCGCTGTGGCGTCGTCGTACTGCAGCAAGTCGCCACGCTGCAGCTGCAGCGGCCGTGCGCCAGGTACGTCGGGTACCCAGCCGCTGAGCTGCGCGCGCACGTTTTTGATCAGCGTGTTCATCGCGCCGCTGAGCTGCGCGCCGTGCTGCTCGCGGTAGTTGCGGCCCACGATGACGACGCCGACGGCGACGAGGCCGCGCTGGGTGATCTTGACCTGCTCGCCGCGCTGGCCGTGGCCGGGCGCGTTTTCCTGGAACTTCTCCTGCGCCAACACCACGAACACGCTGGGCGGGGTGAAGTCGCGCAGGCTTTTCACGGCCGCGTAGTCCGCCGCCAGGCCGACCAGGCGCAGATCCGGCACCAGCGTGCGGATGCGGTTGGCGACGGGCTGCACGTCGAAGGGTGCGAAGCTCACGGGTAGCGCCCCGCGGGGTCGCGACGGAATACGCGGCCGTCCCCGGTGAACTGCACGTCGGCGGCTTCGGTATCGGCGAGCACCGGGTCATCGGCGCCCAGGCTGAACTTGCCGTCGGCGGTGAGCTGCAGCATCTTCTGCGCGTCGCGGTAGTCGCGCAGGATCGGATCGTCCTTGTCGCTGCTGATGCGGTCCTTGTGCAGCAGGTAGCGGGTGATGGAACGCGACCACTCGACCACGATCGGCGACACGACGGCCAGCGGCAGCGGGTAGCGCCGCGCCAGGAAGCCGTCGATCACGCCGGCGGCGCCATCGATCGCTTCGTTAATGCGCGCCAGGGCGTCGTCGGCGATCGCCACCTGGTCAGCCGTCCACGCCGCGCGATCGGTGCCGCGCAGCGTGGCGTCCATCAGATCGTCGACCACGATCGCATCACGCTCGCGCGTTGCCACCTGGGCCAGCTCGCGGGCACCAGGTCGTTCGGCAAGTTGGGCGGGCGTGATGTACATGGATCAGTCGGCCGGGGTGATGTCGAAGTAGTACGACTTGCCGAGCTCGAACTGAGCGTTGGCAGCGGGGTTGGTGCACAGCATCTCGAACGTGCCGCTGGGCGTGGCCTCCTGAAACCGTTGATCCTCGGGGATCGAGGTGTCGTACGTAGCCGCGAACTTCAGCGTGCGGGCGTTGGCATGCCAGCTGTGCGTGGAAACGGTGTCGAGGCGGAACTTTGCGCGGACGGACATGGGTAACCTCATTTGGTTGATCTGTGATCGGTGGCCAGGCTCTCCTGGCCACCGGCTGACTTCGGCGCTCCAACCGGCCGCCTGCTCAGGCTCACGGAATTACTTCGCCGGCTTCTTGTCGGCTTTCTTGTCCTTGGCGGCCGCGGCCTTCTCGGCCTCAGCCTTCTCCGCAGCGGCTTTCTCGGCCTCAGCTTTCTCGGCCTCAGCCTTCTCCGCAGCGGCTTTCTCGGCCTCAGCTTTCTCGGCCTCGGCCTTCTCGGCCTCAGCCTTCTCCGCAGCGGCTTTCTCGGCCTCAGCTTTCTCGGCCTCGGCCTTCTCGGCCTCAGCCTTCTCCGCAGCGGCTTTCTCGGCCTCAGCTTTCTCGGCCTCGGCCTTTTCCGCGGCGTGTTGCTCGATCACCGCGCGCATGTCGGCGCGCATGTCGGCCAGATCCTCCGCGCTGGGCCGGTCCACGGCGACGCCGTCGACCAGGACGGTCAGCATCGGTTCGCTGGCGATCGCGAACCGCTGCTCGGGAGTCAACTCGCTGGCTTCGATCTCGACGCCGGCGCGGCTGAACTCGATGCCGGCGCGCCGGAAGCGCTCGGTTTTGGATTTGATGGTGATGAGAGGCATGCGATGGACTCCTGGCTCTGTGACGAAGCGGGCGGCGGATGCCGCCGCCCGATCGCGTTCACTTCACGGCTGCGGGGTTGTCAGGTCAGGCGAGCCACGGCACCGAAATGACCTGCACGAGGCCCTTCAGGACGTTGTCCGCACCGTTGGCCAGCGTGGTCGCGTTGACCAGCTTGAGCGCGGCGATCTCCAGGCTGGGCGGCACGACCAGGTGGGTCGGCTTGATGCCCAACGGACGGCCGCCGTCGCCCTTGCGCTCGCACATGGCGGTGTAAGCCGCGGTGAGGCCCGCCTCGTCCAGCGTCTTGCGGCTGGCATAGGCCAGCTGCCAGAAGCCGTAGCCGACGTTGCAGCGGCTGTCGACGCCGTAGACGTATTCGTTGCGCTCGAACACGTTGTCGTCGGTCTCGGCCGTCTTGCTGACGAAGTTCGGCGCCTTGCGGTTCTGGAAGATGATCGGCTTCAGCGCGCGGCTGTTGTCGAGCAGGTACCAGGTGGTGCCGCTGCCGCTGTTGTCGTCGTAGTTGGCCTGGCTGGCCACGGCGCCGTCGGCACCGATCACCGGGTGATCGGTGTCGAAGAAGTACTGGCCGTCGTAGCATGCGGTCGCGTTGCCCGCCTTGAGCAGGTTGAACGCCAGCTGGTCGGGATTGGCGGCGGCCGCGCGGCCCATCTCGGTCATCATTGGCGTATAGACGCCGTACTGATCGTCCTCGATCGCGGTGCGCGGCACAGCTACCGTCAATTCAAACGGCTTGTTCTTGATCGTGTAGCCATACGACTTGGCGCCGTTGATGACGCGATCGCCGATCCATTCCCGCATGTTGGGGAACGAGCCGAGCCAGCCGTATTCCTCGCTGCCGGTGGTGGACGGCACAGTGGTGGCGATGACCTGGTACTGCGATGCGGCCTGGCCGAGACCGCCCTGGAATGCCGCCTTGAAGGCAATGGCCAGGGTTTTCAGATTGCCTGCATTGATGAGCATGTTTGGAGCCTCTTGGATTTAGCCTGGGCCAGCCGGTTCCACGGCTCGGCTACGGAAGGTGTGTCGGGTCAGCAGGTCAGAACTCGACCCACACGCCACCGGCGTCGACGCTGCGCACCACGCCCGCCTTGGAGCGCGAGGCAGAGCCGTCGGTCTTGGCCACGGTCTGGTTGTCGACGATGTAGCAGGTGGCGCCGATGTCGGTGTTGGCCAGCGCGTCGGTGCTTGCCGAGTTGGCGAACTGGAAACAGCCGCGGCGCACTGCGACCTGCACGCCGCCGGCGGCGCCGCCGGTGTTGTCGACGGTTTCGTCGAACACGCCGACGGAGACCTTGGCGGTGGCGGTGGTGCCCATCTCGGCGTTGCCGGCGGCGTTGAGCACCGCGATGGTGCCGGCCAGGCACAGGCTGGCCGCGGCCGGGTAGCTGAACTGCTTGCCGTCGCGACGCTTGGTGTTGCGGCCTTCGGTGGTTGCGGTCATTGCATGTTCCTCAAGGACTGGAGTTCGAGACTCAGGCGGCTACGGCCGCGCGTCGGGTAGGGGTCAGGCAGCCTTGGCGGCCGCGGCGAAGTCCTTGGGGTCGATGCCGGTGGCGCTGCACACCGCCAACTGCTCGGCGTTCAGGCCGTTGGCCTCGTCGACGATGGGCTGCTTGCCGTGCGTCTGACTGTTGTTGAGCGCGGCGATGGGCGCGGCGCTGTCCAGATAGGCAGTGAGCGCCGCGATGTCGGACTTGCCCAGCTTGCGTGCCCAGTCTTCCTGGGCCTTGAGCAGGCGGCCGTCTTCCAGGCCGGCGCTGACCAGGGCATCCACGTCGGCGCCCTGCACCTTGGCAGTGAGCGCGGCCAGGTCGGTCTTGACCGACTCCAGCACGCTGACCGGCACGTACTTCGCCGGATCCGGCTCGGCCGAGCTGGCCTCGGCCTTGGTCTTGAGAGCGGTGCACGCGGCCACCAGTGCCTCGGGCTTGTCCTTGGGGTCGGCGCCGAGCGCCTTGCGGATGTCCGCCAGCGGGTCGGTCTTGAAATGGGTATTCAGCGCTTCCACGGCCTGGTCTTCGGTCGTGGTGGCGGCGAGAGCGAGCGCGGTGCACACCGCCAGCAGCAGCTTGTTCATGGATGGTTCCTCGTCGAGGTTGATGCCGAAGGTGGCGGCAGCACGGAGCGCGAGCGGCTCCATGCCGTCGATGGCCGCCGTGTTGGTGATCGCGGCCATCTGGATATCCAGCACGTCGCCGGTCTGGCGGTCGTACGTGAATACGGGACTGACAAACAGGTACTCGCCGTCGTTGATCGCCTGGCGGGCGCGCGCCGTCAGCTCGACGGTGCCGAACAGTCCCCGGCCTTCATGCCACACCAGGCCCTTGATCCAGGCGGCGGCGGGCGCAGGCTGGCCGTTGGTCTCCTTGTGGAGCGTCTGGTGCTCATAGTCGACGACGGCTGGATTCTTGCGGGCGGCGAACCGCGCGATGACCTTGCTGGCCACGGCCTGGTCGATATGCCAATGCGGCACCGGGATCGAGCGGCCGTCGCTTGGACGGAAATCTCCCGCCGGCGTCAGCTGCAACTCGATGGTGGTGTCGGCACCCGGCACCAGCGCGAACGCGCAGGCGGCAAGGGCAATGGCGAGGGATGTACGACGGGGCATGTGCCCAGTGTCGTGATGCCACCCTGGGCAGGTGGAGCGAAACATTTCGCTGAATGATCCGGGGAGGAAACCACCCGGTCAGCGCCGCTTTCGCAGCCTACGCCGCCGGGTGCGGTGCCGGCAAGCCGCCCCAATGGCGTTTGAAGGCATTTAAAACCCGTTTAAAAACGCCGAGGCCCCTGGAAGGCGTACCAGTGCCGCGCCCGTGGAGCCGCGCGGCGCGCACAGGCGCGCGTTAGGAAGCGGCTCCGGGCATGTTGCCGAGCAGGTGATCGCGGCTCAGCGTGACGATCTCGTCGGCGTCGACGTCGCTGACGCCCAGCCAAGGGCGTGCCGGCAGCGTCACCGTATGCGCGGGGATGGTCACGGCCTGGGCGAAGTTGGATTTGGCCTTGTTGACGAACTGCGGGCTTACCTCGCCCTTGGCATGGTGGAAAAACACCTCGGCCTGGTGCGCGGGGATATTGATGTCGGCGCCGAACTGGTGTGCGGCGCCATAGGGCGCATTGGTGCCCATCAGCAACGTGTCGCCCTCCACCTGGCGCGAAAGCTGGTCGCCGATCATGTGGTTGTCGAACTTCAGGATCGGCACGCCTGGGCGCTTGCCGGATTTCCATTTCGCGTAGTTCGGTTCCAGGGCGCGCCAATGCTCACCATCGGGCGAGAGCTCCTGCGCGGCGCGATCGCGCGTGGAGCGCAGCAGATACTCGCCGATGTCGGACAGCAGCAGCGTCCGTCCCTCCGGGCTGAGCTTGACCGAGACGTAGTCCAGCGCCGCGGTAGCGGTGGCAGCATCGACCTCGACCTCGATGCGTGCGCCCGCCATTACAGCTCACCCTGCAACAAGACCAGCTCGCCGGATGCCAATCGTCCGGACAAACTCCCCCCCGGTACGGTCTCGGTGCCGACGTACGTGTTGATCGCGCCTGGAACCTTGGTCAGCTGTACCCTGACTACGGTCGCAGGCCCACCCACGCCGGTGTTCACGTACAGCAGCTGCCCGCTGGCACGATCGAGCAGTACGGCATCGGCGTCGCGCACCTGACCAGGCACGCCACCATTCGACGCACGCGCCACCGAGGCGTCGCCGGCGCCGATCGGGGCGCTGCCCGGCACCACGCCAGCGGCGGCAAGTGCCTTCACGGTATCGCGATCGAGCGAACCCACGACCAGGTCATTGCTCGGAACGCTGGCGGCGCCCGCCAGCCCGATCCCGATCAGCCATCGGTGCCATGCCGTGAAGGTGGCATCGAGCACCTGGGCAATGCCTGCCCGCGCCAGCAGCTGGCCCAGCAGCTCGGCGCCGGCAAGCGCCGGCAGCTGCGCGGCCTTGTTGATCGTGTCCTGGGTGAAGCGCACAAGCAGCTGGCGCGAGGGCGGAACCTGCACGGGCGGCATGCCGCGCTCGAACGCGCTCTTGCCCGGCGCATAGCCGAAGCCAGGATCCACGCCGGCCGGTGTTTCCACTTGGCGCGGGTGCGGGCCGTTCTTGCCCACCAGCACTTGCTGCATGTCGACCGGCGGTGCGGTGTCCGGTCCATCCTTGCCCAGGCGTTTCAGGTCGCGGGCGTTCAGCGCTTCGACCGTGCACTGGCAGCCCCACCCGTTTGGCGGGTAATGCGTGGCCCACCAGGTGTCGTCGGCGGCCAGCACCAGGCCATTCCATGCCAGGTGCATCGGGCGCGGATGCTGCACGGCGTCGCTGTGTCGGTAACGCCAGAACGGCCGCACGCTCTTCAGCGCCTGCAGTTGGGCGTAGCGACCAGCGGCGTAGCTGGTTCGCAGATTGGTCTCGTAGATGACGCGTGTGCGCCAGTTCCGCCCACCGTTGTAGGCCCAGCCGTACTTGGCCACGATGGCGTCGAAGTCGTGACGGAACGCCTCCAGTCCGGTGCCTTCGGCGATCGCCTTGTCCACCGCCGCGCGCAGGTCGACCAGCAGGTCGATGCGGTTGGCGCCGGCGACCATGAACGCGTGGTCGTGTTCGGCCTCCCACACGTCGGTCCAGGCTTCGGTGAGCACGTTCCGTTTGTTGCGGAAGAACGCGATCTGTTCCTTGAATGGGAGCGAGCCGTAGGCGACGCGGTCAGCCACCACTTGCCTCCCGTGGCTTCACCGCGGCTTGCGCGGTGAGCTGCACCTTGGTGACCGACTGCGCCATCCAGCCCTGCGCGACGATGCCAGCGGCCTGGCCGAGCAGGTACACGGACACCAGCCAGGTGAACGCGTTGACGAACTCCTCGCCGGTGAGCTTGGCGGCAAGCAACAGGCCGACCACGACCGCCAGCGCGAGGGTCGCCCAGAAATCCTTGAAGCCTGCCTGCGTCATAGCGAGCCCGCCTCCTGCAGGATCTCGTACCGGCCCGCGAGCGCCGCCGCGGCCAACCCCTGGGCCATCGCCTCGGCGTACTGCTCCAGGCTCATATCGGGCACGAGCTGCAGGATGCCATCGCGCAGCGCATCGAGCGAATCGACGCGGCTGGCCAGCGCGCGGATCTGCGCCAGCCAGTCGCCGATCGCCGGCGACACCGCGGCGTCGAGCTGGCCCACCATGCGCGCGGGCGGGTCCTGGGGATCGGTCGGGATCTGCGCGCTGGCCGCGGCGGTGCCGGGCGGGACCTTGGCCGTCGGCTCGGCCGGTGCCGGCGGCGCGGCCGGTGCAGCAGGCTTTGCCGCCACCAGCAGATCCGCGTCGTCGGCCTCCGGCTCGGGTACGCCCAGCCGTTCCTGCGCCCACTTGCGCGGGATCTTGAAGCCAATGTTCACCAGCGCCGGCAGCGCCGTGGAATAGGTCTCGATGTCTTCCGTTTCCTCGACCGGGAACGTGAAGCGCGGCCCGCGGCGGATGCTGTCGGCCAAGCCATTGAGCACGGCGATGGGATAGATCAGGTCGCGGGTGAGCGTGGCGGCGATCTGTTTGGCGTCGCCGTCGCGCAGATCCTTGCGCACGTCATCGTGTACCTTGCCCAGGGCGTTGGTCGACGTCTTGCCGTCGGCCTGGCTGGTCAGCGTGCCGCCCAGGATGACCTTGCTCTGGGTTTTCTCGC
This sequence comes from Rhodanobacter ginsengisoli, assembly GCF_042657065.1. NCBI lineage: Bacteria > Pseudomonadati > Pseudomonadota > Gammaproteobacteria > Lysobacterales > Rhodanobacteraceae > Rhodanobacter > Rhodanobacter ginsengisoli. The sequence continues at coordinate 1,265,917 of NZ_JBHSNF010000001.1, forward strand.
ACCAGTCGATCATGGCCTGGAACGACTTCGGGTCGCCGGTAGCCGGGTCGTGGAACTCCAGCGTCATGCCTTCGGGCACGATGCCGGCAGCGTTGTGGCCCAGCTCGGCCAATGCGCGCAGCAGAGTCGTCTTGTCCTGTTTGCTGCTGCCGGGCGGGTATTTTCCCACGCGCAGCGGGATGCCGTAGATCTCCAGGAACTCGGCCAGATCCGCGACGCTGTAGTTCTTGAACAGGTACGGCCACACCAGCACCCGGAACATGCCGCTGCGCGCCAGGTAGCCGCTCTTGGCCTTGTGCGTGTGCGTGATCCAGCCGAACGGGTTCAGCGGCTCGCCGTCGGCCGTGCCATTGCGCAGGCGCACCTCTTCGCGGTAGCCGCGGTAGATATGGAACCAGCTCTGCGGCCGGTGCGTGATGGTCTTGGGCAGCCAGTAACCGTCGAGGCGATGCCACTCGATCTCCAGGCAGGCATAACCCTTGCCGATCGCGTCCGTGACGTTGAAGATCATCTCGTCGAAGTCGGGGATCTCGGCAAGCAGCTCCTTCACCTGCTTGGCGTTGGCCTTTTCCTTCGCGTACGGGGAGCTGGGCGGCACGATGTCCCATTCCAGCTGCCGGATCGCGCCGCGCCGCTTGAGCATCTCGCTGGCAAGGTGGCCGTCCTTTTCCTCCATGTCCTCATAGAGCTCGCACTGCGCCACCAGGTCGCCTTGCTCGGCGCTTTCCAGAATGGACGCGACGCGCGACGGCGTCAGCCCGCGGCTCGGGTGCCCCTGCCATTCGTTGCGCAGCTGCATGCTGCGGCTGGTCTGCGGCTCGGCCAGGTCGGCGGTGCGGATGGGCTGGCCATCCGGGCCCAGGATCGTGGAGGTCACCATGCTTTGGATTCCGGTAGTGCAAAGTCGGCGCTGTCGTCGGCGCGCATGCGCATGCCGCCGTTGTCGTCGGTGAGGTTGTCGAAGCCGCGGGGTTGTTTGGGCAGCGCGTCCCAGGCGATCTCGGCGGACAAGTTGAGCGTGGCAAACCACGCCAGCACCAGGAACACGGCAAAATCGCCGTGTCGGTACAGGTCAGGGTCTTTCAGATCCTTGCGGCGTGTGGCGACGATCAACGGGATGCCGTCGACATCCTCGATTGCGCGCACGTCGTTGGCCAGGTCCGCATCGGCCGGATAATCGATCGTGGCATCTTCGTGCGCCTGGATCAGCTTGGGCATCCAGGTGCCGTACCAGTTCCGGCTGAGTTTGACCTGATGCACGCTGGCGCCGTATTTGTCGCCGGTGTATTCCGCGAAGGTCTCGCCCGATCCAGTGGCATCCATCGCACCGCCACAGCGGCGCGGAAGACCGTCGATCATCGTCCAGACGATCTGCTCCTGCTGGCGCGCCGGCACATTGTTCATCTCGATCACGAACGGCACCGAGCGGCGCATGTCCTGGTGAATGGCGACTGGGCCGGCAATTGAGAAGTCGCGGTGACGTGCCCAGTCCTGCGCGAACACATGACGCAGCGTCGGATCCAGCTTGGCCAGCTCGGGCTTCAGGTAACGCTGTATCCAATCCTCGACATAGGACTCGCGTTCGAGCATGGACTTTTCGGTGAAGTCGCTGTCCAGCGCCAGGCGCAGCACCTTGCGCCCAGGCACCATCGCCTGGTCGATCCACACACCTGGGATGCACACGCCATTGCCGTCACGCGGGATCGCATCGAGCTCCTCGCGCATTGCCGCCTTTCGGGTGCCGTAGCCGTTGCGGATCTTGGCGTACCACTTGGCTTTGCCTTCGGCGCTGGGCGTCCAGCCCTTCATCATGCACACGCGCTCGTAGATGCCGTTGCCCACCGCATCGTCGAATGTCACGGTGAACACCTTGGCGTCCTCGCCGTAGCGGCCTTCCTCGATGTCCTTGATCAGCTGGTTAAATGGGTTATTGCGCCCGTTATGGCTGGAAATGATGATGATCTCGCCGCCCCAAATCAGCAGCGCCGTAGCGGCATCGAGCACGCCCTGAACGTCGGGATGGAATGCCGCTTCGTCGATGACAACCACGCCCTGGAGGCCGCGTATGTTCGCGGGGCGTGACGACAGCGCAGTGATCTGGAACCCGCTGGCAAAGCGGATGCGATACGAGGTGATGTTGCGTGTGTGGCCGTTCTCGTCCTGGTCCTCGAACAGGAACTCTTCGATGCTCGATACACCCGTGCCCTGCGCCTGCGCGATGACACGCGCGAACTTGGCGCAGTAGCCGACGAACTCCAGGCCCTTTTCCTTGGTGTCGCCGATGTAATAGATGTTGTCGCCGCCAGCACTCTTGCGCGACGCGGCCTTGATCGTGCAATCCAGCGCCACAGCAAACGTAATGCCGGTGCGGCGGCCCTTCGACGCCACTTTGATCGAGGCATGAATCGCCAGGAAAGCCGACTGGTGCGCCATCAGCACGCCGTCGGCAAGCGGGTTGAACCCGTCCGGCACCTCTCGCACGCTGGCCGGCAGCTCGTCCCACTCGACGCTGCGCAGGGTGCTGCTCAGTGGGCGCACTGTGCCGTCGGCCATTACCCGATACCCAGCACTTTCTTTCGCCAGAACTCCACCTGCTCGGGGCCGAGACCCTGGGCGCGAGCGGCCTCCTGCAGGTTGACGTCCTGCTCGCGCTGCAGCGCCTCGCGTGCCTCTTTCGCAATCTGTTGCCGCTCGGCCAGGCTCATCTTGCGCGCCTGCAGTACGGCCTTGGCGCCACGCGCCAGCTCGCCGATCTGCTTGATGGACACGCCATCGTCGCCACCGCTCTGTGCTTTCAGTGCGGCATCCGTGGCCAGCGTGGTCACTGCCTGCACCAGCAACTGACCGGCGCGGTCATTCGGATCTTCGCCCAGTTCGGACACCAGGGCGGTGCTGGCGGCCTGGATATCGCGCATGCGGCCGGCCAGCTCGCTGACCTGTTGGCTGTAACGACCGACCGCGCTGCGGCTGGGCACGGCCGCTTCTGGGAACCGTTCGCGCACCTGCGCGAGGATCTCGTTCAACGTGTGCCGGTCGGCCCGGATCAGCTTCTCAAGGTAGCGGCGCTGCTCGTCCGGCAGGCGCTTGATGCTCGATGCGCGGGGCATGGCGTTACCGCGGCCCAGGGCGGCGCACGCCCGGCACGATCGCCACGCCGCTCACCACGTCGTCACCGCGCGAGGTGATGGTGGCAATCACCAGGTCGGGTACCTCCGGCAGCGATTCCAGCCGCACCAGCGACTGCTCTTTCAGCCAATGCAAGTCGGTGGTCACGTCGTCGCGTGTGGCGGCGATCCCCAGGGCGTACAGGCCGGCGTGCAGGTTGCTGCTGTTGGCGCGGTAGCCGGGCTGCTCGCTGAGCAGGCGCAGCAGCACCAGGCGGCGGTCCTCGCGCAGGCGGTCAGTGAAGGTCTTGCTCATCGGTCGTTCTCCAACAGATGTTCCTGGATCGTTCGCAGCATTTGCGTCATGGACTGCACCTGGCCGCTGATCGTGGCCACCGTCTCCACGACTTGGCTGATGTCGCTGCGCAAGGAAGTGAGGTCGCGATGGGTGGGAAGGTTGTCCACGCGCCCCTCCAACACCGTGATCCGGCGCTCGTGCTGCCTGCTGTCGGTGGACTGGGTAGTGATGCGCGCACCGACCACCAGCAGGCCGATCAGGTTGATCAGTAGCAGCGCGATGATTACGGCGGCGATGACTTCGTTCATCGGCGGTAGCCCTTCAAGCGGTGTTCGTGATCCGCTGCGCAGCTCGCGCAGCGGCTTGTCTTGTGGTCCAGCGCGGCCAGCCGCGCCGGCTCGATCGGTTCGTCGCAGTCGATGCAGATGCCGTCGATCGACGTATTGCGCGGCGCATGCGCATCCGCAATGCGCCGCAGCGTCTCGGCCATCGCGCGGTCGCGGTCCTGTGCGTCGCTTTCCTGCGCGCTGTCGATGTCATCGGTCAACGCTGTGCTCCGGGTGTGGGTGTAGTGGATGCGGCGCCGGCGCTCACGCGCGCGGACGTGGCGCGATCGGCGTTGGCTCCCTGCAACTTGCCGCGCCATTGCTCGATCCACGCCAGCCCGTCCAGTACGCACACGGCCGGCGCACCGCGCCAGCTGCAATGCGCCGCCGGCGGCGCAGGCTCCGCGATCGGCTTCGTCAACGCTTCGTCGAGCGGCCGGTAAGCGGGCACGGGTACTTCAATGACGGGCGTCGGCTTGGGCGCCGGCCGTAGTGCCCCACAGCCGCTCAGCGACGGCAGGGCAAATAGGCAGATGAGCCAGGTCAGCGCAATCGGGCGAATCATGGGCGGCCTTCCTCAATGCATCGTCGCGTGCGGCAGTGGCCGCAGTCAGTTGTTTCTGTAAGCCGGCGCGCTCGGCCATCGCGGCGTCGGCGAAGTAGTTGGCCACCTGCAGTTCGCGTTTCTTGGCGTCCAGCAATCGCTGCACGTTCGCCAGCGTCTGAGCGGTGGCATCGCGTTCGGCGATCGCAAAGTTGCGGTCGCCGTTGGCAGCATCGATCTGTTTCTGAGCGGACTTCTGCGTCGCGGCCACGCCGTCGTCATAACCGCGATGGTGGCCATGCCATTCCAACGCGACGGCAAGCGCCAGCAACGCCAGCAGTGCGTAGACGTACTTCATGTGCAGACCGCCTTGCCGGACCAGCCGGCATCGAGGTAGGCGGGTTCCAGCACCAGCAGGATCCGCCGCACGTAGCCGCGGTTCTCGCGCCATGCGGCCGCGCTGCGCGCGCGCTGGTCGCTCACGCTGCCGAACCAGGTACCGGCGTCGAGGCGCCGGCGCTCGGCCAGCTGCATCTCCTGGTGCAGGCGCTTCTCGCCGCCGTTGTAGGCGCTGAGGCCGAAGGCCCAGCTATCGCATGCCGTGGTTCCAGGGTTGCGCTTGACCAGCCAGGCGTCATACACGGCCGCGGCCAGCGCGGCCTGTTGCGGGTCCCACGGATCGAACTGGCCGAGCTTGTCGGGGAACGCCTCGGCGATCCATGCGCCGGTCGACGGCATGAACTGCGCCAGGCCCTCGGCGCCGACCGGGCTGCGCGCCTGCGCGTTCCAGCTCGACTCCTGGTGGATCTGCGCCGCCAGCCGTGCCGGCGAGCCATCCACGCCCCATTCCTCGGCCGCAGCCTGCTCGACGTAACGGCGGTACATGGTGTTGACCTCGGGAACCGTCACGCGCATCTGGGCGGGTGTCGGTGTCGTGGGCGAGGCGTTGGCCACCGTCGCCAGCAGGATCAGCCCGGCGACGCACATGCCGATGCCGACGGGCATCTGCCAGCGCGGCGGCGGCAGGAAACCCACCATGCGTCGGGCGGTCGCGTCGTAGACGATCGAGGCGCCGACCAGCAGGAGCAGGAGTGCGCCGATCATGGCGCAAGCACCACGGCGGCTTTCAGGCCGCACGCGATCAATACGGCGACCGTGCCATACAACACGTAGATCGCGCCGCGAAGCGCGCGATACGGCGCCTGTCGATACCGTGCCTCGCGTTCGGTGGTTGGGATCAACCACATACCGCGAACGATGAACAACGCGCCGATGACGTAAAGCAGCCAGTTCATGGCATCAACCCCGCCGCCACGATCGCCGCGGCCATCAGCGTGGCGCGTCGCGTCTGCGCCATCGCGCGCTCGATGCCGTCGAGCTGGTGCGGGCGCGCATACGGCGAGGCCGCACGGTCGAAGCCGTAGCCCAGCACCGCGGCCAGGCTCAGCTTGCTCACGATCCACAGGTAGCTGCCGATCTTGGCCGGGTTGAGGAACCAGGCGATCACCACCAGCAACAGCACGCTCAACAGCGCCCATAGCGCCATGCGGCCGAAGTCATCCAGGGCGGCGGCAAAGCCCTGGTAAGTCGCGCTCAAACGGGATTTGAAGTCCATGCACCGGCTCCTGAATAGGAGCCGGCGGGACTGCAGGGGAACAGCCCCGCCGGCGTGCAGCGCGCCAAGGGGAGGTAGCACGCTGCGGCGTCAGGATGTGCGAGTGGGGGTATTGAGCGTGGACGAAACCTTTCGCTCAAGAAAAAGCCCCGCACATGGGCGGGGCTGGGGACTACACGCAAACGAGGATAGTGGCATTAAGATCGCGGGACAAGGACACCGGGGACCACCATGAAGCTCATGCATCTGCTTGCCGCCGCGCTGCTGTTCGCGCCCATTGCCGTCTTCGCTGAGGGCCTCAAGCCCGACGCGGTCGTATGCGAAACCGAGTCGGCGCTGGCCATGCTGGCCCAGCCGAACCTTGCCGGTGAGCCCGGCAGCGTGGTGATGAAGCGCATCGACGCCACCATCAAGTTTGAGCAGCTGGCCCACCAGGCCAACGGCATGCTGGGCAACATGGCCGCCCAGGAAGAAGCCATCCGCAACGGGTACGGGGCGAGCGGTTCGTCGCAGGTGCAGGCCAGCCAGGCCGCCGCGGCACAGCAGGAAGCGCAGACCAAGGGCCAGCAGGCCCAGGCATTCCAGCGACAGTGCATGGCCACCGGCGCGCAGGCGGTGACGGTGTCGGTGCTGGAGCGGCGTCCGATCTCGGGCGCGGTGAAGGTGAGCATGCTGATAAACGGTAGTCAGGCCGAGGTGTGGACGGTGGCCAGTTACCTGGAGTGATCAGGCGTCATCCGGTTCCAGCTCGCCGTAGCTGCCGAGGTGGCGTTCCGAGTAACTCACGTATTCCACCCAGCCGTGTTCGACAAGCCACGCCCCGAAGGCGTAATGCGCCGAAGGACTGCCCGGCAGCCACTTCCACTCGGTGTCGAATTGCTTGGCCAGCGCCTGCAGGTCACCGTCTTTGAGCACCCGCATCAGCCACAAGTTGGATTTGTCCGCGTACTCGTCGCACGTCGTCAATATCAGCTCGCCCGCTTTCATGCCGTTCCCCGGTCAGCTTGTGCAAACAGATCCGGCTGAATCCGCCGGATGTGGATCGCCCGTTGCTCGGCGGCGATCTGCTCGATGCGCCGCTCGCTCACATCGTAGCGCCGTGCCAGCTCGCCCTTGTTGACGCCCTTATACTCCAGGTAGATCCGGCGATCGCGCAGCGCCGTCTGCAGGCTCTCGCCGGATGGCAGGTAGATCTGCCGGCCGCCCAGGTACGTGCCGATGGCCAGCACGGCCTGCTGCGCCTCGGCGATCGCCGCCGCCTCGTCGCGGCCGCGCCGCTGGAACGTGGCGCGCAGCACGTCGACCAGCTCCGCCAGCGTGCTGGGCCAGCGCTCGCTGGGCGACTCGATGCCCGCCAGCTCGGCGTCGGTGGGGGCGTGCTCGAACATGTCGCTCATCAGTGTTTCGTCTTCGTCGCACCAGCGCGGACTTGACGCTCACCTTCGCGCAGTGTTCGTTGAAGCTGTTCCAACAGGCGGTGCGTCCACTCGAATCCGTTGCGGGCCGAGACGCTGCCCAACACGCCTCCGAGAAACATGGACATGCGTTCCATGCTTACGGGACCAGCCGGCAACTCGGAAAGAACGACGCCGGTCAATTCAGCGCCTGCGTCCAGTTCCCTTTGAATATCTTTGTCATTCATGCTCAATCTCTCCTGTAACGATGAAGCCCCATTGCGGCTCGTAGCGGGGGTTGATGGCGCAGAGCAGGAAGATCGCCACGCCCATGAACGCCTCGGCCGCGCCCATCACCCAGGCCGGCACGCCGTTGCGCTCGCTGACCAGCATGCCGTCGGCGCCTTCCTCGGCCAGGTACACCGGGCAGAAGGCGAACCAGCCGCGGTGCGTGAAGCGTTTGCGGATCTCCTGCGGCGATAGCGGGTTGATGATCGACATCACTGGCCTCCCTTCGCGCGTGCGCGCTTCTGTGCATAGCTCAACGCCGCCACCAATTTATGCAGCTGGTCGGCGCGCAACCACTCGACGCGGTGCACCTTGAACATGCGTTTGGCGGTGCCGTGCGCGTAGTTCCAGCTCTTGCCCGCCTCGGCCAGCAGCGCGCCGACCTTGGTCACCATGCCGGCGATCTCGTCGCGCACGTTCTGCGGCGCGTCGGGCAGGTTCACGGCGTTGCGCATCTGCTGCTGGCCTTCGCCGGCCAGGCGGCGCAGCTCGTCCAGCACCTTGGCGCGGCCGCGCTGGTCCAGGTCGGCGCTGCTGCGCACGCTGCCCACGCGCTGCAGCAGCGCGACGTAGGTGTCGCGGTCCAGGCGCAGCCGCTTGCTGGCCAGCACGTGGATGGCGGCCAGCTCGCGGTTGCGCGATGACTTAGTGATCGGCTTGGCCATGCGGCTTCTCCAGTCGTTTTACGGGTGAGAGCGCGGCGCACCAGTCGTTCTTCCAGCGCCGGGCGGATTCGTAGCTGAGCCCGGTAAGCGCCCGCACCTCGGCCACGGTGGGTGGCTTCGGCTGCTGTACCGCCCACAGGGCGAACTCGAAGTGAGCGCGGCGCTCTTTCATGTTGTGGGCGCGAACGGCCATCACTCCTCCCGTGTCGCTACCAGCTCGACCGAGCTGTTGTGCTTGTGCAGGTGGCGCAACAGCGCGCGCGTTGATGTCCAGATCGGCAGGTAATAGGTGTGCGTGTGCTTCTCGCGCTGCGCGTCGCACCATTTCTTGCCCAGGAGCCTTACCTGCTTGGGCGTGTAGGGCTTCGGCCGATGGGTTATGGGCCGCAGGAAGCGGCGGCGCTCCTCGCAGTCCTCGGTGATCCATTTCCCCTTGAAGTAGCCGTCGACGTAGACCATCACCACCATGCGCATCTTGTCGCGTTGCACCTCCAGCGCGACGTAGTACTGGTCGCACTGCAGGCGCACCGACGCACCCGGAAACACCAGGAGCTGCTCGACCTTCAGGCATTCGTCGCGAGTCACGGCTCATCGCCTCCCGCCAACGCGATCCACAAGGTCACGCACGGCACCAGGTTGATGCACCAGCGGCGGTGATACGGCGACCAGTGCGCGCCGATCCACAGGCTGCCGGGACGGAATAGGAGGCCGGCTTTCATGCCTTGCGCCTCTTGGCCGGGATCTTCGGCAGATCCTCGGATTGCCAGCCGCCGCGCTGCCAGTAACACAGGTCGCGCGCGCCTTCGTCCTCGAAGAAGACCGCCACGCGATCGGGTTCCTCGGCTTGCCAGTAGACCTCCAACACCTCCCGCAGGTCGCCGTCGCCACTGTCGATATGCATGCCGGCGACTGGGAGAAAGGGAATCTCTCCGTGCTTGGACCAGGTGAGCGACTCGAAGCCTTCGGAGTTCTTCACGTCTGTCGGCCACGGCGTTTCCAGTTCGTAGAGGATTTTCATACCTTCACTCCGCTGCTGGCCTTTTCGTACTGGCCACCGGTGATTTCTTCACCCTTGGTCAGACACGTAGAAGTGCCCACGTAGAACGCGTCCGGCGTGATGACGTAGCCGACGCCCGACAGGATCAGCACGCCCCAGTCGGTGCCGCAGGCTTTCCACACCGCGTCCAGGTCGGGTTTCATGGTGGGCTTAAGCGCGTCCCAACGATCGCGGATATCCGCAAGCTCATTACGCAAGCTCGCGCGCGCACGGCGACGCGGGAACTGGCAGCCAGCCGTTTGCTTGGATGCCTTCGTCCACAACTCTGACGCCAGCGGTGCGGCGAACTTGATGCCGTAAAACGAGCGGCCGCTGACGCCGGTCTGATAGACCGGCTTGGCATCGAACGCTTTAGCAAGCGCGACGGCCTGTCGGCTCAATTCGTCGCACTGCGCGCAATACACCTTGACTGCGGCGAGCACCTCGGCCTGGGCGAATCGGAAATAGCGGATCGTCATGCCGCCACCTGCTGCGTCGGCATCGGCGCTGGCTCGATGATCGGGGCGAAGGCATAAACCTCCATGCGCAGCTCTTCGCAATCGACGCCACTGAGCATCCACACTTTGAGGCCGCCGGGAGTCGTGCCGCGCCAGGCCATGAACGTATGCGGCACCTTGTCGTCGGGCGCGTAGGCGCTGACCATCACATCCTGCAGCGCGGGTGGTTGGTCGGCGGTTACCGGCTGCCAGCTTGGTGCTACCGCGAAGTCCTCCGCGTGCAGCCATTCGCGCTTGCCGTCCGGGTGGTGAATGCACCAGGTGGTGCCGTCGCCCAGGATGCTGGCCAGCCCGGCAAGACCGGCGATGATCGCGGCGCGCCGCGACGGGTCGAACGTCAACACGTTGCGCCAGCTGCCGCTGGTGTTGACCTGCAGCATGCAGGTGGTGCGCTGTTCCAGGATCTCGGCCATGTCACACCCCCGAAAGGTCCAGGCTCAGCGCCTGGTAGCTGCCGTTGGCCTGGCGGCGGTAGAAGCGGACGTAGCTGGTGCTGCCCACGACCTGCACGGCGTCGCCGATGGCTTCCATCGCGCGCTTCCAGCGCTCGTCCTCGATCGCCAGGCGCTTGAGCGCCAGCACGTTGCCGGTGCGGATGTTGCCGGCACTGTCGACGCGGAACGCGTCCTGTACCAGCAGCGCGATCTCTGGCCGGGCGTCGACCGTCCACTCGGTCAAGCATTCGTCGATCAGTTCCTTCGCCGCCTGCAGACGCTCGTCGAACACGATGCGTTCTGCGATCGCGCGCTGGATGCGCAGCTCTCCGTCGAAGCTGAGCAGCTGCACGTTGCCCTTGTTGCCGCCCAGGCTGACGCCGTACTCGCCTGCGGACAGGTCCACGAACGCCGCGATGTCGGCGAACGCTGCCAGCTTGAATTCGCGCATGGCCTTGTTCAGCGCCTCGGCCTTGACGTACAGCTCGTGCACCAGCTCGTCGCGGGTGCGGTCGATGGGCTTGATCTGAGCCTCCGGGACCAGGCGGCCCTTGGCGTCGCGCCGGTGGCCCGCGGGGATGGTGGTGTCTGTCATGGTGTGGCGTCCTTGGAATCGAGCGCCGCTTCAAAGGCGGCGCGGTGAATGTCATGGGTGGCGTCGCGCAGGCGCTCGCCGAGCCAGGGCGGCAGCTCGTCGTCGTCATCGAGTGGCGCGCGCTGGCTGCGGGCCAGCAGCGGCGGGAGGGTGGTGTCACGGACGGTCATTTCGCACCGCCCGCAAACGCATCGCGCGCGGCGCACGCGGCGCGCACGCTTTCCTGCAGCCAGGTGTAGACGTCGTCGTCGACCTTGGACAGCACGTAGGCTTCGCGCGCGTTTTCGGCCATGAACACGGCACGGTCGAGCGCACTGGCCTGGTCGCTTGTCACGGCAACCTTGGGCCTGGTCTCGCGCGGCGATGCCGGCGTGGCAGGCGCGGCGGGCGCAGGCGCGGGCGCCGCCGAGGTCGTGACGTTGCCCACGTTCACGGCCACCGACACGCCGCCCTTGTCCGCGATGCAATACGCCAGCTTGCGACCGCCCGCCGTCACGGTGGACAAAGCACCGGCGCGTGCGAGCTGGCTGAGCAGCGACTGGATGCTCTGGTCCTTGTCGTCGGGCAGCGCCGCGCACACCTCGGCGGCGGTCATCGGCGCGGCGGCAGCGCGCAGCAGCTCGCGGATGCGCTCGGTGAGCGTTCGCACACGATCGTCAAGGCGCCGGCCGCCCACCCAGGCATAAGCCACCTTGCCGTCCTCCATCTGGGCGATGATCTCGCCCGCCTGCTTGAGCCCGCGGCAGCGCGAGCCGACGGTGTGGCGGTCGGCATCGTCGGGCAGCTGCTCCATCAGCTGGTCAATGGTCAGCGGCGCGCCGGAATCCTGGAGCGCCTTGCGGATGGCGTTGGTGAGGTTCATGGCGCGGGCTCCATCACCAGGTGGTTGATGTCGACGCCGCCGGTGCTGCCTTCGATCTTCACGATCACGGCGCCGTGACCAAGCGCCCAGGCTTCGGAGCGGGTCTTGGTCTTGCGGTGTTTGGCACTGCCCGCGATCGGGTAATAGCGGCATGCCGTGCCCACCGGGTATTTGGCGGTGAATGCCTCGGCGGTCATGTCCGGTTCGATCGCGGCTATCGGGTAGCGGAGCGTCGTCGTCAGAACGTAGTTCGGGTGCCTGCAAGACACCAGGCCACCCACCTTGAGCATGCCGGGCTTGTCGACCTCCACGCCGCACCAGAGATCTGCTTGGAACGGCGAGCTGTCGACCACGATGCCGTTGTTGTCGAGCTGCCAGGTGAGGAAGTCCTGGCCGTGATCCTCGAAGTGGATCCGCATGGCTCAGCCCTCCCTCTGCAGCAGCACGTGCGCTTCGCGCTCGACCCACTGCACCTGGCAGCCCATCACCCGGGCCACACGGTGCAGCTCGCGCATCGAGCCGTGTACGCGGCGGATGAAGATGCTGCCGGTGAGCCAGGTGCCGGGCTGGTCGATGTCGATCACGATGTGGTCGCGGCGCACGCTGACGTTCTGCACGGTGCAGCCGTGCATGTGCAGGAACAGGATGCACTTCTCGGCCCGGCGCAGGCTGTCCAGGGTTTCGTTGCTCTGCTTGCTCAGGCGCAGCGCAATGGCCTTTTGAACGCTCTTCAATACATTCATGGTGTGGACTCCAGGGGCAGCCCCAGCTGCCCGTACAGGTCCGGCAGGGCGACGCGCTTCATGGCGCTTACCCGGCGGAGGGTTGTCATGGCGCGGCCAAGCAGGAAAACGCAGGCCCGGTCCAGTTCTTCGTCGTTTGCCGCGAGGTAGTAGCCATGCAGCGGATGCGCACAGACGCGATGTCCCGCGGTGCTCAGCGCTTCGATGATCTGGCGCAGGCGGCGCTTGTCGGCATCGACATGCCGACCCGTGACCGCGTGCACCAGCTGCTCGGCGGTAACGCCGTTGGCTTCACCGACACAGGTCTGCAATACCGCCAGCACCGCATCGGGCGTCAGGTTGTTGCTGTTCGTGTCGGTGTGCATGGCATTACCTCAGAGGCGGCTGGGCGGGTCGATGACGACGGGGCGCAATCGCCGTTCCACCACCTCGGCGACGCGCTTGGCGTCCTTCGCGGTAGGCGCCCTTCCGTCGGCCATCGTCATCAGCGGTTTTTCCGGCGCAGCCGGCTCGGCGAGCTCCGCCATCGTCACCGCCACCAGCGCGGGACCGTCGAAGATCACCAGCTTCCGGCTCGGGCCGTCGTACACGCCGATGCGCAGATCCGGCGTCTTGAGCCGATAGATATCGCGCCCGTTGGAGCTGGTGAGCAGCTCGGCCTGCACGGCGACCAGGTAGGCGGCATCGCCGGTCAGTACGGCTGTGGCCAGCCCGCTCACTTCTCACCCCCGGACATCAGCTCGCTGGCGGCCGCGCGCACGTCTTCGCAGCACACGGTGCGGCCTTCGGCGGCGGCGTACATGCTGGCCAGGCGCAGGGTCTTGGTGAGCGTGCGCAGCGCGCCGGCGCCGCGCGCGATCTGGATCAGCGTGGGGTGGCACTTGCTGTCGGTGATGCCCCACGCCTTGATCAGGGCGACGATGTCGGCCTCGGTGCTCTGTTGCAGGCGCAACCGCTTGCCGACGCGGCTGTACAGGCGGTCGAGCTGCTGGGCGTTGCGGCCGCCGGCCATGCGCGCGAACACGCCGTCATTGCCGACCAGGGCGAGGCCGATGCTGGTGGCGTCGTGGATGCTGCGAAGCTCATCGAGCGCCGGCACCGACAGGTGCTGCGATTCGTCGATGATCAGCAGGCCGTGGGTATCGCGCACGCGGCGGCAGATGGCTTTCATCATCTTGCGGGCGCCACCGCCCGGCGACAGGCCGAGCGCGTCGCAGACCTCCTCCAGTGCCGTGACCACGCCGGCGGTGCTGGGCGACATGGTGGCGATCCACACGTTCGGGCTGGATTCGCCATAGTGTTTGCCGGTGCTGGTCTTGCTGACTCCGGCATTGCCGTGGATGACGGCGATGTCGCCGGCCATCTGCGCGTAGGCCAACGCGCCGAGGATGCGGGCTGCGGTGGGCGTGACGACGAAGCTCGGCGCTTCTGGCATCGTGCCGCCGGCGGCACGCCGCGCCATGTCGGCATCCAGCCAGATGCGCAGCTTGGCGTCGATGCCTTCGTTGTCGCCCTGGTACTTGCCGGCCAGCCACTGGTTGAGCGTGGCCGCGCTGATGCCGGCTTCTTTCGCCACGATGACCTGGCTGAGGCGCTTCTCGCGCGCCATGACGGCCTTGACCTGGTCGCGCAGGTCGGCGTCGCCCTGATAGATTGCGGTTACGGTTGCGGTGTCATTCATTGCGTGTTGCCCCTTGTGGTGAGTGGTGCTGCATCCCAGCTGCGGCGGTGCTAGAACACCGCCGCAGCGCCTTCTTAAAGCTGGTCCTCCTTCATGCGCTGCGCGCGCTGGAACATGAGCAGGTCGAGCGCGCTCGGGCCGTCGGTGCCGGTGGCGCGCGCGGGCAGCGGTTCGGGTTTCTTCGCGTGCAGGCCGAAAACTGGCGCCACGACGCTGGCGGCGATCGACTCGGGCGGCATCATGTCGGGCAGCTGCGCGGCGACCGCGGCGGCATCCATCAGGCGCTCGGCGGCGAGCATGTCCTTGGCGGCGCGCTTGTATTGCTTCTTGCCGCGGGCGTGTTCGCGCGCGGCGTTGACGTCGGCGAAGCCGACCGCGGCGACGCACTCGGCGCCGGCGATGTAGGTGCCGTCCAGCGCGTAGACGTGCGCCACGCCCTGCAGGTGCCAGGGGTCGACGCGCAGCACCAGCTTGCGGCCGGCATGCTCGCTGAGCGCCTCGGTCCAGTAGCGGTTGCCGGCGAGGCGCACGCTGCCGTCGATCGGGCTGGCCGTGACGGCCTCGGCTGCAAGCAGCAGCAGGCGCAGCTGTTCCTCGCTGACCTTGCGCACGGTGATGCGGGCATAGCTCTCGGCGAACGCTTCGTCGAAGCTGCGGCCGGCGCAGGATTTCAACTGCCGGCCGACGCGGGCGTTGTGGGCGTGGATCTCGCTGTTCACGGTGCGCTCGAACTCGGCCCACTCGACGACGCGGCTGCCGTAGTTCTCGGGCTTGTTGGCCACGTTGTTGCCGACGTAGGCGCCGGCGAACGCCGGGTGCCGCGCGATGCGGTCGCAGAAGTCGCGCCACATGCGCTCGATCGGCTTGGCCTGGCCGTGGTACGGGGTGACCCAGTGCACGTTGTCGGCGCCGACCAGCGCGGTGATCAGGCCGGTGGGGTCTTCCTCGCGCACCTTGAAGCGGTAGCGGTTCGGCGTGCCGCCGGTCATCCATTTGCTGGCGAAGGCGCGGCCGTTGTCCAGGTACACGCTGCCGGGCACGCCGTACTGGCGCACCATGTCGCCGAAGCTCAGCCGCACCATGTCGCTGTTTTCGTGATCGCCCAGGCGCCACGCCAGCAATTTGCCGCGGCCCAGGTCTTGCCAGCCGAGGATGCACGGCCGGCCAATGCTGCCATCGGGAAACCGCACGTTGATGTCCCAACGGTGGCCGTCGGCGTTGACGCCGTCGAGCGCCTCCAGCATGGAGCGGTCACGCTCCTGCGCGGGGTAGGTCTTGGCCAGCGCCTCTTCGCCCTCTCGCGCCAACACGCGCACGGCGCGCGGCAGCTCGCGGATGATCCGGCGGGTGAAGGTCTTGAGGCTGGGCAGCTCCCAGCCGCGGCCGGCAGCGATGCGCACCAGGCGGTCGTAGCAGCTGCTGGCGGTGGGCTGCTCCTGGCGCAGGTAGTCAGCCTTGAACAGCTCCCAGGCTTCGGGCTCGATCTCGGCCGTGTTGGTGCGGCCGGCGTAGTGCGGCAGCAGCAGCGCAAGCCAGTCCTTTCGGTCCGCCTGCGCCACATCCTGCTGCCAGCGCGCAATGCTGGCGGCGCTGCCGCCGCGCACGCCATCGCGCTGCAGCTGTTCGGCGACGATCTGCCGTGCGTCCATCAGCGGCGTGCCGCCGCGCACCAGGCTGGCGACCGCGTCCAGCGCCTGCAGGCGCATCGCGGCCACGTCTTTCATCGGCTGTTTCGCGGCTTCATAGCGCTGCCATACGCTGCGCAAGTGCGCATCGCTGGGCGCCAGGGTGTTGCGGCGGCGCATGGCCAGCGGCGTCGGGCGATCGCGCAGAAGCAGCGCGGCCTGTGTGACCGGCGGCAGGCTGGAAAAAGCGTACTCGTTACCACCGCCGCGGCCGCTGCGGGCACGCGACTGCCAGCTCTCGCGCCGGGCGCGCGAGGTGACGTTCTGCGGCGTGCTGGGCAAGCCAGCCAGGCCGGCGAGTTCGGCGGCGGAGTACCAGCGATCGTGTGCGGTGCCGTCAGCCATTGGCATTCCCCTGGTCGCTGACAGCGGCAAGGATCAGGTCCCGATCTCCGTAAATGGGATCGAACCAGGCGAACAGGTCTTCGCGTCCCGGGTTGCTTTCGCACGCCAGTTTGTTCGCCGCCGCGAGCTCGATACGAGCAACATGAAGCGCGGCGCTCGCGGCGTGATACTTCTCTTTGGCCTTGAAGAATGCCGCGCGCGCGTCAATCCAACGGCGAGCCGCATCCACATCGTTGAGAAGGTCGCCCATCATTTGACCCTCCGGCGCAGATCTTTCAGCTCGCGCAGCCGCGCATCCGCCAGCTCGCGCTCGCGCATGACACGGCCGATCTCGGAATCCAGGGTCTCGGCGCCGACGCTCACGCGGCCGCCATGTACGCTGGCGTGCCAGCTGGCCAGCACCGTGCTGCAGCAGACGATTTCCAGCACCGGCGCCAGCCACAGCGGGCAGTTGAACTCCTCCCGCGCCGGCGCCGTGTAGCCGTCGAGCATGTTCTTGGTCACGTCCTTGCCGGTGAGCCGGCTGGCGCGCGCGGCCACTTCGTGGCGGTCCAGCCCGGCCTTGTGCGCATCGGCCAGCATGGTGGCGATCAGCTCGCTGACCAGGACGCGGAAGTCCAGCGAGCCAGGCTGCGGCGACACGGGTTGCGGGATCTCGAACAGATCACCGGAAAAGGCCGCCCCTACGGCCCGGCGGGTCACAACAGCACCCCCAGCTGTTGCCACTGGCTGCGATCGACCAGCTCGGCGACCGTGCGGATGGTGACCTCGCCGGTATCATCACAGCCCAGGTAACGCTCGTCGCCGAAGCCCCAGAACACGCGCCATGTGGAGCCGCGCGGCGTGCCTGCAATGTCGTGCCGGTTGTACAGCACGGCATCGAGAGGAAAGAGTTGTGCGCTCGCATCGGCCAGATGAGTCAGCGCCGGCGCGGTAGCACGCGCCTGCACGCCCGCCGCCACGCGGCAAACCGACTCACGCACTGCAGGAAATGGAAACGGGGTTTTCGCGTCTACCGTCGCGGGGCACTCACCGGCTAATCCCCGCCCGTTCGCCCGGGCCAGGCTGTCGTAGATGGCGGCCATGTCTAATGGCCCTGCCGGTTTTGCGGATTGCCGCCGCGCGCCACAGTGGTAGCCTTGGACACAATGCGGATGTGTTCCGGGCGCATGGGCTTCATGCCGCGCGTGCGGTTGGTGGTGCCGTCGGCGTTGTAGCGGGTCGGCCAGATCTCGCGGGCCTCGATGCCCAGGGCTTCGGCGATGATCTGCTCTGCCTTCGGGTACGGCTGGGCGAGGGCTTTGGCGAGCGATGTGCGGCTGGCGTAGCCGTGGAACAGCGCGAGCTGTTGCAGCGACCAGCCTTTCTTCCGCAGTGCTGCAACGATGTCGGCAGCGTGCCAGTCGGTGATGACTGGCTTTTTTTGGGCCGTGGCGGTGGACATGTGGCGCGTTTCCCCTTGGCGATATCTGCGACGTAGATAGTACGCATATCCGCGGCACTGTCAAGCACATAAGCGGCATTCAAGTTCGACCAGGGCCGCTCATGCGCGGCACATGCCATAAATTGATGATTCTCCGGAAGATTTTTCTATGTTGAATGCTGGAAGCGAACTTGAACGCGCCAGCCAAGTTCCCGCCCCGGAACTTGAATGCCGCATTTCCGCGCTGATCGGCTTGTTCAAAAGCCGCACAGAAGCGGCAACAGTGGCCGGCATGTCCACGGACCAGCTGGCCCGGTACGAAAAGGGCGGCACGCCATCATTTCCGCCGTTGGCGAAGCTGGCGGTGGTCAAGGGCGTGCGGCTGGACTGGCTGGCCACGGGCGAGGGCGACATGTACGTAGCCAGGCCGAACCGTGTGGAGGAGCCACCCGGCAAGTGGGCGTCGGATGAGCCTTCGCAGCCCTTGAGACGCGACGATTTGAAGATCGCCCTGCAGCTCGCCACCGAGGCACTCGGCGAGAAGGAACTGCCCCCCGGCAAGCACGCCGAGCTGGTCACCCTGATCTATGAGCTATTGGTGGAAGGGCTGCCGGAGGCCAAGGTGTTGCGCTTCGCGCGCGCATTCGCGGCCTGATCAACTACAGGGGGTAGACATGTCGGATCGCATTGCGCACATCAGGAGGCTCCTGGCCGACGCCAGGATGCCCGACACTCCACGCATCCACCGTCGCCAGGGGCCGCTTGGCACGGCCAGGCGCAAGGCGCTGATGCAGCATGCACGGCTGACCGCCGCGCGATACAGCCTCCAAGCTCACCTGGATGCCTTCGTCTATAACGCCGGCGGCGAGGCGATCACAAGCCTCGACCTGGACCAGCTGGAGCAGCTGGTCGGCCGCCTCGAACACCTGGGCGCCGCGCTCGACGCGGCTTGCGATCCACCTGGTGCGCCGCCCGCTCGTTGAGTGTCGGTTAAACGGCTTTCAAAGACGCATGAAGCCGGCGCACTGGCCGGCTTCATTTTGCAAACCTACTGTCTGTCGGCCCAAGTTCGGCCTGATTTTGCAAACCTTCACTCTCTCTCGGAAGGTATGATGGATGAGCTCTCAAAGCCGCGCCGTTGCTGGGTTTCGTCCCACTCCATCCCGCTATGACCCGTCATGTCCCGATTCCTCAAACCCCGTGTCCCCGCACAGTAGCGTTGATTGCCGGTGGCGGACCGGTCCCTGGCGCGGGTGAAGGCCATGGTCGACAGGGTGCTCACGGGGCGGGGATGGCGTCGAGTACGGCCTGGGCGTGGCCGGGCACTTTCACGCCGCGCCATTCACGGGCCAGCTTCCCATCGGGATCGATCAGGAAGGTGCTGCGGACGACGCCCATGTGGCGCTTGCCGTAGAGCACTTTCTCGTGGATCACGTCGAATGCCTGGCACCACGTCTCGTCGGGATCGGACACCAGCGGGAACGGCAGCTGCTGTTTCGCGGCGAAGTTGGCATGCGATTTCTGCGAGTCGCGAGACACGCCGATGACCTGGGCGTGGCGCTGGCGGAATTGCGGGTGGAGATCGCGGAAGTCCCCGGCTTCGGTGGTGCAGCCGGGCGTGCTGTCCCTGGGATAGAAATAGACCACGACCCATTGGCCCTTGAGGCTGGCGAGCTTCAGTTCGCTGCCATCACCGAGAAAACCCTTGAGCGGAGGTACCTTTTTGCCGATATCGGGCATGACTGATCCTGCACGGCGATGAGGTGCCGTGGTCGTGGTTGGAAAGGGAGAGGGCAAACGGACCGTGATGGAGCAGTGCTGCGGCGGAAGTGGCAGGGCGCCCTGCTGCGCCCGATGCGATCGGCGTGAATCGACATGCTGGCTGCAACACCACATCCTCCGGCAAGGTCACGGGTACAGACTAGCGCGTGCGGGGAGGCGGATGACAGCCCTTGTCAGGGGATCGCGATCGCGCGATGCTCAGAATTTGACCGGGTCCATGATCGCATCGAGATTCAGGCCGTCGCACAGTTCGAGAAAGTCGTCGCGCAACGCGGCAATGTGGATCTCCGCCGGGATACCGATGGTGAACTGGGCCTGGAACATTTCCGCGCCGGTCTGCATCGCGTGGTAACGGGTGGAATTGAGTTGCTCGACGCTGATGCCGTGCTGGGTGAAGAACTCCACGATCCGGACCACGATGCCGGGCCGGTCGCCCGCCACCACTTCCACCAGGTACGGCAGCAGATGCGAGCTGTTCTCGCGCGGGCCGGTGCGGTAATGCACCAGTCGCAGGCTCTCGTCGCGGGCCAGCTTGGTCAGCGCGGTCTCCAGTTTGGCCAGCGCGTCCCACGCACCGCTGGCCAGCAGCATCAGCGAGATTTCGGTGCCGATGGTCGACACGCGCGATTCGGACAGGTTGCAGCCGGCGTCGGCGATCCGCCTGGCCAGTGCCAGCAGCGGCGATTTGTTCGCCGGCGTCAGCGCCTGGATCAGCAACTGGTTGTCGTTGCCCGAACGCGCGGAAGCGGGGGAGGTTCCGGAAGAGGGTTTCAAGAAGGGCTGCCTGTGTGCGTGAGCCCGCGTGACGCGGACGCCTGAGATTACTCCGATCGAGCTTACTTGCCCGCCTCGCGAGGCGGCAAGTAACATGCATGGCTTGCCCTGTAGCGGAATCGAGTCTTGAACATTCGCGGAAGCATCTGCGCGCTGGTTACTCCGTTTGCCGCCGACGGTGCACTTGACCTCGAGGCATTCGCCCGCCTGCTCGATTACCAGCTTGCCGGCGGCACCCAGGCGCTGGTGGTGGCCGGTTCCACCGGCGAGGCGCACATGCTCGAACACGACGAGTTCGATCGTCTGCTGGCCTTTGCGCTCGAACATGTGGCCGGCCGGGTGCCGGTGCTTGCCGGCACCGGCGAGGCGGGCACGGCCAAGACGGTGGCGCTGACCCGGCGGGCCCGGGATCTGGGCGCCGATGCGGCGCTGGTGGTGGTGCCGTATTACGTGCGTCCGACCCAGGAAGGCCTGCGCCGGCATTACCTCGAGGTTGCCGAGCACGGTGGCTTGCCGGTGGTGCTCTACAACGTGCCCAGCCGCACCGGGTGTGATCTGCTGCCGGAGACCGTGGCGGCGCTGCGCGATCATCCGGCGATCATCGGGATCAAGGAGGCGCGCAGCGATCGCGAACGGATACTGGCGCTGGCGGAACTTGTGCGCCCGGATTTCGTCTATCTGTCCGGTGACGACGGCAGTGCCGGCGAAGCGATGCTGGCCGGTGCGGCCGGAACCATCTCGGTGGTGGCCAATCTGGTGCCGCAGGCATTCCGGGCGTTGTGCGATGCGGCCACCGCTGGCGATGACGCAGCCACGGCACGCTGTCATGCTGCACTCGGACCGTTGCTTGAGGCACTGGATTGCGCACCGAATCCGATCGCGGTCAAGGCGGGAATGCCCGTTTTGGGGCTGGGTCTGGGGTTGCCGAGACTGCCGCTGGTGGAACTGAACGACGGTCCGGATCGCGCCCGATTGCACCAAGCGCTGTCCAGTCTGGCATCCTTGGCGACTGTGGCCGGTTGACGGTTGCCTGACTTATCTCACGGAAACTGATTACATGAAGAAAACCTCTCTCCTCGTGGCCTTGCCGGCTGTGGCCCTCAGTGGCTTGCTGCTTTCCGGCTGCGGCATGTTCCGTTCGCACAAGGCGTGGGAGACCGCCCAGCAGGAAGCTCCGCTGGAAATTCCGCCGAGCCTGGACCGTCCTTCCACCAGCGAGGCGCTGGTGATTCCGCCGCCCGGCGCGAACCTGCCGACCGCCAATGGCGCGGTTGCCCGGGTCAGCGCGGCCGATGGTCAGATTGCCGATGGCTTCGTGCTGACCGGCAGCGTCGACGACACCTATCGCCGCGTGGGCCAAGTGCTCGAGGGCGGCGCTCTCGGGCAGTTGGCCAGCCACGATGACGCTGCGCACAGCTATACCCTGAACGTTCCCGCCGCCCTCGCACAGCAAAAGAAGAAGGGGTTCTTCGGTCGGCTGTTCGGTCATGGCAAGAGCGACTCGGCCAGCGCCCCGGGTGGTGCTTCCGATCAGGTGCAGGTCAGCATCAGCGCCAGCGGCACGGATGGCAGCGAAGTGCGCGCGCAGGGCAATGCCGCCGCGGTGGCCAAGGTCATCGATACGTTGAAGTCGCGTCTGGGCAGCTGAGTTTCCCAACCCGCTCGGCACAAACGACAACGCCGCCCTCGAGGCGGCGTTGTCGTTTGTGTGCAGTGGTTGAAACTCAGCGCTGCAGCAGCTTCAGCTTGTCCGGCTTGCCTTCCCAGTCCTTGGCGTCGGCCGGGGCATCCTTGCGTTCGGTAATCACGGGCCAGCCCTTGGCCAGGTCGGCATTGAGCGCCACGAACGCTTCCTGACCGGCCGGGACATCGTCCTCCGGATAGATCGCGTTGATCGGGCACTCGGGTTCGCACAGGGTGCAGTCGATGCACTCGTCCGGGTCGATCACCAGGAAGTTGGGGCCTTCATGGAAGGCGTCGACCGGGCAGACCTCGACGCAATCGGTGTATTTGCACTTGATGCAGTTGTCGATGACGACAAAAGTCATGGGATTGCCTGCCTTTGTGAAGAGTGCGGCCATCGATGGCCGCTTCTGATCTCCACCTGCCGGAGGACAGCTGCAAGCCGCCGGCCGCTGTGTCGATTGCCGCGATCATGGACGATCGCACATGCCATGAGAAGTGCGGCCATGGATGGCCGCTTCTGGTCCGGCCAGTGGCCAGGAGCCGAAAATCGCCGAGACCCTTCCAGATAGCGGCAATCATGGAAGATTGCACAAGCAGTGGTGCTCCCTACGAGACTCGAACTCGTGTTCCCGCCTTGAGAGGGCAGTGTCCTAGGCCACTAGACGAAGGGAGCGTTATGCTGCGAGGCGCGCTAGTATAACGGAATTGTTTCGTACGGCAATGCTCGACCTGCATCGGCCTGCACCGTTCGAAGCATGCCCCGCCGGTACGCGTCATTGCCATGCTGCGGGGCGATCGGCGATGCTGGGCATCGCAACCTATCGCAACCACCAGGGCGGCTTCGCCCCGCAAGGATTCCGACCGCTTGAATCTCCAATCAAGGACCGACATCACGCCGACGCTGCGGATCATTCCGCGCGACCAGCACATCATCTCGCGCAAGAACATCAGCAAGGCGGCGCTGCGCGTGCTGTACCGACTGAACGAGGCTGGTTACACCGCCTACCTGGTCGGCGGCGCCGTTCGGGACCTGCTGCTTGGCGTGCAACCGAAGGATTTCGACGTCGCCACCGACGCGACGCCGGACGAGGTGAAGAAGCTGTTCCGCAACTGTCGCCTGATCGGTCGGCGCTTCCGCCTGGCCCATGTGGTGTTCGGTCCGGAGATCATCGAGGTGGCCACCTTCCGCGGACTCGGCGAGGAGGGCGGCGAGGGCGACCGGCATATCGTCGATGGCCGGATCGTGCGCGACAACATCTGGGGCACGATCGAGGAGGACGCGATACGGCGCGACTTCCGCGTCAATGCGATGTACTACGACATCAGCGATTTCTCGGTCCGTGACTACGTGGGCGGCATGCAGGATCTGCAGGATCGTGTGCTGCGCCTGATCGGCGATCCGGATGTGCGTTACCAGGAGGATCCAGTGCGGATGCTGCGCGCGGCGCGGCTGGCGGCCAAGCTGGAGATGCGCATCGACACGGCCGCGATGGCACCGTTCGAGTCCCTCGGGCCACTGCTGGCGGATGCCGCTCCTGCACGGCTGTTCGACGAGTCGCTGAAGATGTTCCTCAGCGGCAACGGCCTGAAGAGCTTCCGCATGCTGGAACACAGCGGCCTGCTGAAATTCCTGTTTCCGGCCACGGCACGGGCGCTCGAGCGCGGTGACGAGGCGTTGCGCTCGCTGGTCGAGCGCGGTCTGGAAAACACCGATGCGCGGATTGCCGAGGGCAAGTCGGTCACGCCGGCGTTCCTGTTTGCGGTGCTGCTGTGGGGCGAGGTGCGCGACCGGGCGCATCACTCGATCGCACGCGGCCAGGACAGCAACGAGGCATGGGCGCGGGCCGCGGCCCACGTGGTCGGCGAGCAGTGCCAGCGGGTGGCGATCCCGCGCCGGTTTACCTTCACCATGGAGGAAATCTGGTCGCTGCAACCGCGCTTCGAGCAGATCCAGCGCAAGCGGGTGTTCCGCCTGATGACCCACCCGCGGTTCCGTGCCGCGTTCGACTTCCTGCTGCTGCGTGCCGATGAATCACCGGCGCTGCGAGAGCTGGGCCAGTGGTGGGCGCATGCCCAGCAGTTGCCGCAGGACGTGCTCGCCGCGGCGCTGCCGGCGGGCGGCGGCAGCGCCGCCAGCGACCATCTGCCGGTGCCCGCGGCACGCAAGCCACCGCGACCGCGCCGGCGGCGACGCGGTCCGGGCGACAAGCCAGGCCCCGTGTGACCCTGGCGTACGTCGCGCTGGGCAGCAACCTCGGCGACCCGCAGCAGCAGTTGCTCGATGCCATGGAGGCCCTGGCGAAGCTGCCCGACACCCATCTGTTGCAGCGCTCGGCGTTCTACCTCACGCCGCCGTGGGGCGTGCTGGAGCAGCCACCTTTCATCAATGCCGCGGCACAGCTGGAAACGGCGCTTTCGCCGCATGCCCTGCTCGAAGCGCTGCTCGAGATCGAAAAGAATGCCGGTCGGATCCGTGCCGCGCGCAACGGACCGCGCATCCTGGATCTGGATCTGCTGCACATGGAGGGCGTACAACTGGACGACCCCCGACTGACCCTGCCACACCCGCGCATGGCCGAACGCGCGTTCGTATTGCTGCCGCTGCATGATCTCGCGCCGACGCTGCCGTTGCCTGGCGGCACGGTGGCGCAGCTGCTGGCCCGGCTCGATCTGGCCGGTTGCGAAAGATTGCCTTGAGCGATCCTCCCGCTGCGCCGGATAATTGCCGCTTCCACCACTTCAGGAATTGCCGTGTACGTGCAGAACGCCAGTGTCCCCGAGCGCAAGCCGGTTACCGTGCCGGGCCTGCTGGCGATGAAGGCGCAGGGGCGTCGCATCGTGATGCTGACCGCCTATGACGCCAGCTTTGCGTGGCAGTTGGAGGCTGCCGGGGTCGATATCGCGCTGGTCGGCGATTCGCTCGGCATGGTGGTGCAGGGGCATCGCAGCACGCTGCCGGTGACGCTCGAGCACATGGTCTATCACACCGCGGCGGTCGCCCGCGGACTGTCGGCGACGCTGCTGGTGGCGGATCTGCCGTTCATGGCCGATCGCGACATCGGCCATGTGCTCGAAGCCGGTGCGCGGCTGGTCGGTGAGGCGGGTGCGGCGATGGTGAAGATCGAAGGCGCCGCGCCGCACATTCTCGAGGCGATCGCCGCCCTGACGGCGCGCGCGATCCCGGTCTGCGCGCACCTGGGGCTGACGCCGCAGTCGGTGCACAAGTTCGGCGGCTTCCGCATCCAGGGGCGCGAGCAGGCCGCGGCGGACCGCGTACTGGCCGAGGCGCTGGCGGTGCAGGCGGCCGGAGCGGATCTGCTGGTGGTGGAAGGTGTGCCGGTCGAACTGGGCCGGCGGGTGACCGGGGCACTGACGATACCGGTCATAGGCATCGGTGCCGGCCCGCATTGCGACGGCCAGGTGCTGGTGATCCACGACATGCTCGGCATCACCCCGGGCAAGCGTCCGAAGTTCAGCAAGGATTTCCTGGCCGGGCACGACTCTGTCGCGGCGGCCATCGCCGCGTACGCCGAGGATGTGCGCAGTGGCGCCTTCCCGGCCCCCGAGCACTGTTTCAACTGAGCAGCGAGTCAGCGCACCATGCAGACCGTACAGGACGCCCCCGCCTTGCGTGCCGCGATTCGCGGCTGGCGCGCCAACGGCCAGACGGTCGGTTTCGTGCCGACCATGGGCAATCTGCACGCAGGTCATCAGTCGCTGATCAAGTTGGCGCGCGCGCGCACCGATCGGGTCGTGGCCAGCGTGTTCGTGAACCCCACCCAGTTCGGTCCGAACGAGGACTTCGAACGCTATCCGCGCACGCTGGCGCAGGATCAGGCCGCGCTGGCCGAGCAGGACTGCGACCTGCTGTTTGCACCGGATGTGGCGACGATCTATCCGTTCGGTGCCGAACACAGCGTCAGCCTGCGCGTGCCGCAGATCACCAGCATGCTGGAGGGTGCGCACCGGCCGGGACACTTCGACGGCGTCGCCACGGTGGTGTGCAAGCTGTTCAATCTGGTGCAGCCGGATGTCGCGGTGTTCGGCCAGAAGGACTATCAGCAACTGAAGGTGATCGAGCGGATGGTGCGCGATCTGTCGCTGCCGGTGAAGGTGATGGCGGCAGCCACGTTGCGCGCCGACGACGGGCTGGCGCTGAGCTCGCGCAACCAGTATCTGTCCGCTGCCGAGCGCGAACGGGCGCCGCTGATTCACGATACCCTGCTGAAGATGCGCGAACTGCTGGACAAGGGCCATCCCTGGCAGGTCATCGAGCAGACCGCCGCCGCGCGCCTGCTGCGTGCCGGCTTCGTGCCCGACTACGTGGCGATTCGTTGCGCCGATGACCTCGCCGGACCGGCCGAGGGTCAGCGTGAAGGCCTCGTCGCCCTGATTGCGGCGCGCCTGGGCAACACCCGCCTGATCGACAACTTGCTGTTCGATTGAGCTGTCCACATATCCTGATGGATGCCGTTGATGTTGCGGTGCAGCGTCATCGGCTCGATAATTGCCGACTTTGCAGAATCCTGCGGGAAAGAACGTCATGCTCCTGAACATGCTCAAGGCCAAGATCCACCGCGCGACGGTGACCCATGCCGAGCTGCACTACGAAGGCTCGATCGCGATCGACGGCTTGCTGCTGGATGCGTCGGGCATTCGTGAGTACGAGCAGATCCACGCCTGGAACGTCAACAGCGGCCAGCGCTTCGTCACCTATGCGCTGCGTGCCGAGGAAGGTTCCGGGATCATCTCGGTCAACGGCAGCGCCGCGCGCAGTGCGCAGACCGGGGACCTGATCATCATCGCGGCCTTCGCCCAGCTCAACGAGGCCGAGCTGGAGAAGTTCCAGCCGACCCTGGTCTACGCCGACGCGAACAACGGCATCTCGCACACCAATCGCTCGATTCCCAAGCAGATGGCGGCGGTCTGAGCCGGTCCATCCGCGGCGCTCAGCGTTGCTGCCTGGCCAGCGCCCACGCCACATGCTCGCGCACGATCGGCGAAGGGTGATCGGCGCGCGCGTCGAGCGCCGCGCGAGCCTGCACTGAGGGCGGCGCATTGCCCAACGCCACCGCGATGTTGCGCAGCCAGCCCTCGTAGCCGGTGCGGCGGATCGCCATGCCCTCGGTGCGCTTGAGGAATTCGTCCTCGCTCCAGCCGAACAGCTCGACCAGCCTGGCACCGTCCAGACTGTGCCGGGGCGCGAAGTCGGGTTCGGTGGTGTGCTGCGCGAACTTGTTCCACGGGCAAATCAGCTGGCAGTCGTCGCAGCCGAAGATGCGGTTGCCGATCGGAACGCGCAGGTCCTCCGGAATGCTGCCCTTGAGTTCGATCGTGAGATAGGAAATGCAGCGCTTCGCATCCAGCCGATACGGCCCGAGGATCGCCTGGGTGGGACAGATCTCGATGCAGCGGCTGCAGCTGCCGCAGTGCGCGCTGGCCGGTGCGTCGACCGGCAGCGGCAGGTCGGTATACAGCTCGCCGAGAAAGAAATACGAGCCGGCGCGGCGGTTGATCAGCACCGTATGCTTGCCGATCCAGCCCAGCCCGGCATTGCGCGCGAGTGCTTTCTCCAGCACGGGCGCGGAGTCCACGTACGCCCGGTAGCCGAAGTCGCCGACCACCGCATGGATGCGCCCGGCCAGCTTCTGCAGCCGGTTGCGCATCAGCTTGTGGTAATCGCGACCCAGCGCGTAGCGCGACACATAGCCGGCCTCGGCATCCTCGAGCACGCCCCACGCGTTGGCGGTGCCGGGCGGGATGTAATCCATGCGCACCGAGATGATCCGTTGCGTCCCCGGCTCCAGTTCGGCCGGCCGGCTGCGCCGCGTGCCGTGGCGGGCCATGTAGTCCATCTCGCCGTGGTGACCGTGCTCGAGCCAGCGTTCCAGGTGTCCTTCATCCTCGCCCAGATCGGTGCCGCTGATGCCCGCCTCGGCAAAGCCCAACTCGATCGCCCAGCGCTTGATGTCGCGCGCCAGGACGGCATAGTCGGGTGGGCTGGATGGGCTGGCCGTGGGCATCCGCCTATTGTAAGCGTGGCCCATGCCTATAATTCGCGCATGTCCGCTCATCCTTGCCATCGCGATCTGTATACCGTCGAACAACTGCGCCTGCTCGATCGCGCGGCGCTGGCGGCTCTCGGCATCTCCGGACAGGAGCTGATGTACCGCGCGGCGAGCGCCGCGCTGAACAGCCTGCGACGGCACTGGCCGCAGGCGCGGCGGATCTGCATTCATTGCGGCCCCGGCAACAACGGTGGCGACGGCTTCCTGCTCGGCGTGCTGGCCCACGAGGCCGGCCTGCAGGTCGAGCTGGTGGCGCTTGGGTCGACCTCGCACGGCGATGCGGCAAAGGCGCGCGAGGCATGGCAGGCTGGGGCGGGGCGAGTGCAGTTGTGGGATGCGCAGGCCCTGCTGCCGGAGGCCGAATTGCACGTCGATGCGCTGTATGGCATCGGACTCAATCGTGCACCCGAAGCGGGTGCGGCGCGGTTGATCGAGCAGATCAATCGCAGCGGTTTGCCGGTGCTGGCACTGGACGTGCCCAGCGGATTGAACAGCGACACGGGCGACTGTCCCGGCACGGCCATCCGTGCCGATGTCACGGTCAGCTTCATCGCCGGCAAACGCGGGCTGCATACCGGTCGTGCCGCCGATCAGGTCGGCGTGCTCGAGCTGGCCGGCCTCGGTGTGCCCGACAGCGTTTACGAACACGTCCGGCCGGATGCGCAATTGCTGGCGGCGGCGGCCTTGCCGGCGCGGGCGCGTTACGCCAACAAGGGCAACCATGGCCACGTGCTGGTGATTGGCGGTGACTACGGCATGGCCGGTGCGGCGCGGCTGGCCGGCGAATCGGCGCTGCGCGCCGGTGCCGGCCTGGTCAGCGTGGCGACCCGTGCCGAGCATGGGTTCGCGCTGAATGCGACGCGACCGGAATTGATGGTGCGTGGTGTCGATGGTCCGCAGACGCTGGCGCCCCTGCTGGAACGCGCCAGCGTGCTGGCGCTCGGGCCGGGCCTGGGCCAGGCTGCCTGGGGGCATGCGTTGTGGCTGACCGCGCTCGACGCGAACAAGCCGCTGGTGCTCGATGCCGACGGCCTGAACCTGCTGGCGCGCGAACCGCGCCAGTTCGGCACGCCGACCGTCCTGACGCCGCATCCCGGCGAGGCGGCGCGGCTGCTCGGGATATCCACCGCCGAAATCGAACGCGATCGCTTCGCGGCCGTGCGCGAGCTGTCCCGTCGCTATGCCGCGGTGGTGGTATTGAAAGGTGCCGGCAGCCTGATCGCCGATCCGGACGGACGTCTGGACGTCTGTCCCTGGGGCAATCCGGGCATGGCTTCGGCCGGCATGGGCGACCTGCTCACCGGCATCGTCGCGGCGCTGCTGGCGCAAGGCTGCACGCCGTGGCAGGCGGCCGGCCTCGGCGTGGGGCTGCATGCGCGCGCCGGTGACCTCGCCGCGCAGCAGGGCGAACGCGGCCTGCTGGCCAGTGATCTGCTGGCGCCGTTGCGTGCGCTGGGCAACGGCATGCCCGGTGGCGGGGGCGAGCATGGTTGAGCGGAGCGGGACGGGTCGCGGGACACCGGGTCACATCGAGTTCGGCCGGGAATGCTCGCTGGCGGACGAGGCGGCCACGGCGGCACTGGGCACCCGGCTGGCGAACGCGCTGGATGAGGGACTGGTGATCTACCTGCAGGGTCCGCTGGGCGCCGGCAAGACCAGTTTTGCGCGGGCCCTGCTGACCGCCCTGGGGGCGGGCGAGCGGATCAAGAGC
Organism: Rhodanobacter ginsengisoli; assembly: GCF_042657065.1. Taxonomy (NCBI): domain Bacteria; kingdom Pseudomonadati; phylum Pseudomonadota; class Gammaproteobacteria; order Lysobacterales; family Rhodanobacteraceae; genus Rhodanobacter; species Rhodanobacter ginsengisoli. Next base: position 1,295,494 of record NZ_JBHSNF010000001.1, read on the forward strand.
CCGACCTACAGCTTGGTCGAGGGCTATACCACCCGCGATCGACCGGCCTGGCACCTGGATCTCTACCGGATCGCCGATCCCGCCGAACTGGAGTGGCTGGGCCTGGATGCACTGGCCGATCCGTCCGCGCTGATTCTGGTGGAATGGCCCGAACGTGGCGCCGGTGCACTGCCCGCGATGGATCTCGAGTTGCGCCTGGACTATGCCGAACACGGGCGCCGGGCGCTGCTGCGCGCCTTCACTCCACGCGGCGAGCGGATGCTGGCGCGGCTGGGTTGAGCGCGGCTAAGTGCCGAATTCCGCTTGATAAATTGCCGATGGGGCGATCCGGGCAATGATCTGTTCGTAAAGCGTGACTTGCGGTCGATAACTTGACGCGGCCTGATGAATGGCCTGCAGGTTATGGATATTCAAGGGAAAACCTCTTGCATTCGATCAATGGCTGCGTTTCAATGCGGCTCATGACCGGCTACCTGAACAATCTTTGCGGACTCGCCGCTGTCGCGTTCATCGCGGCCATCGCCCCTATGGGTGCGACTCGGGCGGCCGAGCTGAAGGATGCCCGGGTCTGGGCGGGTTCGGAATATACGCGCCTGGTGCTCGATGCCACCGGCCCGTTGCACTACACGATCAGCCAGAAGGGCGGCGAGATCGTGATCGACCTGCCCGATAGCCGGGCGACCCGCGATTTTTCCGATCCGGCCGCGCAGGGCCTGTATCGGGGCATGAGCCATGCCCGCTTCGGCGACCGCTTGCTGCTGACCGCCAGGGTGGATCCCGCCAGTCGCCTGAAAAGCTTTGTGCTCAAGCCGAACAGCGGCAGGGACTATCGTCTGGTGCTGGACCTGTATCCCGGCGGAAAAAAGGCCGGTGGCCATGTCGCCAGGCTCGCGCCGGCGGCGACCGTGATCCCGCAGTACAGCAATCCCACGCATAGCGGTCGGGTGGCCGCCGAACAGGCTGCCGCGATGCTCAATGGCCAGCGCCAGGTGGTGGTGGCGATCGACGCCGGGCATGGCGGCAAGGATCAGGGCGCGCATGGCCCGGGCGGTACGCTGGAAAAGAATGTCACGCTGGCGGTCGCCCGTGATCTGGCGGCGGAGATCAATCGTCAGCCGGGCATGAAGGCCGTGCTGACCCGCAACAGCGATATCTATATTCCGCTCAAGCAGCGCTATCAGATCGCCCGCGAAAACAACGCCGACCTGTTCGTGTCGATTCACGCCGACTCATTCACCAGTGACGACGCCAAGGGCTCGTCGGTGTGGGTGCTGTCGCCGCGTGGCAAGACCAGCATGGCCGCGCGCTGGCTCGCCGATGGCCAGAACCGGGCCGACCTGATCGGCGGTACCACGCTGGATGACAAGGACGACGGTCTGGCCAAGGTCCTGCTCGATCTGCAGCAAGGCTGGGCGATGCAGGCCAGTGACGAGGTCGCCGGCAACGTGCTGAAGGCGCTGGCCAGGTTGGGACCGACCCATCGAGGCTATGTCGAGCGCGCCAATTTCGTGGTGCTGCGCTCGCCGGATGTCCCGTCGATCCTGGTCGAGACGGCATTCATCAGCAATCCGGCCGAAGAACGCAAGTTGCGTGATCCGGCCCACCAGAAGCAGCTCGCCGAAGCGGTGATGGGGGGCGTGAAGAATTACTTCGAGTCCACGCCGCCACCGGGAACCTGGTTCGCGGCCCAGGCCGTGCGCCGCAACGACGTCGAGCTGGCGTCCCGCGGGGATGCCGGCGCGGGCAGGGCGACCGTCGCGGCCGCCGGCCAGGCCTCCTCGCATGCGGACATCCACAAGGTCGGGCGCGGCGAAAGCCTGAGCAGCATCGCGCGGCAGTATGGCGTCAGCGTCGGCGCGCTCAAGAATGCCAACCAGATGAACAGCAACACGGTCCACGCCGGCGCGGTGCTGACCATTCCCGCCGGCTGACCGCCGCTGGATCGCGGTGCCGGGTCGAAGGCGCCGCCTCGTTCGCTGCTAAAGTTGGCGGATGACCGTCATCCGTTTGCTCCCTCCCGAACTCATCAACCAGATCGCCGCCGGCGAGGTAATCGAGCGGCCGTCCTCGGTGGTCAAGGAACTGGTCGAGAACAGCCTCGATGCCGGTGCCACCCGCATCGAAGTAGACATCGAGGCCGGCGGCGCGCGACTGATCCGCGTGCGCGACGACGGCGGCGGCATCCATGTCGACGAATTGCCGCTGGCAGTGGCCTCCCACGCGACCAGCAAGATCGGCAGCTTCGATGATCTGGAACACGTGGCCAGCATGGGCTTTCGTGGCGAGGCGCTGGCGTCGGTGTCGTCGGTATCGCGCTTCGCGCTGACCTCGCGGGTACCCGATCAGGATGCCGCGTTTCGCATCGAAGTCGATGGCGGCAAGCTGCAGGCGGCGCGTCCGGCACAGCACCCGCCGGGCACCAGCGTGGAGGTGCGCGACCTGTTCTACAACGTGCCGGCGCGGCGGAAATTCATGCGCGCCGAGCGTACCGAGTTCGCCCATATCGACGACTTGCTGAAGTCGCTGGCGCTGGCGCGCCGTTCGGTCGAGTTCCGGCTCAGCCACAACGGCAGGCCGGTGCGCATCTGGAAGAGCGCGCGCGACGAGCAGGCGGCGCTGCAGCGGGTGGCCGAAGTGCTCGGCGAGGAATTTCCGGCGCAGAGCCTGCGTATCGATCACGCCATGGCCGGGCTGCATCTGTCCGGCTGGGTGGGCCTGCCGACCGCCTCGCGGGCGCAGGCCGACTCGCAGTACTTCTACGTCAATGGCCGGCTGGTGCGCGACCGCATCGTTGCGCACGCGGTGCGCCAGGCGTACGCGGATGTGCTGTTCCATGGCCGTCACGCCGCGTTCGTGCTGTACCTGGAACTCGATCCGGCCGGCGTGGACGTGAACGTGCATCCGGCCAAGCAGGAAGTGCGTTTCCGCGAGCAGCGGCTGGTGCACGATTTCCTGTTCCGGACCCTGCACGAGGCGCTGGCACAGACGCGGGCCGGGCTGAACCCGCTGCCGGGTCCGTCGGCCATGCCGCTCGCGCCTGCGGCTTACGCGTCCGCCGCCCCGGCGATGGCGACGGGATGGTCGGGCCAGTTCAGCCAGAACCGGCTGAACCTGGGCGTGCGCGATGCGCCGCTGGCCGGCTATGCCACCCTGCTGGGTGAATCGGCGCCGTTGGCGGATCGCTCTGCCGTACCGATGCCGCCGGCCGAAGACGGCGAGATACCGCCGCTGGGTTTCGCGATCGCCCAGCTGAAGAGCATCTTCGTGCTGGCCGAGAACGCGCATGGCCTGATCCTGGTCGACATGCACGCGGCACACGAGCGGATCACCTACGAAAAGCTGAAATCCGGCCGGGCAGGCAGCAACCTGCGCTCGCAGATGCTGCTGGTGCCGCAGGGCATCGCGGTCAGCGCGAAGGAGGCCGCGGCGGCCGAGGAGCATGCCGAGGCGCTGGCCGACTGGGGGCTGGAGTTGTCGCGCAGCGGCCCGACCACCATCGTGGTGCGGCGTATCCCGGCCCTGCTGGAAGGCGCCGACGTGGCCCAGCTCAGTCGCGACGTGTTGTCCGAGCTGGCCCAGCACGGCAGTTCGCGGCGACTGCAGGAGCTGGAGAACGAACTGCTCTCGACCATGGCCTGCCATGGATCGGTGCGTGCCGGACGGCGGCTGGGCCTCCCCGAAATGAATGCGCTGCTGCGCGAGATGGAAGCCACCGAACGCTCCGGACAATGCAACCATGGGCGTCCGACCTGGATCCAGCTGAGTCTGGCCGAGCTCGACAAGCTGTTCATGCGCGGCCGTTGATGCGCTTTCGGAAACCGTTCCGCTGGAGATGTCGATGATTCGCCCACACCTGCTTGTTGCCGCCGCCATTCTGGGAGTTGCCACCGTGCACGCCGCCACCACCGACAGTTATCAGCAAAGCATCGAACAGTGGCATGCCGGCCGGGTCGAACGCCTGACCGCGCCGGACGGCTGGTTGAGCCTGATCGGACTGGAGTGGCTCAGGCACGGTGACAACCGTGTCGGCAGTGCCGGCGACAACGACATCGTGCTGACGACCGGGCCGAAACATCTGGGTGTCGTGCATCTCGCCAGCGACGGCAGCATGCAGCTGACCCTGAGCGCGGACAGTGGTGCGCTGATCGACGGCAAGCCGCTGCGGACGTCCGTGCTGGTCGACGATGCGCATGCCGGCGAGGCCACGCCGACCACGGTGAGCTTCGGCACGGCGAGCTTCTACGCGATCGACCGCGACGGCCGCAAGGGGCTGCGGGTGAAGGACAGCGAGGCCCCCGCGCGCAAGCATTTCCTGGGCATCGATTCCTTCCCGATCGATCCGGCATGGCGCTTCGAGGCGACCTGGGTGCCGGCCGCGCCGGGCGAGACGCTGGAGATGGGCTCGGTGATCGGCACGATCGACAAGTATCCGGTGCCCGGCAAACTCGAGTTCAGCCACGACGGCAGGCATTTCGAGCTGCTGCCGGTGATCGAGGTGCCGGGCGACAAGCAGTATTTCGTCGTGTTCGCCGATCGCACCAGCGGCAAGGAGACCTACGGCGCCGCGCGGTTCCTCTACGTCGACCCGCCGAAGGACGGCAAGGTGGTGCTGGATTTCAACAAGGCCTACAACCCGCCCTGCGCGTTCACTCCGTTCGCGACCTGTCCGCTGGCGCCGCCGGAAAATCGGCTGGACATGCGGGTGACCGCGGGCGAAAAGAATTATCGGGGCGGGCATCACTGAGCTTCACGGCTTTTTGTGGGAGCGGCTGGGGCCGCTCCCACCACGCTGCTCAGCGGCCGTTGAACTCCGCCTTGCGCTTTTCCAGAAACGCAGTCGTGCCCTCGCGCATGTCCTCGGTGGAGAACGCCAGCGCAAAGCCCTGCGTCTCGAACTCCAGGCCCTGATCGAGCGCGGTTTCGCCACCCTGCAGCACGGCGTCGAGAATCCCCGCCGCGGCCAGCGGCGCGGCCGCGGCGAGCTGGTCGGCCAGCGTGTTCACCGCATCGTCGAGGGCGTCGGAGGCGACCACCCGATTGACGATGCCCAGTTCGTACGCCCGCTGCGCAGGGATCGTGGCACCGGTCAGGCACAGCTCCAGTGCGGCGGCGCGTCCGGCCAGGCGCAGCAGGCGCTGGGTCCCGCCGAAGCCGGGGATCAGGCCGAGGTTGATTTCCGGCTGGCCGAACTTCGCCTTCTCGCTGGCCACGCGCAGATGGCAGGCCATCGCCAGCTCCATGCCGCCGCCGAGCGCAAAACCCTGGATGCGTGCGACCACCGGCTTGCCGAGCCGCTCGATCGAGCTCATCAGGCGCTGGCCGGTACGCGAGAAACCCTGTGCCTGCACCGGCGTATAGCCGTTCATCTCGGCGATGTCGGCGCCCGCGACAAACGCCTTTTCGCCCGCGCCGGTCAGCACCACGGCGCGCACGGCGTCATCCTGCGCGGCTTGGGCAAAGGCCAGGGTCAGCTCGTTGAGGGTGTCGCGGTTCAGTGCGTTGAGCTTGTCGGGGCGATTGACGACGATCGTGCGCACGGCGCCGCGATTGCTGATTTCCAGATTGCGATAGGCCATGAGCGGCTCCGGTGAATGCAGGGGTGCGATGGTAGCAGCGGGAACCTTTGTCGTCGGCGGGTTTCTCAAGGCCGTGCGCCTGCGCTGCACGACGGGCGCCAACCGCTTAGGATGACCCGCAGGGAATCACCATGGTGACAGGCAGGACTCGATGGCAAATGGCATGACATATCTGCAAGGCTTGTTGTTCGGCGGCCTGCTGCTGGGTGGCGCGGCGCAAGCGCAAAATCATGCCGCGGCCGCGGTGGCGAGCCCAAAGCCGGACAAGGTCAAGCTGTCGTATGCGATCGGCTACCAGATCGGCAGCCAGTTCGCCGACGGCAAGCCGGACGTGGAAATTCCCGTGCTGCTGCGGGCGATCCAGGATGCCTACGCCAAGCGCCAGCCGACCGTGTCGATGCAGGACATGCATCAACAACTGCAGCGCCTCACCGAGCAGATGCATGCCGATGCGCTGGCCGAGTTCAAGCGCATCGCGGCGCTCAACGCGCGCAAGAGTGCGGCCTTCATGGCGCACAACCGAACGCAGCCGGGTGTGGTGCAGTTGCCCTCCGGCATCCAGTACTCGGTACTGAAAAAGGGCAGCGGTACGGTCAGTCCCAGGGTGACCAGCACCGTGGTGGTCAACTATCGCGGCATGCTGATCGACGGTACCGAATTCGACAGCACCTGGGCACACGGGGCACCAGTCAGCTTCACTGTGGACAAGGTGATTCGCGGCTGGCAGGACGTGATCCCGCGCATGCATGTGGGCGATCGCTGGAAGGTGGTGATTCCGCCGCAACTGGCTTACGGCGAGACCGGCGCGTTGCCGCGGATAGGCCCGAACGAGGCGTTGATGTTCGAGATCCAGCTGCTCGCCATCAAGCCCGATGCTGCTCAGCCCTGAGCCTCGCCGGTGCTAATATGACGGGGTATGTCGAACGTCCCGAACCCCGCCCCGACTCCCGCGTTGACCCCATGCATCGGCACCTGCCGGCTGGATCGTCGTGGCTATTGCGTGGGCTGTCTGCGTACCGGCGAGGAAATCGGGCGTTGGCGCACGATGAGCGATCCCGAACGCCTGCACGTCATGCGGGTGATCCTGCCGCGCCGCAAGCTGCCGTGATGGAGGCGCTGGTCAAGGCGGTGCTGCCGTTGTCGGCCCCGCCCACCGGGCCGGCCTGGAATCATGCCGACATGACCGAGTTCCTGGGCAGCAGCCAGCGCCAGCCGGCGGCCGTGCTGGTCGGTTTTCGCGAGGGCGTGCAGCCACGGCTGGTGCTCACGGTGCGGACCGATCATCTGCATGCCCATGCCGGCCAGGTGGCGTTTCCCGGCGGGCGCAGCGAGCCGGCCGATGACGATGCGCTGGCCACCGCCTTGCGCGAGAGCGAGGAGGAGATCGGCCTCGATCGGGCGCTGGTCACCCCGCTGGGGTACCTGGACAACTTCGAAACGATCAGCGGCTTTCGCATCACCCCGGTGGTGGCGCGGATCGCCGCCCACGCGCAGCTGTATCCCGCGCCGGACGAAGTGGCTGAAGTGTTCGAAGTGCCGCTGGCGTTCCTGCTGGAGCCGGCGAACCTGCGCCGCTATACGATGGAGTTTCGCGGCCATCGGCGACCGATGGTGGAGTTCGTCCACGGCGGCCACCGCATCTGGGGCGCTACCGCCGCGATGTTGCTCAATCTGCTGCAGAGGATGGGTCACGCATGAGCCTGCATACCACGCTGATCAGCGCCGCCGAGCTGGCGCAGCTATCACCGGACGAGGTGCTGATCGTCGATTGCCGCTTCGACCTGGGCGAGCCCGGCAAGGCCGCTGGCGAATATCTGCAAGGCCATATTCCCGGCGCCGTGTATGCGAGCCTCGACCGCGACCTGTCCGACCTCTCGCGCCAGGCCGAAGGGCTGGGCCGGCATCCGCTGCCGCTGGAGTCGACGTTCAGTACGTTGTTGTCGCGTTGGGGCTGGCAGGCGGGGATGCAGGTGGTCAGCTACGACGCAGCGGGTGGTGCGCTGGCGGCGGCCCGACTGTGGTGGCTGTTGCGGCTGGTCGGGGTGACCTCGGCGGCGGTGCTGGATGGCGGCTATGCCGCGTGGCTCGCCGCGGGCCTGCCGATCGAATCGGGAGAGCCGGCCGCTCGTCCGGCCAGCAAGGTGTCGCTGCGTTACGACCCGGGCCAGTTGCTGGTCGATCACGCCGCATTGCGCGGCAGCACCGCCGGGAAGCTGCTGGATGCCCGCGCGGCGCCGCGCTACCGCGGCGAGATCGAGCCGCTGGATCGGGTGGGCGGTCACGTGCCCGGCGCACTGAACCGGCCGTTTGCCGAGAACCTGCAGGGCGACGGCCGCTTCAAGCCCGCCGCACGGTTGCATGAGGAGTTCGCGGCGGTGCTGGGCGCGACCGCACCTGCCCAGGTCGTGCACATGTGCGGCAGCGGCGTGACCGCCTGCCACAACCTGCTGGCCATGGAGCATGCCGGCCTGCATGGTTCGCGGCTATATGCGCCGTCGTGGAGCGGCTGGATCAGCGACCCCTCGCGCCCCGTCGCCACGGGCGAGGAGCGGGCAGAGGAGTGAGAGAACAGGAGTGAGAAACGAGTGAAACCCTTCTCTCGTTTCTCACTCCTCGACACTCACTCCTGCTCTCTCACTCCTGTTCTTTCACTTCTTCTCCTTGAGCTTCGCCACCAGTTGCTGCAGCACGGCCTGCGTCTGCGGGTGGAAGAACGCGTCGACGAAATCGTCCAGCGGCAGCTTGTCCGGATCGGCATAGGCGGCGGCCAGGTCGGCGCGGGCCAGCGAGCGGGTCGCAAGCATCGCGTGTGAGGGCAGCGCCAGCAACTCGCCCAGCCAGTGCAGCGCGCGCTTGCTGACCTGGTCGACACCGGTGAGCTCGTCGACGAAACCGCAGGCCAGTGCCTCGGCGGAGTCGATCATCGTGCCGGAGACCAGCAGCCGCTCCGCCCGGTAGGTGCCCACCACGCGGCGAAGCGCCAACTGGATGGCTTCGGGCACGATCAGCCCGACCTGGACCTCGTTCAGGCCGATCCGGAACGGGCCCTCGGCCATCACCCGGTAATCGCAGAACAGCGCCAGCACAGCGCCACCGGCGGGGCTGTGGCCACTGATCGCCGCCACCAGCGGAATCGGTGCGCGCGCCAGGGTGGCGCACAACGCGAAAAACTCGCGCCAGTACTCGCGCACGCCGGCGCGGTCGCAGGCCAGCAGGGTGGGGACGTCGACGCCGGCAGAAAACAGTCCCTGTGCGCCGGACAGCACGATGCCGCGTGCCCCTTCGCGAACGCTGTCGTCGATGGCGGAGTGCAGCGCGCGCAGCAACTCCAGGTTCAGCGCGTTGACCGGCGGGCGAGCCAGCTGGATCTCGCGGATATCGTCATGAGTGGTCAGGTTGAGCATGGGAAACTCCGGCTCGGGAACTTACGGTTGGGGGTTTTCATCGGGGGTCCAGCGGTAACGGACAGCGTAGTCCAGCGCGGCCTTGCCGCCGGCCGGGACCTCGATGCGGAACTCCAGCGTATCCGTCGTCTGCTGGCTGGGTTTGCTGCTGGAGGACACCAGCGTCCACTGCCGCCAGCGTTGGGGGTGTTCGCGCACGGTCACCGTGCGGGCGCTGTCGCCGGCATTGCTGAGCTCGATCCGGAACGCCTCGTCCAGCGTGCGGCCAGCCTTGTCCACGCTGAAGCGGGTACGCGTGCGTTTTGCGCGCAGGTCGAACGCGGTACCCAGCGTGATCGTCGCATCGCTGCCCTTCGGGGTGTCGTCGATGCGGCCTTCGCCGATGAACTGGGTCGTGCCATGGCGGTCGGCCGTGAGTACGCGCAGATAGCCGGCGGGCAGGCTGTCGAACGCGCGCAGTTTCAACGTGCTGACGATCGTGTTGCCACCGTCCGGGTTGAAATCCTCGCTCAGCATCGGCTGCTGCGGCTGGAAACGGTTGCCGTTCTCGTACAGCGCGGTATGCACGCAGTCCACCGCACGTGGGGCGTACAGCGAAACCTGACTCACGCTGCTGTCGGGCAGGTCGACGATGGCGGGCAGGGTGTAGCTGCGGTAATCGCCAAGGCCCTCCTGTTGCGGCAGCTCGGCAGCGCCGGCCTTGGCATTGAAGCCGCGCGCCATCGCCATCATCGGCCGTGGTGCCGAGGCCTTGGCCATGTTCGGCTCACCGGCGATCAGGGTGAGCCGGGTGCCGCGCCAGTCGCGGCCGCTGCGGTTGGCGATGCTGGCGCGGGATTCGAATTGCATGCGGCAGCGGGTGCCGGACTGCAGCGTCGCCACGTACGCGGCACGCCAGCCGAGTCCGGAGGTGGGGTAGCTGAGCAGGGCGCGGGCCTGGCCGGCATGCGCTGCATCCAGCCGCAGGTCCAGGCTGGAACCGGTCGGGAAATCCGCGCCCTGGGTGCGCACTGCCGCGTACCGGGTGACCAGGGTGGTGTGGCCGAGTTGATCGCGCACCAGCAGGCCGTCACCGGTCCGCAGCAGGGTGCCGTCGACCAGCGACTCGCCGTTGCTGCCGAGCACGTCCACGCGATGGCCGGTCAATCCGGTCAAGGCCGCATTGGCTCCATGCGCCAGCAGCAGGCGCTGCGAGATGACCCGGGCCTCATGGCCAGGGAAATCCAGTGCGAGCGCTTCGGGGTCCAGGAAGATCGGCAGATCGCCGATCACCACGTCTTGCGTGCCGGCGGCGAGATTCAGCGCGCGCTGCTCGTGCACCACCGCATAGCCGTCATCGACGCTGCCGTCGCCGTTGCTGGCATACAGCGCGGCGCTGTCGCTGCGATACAGGGTCAGTGCGGTGGCCTCGGCGGCATGCGCGGGCGAGAGGCCGGCCAGTGCCGCGACAAGGGCCGTGGCGAGAAACACATCCGTGCGGGCGGGTATCGTCATGGGCGAACTCCATCATGGAACCGGACCGCCATCATAACGACGATGCGCCGAACGCGCGTGGATGGCCGGCACGGATCGTGGCGGCGGTGGGTATCGCCGGTGCCGGACAAGGGCAAGGCCGGGGGTCGAACAGCTATCGATCACATGTACCGTGTTAGGATCGGCGCCAACCCGGATCTCCGGGGTCTCATCACGACAAGTTCCCCCCACGGAGGGAGGCTCAATGGACCCCACTGCGACCATTCTGGATCTCCATCAGCTTCGTCGCAGCTGCGGTTCGTGCGCATTGCACGAGCTGTGCCTGCCCGGAGGCATCACCGCGGAGGAGCTGATCCAGCTCGATGCGACGGTCAGGGACAAGCGCACGCTGGATCGGGGCGACACGCTGTACCGCGAGGGTGATTCTTTCGGTGCGCTGTACGTCGTGCGTTCGGGTTCGCTCAAGACGTTCGTGCAGGACGAGGACGGCCAGATGCAGATACTCGGCTTCCACCTGCCGGGTGAAATCGTGGGCGTGGACGCGCTGGCCTCCGATCGGCACATGAGTCAGGCCGAGGCGCTCGAACGATCCAGCATTTGCGAGCTTCCCTACACCCGGCTGCAGAAGGTGGTTGCCGAGGTGCCCGCCCTCAACCGCCAGCTGATGCGGATCATCAGTCGCGAGGTGGTCGAGGAGCATCGACACATGGTGGTCATGGGCAAGCAGCCGGCACAGGAGCGTCTGGCGATCTTCCTGGCCAGCCTGGCCGACCGTTACAACCGGCTGCAGCGCGATGGCACCCGGCTGACGCTGACCATGTCGCGCAGCGATATCGCCAACTACCTGGGCCTGGTGGTCGAGACGGTCAGCCGTGTGTTCACCCGCATGGAAGAGATCGGTGTCCTCGAGGTCAACCGCAAGGCCGTGCGCATCCTGCAGCCGGAACAGCTGGCCAGCCTTTGCGGCATGAACAGCCGGCCGGACCTGCAGCGAAAAGACGCCAGTTGATCCGAACGCGCGCCGGCGACGAGCCGGTCGCTCGCGGCTGGCTCGTCGGTGCGTCGATGGTTGGCATCAAGTGGTTGCGGCGACAACCGCGCCGGCTTCGCGGATGGCGGCAGGCAGGGGCACCGGTTTGCCGGTGGCCGGATTCATCCACACCATCACCACGTGACCATCGCAATAAAGCCGGCTGGGGTCGTCGGCATCCACGATGCGATGGGCCAGCGTCATCGAGCTGGTGCCCAGCCGGGCGCAGCGCAGTTCGACATGCAGCGAGGCGGGCCAGGCGATCGGCTGGCGGTATTGCAATTCGCTGGCGGCCAGCACCGGCATCGACTCCTCGCTGAACCAGTCGCGCACCTGTTGCAGCCACTGCAGTCGCGCTTCTTCCAGGTAGGTGAGGTAGTTGGCGTTGTTGACGTGATTGAACGCGTCCAGATCGCGCCAGCGCACGCCCAGGGAAGCCACGAACAATGGCGCGGAACCCTCCGTGGCGACTCCGCCGGCAGCGGTGGTTCCCTCGGCGGCCGCCGACGGCGTGGAGGTGCGGGTACGCGTACTCATGAACGTTTCTTCCGTGGCATCGGCTTGTATTTGTCGGCCGAGGCGATGTGCCGGGTGGCGGCCTTGATCCGCTTCGCGGCGCCCGACCTGGCCGGTTTGGCCGGTTTCAGGTGCGGCGCCAGGAAATGACCGGTGTGCGACTCGGTGGTGGCCGCCACCGTTTCCGGCGTGCCGGCCACCAGGATACGGCCGCCGCCGGCGCCGCCCTCCGGGCCGAGGTCGACCACCCAGTCGGCGGTCTTGATCACGTCGAGATTGTGCTCGATCACCACCACCGTGTTGCCCTGGTCGACCAGCTGGTGCAGCACGTCGAGCAACTGCTCGATGTCGTGGAAGTGCAGGCCGGTGGTGGGTTCGTCGAGGATGTACAGGGTGCGGCCGGTGTCGCGCTTGGACAGCTCCTTGGACAGCTTGACCCGCTGCGCCTCGCCGCCCGAGAGCGTGGTCGCGCTCTGGCCCAGCTTGATGTAGTCCAGGCCGACCGCGCGCAGGGTGTCGAGCCGGCGCGCGATGTTGGGCACGTGCTCGAACAGCTTCAGCGCGTCCTCCACCGTCATGTTCAACACGTCGGCGATGGTGTGGCCCTTGTACAGGATTTCCAGCGTCTCGCGGTTGTAGCGCTTGCCGTGGCAGACGTCGCAGGGCACGTAGACGTCGGGCAGGAAGTGCATTTCCACCTTGATCAGGCCGTCGCCCTCGCACGCCTCGCAGCGACCGCCGCGCACGTTGAAGCTGAAGCGTCCGGGCGTGTAGCCGCGCGAGCGGGCCTCCGGCACCTGCGCGAACATCTCGCGCAGCGGCGTGAACAGGCCGGTGTAGGTGGCTGGGTTGGAGCGCGGCGTGCGGCCGATCGGCGACTGGTCGATATCGACCACCTTGTCGAACAGCTCCATGCCGTCGATGGACTTGTACGGCGACGGCTGCGTGCCCGCGCCATTCAATTCGGCCGCGGCGAGGCGGAACAGGGTGTCGTTGACCAGGGTGGACTTGCCCGAGCCGGACACGCCGGTGACGCAGGTGAACAGGCCGGCGGGAATCGCCAGGTCGACATGCTTGAGGTTGTTGCCGCTGGCGCCCTTCAGGTGCAGCCATGCGGTGTCGTCGACCGGCTGGCGGCGCTCCTTCGGCACCTCGATCGCGCGCACCCCGGAGAGGAACTGGCCGGTGACCGAGCGCGGCGAGTCGAGCATGTCCTGCACGCTGCCTTGCGCCACGATCTCGCCGCCGTGCACGCCGGCGCCGGGACCGATATCGAGCACGTGGTCGGCCATGCGGATGGCGTCCTCGTCATGCTCGACCACGATCACCGTGTTGCCGAGGTCGCGCAGGCGCGTGAGCGTGCCCAGCAGGCGTTCGTTGTCGCGCTGGTGCAGTCCGATCGAGGGCTCGTCCAGCACGTACATCACGCCGACCAGGCCGGCGCCGATCTGCGAGGCGAGCCGGATGCGCTGGGCCTCGCCGCCGGACAGCGAGTCGGCCTGGCGGTCCAGGGTCAGGTAGTTCAGGCCCACGTCGTTGAGGAAGGTCAGCCGTTCGTGGATCTCCTTGACGATCTTCACCGCGATCTCGCCGCGCCAGCCGCTGAGCTTGAGTTCGGCGAAGAACGCAAGCGCATCGTCGATCGAGCGATGGGTGAGCGAAGGCAGCGCGTGGTCGGCCACGAACACGTTGCGCGCCGAGCGGTTCAGCCGCTGGCCCTCGCAGGCCGGGCAGGGCTGGTCGCTGATGTACTTGGCCAGTTCCTCACGCACCGCGGCGGATTCGGTTTCCTTGTAGCGTCGTTCCAGGTTCGGCAGGATGCCTTCGAACGGGTGCTCGCGGGTGACCTTGCCGCCGCGCTCGGTGATATAGCGGAAGGCGATCTTTTCCTTGCCGCTGCCGTACAGGATGGCCTTCTGGACGTCCGCCGGAAGTTGCCGCCACGGCGTGTCGACGTCGAAGCCGTAATGCGCCGCCAGCGACAGGATCAGCTGGAAATAGTGCGCGTTGCGGCGGTCCCAGCCACGCACCGCGCCGCCGGACAACGGCAGTTCGGGATGGCCGACCACGCGCGCCGCGTCGAACACCTGGGTGACGCCCAGGCCGTCGCAGCTCGGGCAGGCGCCGACCGGCGAGTTGAACGAGAACAGGCGCGGTTCCAGTTCCGGCAGCGAGTAGTCGCAGACCGGGCAGGAGTAGCGCGACGACAGCAGTTGCTCGGCCGCCTTGTCATCGTCCATGTCGACCACGATCACCAGCCCGTCGCCCAGCCGCAATGCGGTCTCGAACGACTCGGCCAGGCGCTGCTTGATGTCCTCGCGCGGGCGGAAGCGGTCGATCACCGCCTCGATCGTGTGCTTCTGGCGCAGGGTCAGCGGCGGTACCGCGTCGAGATCGACCACGGCGCCATCGACACGGGCGCGCACGAAACCCTGGGCGCGCAGTTGCTCGAACACCTGCACGTGCTCGCCCTTGCGCTCGCGGATCACCGGCGCCAGCAGCATGTAGCGCTTCTCGGGGTCCTGCGCCAGCGTGGCATCGACCATCTGGCTGACGGTCTGCGCCTCGAGCGGAATGCCGTGATCCGGGCAACGTGGCGTGCCGACGCGGGCGTAGAGCAGGCGCAGGTAGTCGTACACCTCGGTGATCGTGCCCACGGTGGAGCGCGGATTGTGCGAGGTGGATTTCTGCTCGATCGAGATCGCCGGCGACAGGCCTTCGATATGGTCGACGTCCGGCTTTTCCATGATCGACAGGAATTGCCGCGCGTACGCCGACAGCGATTCGACATAGCGTCGCTGGCCTTCGGCGTAGATCGTGTCGAACGCCAGCGAGGATTTGCCGGAACCGGACAGGCCGGTGATCACGATCAATTTGTCGCGGGGCAGGTCGAGGTCGATGTTCTTGAGATTGTGCGTGCGTGCGCCGCGGATGCGTATGGTGTCCATTGCGCCGGGATATGGGGGGGAACCTTTACTATACCAAGGAGTTTTGTCAGTTCAGCGAACTGATCGGCCGATCGGTGGGCTGGCTTCCCTCGCGGCCGTCATGGCTAAATGGGGTTTGCCTGCCCTCGGGGCGGCTTTCAGACCCGCAACAGGAGGCAGCGATGCGCAAGTGGATCGGGATCGTGGCAGCGTTGGTACTGGCCACAGGCGTCGCCGGCCAGGCCGTGGCGGCACAACCCAGCGAGAAGCAGGTGCGCCAGCTGTTCGAGGTGATGCACATGGGCCAGATGTTCAACCAGATGAATTCGCAGATGGCCGGGGTGATGGGGCAGGCCGTGCCCTGCGTCCCGGCTTCGTACTGGCAGGGTTTCATCGACGCCAGCGGCACCGAGCAGCTGATGGGCCGGATGGTGCCGATCTACCAGCGCCATTTCACGGCCAGGGATGTGGTGGGCCTGCTGAAGTTCTACAAATCGCCGCTGGGCCAGAAGGTGATTGCCGAGATGCCGCTGACCATGGCCGAAGGCATGAAGATCGGCCAGCAGTGGGGTCACGAGCGCGCCGAGGCGATGCTCAAGGAGCTGCAGCAGAAGGGTACGCTGGATGCCAGCGGGCGCTGTCCGGCCAGTCCCGGGGCCACCACGCCCACGCCGGTGCCCAAGACGGGTCACTAGGGACCGCGGGCCCCGGTGCGGGGCCGTTTCGGGCGGGGTAACCGTCTGCTGTGGTCAGTATTTGACCAGTGAGCGGGCAGGTCGTTATAATCCGCGGTTCGCCAGGCCCGAGTTTGGGTCATGAGCGATACCCAAGAGAATAACGACAGAAGGGCATTACCATGAGTTACGCAGTCATCAAGACTGGCGGCAAGCAGTACCGCGTCATGCAGGGCGACGTCCTGCGGGTGGAGCTGTTGACCGCCGAGGAAGGCGCCACCGTGAGCTTCGACCAGGTGTTGCTGGTCGGTTCAGGCGAGTCGGTCACCGTCGGTGCGCCGATCGTGGAAGGCGCCACCGTCAGCGCCACCATTCGCAAGCACGGCCGTGCCGACAAGATCCGCATCATCAAGTTTCGCCGACGCAAGCATTACAAGCGCCAGCAGGGTCACCGTCAGCACTTCACCGAAATCGAGATCACGGGCATCAACGCCTGAGCAACTGGAGCATTGAGTCATGGCACATAAAAAAGGCGTAGGTTCCAGCCGCAACGGTCGCGATTCGAACCCGAAATATCTGGGTGTGAAGATCTACGGTGGCCAGGCCATCGAGGCCGGCAACATCATCGTGCGTCAGCGCGGCACCCAGTTCCATCCGGGCACCGGTGTCGGTCTGGGTCGTGACCACACGCTGTTCGCGTTGGTCGACGGTACCGTCAAGTTTGCAGTTCGCGGCGACAAGAATCGCCGTTTCGTCGACGTCGTGCAGGCGTAAGCCCCGCGCGATGCGATAGCGAAGGCCCCGCTTCGGCGGGGCTTTTGTTTTCCGGGAGCGGAATGGCCGCGACAAGCCGGGACGGCGCAAGTCCCGTACCATGTCCGGCGTTGTCCGATCTTCCGATTTCCATCCCCCATTTCGATTCCCGGTTGTACTCCCATGAAATTCGTCGACGAAGCCAACATCAAAATCCAGGCTGGCGATGGCGGCAATGGCTGCATCAGCTTCCGCCGCGAGAAGTTCATCCCGTTCGGTGGTCCCGATGGCGGCGATGGCGGCTTTGGCGGTTCGGTCTGGCTGGTCGCCGACGAAGGCCTGAATACCCTGGTCGATTTTCGCCATCAGCGCAGCTTCAAGGCGCAGCGCGGGCAGAACGGCATGGGCAGCCAGATGTACGGCAAGGGTGGCGAAGACACCATCATCCGCGTGCCGGTGGGCACGATGATCACCAATGTCGATACCGACGAGGTGATCGGCGACCTCACCGCCGACGGTCAGCGCATGCTGGTGGCGCAGGGCGGCAAGGGCGGCCTGGGCAACATCCATTTCAAGACGTCGGTGAACCGGGCGCCGCGCAAGGCCACGCCGGGCACGCCGGGCGAGGCGCGTGAACTGAAGCTGGAGTTGCGCCTGCTGGCCGACGTGGGCCTGCTCGGCTTTCCGAATGCGGGCAAGTCCACCTTCATCCGTGCGGTGTCCGCCGCCACCCCGCGGGTGGCCGACTATCCGTTCACCACGCTGGTGCCGAATCTGGGCGTGGTCAGCCTCGGTGTCGACCAGAGCTTCGTGATCGCCGACATTCCGGGCCTGATCGAGGGGGCTTCCGAAGGTGCCGGCCTGGGCATCCAGTTCCTGCGCCACGTGGCCCGGACCAGCCTGCTGCTGCACCTGGTCGACATCGCGCCGCTCGACGGCGCGAACGTGGCCGATCAGGTGCGTGCGATCGAGCTGGAACTGGAGAAGTTCAACCCCGAGTTGCTCGAACGTCCGCGCTGGCTGGTGCTGAACAAGGCCGACATGCTGGCCGAGGACGAGCGTGCGGAAGTGGCCGCGAAGATCATTGCCGAGCTGGGCTGGACCCAGCCGTGGTTCCTGGTCTCGGCGATCGCCCGCGAGAACACCATGGCCGTGTGCCAGCAGGTGCAGCAATTCTTCGAGTCGCAACGCGAGATCAGCGCCGCGCGCACCGAAATGCTGCGCGGCGACGTGCGCCTGCGCGGCGAGGAGCCGCCGCAAGGCTGATCGGCCCGGCCATCCCGCGCCCGGTGGGCGAGCAGATGCGGGCCGTCGAGCGGTCCGGCGCAGAGCGCTGCGGCTTCGGAACGATGCCGTTCCGTGAGCGCCCAGGGTGTCCGACGAGGAACGCCAGGGCGTGTTCCACTTGCGGTTGATAACGAGAATGATTATCATCACTCCATCTTGGTTTGAGTGGAGCACGTTGATGCGCGGGTTTTTCGTTGCTGCCAGCCTGATGCTTGCCGGTTTCTCCGTGCATGCAGGCGAGATGCCGGAATACCGGCTGGTAATCAGCAATCATCGCTACCAGCCGGCCGAGCTGAAGGTTCCCGCCGGCATCAAGTTCAGGCTGGTGGTGGAGAACCGCGACGCTTCCCCGGAAGAATTCGAGAGCACCGAGTTCAATCGCGAGAAGATCGTGATGCCGAACAGCTCGGCCCTGGTCTATGTGGGGCCGCTTGCCGCCGGACGCTACAAATTCTTCGGCGACTTCCACCAGGACACGGCGCAAGGCGCGCTGGTGGTGGAGTAGTCCCATGCCTGGCATCGCACTGCTGGTTTTCCGGGAAGTCCTGGAAGCCGCCCTGATCATCACCATCGTCTGTGCGGCCACCCGCGGGGTACCGCGGCGCGGGCTGTTTGTCGGCGGTGGCCTGATCCTGGGTGTGCTGGGCGCGATGCTGGTCGCGCTGTTTGCCGGTGCATTGGCGAATGCCTTCAGCGGTGTCGGCCAGGAAGTCTTCAATGCCGGCGTGCTGCTGGCCGCCGTATTCATGATCAGCTGGCATGTGCTCTGGATGTCCAGCCATGGGCGGGCGATGGCGGCGGAGATGCAGGCGCTGGGCGGTGCCGTTCAGAGCGGCTCCAGCTCTTTGATGATGCTGTTGCTGGTCGTGGCGCTGGCGGTGTTGCGCGAGGGCTCGGAAGTGGTGCTGTTCCTGTATGGCATGGTGGCCGGCGGCGCGGTAGGCGTACTCGGCGGGCTGGCGCTGGGCGTGATCGCGGGTAGCGCCGTGGGTTTCGCGCTGTACTACGGCCTGTTGCGGATTCCGTTGCGGCATTTCTTCAGCGCGACCAACGCGATGCTGATGTTGCTGGCCGCGGGCCTGGCGGCATCGGCGGCGCGCTATCTGGTGCAGGCCAATCTGCTGCCGGCGCTGACCGACCCGCTGTGGGACAGCTCCTGGCTGTTGTCGAATGGCTCGCTGGCCGGGCAGACGCTGCATATCCTGATCGGCTACGACGCCCGTCCATCCGGGATCATGCTGGTGTTCTACACGGTCACCCTGCTGATCCTGCTGGGCGGCATGCGCTGGGTCTCTCGCGCAGCCGACCCGCGTGCCGGCCCCGCGGCCGCCGCAATCGCAGCGCAACCCCAGTCCTGATTGATTCCACCTGCCGTCCCGGCCGTCGCGGCATGCCGCCTCGAGCGGGTGCGGTGCGCGCCCGATTTACCCGAACCCGGTTCCAAGGAAGCTGCTGCATGACCTCCGATTCCCGATTCTCCCGCGGTACAAGCCTGATGCTGTTCGCTGCTGTCACGCTGGCTGGTGCCGGGCGTGTCCAGGCCGATGACTTCATCGTGTATTCGCCGCACGTCATCGCCACCCAGACCGAGGTCGAGCTGCGTGGCTTCAGCGTCAGCGATGGCCGCAGCGACTACAACGGCGACCGCGCCGCCGAGTTTTCCGTGGCGCATGCCTTCACCAGCTGGTGGAAGCCGGAGCTGTATCTGGCCGAGTACGAAAGGGAGCCGGGTGCGGGCGGCAAGCTGGTCGGCTACGAGTTCGAGAACACCTTCCAGCTGACCGAGCCGGGCCAGTACTGGGCGGACTTCGGTCTGCTCGCGTCCTACGGCCACCCGAAGGGCGGCGGCCCCGGCGAACTCGAGTTCGGCCCGTTGATCGAGAAGACCGTGGGTCGCTTCGACCATCGGGTCAACCTGATCTGGGAGAAGCACATCGGTGCGGGCGCGCCGTCCAAGACCGAGTTCCGCTACAGCTACCAGGGCACCTACGCGATGTCGGGTGCGTTCCGCCCGGGCATCGAGGCCTACGGTCGCCCCGACGACGACTCCTACCAGGCCGGCCCGATCGTCGCCGGCGAATGGCACGTGCCGCACAGCAGCGGCAACCTGGAATATCGCTTCGGCGTGCTGCTGGGCATCAACGCGGCGGCCCCGCGTCGCACCTGGCTGGCCCAGCTGGAATACGAGTTCTTCTGAGTCACCACCGAGTTACATGCGGAACACACCGTAGCGCTGCGGTTCGATCGGTGCATTCATCGAGGCGGAGATCGCCAGGCCGAGCACCCGGCGGGTGTCGACCGGGTCGATGATGCCGTCGTCCCACAGCCGCGCGCTGGCGTAATAGGGGTGACCCTGGCGCTCGTACTGGTCGCGGATCGGCGCCTTGAAGGCTTCCTCCTCGTCCGCGCTCCAGCTCTTGCCGGCAGCCTCCAGGCCATCGCGCTTGACCGTCGCGAGCACGCTGGCGGCCTGCTCGCCACCCATCACGCTGATGCGTGCGTTCGGCCACATCCACAGGAAGCGGGCGCCGTAGGCGCGGCCGCACATGGCGTAGTTGCCCGCGCCGAAGCTGCCGCCGATCACCACGGTGAACTTGGGCACGTGCGAGCAGGCCACCGCGGTAACCATCTTCGCCCCGTCCTTGGCAATGCCGGCCTGCTCGTACTTCTTGCCGACCATGAAGCCGGTGATGTTCTGCAGGAACACCAGCGGCACGTTGCGCTGGTTGCACAGCTCGATGAAGTGCGCGCCCTTGAGCGCGCTCTCGGCGAACAGGATGCCGTTGTTGGCGACGATGCCCACCGGGTAGCCGTGGATGTGCGCGAAGCCGCACACCAGCGTCTTGCCGTAGCGCGCCTTGAACTCGTGGAATTCCGAGCCGTCGACGATGCGCGCGATCACCTCGCGGATGTCGAACGGGCGGCGGGTGTCCTGCGGGATCACGCCGTAAAGCTCCTCGGCCGGGTACTTCGGCTCGACCGGCGCGCGCAGCGCCAGCGGCATGTCCTTCTTGCGGTTGAGGTGGCCGACGATGTCGCGCGCGATCGACAGCGCGTGCGTGTCGTTCTCCGCGTAGTGGTCGGCCACGCCGGAAATCGAGGTGTGCACGTCGGCGCCGCCCAACGTTTCGGCGTCCACCACCTCGCCGGTGGCGGCCTTCACCAGCGGCGGGCCGCCGAGGAAGATCGTGCCCTGCTCGCGCACGATGATGGTCTCGTCGCTCATCGCCGGCACGTAGGCGCCGCCGGCGGTGCAGCTACCCATCACTACCGCGATCTGCGGGATGTTGAGCGAGGACATCCGGGCCTGGTTGTAGAAGATCCGGCCGAAGTGCTCGCGGTCGGGGAACACCTCGTCCTGCAGCGGCAGGAACGCGCCGCCGGAATCGACCAGGTAGACGCAGGGGAGATTGTTCTCCAGCGCCACTTCCTGCGCGCGCAGGTGCTTCTTCACGGTGATCGGGAAATAGGTGCCGCCCTTGACCGTGGCGTCGTTGGCGACCACCACCACCTCGATGCCGTTGACCCGGCCGATACCGGTGATCAGGCCGGCAGCAGGCGCGGCGTCGTCGTACATGCCATGCGCGGCCAGCGGCGACAGCTCCAGGAACGGCGAGCCCGGATCGAGCAGGGCGCGGATGCGCTCGCGCGGCAGCAATTTGCCGCGGGCCACGTGCTTCTCGCGCGCCTTGGTACCGCCGCCTTCGGCGCTGCGCGCCAGTTCGCGTCGCAGGTCGTCGACCACCGCGCGCAATTGCGCACTGCCGGACTGGAAATCGGGTGAACGCGGATCGATCTGCGAAGCAATGACGCTCATGGTTGCGGACTCACGGATGCGGGGCTGCCGTCACGGCGAAACCATGGATGATAGCCGGCGCCGGGCGGCGGCCAAAATCCCCCGGACATAATGACGGACGGGCACGAAAAAAAACGGCCGCACAAGGCGGCCGTTTTTCTGAAAACCAGTAAAGGATCAGTGACCCTTTGCTTTCTCGGCAGCTTCCTTGGCGTTCTTGGCAGCTTCCTTGGCGGCATCGGCAGCATTGTCAGCTGCACCAGCTGCATTGGACGCAGCGTCCTTGGCCATGGACATCGCGTCCTTGGCCGAGGCCGAGCTGGCCGGAGCCATCGCGGATGCCGAAGCCGCAGCCTGCTGCGCCTGGTCGGAAGCCTGGCCAGCCGAATCGGCAGCCATCTTGGCCTGATCAGCAGCCTGTTCCGTTGCCGTCGTCGGAGCCTGCGCAGCAGCCTGCTGGGCCTGGTCAGCGGACTGCTGAGCCTGGTCGGCCGACTTCTGGGCGTCCTGCGCGGAATCCTGCGCGCCATTGCTGCATGCCGCCAACAGCGCGACGAGCGCGGCGGCGAGTAGGGTACGCGTAAACTTCATGGTGGATCTCCTGTGCCGTGGAATGCCGTTTGGCCGTGTATTAATAACGCGTTCGCGGAAATTGCGCCACTTCTTTATAGCGGTTCTTCAGTGCGTATTGAAAACGGATTTAAGCAGCCGTCATGTGAAGGTCACGGGATGGACATCAAAGGCCTGCCGGAAATCAGTCGAGGCGTTCCACCGCGATCGCCGTGGCCTCGCCGCCACCGATGCACAACGCCGCCACGCCGCGCTTGAGCCCCCGTGTTTTCAATGCGTTGAGCAGGGTCACCACCAGGCGGGCACCGCTGGCGCCGATCGGATGCCCCAGTGCGCAGGCGCCGCCATTGACGTTGAGCTTTTCGTGCGGAATGCCCAGCTCCTTCATCGGGGTCATCGCGACGACCGCGAACGCCTCGTTGATCTCGAACAGGTCGACCTCGCCGACCTTCCAGCCGGCCTTGTCCAGCACCTTCTGGATTGCGCCGACCGGCGCCGTGGTGAACCACTCCGGTTCCTGCGAATGGGTGGCATGCGCCACGATCCGGGCCAGCGGTTTCAGTCCGCGCTTGTTCGCATCGTCGGCCGACAGCAGCACCACGGCGGCGGCACCGTCGGAAATGCTGGATGAGGTGGCGGCGGTGATCGTGCCGTTTTCCTTGCGGAAGGCCGGGCGCAGGGTCGGAACCTTGGCGACATCGGAGCGACCGGGCTGTTCGTCGGTGTCGACCTGCACGTCGCCCTTGCGGCCGCTCACGGTGACCGCAACGATCTCGTCGGCGAAGGCGCCGTTCTGCTGTGCCGCCTTGGAGCGGTTGACCGACTCGATCGCGAAGGCGTCCTGCTCTTCGCGGCTGAAGTGGTACTTGTCGGCGCACATCTCGCCGAACACGCCCATCGACTTGCCGTCGTACGGGTTGGTCAGGCCGTCCCAGGCCATGTGGTCGACCAGCTGGCCATCGCCGTAGCGGATGCCTGTGCGTGCGTTGACCATGTGCGGCGCATTGGTCATCGACTCCATGCCGCCGGCCACCACCACGGTCGCCGAGCCGGCCTTGATCAGGTCATGGCCCAGCATGATCGCCTTCATGCCCGAACCGCACACCTTGTTGATCGTGGTGCAGCCGACGCTGGTCGGCAGGTCGGCACCCAGCGCGGCCTGGCGCGCCGGCGCCTGGCCGAGGTTGGCCGGCAGCACGCAGCCCATGATCACTTCACTGACGTCGGCCGGCGCCACCGCGGATTGCTCCAGGGCGGCGCGAATGGCGGTGGCACCGAGCTTGGGGGTGGGTACGCCGGTGAACTGGCCGAGGAACGAGCCGATGGCCGTGCGCTTGGAACCGACGATGACGACGCTGACATCCGACATGGGGAACTCCACTGAAGACTGAAAGGCGCGAACGCCGGAGGGACAATTCGCCGATTATCGCAGCCCGCCGCAAACCGCGGCAAATCCGGGCCGATCGGGTTCAGCAAGCGCGTTGCGACACGTTTCATTGAGTTTCCGTTGTGCCAATATCGGAAAACAGGGGCGGGTGAACGTGGGCTTCATGGCCAGCGACACCGGGTGACGGCAGCAGTTGCAGGGGTGTGGCATGCAGATGTTCGAATCGGGGTTGCGCCGCCGCAAGGCGGTTCTTTTGACGGCCATGGCGCTGGGGCTGACCGCTTGCGGCGGCGGGGGAGGCAATGTCAAACCCACGCCGGTCGCGCCGGCAGCGCCGCCCCCGCCACCACCCACCACGCCAACCGATCAGCCACCGGTGGATGCGCAGCTGGCGCTCACCCACGCCTACGCGGCACATGACCAGGGCTTTACCGGGGCCGGGGTGACCATCGGGGTGGTCGACAGCGGCATCATGCGCAACCACCCGGCCCTCAGCGGACGGGTCACGCAGGAGTTGATCTTCGTCGATTCGGGTACCAACAACACTGCGATCGACGATGTGGTCGGGCATGGCACCTGGGTCTCGGAAATCGCGGCGGGTACCGCGTTCAAGCAGTTTCCCGGAGGCATCGCGCCAGGCGCGGACCTGGTCTCGGCGCGGATCATCAGCGATGTCGAGCCGAAGGACGATGGTTCCGGCAGCGGCAACCCGGTGACTGCCGCGGACGCCGATTTCTTCGGTCAGACCCTCAACCCGGCACTGATCAAGGCCGGCGTGCAGGTGATGAACAATTCCTGGGGTGGCATCTACTGGGATACCACCAATGCCTCGATCAATCAGGCGTTCGGCAACGCCTACCAGCCGTTCGTCGTGCAGCATGGCGGGCTGGTGGTATTCGCCGCCGGCAACGACTCGAAAAGCAATCCCAGCGACATCGCCGCGTTGCCCAGCGTGGCGCCTCAGCTGGAGCCGGGCTGGCTGGTCGCGGTGGCGGTCGACAGCAATCATCCGACCCAGCTGGCGAGTTACTCCAATGCCTGCGGCATCGCGATGAACTACTGCCTGGCCGCACCGGGCGACGTGATCGTCAGCGGCAAGGACGACACCGCCAGCAGCGCCAGCTACTACATCGTCAAGGGCACCTCGTTCGCCGCGCCGGAGGTCTCCGGTGCGGCCGCGCTGGTGTGGCAGGCCTTTCCGTATTTCAGCAACGACCTGGTGCGGCAGACCCTGCTGGGCACCGCCGACGATCTGGGCGCGCCCGGCCCCGATGCGGTGTTCGGCTACGGCGAGCTGGATGTCGGCAAGGCGGTGAACGGGCCGGCGAAATTCGACTGGGGCGATGTGACCGTCAGCTTTGCCGGCAATTCCAGCTGGAACAACCCGATCTCCGGCGCCGGGGGACTGATCAAGCAGGGCAGTGGCACGCTCACCCTGACGCAGGATGCCAGCTATGCCGGTCTCACCCAGGTGCAGGGAGGCACGCTCACAGCCAAGTCGCTCGCATCCGGTGTCAGCATCGGCGCGCAGGGTACGTTGAGCGGCACGCCGACGATCGGTGGCAACGTCAGCAACGCCGGGGTACTTGCCGTCGGCGGCAACGATGTCCACGTGACCGGCAACTACATTCAGCAAGGCAACGGCCGCCTGGCCTTGTCGCTGGGATCGGCCTTGCGCGTGACCGGCACCGCCAGCCTCAATGGCGGCGATCTCTACGTCACCGGCATCAACACTGGTTATGTCGCCAACTCGCACACCGATGTGCTCAGTGCCGCCGGTGGTCTGAGCGGCACCTTCAGCGCCTTGAACAAGGCATCCAACGTCACCCTGCTCACCGCCTCGCTCGCCTATGACGCCAACGATGCGTGGCTGAATGTCACCCAGGTACAGGCTACCGCGGTGCAGGGGGCTTCCTACACGGCCGCCTCCTATGGTGCCGCGCAGCGGGTCGATGGTGCATTCGCGCAGATCAATACCCAGTTGGCGGGCAGCGGGTCCGCTGCCGCCGCGTCCGTCGGCAACGGTTTCATCGGCGGCGCGGCGAGCCTGCAGCAGACGCCATCGACCACGGCCCTGCAGCAGTCGCTGGAAAGCCTGTCCGGCCAGTTGCATGCGGCCAGTGCGGCGATGACGTTCGAGGCGATCGACGCGGGCACGCGGGCGTTGTCCGATCGTTTCGACAGCCTGCTCGACAAACCGCTGGCCGGGGGCTGGACGCAGAGCCTCGGCTATCACGGCGACATGTCGCGCAGCGGCTACGGCAACGTCGGCGTCGACCTCAGCGGCTGGCTGGTCGGGCAGGACTACCGGATCGCCGGCAACGGCATCGCCGGTTATGCGCTGAGCCAGAGCGAGGGACTGGACCGGCTGACCAACGGCGCGGACCAGGGGCGTGCCCACGCGCTGGAAGGCATGCTGTACGGCGGCGTGATCCGGGGTTCCTGGTACACCATGGGTCGCCTCGGTGTCGGCAGTTATCGGGAAAACATGCGGCGCCAGCTGGAACTCGGCAATCGGTTTGCCGGCGTGTCCAGCGATGCCACGGGTCGTTACGAGGTGGCTTACGGTGAAAGCGGTTACCGCCTCGGCCTGGGTCGCACGCAGATCACCCCTTATCTGAACCTGCAATACGCCCAGGTGCAGCGCAGCGGCTTCGACGAACTGGGCGCCTATGGCTTCGGCCTGAAGTCGGGTGCGCAGATGGCCGCGCGCTGGCAGGCGGGGCTGGGCCTGCGCGCCACGCACGAATGGACGCTGGCCGGTGCCGGCACGCTGAGCCTGCAGACGCGGATGGTGTGGCAGCAATCGTTCGGCGTGCGCGGCGAGGTATTCGACGCCAGCTTCAGCGGGATCAACCAGTACGCGCCGCTTGGCGGCGTCGGCCTGTCGCGTTATGGCGGCGTGGCCGGCACCACGCTGGACTGGCAGATGACACCGCGCGCCAGCCTGCAGCTGGGTTACGACCGCTACTTCGGCGATCGCCAGCAGGCGCAGATGGGTACGCTGAATTTCCGCTGGAGCTTCTGAGCGGAGTCACTCCACGCCAACAAGAAGGCCCGCGTCACGCGGGCCTTCTTGTTGCGGCGACGAGGGTCACGCCTTGCCGTGGAACAGCTCGCGGCCGATCCGCATGCGGCTGAAGTCGATATGGAGTGCCGGTGCCGATCGCGTTTGATCGGCGTGCCTTGTCATGCCTTGCCGTGGAAAAGCTCGCGCCCGATCAGCATGCGCCTGATTTCGTTGGTGCCCGCGCCGATCTCGTACAGCTTGGCGTCACGCAGCAGCCGGCCGGCGGGGAACTCGTTGATGTAGCCGTTGCCGCCCAGCGCCTGGATCGCCTCCAGCGATACCTGCACCGCGTTCTGTGAGGCATTCAGCAGGCAGGCGGCCGGGTCGATGCGCGACTTCACGCCGTGGTCGAACTGCTGCGCCACCATGTACGCGAAGCCGCGTGAGGACTGCAACGCGGTGTACATGTCGGCGATCTTCGCCTGCATCACGCCGAAGGTGCCGATCGGCGCGTTGAACTGCTTGCGCTCGCGCACGTACGGCAGGGTCAGGTCCAGCGCGGCCTGCATCAGGCCCAGCGGGCCGCCGGTCAGCACCAGCCGTTCGGTGTCCAGGCCGCTCATCAGCACCCGCACGCCTTCGTTGACCTCGCCCACGATGTTCTCGGCCGGGATCTCGCAATCCTCGAACACCAGCTCGCAGGTGTTCGAGCCGCGCATGCCGAGCTTGTCCAGCTTCTGCGCGGTGGAGAAACCCTTCATGCCCTTCTCGACGATGAACGCCGTCATGCAGCGGCTGCCGGCCGGGCGCGGCGCGGTGCGCATGTAGACCAGCAGCACGTCCGCATCCGGACCGTTGGTGATCCACATCTTCGAGCCGTTGGCGACCCACACGTCGCCCTTCTTCTCGGCCTTGCAGGTCATCGAGCCGACCACGTCGGAGCCGGCACCGGGCTCGCTCATCGCCAGCGCGCCGACGTATTCGCCACTGCACATCTTCGGGATGTACTTGCGCCGCTGCGCCTCGTTGCCGTTGTGGAAGATGTTCTGCACGGCGAGGTTCGAATGCGCGCCGTAGGACAGCCCGACCGAACCGGATGCGCGCGAGATCTCCTCCATCGCCACCATGTGCGCCAGGAAGCCCATGCCGCTGCCGCCGTACTCGGTCGGGATGGTCACCCCGAGCAGGCCCATCTCGCCGAACTTGCGCCACAGGTCGGCCGGGAACAGGTTCTCGCGGTCGATCAGGTCGGCGCGCGGGGCGATCTCCTTCTCCGCGAAGCCGTGCACGCTCTCGCGCAGCAGGTCGATGTCTTCTCCGAGCGGAAACGGGCGCATGCGATGGAACTCCGGGTGGGTCAAGCCGGTGAATGATAGCGCGTCACCCATGAGCCCGCCGTCGGCGGCCACGCGGGCGGGTTGTCGCAGGCGTACGGCGGTCAGGTGCCGGCGGCGATCTCCGTGCCCAGCGCGGCGAGCCGATCGCGCTGCGCCACCACCAGGCCGAGCTGGGTCAGCACCAGCCGGGCGATCTCCGGGCCGGCCGCCGCGAGCCCGGGCGCGGCGGCCGGCCCGACCTCATCGCCGACTGCCGCGACGGCAGCGCCGGTGGCCAGCGCGTCGGCCAGTTCATCGAGCGCGGCGACCGCCCGCGCACCGGCCTGTTCCACCGCTTCCAGCACGTCGGGTTCGGCCAGTCGCTGGCGGTGCGCGCCCAAGGTGGAGAGGTGGCCGAGCAGGGTATGCGCCGAAGTCAGGAAACGCAGCAACTGCTCGCCGCCCTGGCGGTGGCGATCGGGTTCGCGCAGCAGGTTCGCCAGCACGCCGCCGAGCGCCGCATGGGCGTTGTGCGCATCGCGGCGGGCGATCCGGTAGGCGAGGTCGTCGAGCCGGCCGCTGGCGTACTGGGCGATGATCCGGGCCAGGTAGCGCGCGTCGCTGCGCACGGTATCGGCCAGCACCAGGCTCAGCTGGCGCCGGTGCCAGTCGGGCAGGATGAACCAGGTCGCCAGCGCCGCGATGGCGGCGCCGATCAGGGTGTCCAGCAGGCGCGGCCACATCACCTCGTAGCCGCTGCCGAGCTGGTTGAAGCACAGCACCACGAACAGCGTGATCGCGGCGGTGGCGGTGATATAGCGGCGCTGGCGGGCGGCGAAGAAGACCACCCCGGAAAGCACCAGCAGCAGCTGGGCCGGACCGAACGGCAGCAGGTGCAGCGCCGCCCAGCCCGCGACCAGGCCGGCCACGGTGCCGGCCACGCGTTGCAGCAGCCGTCGACGCGTGGCGCCGTAACTGGGCTGGCAGATCAGCAGGGTGGTCAGCAGGATCCAGTAGCCGTTCTGCGGATGCACCGCGCGCAATACGGCATAGCCCAGCAGCAGCGCGAGAGCCAGCCGCAGCGCATGCCGGAAGCGCAGCGATTGCGGGGTGAACTGGATGCGGATGCGCGCCCATGCCTCGCCGAGCGAGCGCGGGCCGGGATCCTGCAGTGCGCTGTCGGCCCCCGCGGCGGGCGTCGATGCCGCCGCGCCGCCGGCCAGCTGGGCCTGGATCGCCGCCATGTTGCGCAACAGCGCATCCAGCGAATGCAGCAGCGCCTGCGCGGGCGGCGCGCACCGGCCGTGCAGCGCCGCGATCGCGCTGCGCACGTCGTCCAGCGCCGCGTCCGCCGCGACGCCGGCGGGTGCCGCCACGTGCAGGCGCAGGGCCTCGGCGCGGCGGCGGCAGTCGCGTGCCTGCAGCCGCAGCAGGTGCTCGCAGCGGAACAGCACGTCGCTGTGGAAAAACGCCTCGGCCAGCGCGTCGTACGGGTAGTGCGACGAGCTCACCCGCTCGTGGATGTCCTGCGCCACGAAATACAGCTGCAGCTTCTCCGCGGTGGCGCCGCGGGGACGGCGCGGGCCGATCCGGTCGATCAGCACCAGCCGGGTATCGTTCAGCGCCTGCACCACCCGTTCGTTCTGGCGGGCCAGTGCGAGCTGCAGCGCATCGCGGTCGAGCCCGGGCAGCGGCGCGAACAGCGCAGCCTTCGCCTCCAGGTAGTCGGCCAGCGCATCGAACAGCCGCGCGAGCGCCAGGCGGATCGCCAGCTGCGGCGCCAGCGCGCTCCAGGCCAGCGACAGCACGCCATACCAGGCCGCGCCCAGCAGCAGGTGCAGCGGTTGCCGCAGCAGCTCCGGCGCCGCCCGGCCGGGCAGGTCCGAGCCGATCATGGTGTACACCGACAGGATCAGCGTGGCGCCGGCGATCGTGGCGTAGCGTCCGCTCGCCGCGCCCAGCATCACCAGTGCGAACGTGGCCAGCGGCAGGGCCAGCGCAAACAGCGGCGGCCACGGCATCAGCCACTCGACCGCGAACGCGGCGAGCGCGAAACAGGCCAGGGTGACCAGCAAGGTGCCCAGGCGGTTGCGCCAGTGGTCCTCGGTTTCCGCCAGGGCGCAGGCGATCGCGCCGAGCAAAGCGGGGATCGCCTCGGCGAAGCGGCCGGTGAACAGGCTCCAGGCGACGATGCCGCCCAGTGCGAGCAGCACCCGCACGCATTCGGCAAAGCGGTCGGAGCCGCGCAGGCGGCGCCAGAAACAGGCGGGGGCGGAGAGGGGTTTCACGGTCATCAGCATACGTGAGGGCGGTCGCCGCGAGGCGATGGACGTCCATACGAAAACGCCGGCCTGGTGGCCGGCGTTCCGTGTCGTCGTGGCGCGTGTCGCTTACTGACCGCGCATGCGGCCCTGGAAGCGGGTGCCGCCGTTGCCCATGTGCGGCAGCTTGATCTTGCCGATCGCGCTGATGCGCTCCTCGGCCAGACGGTCGGCGGCCAGGTAGGTCGGGATGCCTTCGGTCTTGCTGATCTCGAAGATCCGGCCCAGGTTGTAATAGATCGTGCGCATCATGCGCATCGCGCGCTCGCGGTTGTAGCCGTCGATTTCCAGCGACACGTTCATCACGCCGCCGGCGTTCACCGCATAGTCCGGCGCGTACAGCACGCCGCGCTTCTGCAGCTCGTCGCCGATCTCGTCGGTGGCCAGCTGGTTGTTCGCCGCGCCGCAGATGATCTTCGCCTTGATGCGGTCGATCGTCTGCTCGTTGACGGTGCCGCCCAGCGCGCACGGCGAATACACGTCGGCGTCGACGTCGTAGATCTCGTCCAGGCCCACCGCCTCGCAACCCAGCTCGTCGACGCAGCGCTGCACCGCGTCCTTGTTGATGTCGGTGACGAACACCTTGGCGCCCTGCTCGCGCAGCAGCTTGATGAACTCGCCGCCGACATGGCCGCAGCCCTGCACCGCGTAGCTGTACTTGCCCACGTCCTCGTTGCCGTGCTTGAACTGCAGCGCGGCCATCAGGCCCTGCAGGGTGCCGTAGGCGGTGAACGGCGACGGGTCGCCCGAGCCGCCATGCACCTGGTGCACGCCGGTCACGTACTCGGTTTCACGGAACACGTATTCCATGTCGTTGACGTCGATGCCGACGTCCTCGGCCGTGATGTAGCGGCCGTTGAGCGAGTTGACGAAACGGCCGAACGCGCGGAACAGCGCCTCGGACTTGTCCTTGCTCGGGTCGCCGATGATCACCGCCTTGCCGCCGCCCAGGTTCAGCCCGGCCACCGCGTTCTTGAACGTCATGCCGCGCGACAGCCGCAGCACGTCGTTCACCGCTTCCTGCTCGGTCTTGTACGGCCACATGCGCAGACCGCCGAGCGCGGGGCCCAGCACCGTGTTGTGAATCGCGATGATGGCCTTCAGGCCGGCGTCCTTGTTGTGGCAGAACACGACTTCTTCGTGACCGGTCTTGGCGATGGTTTCAAAAATCATTGGAACGGTGACTCCGTTGATTGGCGGTGCCGGGGAGGGCATCTGCAGGGGATCGGCGGGGCTTGCTGAACCCGCCTGAGTGGATGAATGAGTGGATGAACAGGCCGGATACTCTTCGCCCCGGACGGGGCCGGGGCGAGGAATCAAGGCGCGCAGTTTAGTACGTCGTCCCCCGGCGCGGTGATGCGGTGCGTCAAGTCGCCCGCGTATGTGGCCCCGGCGAAGCCGGCAAGCCCCGCGGCGCGGGGCTTGCGGTCGATCCGGCTGGATTCAGCCGGACACCCACACCCCGACGCGCCAGTGCCAGCCGTCGGGGCGATGTTCCCAGTGCGGGTTCAGGTAGCGGTAGCCCGCGCGGACGCGCTCCCAGTGGCCGGGCACCGCGACATAGTCGTGGCCGTTCCAGCGCCAGTAGCCGTGGGCCCACAGATAGCCCGGGCGCGGCGGCACCCGTTCCAGCATCGGTGGCGGGGGCGGCCGCGGCGCGATCACGGTGACGCCGTCCCCGGCCCCGCGGTCCTGCAGCATGCGGCCGTGCACACCGGCCGCGGCCAGCAGCGCGGTGGAGAGCAGGGCAACGGCGGCGAGTCGACGAAGAATCATGCGGGCGGGATATCCGAAGGTTGGCCGCCATCATCCCGCACGGCGCCGGCCCGGGCCAGCGCCGTCGGTGTGATCACGTCCCGGGTTCAACGGCCCCAGTAGCCTTCGCGGAAACGCCAGCGCGGCCCGTCCTGCACCCAGTACGCCCGGTGATAGCGCAGGCCCGGACGGGCGCGCACCCAGTAACCGCCAACCCAGACATGCCGATGCCCGCGGCCGTCCCAGCGCCAGTAGCCCGGCGCCCACACATAGCCGCGCCGCGGCGGCGGCCGCCGTTCGAGGCGGGGCGGCGGTGGCGCCACGTTGATGCCGATGCCGACCGACACGTGGGTGCGGGCGGTGGCGGGGGGTGCATAGATCGTCGCGGCGAAGGTCAGGCCCAGTCCGGCCAGCAGGGCCAGCTTGAGGGGTGATCGGTTCATGGCGTTCTCCGTCAGCGCCGCGGGATGCGGCAGGCAGGAGGGAGAACGGCGCACGTGCCGGACAGTTGACCGCGCGGGCCGCCCCGGTTCAGCGGCCGCTCGGTATCGGTGCCCGCTACATCCGGCAGTTCGGCGCGTGGCCGCTGGCGCGCGCCTGCTGGTACACCGGCAGCAGCTGTTGCGCCTGCCGCTCCAGCGTCAGTGCGCGGTTGCCCGACGAGGGGTGGGTGGACAGGAACGCCGGTGGCTTGCTGCGGCCCTGCGCACCCATCTTCTGCCACAGCGTCACCGCCGCACGGGGATCGAAGCCCGCCTGCGCCATGTAGCGCTGGCCCAGGATGTCGGCCTCGCTTTCCTGGGTGCGCGAGAACGGCAGCAGGATGCCGACCTCGGCGCCGAGGCCCAGCGCGGCGGCCGCATAACCGGTGTCGGTGCCGCGCGAGCCGGCGTAAAGGGTGCCGGCCGCCACCGCCGCCTGGGTCGCCATGGTGTCGGACACGCGCTCGGCGCCGTGCCGCGCCACCACGTGCGACAGCTCATGGCCGAGCACCACCGCCAGCTGGTCCTGGTTGCTGGCGAGCTTGAACATGCCCCGGTTCACCCCGATCCGGCCGCCGGGCAGGGCGAACGCGTTGGCGCTGTCGTCGCCGACGATCTGCACCTCCCACTGCTGCGCATTCCACGGTGGCGGCAGCACCGCGATCAGCGCGTGGGACACGCAGGTGGCGTAGGCGCGCTCGCGCGGCGCGTCGACGAACTTGCCCTGCTTGCGCATGTCGTTGAACGCGCTCAGCCCCATCTGGCTCATCTGGCTGTCCGACACCACCATCAATTGCGAACGGCCGGTGGGCGAGGTGACGCATGCGCCCAGCAGCAGGGCGGCCAGCGTGATGAGCAGATACCTCGGTTTCATACGTGAATTCCCTGATTGGTCATGAGTCGAGCATACCCGCAGGAAATCACGCCGGCGATCAAGCGGGCGTGGATGAAATGTACGAACGATCGTGCTATTTTTCGTCGCATGACCATCGCAACCCCTCCCGGCAAACGCGCGTCCACCCGCGAAACCATCCTCGACCATGCCTACGAGCTGGCCCGCAGCGAGGGGCTGGAAGGCCTGTCGATCGGCCACCTGGCGACCGCCGTGGGCATGTCCAAGAGCGGCGTGTTCGCGCATTTCGGCTCGCGCGAGGACCTGCAACTGGCCGTGCTCGACACCGGCAGCCGGCGCTTCATCGAGCGTGTGCTGCTGCCGGCGCTGAAGCAGCCGCGCGGCCTGCCGCGCCTGCGCGCGATCGTGGCGCACTGGTTCGAATGGAACCGCGAGCACCAGAGCGGCTGCGTGCTGCTGTCCGCCGCCAGCGAATACGACGGGCGCGACGGCGCGTTGCACGACGGCGTGGTGGCGCAGCAGGCCGGCTGGCGCGACCAGTTGCAGAAGGCGATCGGCCAGGCCGTGGAGGAAGGCCATCTGGGCGCCGGTACCGATGTCGCCCAGCTCGGGTTCGAGATCTACGCGCTGATGCTAGGCCTGCACCACGACGCCGGGCTGTTCGGATTCGACGAGGCCGGCCGCCGCACCCTGGCGGCCTTCGAGCGCCTGTGGCGCAGCTGGCAAACCTGAGGTAATCCGCATGTCCTCCAAGTCCTCCACCGCATCCGCCCAGACCGACCTGGCCACCCGCCTCCGGCTCGGCGTGCTGCGCGCCAGCTTCGCGCTGGGCAGCCGGCTGGCGCCCCGGCGCACCGTCAACCGGGCCGCGCGGCTGTTCGCCACGCCGTTCGCCAGCAGCCGCAGCCGTGCGCAGGCGGTGCAGGGCGATGCCGACATGCGGCGCGGCGAGCTGCGGGTCCACGGCGAAGCCATCGCCATCTACGTGTGGGGCGATCCGTCGCGCCAGCCGTATGCGCTGCTGGCGCATGGCTGGTCCAGCTTCGGCCTGCGCTTCCTGCCGTGGGTGGCGAAGCTGCGCGCGCTGGGCTACGCCGTGGTCACGTTCGACCAGCCCGGCCACGGCCACAGCAGCGGCAAGCTGTGCACCCTGCCGGAATTCACCGCCACGATCCGCGCGGTCGGCGAACACTACGGCGAGGCCGCGCTGGCGATCGGCCACTCGCTGGGCGGCGCGGCGCTGACCCTGGCGCAGGGCGAAAGCTGGCGCGCGCGCCGGTTGATCCTGATCGCGCCCGCGGTCGACATGGCCGCCGCGGCGGGCCGCTTCTTCCGCTTCGTGCGCCTGGCCGAGCATCTGCGCCAGCCGTTCTACGCCTGGCTGCTGCGCCGCACCGGCGTGCCGATCGAGCAACTGCAGGTGCAGCGGCATCTGCCCGCGCTGGGCGCGCCCGGCCTGATCGTGCACGACCTCGACGACCGCGACGTGCCGTGGGGCGAGGGCGAGCGCTATGCGCAGTACTGGCCCGGCGCGCGGCTGTACACCACGCAGGGGCTGGGCCATCGCCAGGTGCTCGATGCCCCCGAAACGATCGAGGCCGCGCTGGCCTTCCTGCGCGGCGAGCCGGTCGGCACGCGCGTGGTCGGCAGCGCCAATCTGGCGCGCTGCCTGTAGCCGCCGTACGCCGAGGTACGCGGCCGCTCCAAGCGTTCGAGGGCGAACCCCACTAGAATCGGGGGGTTCAAGCACACGATGTCCGGAGTTGCCATGAGTTCCCCCGCCAAGCACGTCCCCGCCGCCACCGCGCCCGCCGAAACCACCCCGCTGCGCTTCGTCACCGCGGCCAGCCTGTTCGACGGCCACGACGCGGCGATCAACATCATGCGGCGGATCATCCAGTCGCAGGGCGCGGAGGTGATCCACCTCGGCCACAACCGCTCGGTCGAGGACGTGGTGCGCGCCGCGCTGCAGGAGGACGCCGACGCCATCGCGCTGTCGTCCTACCAGGGCGGCCACGTCGAGTACTTCAAGTACATGGTCGACATGCTGCGCGAGCGCGGCGCCGGCCACATCCGCGTGTTCGGCGGCGGCGGCGGCACCATCACGCCGGAGGAGATCAGGGAACTCGAGGCCTACGGCGTCGAGCGCATCTACCACCCCAACGACGGCATGAAGCTCGGCCTCACCGAGATGATCGAGGACGTGATGCAGCGCGCCCGCGCCGGCGCGGCCCAGCGCGCCCAGGCGGAAGCCGCCGCCGTGCCGAAGATCGACATCGACGACGAGATCTCGATCGGCCACATGCTCTCGGCGATCGAGGAAGGCCACCTCGCCGACGCCGAGCTGGCGCGCCTGCGCAAGGAATGGAAACTCGCCGGCAAGCACACCCCGGTGCTCGGCCTCACCGGCACCGGCGGCGCCGGCAAGTCGTCCGTGGTGGACGAACTGCTGCTGCGCTTCCTGCACGCGTTCCCCAAGATGCGCATCGCCGTGCTGGCGGTCGATCCGACCCGGCGGCGTTCCGGCGGCGCCCTGCTGGGCGACCGCATCCGCATGAATTCGCTGCGCAGCCACCGCGTCTACATGCGCTCGATGGCCACCCGCCGCCAGCACGCGGCCACCAGCATCGTGCTGCACGACTGCATCGACTTCCTCAAGGGCCAGCCGTATGACCTGGTGATCGTCGAGACCGCCGGCATCGGCCAGAGCGACTCGGAGATCGTCGACCTGGTCGACTTCCCGGTCTACGTGATGACCAGCGACTACGGCGCCGCCAGCCAGCTGGAGAAGATCGACATGATCGACTTCGCCGAGCTGGTGATCCTCAACAAGTTCGACAAGCGCGGCGCCGAAGACGCGCTGCGCGACGTGCGCAAGCAGTGGAAGCGCAACCGCACGGCGTTCAACGTCAAGGACGAGGACGTGCCGGCGTACCCCACCATCGCCAGCCAGTTCAACGACCCCGGCGTCAGCTGGATGTTCGCCAACCTGTGCCGGCTGATGCGCGACAAGCTGGCGCTGCCCGCCGAGCAGTGGACGCCGCAGCTCGACACCACGCTGAAATCCCCGCGCGCCACCGTGCTGATCCCCGGCAGCCGCGTGCGCTACCTTGCCGAGATCGCCGAGCAGGGCCGCGCGATCAACCGCAGCATCGAGACCCAGGCCGAATTCGCCAGCAAGGCGCAGCATTACTACGAGTCGCTGAAGGAACTGGGCGACACCAAGCTGCCCAAGCCGCTGGAGCTGTACCGCCACGCCGACCTGCACGAGGCCTTGCTTCCCTCTCCCTCTGGCGACCGTGAGGGAGTCCCCTTGCGGGTGAGAGGGACCGAGGGTGAGGGTACGGTCGGAGCGGAAGGCTCCCCGCAAGCCCCGCACCCGCAGGGAGACCATGTCGACCGTTCGCTCCTGCTCCTGCGCCAGCGCTACAACGCCGCACTGAAGGAACTCAGCCACGAGGCGATCCACCAGCTGCGCGAGTGGCCTGCGCTGTACCAGTCGGTCACCGCCGAGGTCAACGAGTACAAGGTGCGCGACAAGGTGATCCGGGTCGAGAACTACCGCGACTCGCTGAGCCACCAGAAAATCCCCAAGGTGGCGCCGCCGAAGTCGAAGGACTGGGGCGAGCTGGTCAGCTTCCTCGGCCGCGAGAACCTGCCGGGCCACTACCCGTACACCGGCGGCGTGTATCCGTACCGCCGCAGCGGCGAGGACCCCACCCGCATGTTCGCCGGCGAAGGCACGCCCGAGCGCACCAACCGCCGCTTCCATTACCTCAGCCAGGGCGGCGCCGCCACGCGCCTGTCCACCGCGTTCGACTCGGTCACCCTGTACGGCGAAGACCCGGCCCCGCGGCCGGACATCTACGGCAAGATCGGCAACTCCGGCGTCAACATCGCCACCCTGGACGACATGAAGAAGCTGTACTCCGGCTTCGACCTCTCCGCGCCCAGCACCTCGGTGTCGATGACCATCAACGGCCCCGCGCCGATGATCCTGGCGATGTTCATGAACACCGCCATCGACCAGAATGTCGAGAAGTACCTGCGCGAGGACGCCGCCCGCTGGGCTGCCGCCGAGCAGAAGATCGCCGCGCTGTACAAGGACATCCCGCGTCCGCAATACCTCGGTGAACTCCCGGCCGGCAACGACGGCCTGGGCCTGGGCCTGCTCGGCGTGTCCGGCGACGAGCTGGTCGATGCCGAGACCTACGCGCGGATCAAGACCGACACGCTCACGAAAGTGCGCGGCACCGTGCAGGCCGACATCTTCAAGGAGGACCAGGCGCAGAACACCTGCATCTTCTCCACCGAATTCGCGCTGCGCATGATGGGCGACATCCAGCAGTACTTCGTCGACCACAAGGTGCGCAACTTCTACTCGGTGTCCATCAGCGGGTATCACATCGCCGAAGCCGGGGCCAACCCGATCAGCCAGCTCGCCTTCACCCTCAGCAACGGCTTCACCATCGTCGAGTACTACCTCGCCCGCGGCATGAGCGTGGACGACTTCGCGCCAAACTTAAGCTTCTTCTTCTCCAACGGCATGGACCCGGAGTACACCGTCATCGGCCGCGTCGCCCGCCGCATCTGGGCCCGCGCCATGCGCGAACGCTACGGCGCCAGCGCCCGCAGCCAGATGATGAAGTACCACATCCAGACCTCCGGCCGCTCGTTGCACGCGCAGGAGATCCAGTTCAACGACATCCGCACCACCCTGCAGGCGATGTACGCGCTGTTCGACAACTGCAACAGCCTGCACACCAACGCCTACGACGAGGCGATCACCACGCCGACCGAGGAAAGCGTGCGCCGCGCGGTGGCGATCCAGATGATCATCAACAAGGAGCTGGGCCTCAACTTCAACGAGAACCCGTGGCAGGGCAGCTACGTCGTCGACACGCTGACCGACCTGGTCGAGGAAGCGGTGTACAAGGAGTTCGAGGCGATCAGCGAAAGGGGTGGGGTGCTTGGCGCGATGGACACCATGTACCAGCGCGGCAAGATCCAGGACGAGTCGATGTATTACGAGCACAAGAAGCACGATGGCTCGTTGCCGTTGATTGGGGTGAATACCTTTTTGCCGAAGGATCATGCGGGGGAGATTGCTACCGAGATTGAGTTGATTCGGTCTACCCCTGAGGAGAAGGGGGCGCAGATTGCTAATGTTAAGCGGTTTGGGGAGGCGCGGAATGCGTTGGCTGCGGATAGCCTTAAAGTGCTACAAAGGACGGCGCGGGAGCGGCGGAATGTGTTCGAGCAGTTGATCGAGGCGGTGAAGTACAACTCGTTGGGGCAGATTTCGCATGCGCTTTATGAGGTGGGGGGGGAGTATCGGCGCAACATGTAACTCGAGGGGCATCGATGAATAGCAAGGAAGAGCGCAAGGCTTCGAACCTTAGCAATACCACGGCGCGCGAAAAGGAAGCCGTAAGACCCACTGCACCTGCCAAGAGAAAGGTAAGTGTTTCCTTGGATTGGGAAAAGCTCTTGTCGTCTGAGCGGATTAAGGGGCTGCAGAGGAAAAAGTCAATTTACGGCAGCATTACCGACCATCGAACGTCCCACGAGCGGGACTTTGACCGCGCAGTTTTTTGTACTCCGGTGCGTCGACTAAAAGATAAAACCCAAGTATTCCCTCTCGATATGCACGATGGCGTTCGTACGCGTCTGACGCATTCACTGGAAGTATCAAACCTTGCTCGGTCAATGGGCACGGCGGTAGCTGCGCTAGTGAGCGGAATTTCAAACGTTAAAGACGCGCAACGCAATGTCCCCGCATTGCTAGCAACTACTGCTTTGGTCCATGATCTTGGAAATCCGCCATTTGGGCATCAAGGCGAAGTTGCGATCAGGACGTGGGTCGAGGAAAATGAAGGAAGGATAAAAGCAGAGGCGAAGCGCGAATTCAATAGAGATCTACTCAAAGATTTTCTTCTATTTGAAGGTAATGCCCAAGGTTTTAGAATCCTAACAAGATTGCAGCATCAGGATCATAAGGCCGGCATGCGCCTTACAGCTTCAACCTTGCGAGCGTTTATGAAGTACCCATGGCAGTCTGATGCTGTAAAGGGCGATGGTAAAGTAAAGAAATTTGGCGTTTTCAAGTCAGAAGTGGATATTTTTGATTGGTGCAACTCAATCACCGGCCTTTCGGCAGGTGAACGTCACCCTCTGAGCTATTTGATGGAGGTGTGCGACGATATTGCTTATTCAGTGCTAGATATCGAGGACGCAGTAAAGAAAGAAATAGTCAGCGCTGCGGAATTAGCTGCTTTTCTTCAAAATAGTGATTCCTTTAATAAAGATCGTCGCGCAAAAGATCTTTTGAATCAATATAAAGATGATAGAGATTGGCTCAACGGGCTTCGTATGCCTGATGGTAAAGGAAAGAATAGGGAGCTTCCTCTTGCAAGCAAGGAAATTCGCGACTCCCAGATAGATATCCTTAGAAGTTACGCAATTGGGTTGATGGTGTCAGATGCGATAGAGCGTTTTGTTGAGCTTGAAAATGACAATGGCTTTCGGGTATTGAAGAAAGGGATTGCGGAAGACTTCAAGTCGACGGGTTTAGTGGAGGCCCTAAAGAGCTTTGCGGTATTGCGAGTCTATTCGCATCCATCCGTTCTGAAAGCAGAGCTTCAAGGGCATAGAGTGATTCCACGCTTAATGACGGCGATGTGGGACTCTGTGGTCAAGCATCAGCATGGAACCCAGACAAAGATCGATGAGTATGTTCTATCGATCATGTCGCCAAACTATGTGCGTGTTTATCGGCAATCGGAAGATCTCGGGCTCCCGCTCTGGTACCGCCAGGTGCAACTTGTTTGTGATCAGGTCTGTGGGATGACAGATTCCTATGCGCTTCGATGCTATGAAGACCTTTTGTCACTGGGCTGCTTAGGGTCCTAATGACCACGCAAACGACTGAACGTTTGAGAAGATATGTTCGAGCGCTAAAGAAGCGCGACGAGCTTTGGGGATTCTTTAACGCGTTGAATTATAGTGGCGAGGCATTTCTTTTTGGAGGGGCTCCCAGAGATGTTGCGTTTGGATTTGGAAACAAAGTCCACGATCTTGACATTTTTGTTTCGGGTCCAATTGATTTGGATGAAATTAGTCGCTTTTCAAGTATCACTCGTCGAACGAATTTCGGAGGGCTTCGATTGTTCGTAGGATCATTTGAGGTTGATGCTTGGGAGCTCGATAAAAGCTTTGCATTTCGCGCAAACGCATCGAATTTTATAGGTGTCAGGAATCTGTTGCACTCTGTTTGCTTTTCCACGGACGGGGTCGCAGTGTCACTTAAAACAGGTGGTGTGACCGTCACTCCTGCATTTAGTAAGAGTCTTGATGATCGCGTCTTGGATTTTGTGACTAAGCCTGCAGAGCTAGAGCCCGTCGTAGGAGCGAGAATTGCTAGGTTGGCGCTGAAATTGGATCTTGCGCTGTCGCTTTCGGTTGCTGCTTATTTGCGTGGATGCCTGGAGAGTTTCGGTAACAATGGATTAATCGCAGCAGAAGCACGGTGGGGCGAGCATCGAATGCTTAACGAGTTGTTAGTTGCTCAGTTGGCGGCCCGTATTTGCGATCGAGCTAGCATGTCGGCATCTCATAAGTTAGAACGCTTGGGTTAATAGATTCGATCAACAAAAGGCAGTTAAGTGGGTCAGAGCCACTTAAAGCACATCGGAATTGGCTGTGGGATTGCCCGGGTTTGACGGACGCCTTTGAGTAAAAGGGGTCAGAGACATTAAGAAGTGAGCTAAGCCACTTCTCGGGCGCTACTATCCAGAAGCGCGCGGTTTGCGGTCAGCCACTCAGTAAAATCCTTCTCGAAAGTCGGACCCTTGAAATATCTCTCTTGGCTAAACGTCACACGCTTTTCGCCAGTTTTTCTGTTGACGGAAGTTCTTCTTCCGGCAATATTCCCTTCTTGACTCTCGATCCATGAGAAAAACAGCTTAAACGCTGTGTTTACGACGCGCATATTCGCCTCGATGCTCTCAGCATCAAGCGCTGATTCTTCCCCGTGGATCCGTACATACAGGTACACCTTCGCATATTCCTCGCGAGGAATCTTTTGATCCCGCCGATACCTGCCTTTTATCGCACCAAAAACCTGAATTGCCATATAGAGGTTCTTGAATGAATTTTTGTCGTTAGGGTCGATGCCTGAAAACTCGTTCTGCTGAAAAAGCCTCTTTTGAAACCCTCTCGCTATTCTTCCGTTGGCCGTGTAGTACAGTCTCCAGAAATGGTTTCTCTCTACGACTTCGGATTCCGATAGATAGCCATCCCTGATGCCATCGGAAAATTCCCCTCTTTTCCTCTCATAGAGTAGGCCGAAATTCTCAAAAACCATCTGTTGAATGGTGATGTGAAATGATTCATTTGAGAATCTATCTGCATTGATTACTGGCGTTTGCTTGTTTGTGGCGTTTGATATCTCATCAATCAACTGTAGTTTGTTCTCCTGTGAATCGTTACCAAGGAGAGTTATAACCTTGAGAAGAACTTCCTTATTTGCAAGGTCTTTTTCAGCCGCAACTTTGTCTGCGTGATAGATTCTGCTAAGAGTGAATGACGTTTGTCCGCCATTTATGATTTGTGGATTCTTAACCTGGAGTTGCGCTTTATTTTTTTGCCCAATCCTCTCATTTATATAAGTCTCGTCAGACAACATTGTGATTCCGTTATTGAACAACGCAAATTCATTTGTATCCCTCTCTAGAAGAGTGCTCTTTATCGATGAATTTACCGATTTGCCTTCAAGATCTAGATAGCTCCTTGGATTATATTTTAGAATCGCGTTACGGTATTTATCCATAATCTTCGCAATTTCGATGACCGGCACAAATAGCACGGTTATTTCGCAATCACAGTTCTTTGTTTTTACGTTGTAGCTTATTTTGCTTCCGGCATTCTTGCTTGATAGATCTACGGGTATCATGATATCGTTTGCGGTAAAATATGTTCCGGTTAATACCGGTAAAACGAGAGCTTGATACGCCTTCTGGTAATTAAATACCTCAGCAGAATAGCCTCCGCAAAGTTGCCTTATTTTATTTGGAGGTACGCTTTCGAGATTTGCGAGGATAACTATCTTATAATTGTATCTTGCGATGTCATCTATTGATGAAATATCCCTTTGAAGTTGCTTTATTTTTCCGTTGTAAGGAACTCCGTTTTCGCCTGTCTCTTCCCCTCTCATAATTCGGTCAATTTCCATTGCAAGCAATTCATTTAAGGAAATTTCCTTGTCCTCAAAATTCTTTTCGTTTGTCCGAAATTTTGACTGAATAAGATAAACAACTTTAGTTTCTGAGTCGATATGGTAGGCATCTATTCCGCCGTCTTCTGACGCATCGGTAATGGTGCGCTCGCGATCGGAGAAATCTGATAGGCCGAACTTCACTTTGAGATAAAGGTGGATGAATGCTCGAGCCCTCGCCTGGTTCATTTTTTCAACGTCATTTTCATCAGGTTTGTAACGCTTCGATCCTTCAGGAGCCTCCTGGCAAATAGCATCAAGAATGTGGACTAACGTTTCGTATTTCATCCTTATGATTTTCCTTTAAGTAGAAAAGTGGTCGAGAACGGAGGGGTGGGCTCATTTTTTCCAAAAGCGGGGTCAGGTTCACTTACGGTCGTTTGAATTGCCGTGAGGCGGGCGATGCGCTGGCCTGGCGCCGGCAAGGCGTTGGGTCTTGGATTGGAAACCTGGACTGAGAAAAAACGGGGTCACCATTTCGCCGCCCGGGTCAATAGGCACGCAAAAGCCCTGTCTACGTGAGCGCTTTCCCGAGCAGCGTCTCGTAGAGCTGGAGTCGCAGTCTGACGCTGATCTGCATCACGCTCAGCCAATAGCCCAGGACCAATGCAAGGATCAGGAAGATCCCCAACCAGCTGGGGTGTGGCGGCCAATGCATGTCCTTGAACTGCAGGTAGAGCGCGATGACGATGGGCAGGGCGCCAAGCTTTTCGATGCTGCCGGTGAGCATCGGGAGCTTTTCTTTCATCCGCTCGTGGCGATGGCTGACGAATTCGCACAACGTCTTGCGTTGGTCCAGCGGGAAGGTGCGCAGCCATTCGAGCAGTGCCAGATGGCCTGGCAGGTCGAAATCAAGCTGTTCGGCGAAGTCACGGCGTTCGCGGGTAAGCGTCGGCCAGCGCTTTGGGATCTGGCTGACGATGGCGAGGACAACTCCGATGGCTTCCATGAGTAGGCCGGCAGCGACGAGCACGGCCGTGTAGATCGCATGGTTGGGAAGCAATTTTACGCTGAGCAGGGCGAGCAATGCGCCGGCTGCCCCTAGGGTGACTCCCCATTTTGCCTTCTTCGGAAGGATCGATTGGTCCGGTGGGTATTCGGGTAGCGCCTCGATCCTTGCATCCAGCGCCGCAAACGTGAGCGTCGGTGATTCCATGTCTTGATGAGTCGTCGCCATGGCTTCGACGTCATCTTCCTTGTACATGCCCATGTCTCCCCCTGAGTCGGTGCCGTTCGCCAACCATACGCCGGGTCGATGCTGCACGTCACCAAACGCAGGAAAAAAACGGGGTCAGGTTCACTTACGATCGTTTGAATTGCCGTGAGGCGGGCGATGCGCGGGCTTGGCGGCGGCAAGGCGTTGGGTCTTGGATTGGAAACCTGGACTGGAAACCGGGACGGAGGAAGTTGAATGCCCGTGGGGTGGTTCTCGACCAAGCCATGTGCAGCGCCTGCATGCCGCCTGTTGGTCGACAACATGACGCTGCCCATGACGACTTGCGTC
The DNA here is from genome assembly GCF_042657065.1 of Rhodanobacter ginsengisoli. NCBI lineage: Bacteria > Pseudomonadati > Pseudomonadota > Gammaproteobacteria > Lysobacterales > Rhodanobacteraceae > Rhodanobacter > Rhodanobacter ginsengisoli. The sequence continues at coordinate 1,339,402 of NZ_JBHSNF010000001.1, forward strand.
ATATGACGGTTGGCGTTATGGTTTGTCCGTGATCAGGAACTTTGCCGACAAGGAAGCGGAAAAGATCTGGGGCGGAACGCCTTCCAGGCGCCTGCCTGCCGATATCCAATCCGTGGCACGGCGCAAGTTGCGCATGCTGGGGAACGCCTCCGTGCTGGATGATCTGCGCATTCCTCCAGCCAACCGGCTCGAAGCCCTGAAGGGTCGACGCAAAGGCCAGCACAGCATCCGGATCAACGATCAATGGCGCATCTGCTTCCAATGGATTGACGGTGACGCCCACGACGTGGAAATCGTCGATTACCACTGACACCAGCGAGTCGATCATGAAGAGCCTGCCCAACATCCATCCCGGCGAAGTGCTGCTCGAGGAGTTCCTGACGCCCCTGGGCATCAGCCAGAACGCGCTGGCGCGCGCCGCTGGCGTGCCGCCGCGCCGCATCAACGAAATCGTGCTGGGCAAGCGCGGCGTGACGGCGGATACCGCCGTGCGCCTGGCAGTGGCGCTGGGGACCAGCGAGCGGTTCTGGTTGGGGTTGCAGGCCGACTACGATCTGGAAGAGGCGCACCGTGCACTCGGCAGTGCCGTCGACCGCATTGAACGGATTGCGGCATGAGGAGTCATGCGATCAGCGCGCATGTCCACCCGGTTGGCGCAAGGGACACGTTGCTCCGGCGCCGCAAGTTCGGCTGTGGCCTGTAACCCATGTCCCGACTGGTCGAACAAATCAAGCAGGCCGTGGCCGCGTTCGTCGGCTGCAAGACCACGCCCGCGCTGATCGGCGGGCTGGCATTGGCTGCGCATCAGGTGGTGCGCGCGACGCGCGACGTGGACTTTCTCGCCGACGCAGATGACGCGGATCGGCTGCACGAGATCCTGCTGGCGCTCGGTTATCACTGCGTCCATCGCAGCGAGGATGCCGCCAACTATCTCCGCGACGATGAAGGACTGGATCTGCTTTACGCGCATCGCCCCACTGCGCGGCGTTTGCTCGCTCAGGCCACCGAGCGCGACACCGCCATGGGCCCTTTGCGCGTGATCAGTGCCGAGGGCCTGATCGGGTTCAAGCTGCAGGCACTGGTCAACAATCCTTCCCGTGCGCGCGATCTGGACGACATTCGCGCGTTGTTGCGCGCGCAGCGTGGCCGGCTCAGTATGGTCGAAGTGCAGGAGTACTTCGCACTGTTCGATCGCAAGGAGATGCTGGATGAATTACTCGCCGAAATCGCCAACGACAAAGCATGAAGGTGTCCGCGAGCCGCTGATCGGCGGCGACGTGCTGGATGTCGTGCAGGTAGGCAAGGGTGATCTCTCGGACTGGATCGAGTTGATGGAGGCGGTGGAGGCATTGTGCCCGGTGTGGCCGATGGTGGAGGTTGAGCACCGTGGGACGTATCGACTTTGATGCCACATCCACCGTCATCTGTTATCAGCGGGCGCGGCGGGGTGCTCGGCGCGATGGATACCATGTACCAGCGTGGCAAGATCCAGGACGAGTCGATGTATTACCCAAAAGGGGCGGAGGGAATTAAGCCCGGTCCCATTGACTATGCGGGCTTCGCGGTCTGCCGCGGCTCCTGAGCTTGACCGGGCGTCCGATCGCCTTTTCCACCATGGCCTGGAACTTGGTGTCGCCGAGCGCGCGCTCCTGTTGCAGGTGCGCGCGGATGTTTTCCAGTTCGTCGTTGCCGACGCCTTCGCGCAGCCAGGTGAGATAGGCGTGCGTACGTACCTGGGGATCAATGTCCTGGGCGAGGAAGGACAGGTGAGGGGTAACCAGCGGGTCGTCAATCAACCCAAGGTTCGCGTGCACGCTTGACCACCGATAGTGCTCGGGAAGGCTCGCCATCGAAGCTCGCACGGGATTGAGCTCGATATACCGATAGACCGCAAAAAAAGGTGTCAGGGACAATTATTCCGGTCGGCGACCGGATCCGCGACACGGCGCCCACCGATGGGTTCTGACTGGGTCAGGTCGGCATCGCGGCTCTTGCTGCGCTCTGCCAAGACGTCTAGAGTCGCTTGGCGCATGCACCGGGTTTCTACAACTCATCGATCTTTCAGGGGGGGGATCTTTCCATGGCTGACCCGTCACCGTATCTGACGATTCACAAGAAACTCGTCGCGGCAGTGCAGTCACCCGACAAATATGCCAGCGATTGGAAGCCCGTTGCCGAAGCACTGCCGCGGCTGGTTCGCGACGATGGTTTCAATTATCTGCAGGCAACGATTCCCGACGCCATACGGCGCCGGCTTGTCGGCGCAAAATCGCTGGCCAAGGTCTTCCGCGCGGCTGCCAAGGCTAGTGGCGGGCTCCTCGGCAAGCCCTCGAACAATGCGCGCTCGCGTGCATTGCTGCTGAAGACGCTTGCCCATCTCTACTACTCCGAAGTCGCGGGCGCGCAAAAGCTCTGGGTGCTGTCCACCCCGTCGGCGCTGACCTCTCATCCGATCGAATTTGCCGACGAATCGGACGCGCTGGTGGACCAGGTATTGAACGCCACCACGGAGATATACAGTGAAGAGCAGAAGCTTCGCATCGAAGGCGCCGTGACGACGGCGTTGCGCTGGGTCGAACGCGCGATGATCGTGGCTGGGGATCCGACGCGGCCAGAACACAAGGCGCTGTTGCGGCGTTGGTTCATCCCCGCGGGGCATGCCGATGTCGATGGCGCCGTCGCCACCCTGACCGCCTCGCTGCGCCGCGGCCTGCTGAAGATCGCCATCGGCCTGAAGATCGGCGACCTGATTGTTCTGGACGATCCCGCCCAGCGCGGCTCGGGCAGCAGTTGGGAGCAGAGTGAAGCCTACACGTTCACCAATCACGACATCCACGCCATCTGGGTCGAGCCCGGGTTCTGGGGCAACGGCAACACCCTGACGGGCGCCACCAACTGGGCGCGAATCATCGTGCACGAACTCACCCACAACTACTGTCAGACTGCGGACCACAGCTACAGCTGGCAGGGGCTGTTGCCGCGTGAATCGGATGTGTTCCGCCGCGTCAACAATGCGCGAGTGGCGCTGCAACCCGGCTTTGCTCCCGTGCGCACGCTCACGATGGCGCAGTGCCTGGCCAATGCCGACAGCTGGGCATTCTTCTGCGCCGACGCCGCTGGTGCGCTGGGCGAGCGTGACCGCATCGCGGCACTGGGCAGCAAGCTCTACGACGACACGGGTTGGACTGCGACACAGAAGGTCGAGCGCAAGCTCGTCAGGCAATGAGGCGTGCAGTCGTCATTGCGGCTGCATTTTTCGTTTTGGCCGTGGCCGCGGGCTGCGGCGCCAGTGGCAAGGAAAACACCATGACTCATACCCCTGAACCCAGCGCCAGCCGTGCGCCCCCCCCGCGTGTCCCTCCAGTCTTCATCGCGGGCATCCGCTATGCCCAGGTTCCCGGCGACCTTGAAACGGATGGACAGGTCGGCGGCATTCTCGCGGCTTACGATGCGTCCAATCGCGAAGTGTGGCGCCTCAAGGTTTACGAAAATCCACGCCGCCCCGAGCTGGAGGGCGATGTGCAGGACGTATGGTTCCGCTCGCTGCGTGCCGAAGGCGGCAAGCTGCTGATCGAGAACGAGCGTGGAGAGCGCTTCGAAGTCGATCCCGCGACGCGGCGCGTCTCCGGCCGTCCGGCACCGGCTCCCAAGCCCCAATCGGACATCGATCCGATCTCGGGCCAGCCGCGCATCCACAAGCCGGGGTAATCGCAAAAGGGGACGGCGACCCTCCATGTCGCCAAAAGGGGACGGAGGGAATTAAGACCCGTCTAGCTGAGTTTCCGCGCTTCGCGGTCTGCGAGCGAAAAACGGGGTCAGGTTCACTTACAACCGTTTGATTCGTTGAGGCGGGCGGTGCGAGGGCCTGACGCCGACAAGTATTTGCATTTGAAAGCGTTGTCCCCTTGGTAAGTAAACCTGACCCCGTTCGGTGTTCCGTTCGGTGCACGTAGGATTGCCCGAAGTTTCGCATGGCGCGGGACAACGCTTCCTGCGCCGGCGGCGTCAGAAGCAGATGAACGTGATTGCCCATGAGGGCATAGGCGTGGACGGCGATATCATGCTCGACCATCGCAACACGTAGAAGATCGTAGAAGTGGCGACGGTCGAGATTGTCAACGAAGATCGCGCAGCGATTCACACCCCGCTGCGTGACATGGAGCGGGAATCCGGGAAACGCGAGACGTGGTGGGCGCGGCATGGCACCAGCGTGACGCCGGTTGGCCGTTGCGCAGTCAGGGACAGGATCGGGCGGCGGTCAGCCGCTGCTGACTGCGCGTCTTAATTCCCTCTGTCCCCTTTGCGTGCCGGGGACGGCGAAATGGTGACCTTTTTGCGTTTTGTTTTTGCCCTGGCGGGTTCGATCCTTGCCCTCCGGAAGGTCGGAAAAGCTTACATTTTTTGCGATGCATTCTATCAGATGTATAATTAACTTATTGATTTATATAAGTTTATTTGCACGGCATGAACTTTGCGATAGACACCACAGGAGGCGTCCAGGCTGACTCGGCGATCGGTCACGGGCATGGCATGCGCGTTGCCAGTGTCGATGCGACCACGAGCGGCTTGCCCGATGCGCGACACCCGGCCTTGCCGCCGTTGCGTTCAACCGTCCAGGTAGGCGTCATCCACCCACACGATCCCATCGAGCCAGCGCGGCGCTTTCTCGATGGTCATCACCTGCATGGTCTTGTGCTGGATCCCCCATGCACCTCGGGAGCGCAGATTGCGCTGGGTGCGTATCAAATTACTCGACCGTCGGCTGGGGTTCGAGGGTAGTCGGGAAAGCCTGAGGAGGTTGCCATGAAAATGACATACGGTGCGGCGTTGCTCGCCGCGGTTGCATTGCCGCTGGTGAGCCTCGATGCCGGTGCAGTGACCTATTACTGGTTTCCGACGACGAGGGTCCACGAGTCACCTCTAATAGCCTATGGCCAGATCGACATCAACAACGAGGCGGCGGCGAAGACCTATGATTTTTATCACTACTCCGGTGGACCAGCAGACCCAAGCTCACCATTTGATGAGATATTCCTGGAGGGCGCCGGCCTTACTGGATTGCGTCCCCAGATCGAGGCGGGAGATGAGGTCTGGTATATCTATGCCAACCTTGCATTTGGAGACCTCATGACCGGCGACATGAGTGTCGGGACCATCGATACCACCTTTTCCATGAGCACATCGGGAAGTCAGGGACTGTGGACGATCGCCAACTTCCTCTCGGATGACTCGGAGTGGGGGTGTTCTGATCCTTCCGCACCATGCTCGGCCACTGGTTACTGGGCCGTTGACGAAAGCGCGGTGCCGCCGATGCCGGTTCCTGAGCCCGACACGTTCGCTGCATTCGGCATCCTTGTCTTCACACTGCTGGGGGGCGACGCGGCGCGGCGCTGGCGGAGGGCTCATCGACAAAACCCGGGTCAGAGTTCACTTTCCTGACAAGGTGACCCCGTCTGTGACCCCGTCTGGCTCGCTGGCGGCGGCGACCAGTTTGGGCGTAGCATGCACGACCGACTCCTCCCGTGATCCCGTGTCCGGAGCCTACGCTTCCGTCTGGCTCATCAAAGTCGGTTGGCGATAGCGATAGAGAGGAGCCGACTGGATCACTCAAGACGGATGACTCCGCCGCTTGACTCAAGCGCCAGAAAGACCATGACCAGGATAGCCGTTTGGAAATCAGTGGTTCCCCTCGCGGTCCGCGGCCCGCGGCCCGGGAGTTCCATCAGCGTCAAATGCGCGGCATACCTTGCAGTTTTGATGTTTGCGAGTTGTCCCCATCCGATCTTTGCTCAATCGGCATGCCCCGGAATTCATGTGGAAGTCCTGAACATAAGAAACAGCACAGGATCCGTGGCTTGCGCGCTGTTCGAATCGCCGGCTGGATTTCCCATTGATTATCTGCGGTCGGCAACGAACATTGTAGTTATGAAGATTCGAAAGGCACAGGCACGTTGCGACTTTGAAGAGACCCCGTCAGGAACCTATGCCATCGCTGTCGTTCACGATGAAAACCTGAACGGCAAACTCGATACCAATTGGATCGGCATTCCAAAAGAAGGCTACGGTTTCTCGAACGATGCAAAAGCCGTGTTTAGCGCCCCTTCGTTCCAGGACGCCAGCTTCACGTACGATGGGAAGAACCTGAATCTGAGCATTAGTTTACGTTACTGAGCGGGCGCTGACGGAAACAAAAAAGAGCAATAAAGGGGACGTGGCTAATTAAGTCTTGTCTCTTGCACCGGTAAGCCTTGGTCGCCCTCGCCGGCGGCTTGCGGCGGGCGTCCCAGGGGGCCGCCATGCGCTGGAAGCGCTCATCGCCGAGCGCACGTTCCTGGCTTGCATACGCGCGGAGGAGTTGCCGTCTTGATTCCCTCCGTCCCCTTTGTGCAGTCAGAAACCATGTTCGTCCGACAGCCCATCGCGGCCTGCCCAGAACACTTCGACGGCATCGATATTCGTCAGCCCCCACCAGAAGCTGCCCAGTCGCAGCCAGCCACTGCGGATGCGATGGATGCTGTCGTCATAGACGCGCATGCGCACGATCAACTGGTTTCTGCTGGTGGTCAACGTGACCATGATGGGCGGGTAGGGCGGAAAGGGCATGATGCTGTAATCGAGCACCTTCAGTCCGTTGTGCTCGGCCCAACGGTCGACCATGGTGCGGGTTCGATGGAACCACCAAGTGGTGTAAGCGATGATTCCAGCGGCCATGACGATCAGGATCATCACGTTTTCTCCTTGCATGCGTGGTTCGCACTTGCGATGACCATCCGGCGCGTCGCACAAGATAGCGCAATTTGCTATTTCGCCAGCTCGATCCACCTTCACCCGCGACCGTCGGCAAGCCAGGGCATCGGGATGGATCAGGTAGGCGGGTTTGATGTAACGGCGCGTTTTCCTGGCTGCGAATCATTGCGCTAAACTGCCGCGCTGGAAGGCGGGACTGCCGTCTTGGCGAGGGTGCGCATGAACCAGCAAGAGCGCGTGGAGTTGTACCGGGAGTACATGGCCGCCAAGGGTGTCGATCCGAATGCTTCGGTGCCGCCCCTGTGGAAATTCCTGTGGAGTCAGGGGCTCGAAGTTCCCCCGCCGCCGTTTATCAATCCGGTCGTGCTGGCCTTGGTTTTTATCCCGATGGGCGCGCTCTTTCCGCTCGTTTTGGGGGTGATGTTCTTCCTGCTCAGCGCGGGCCACAAGTTCTATATTCCGCCTTGGTCATGGATCGAGGCGATGATGGTGGGATGTGCCTTGTTTCTGGGGCTGGGGACGGCAGTTTATTACCGCAATCTGGCTCGTCGCTGCGGGCTGGGCTCGTGGTCGACCTTCATTGGCCACAGGCAGCGTCCGCTGCCCTGACAACAGAAAAGGTATCAGGGACGATTTGTCGGGCTGAGGGTGAGACGCGGGATGCGCCTATCCTTTCGGGGAGGTTGGTGACTGATTCTGTCGGGCATGGCCCTGACGGAACGGGCTCTCACCCGATTTAGCTGTTTGTTTCCCCGCAACACAGCGGCACGGCCGCCGATTTTTCTTTCAGCGTGACCTCGCAAGATACGCACGAATTCGCTCTGCCACGTCATCGTTCGCCGGGTTGTAGACGACCATGCCCAGCTCCGGTCGGCCATCGACGGAGAAGGCGGAAAACTCCAGTTCGAGCAGGCCAAGGTCGGCATGGTGGATGCGTTTGGTACCTTCGCCGTGCGCCACCACGTCGTTGTCGCGCCAGAGCGCGGCGAACTCGGGACTGGTGCGCGAGAGTTCGTCCACCAGCTCGGTGATGGCTGCGGTGGCGCCGGCCCGTGCTGCGTCTGCGCGGAAGGCGCCGACCACGAAACGGGCGACGCTGTTCCAATCGTCCTGATGGCTTCGCACGGCTGGATGCGAAAACATCAGTCGGAGAATGTTGCGTTGTTCTCGCGGCAGCGTGGCGTAGTCGGTCAGCAGCATCGCCGCGGCGCGGTTCCAGGCGACCACGTCCCAGGTGGCGTTCTTGACGATCGCCGGACTCACGTCGAAGGCGTCGAGAAGACGCTGCAGGCGTGGACTGACGTCGTCGACCGCCCTGTAGCGGACCTCGGGTGGGCGTCCGAGTCCCAGCATGAAAAGGTGTTCGCGCTCAGGCTCGGTCAGCATCAGCCCGGTGGCGATCCGGTCGAGTACCTCGGCCGAGGGTGCACCGCCGCGTCCCTGTTCCAGCCAGGTGTACCAGGTGGGGCTGATGTGGGCGCGCTGGGCGACTTCCTCCCGCCGCAAGCCCGGCGTGCGACGACGGCTGACGGGAAAGCCGAGCGCCGCCGGATCCAGTCGGCTGCGGCGGTCACGCAGGTAGGTGCCGAGTTTGTTGTCGCTACGGGCGGTCATGCTGAGCCTGTTGGTTTCTATACCGGGATAAAGCCACTACTTTAACAGGACAGAATAATCGTCAGGATGGGGATTTCCGACCAGACAGGAGCTCCCTCATGCGCGTATTTCTCACCGGTGCGACAGGTTTTATCGGCGCTCGCGTCGTGCCGGAGCTGATCGAAGCCGGGCACCGGGTGATCGGCCTGACACGTTCCGATGCCGGTGCACGCTGGCTTGAGCAGGCCGGCGCCGAGGTACACCGCGGCACGCTCGACGACCCCGACAGCGTGGCGCGCGGGGCGGCCGAAGCAGACGCGGTCATCCATACCGCGTTCGATCACGATTTCTCGCGCTTTGTCGAGAATTGCGAGAAGGACCGCCGCGTGATCCAGGCGATCGGCGACGTGCTGGCAGGGTCGAACCGGCCGCTGATCATCACCTCCGGCACCGGCATGGGCAGCGCCGGGCGCGGCGTCCCGGCGACCGAGGATGTCCTGGACCGCGACCATCCCAATCCGCGTCGTCTCTCCGAACTGACCGGCGAAGAGCTGGCAAAGCGGGGCGTGTCCGTCGCCGCGGTGCGTCTGCCGCAAGTCCACGACACGGCGAAACAGGGGCTGATCTCCCCGGCGATCGAGATCGCGCGGCAGCGAGGCGTGTCGGCATATATCGGTGACGGGGCCAACCGTTGGCCGGCGGCACACGTGAGTGATGTTGCGCGACTTTACCGATTGGCACTCGACCATCACGGAGCAGGGGCTCGCTGGCATGCGGTGGCCGAGGAAGGCGTGTCGGTGCGGAAGATCGCCGAGGTGATCGCCGCAGGGCTCGGCGTGCCGGTCCGCTCGCTCCCGGTCGACGAGGCGGCAGAGCATTTCGGCTGGCTGAGCGCTTTCGTGGCGATGGACTTTCCGGCATCGAGTGCCTGGACGCGCGAGCGGCTTGGCTGGAAGCCCACCGGGCCGGGTCTGATCGAGGACCTGCAGAACATGGATTACGGCTCTGCCGGGAGCCGATGAGGTCGCCAGGAATCCGTTCCGATCGATCCCGGTGGTGACACTATGGATTCCGTTGTCTCGAAAGAAAGCCACCACGAGGGCGGACGATGGACAAGTCGCGGCGTGATTTTGTCGGTGCTGGATTGGGGTTCGGGTTGGCGGCACTCCTGGCTGGGCCTGGCCTCGCCAGGTCGGCCTTTGCCGAAATGCCGGCGAGCGGCGGCGTGGCGCGTTTTCCCGTCGGCGTGCAGTTGTGGTCGGTCGACGCGGAGATGAAAAAGGACGTACGGGCTGCACTCGCAGCCGTCCGGTGCATCGGCTACCGGCAGGTGGAGACGGCGTCCCTTCATGGCCTGAGTCCCGATGCTTTCCGCAGGATCGTGAACGAAGCGGGCCTGGTGTGCCGCTCCGCGCACGTGTCCATGGCCGACCTGACGAAGGACATGGCCGGTGCCGTTGCCCAGGTTCGCGATTTGGGCGCCGACTATCTCGTCTGCTCCTCGCCGCAGCCGGACGGGCCGTTACCGGCCGGTGTCGCCTGGATTCCCGCGATGCGTCAGGCGATGACGCTCGACGCCTGGAAGCGCAACGCCGATCAATTGAACAAGGTGGCAGCACAGGCGAAAGCGGCGGGCGTGCACATCGGCTATCACAATCATCCGTTCGATTTCGCCACATATGACGGTGTGGTGGGTTGGGAGCTGCTGATCGATCGCACCGACCCGTCGCTGGTGACCTTCGAACTCGATTGCGCCTGGGCGGCCGCCGGAGGCCGCGATCCGGCCGCCATCATCCGCCAGCACGGCGACCGCATCCGTCTACTGCACCTGAAGGACCTGACCCGGCAGCCGACCATGGGCACGACGCACAACGACGACACGACCTGTGCGGTCGGCAGTGGCGTGATCGACTGGAAGGCGGTGCTGGAGGCCGCGGCCACCGCGCGCATCGACGCCGGTTATGTGGAGCAGGAGCCCCCGGTCAGTGAGATCTATCGCGACCTGGCGGAAAGCCGGAGCTACCTCGCCGAATGGATGGGGGCGTAGGGAAAAAAGGGGGAGGGGTTCTCGGCCGCCCGTTTTCCTTGCTCCACTCCAGGAAGCGAACTCAGGTTTGCCCGCTGATGCGGCGGAACATTGCATGGCCTCCCAAGCAATGTTCAACCATGCACTGAGCGCGGATCGTCTGGCCGACATTCGGGCGTATGTCCAACAGCTACGCGTGCCCGCTGCGCCGAGATTCCAGTGCGAGGCGATGCCTGTCCGTTGCGCCAGCGTCCGCCCCGCGCACCGCCCGAGACGCCACAGGGAATCTGACGGCGTGGGCTCTTACCCCCTTTGGTTATTGCCAAGAAGCTCGACCAGCCGCGACTCGCATGGGGAGAGGTCATAACCCCGTCGTTGCGAGATCACGAACGTGAGCGGACCGAGGTGCCAGGCGCGGCGTTCAAGTTCGACGAGCTCTCCGCTCGCCAGATCCTCGCCGACGAGGTGTCGCGGCATGTGCCCCCAGCCGAGACCGGCCTTGAGAAGATCGCGCTTGGCGCCGAGGTCGTTGACCAGCCACAGGCGCTTGCCGGCAACTCCCTGCTGGGTCTTTTCCGCTTCGGGCTGGTTGTCCGTGACGACGATCTGAACATGTCGACCAAACTCGTCCACCGGTATGGGTTTCGGTGTCGAAGCGAGCGGATGGGACGGCGCACATAGCGTCACCATCTCCGCCTCGCACAGCCAGTGGCGTTCCATGGCATCCGGGCTCACCTCCGGCACATTCTGGATCGTGACGGCCAGCGCACACACCTTTTCGAGCACCAGTCTCTCCCCGCCCTGCATGGTCGTGATTCGCAGGTTGATCGCCGCGGTGGGGAGCTCTGCCTGCAGCGTCCGCAAACAGTCGATCAGGTGGGCGCGCGGGAAGTAGACATCGATCGCCACGGAAAGCTGGGGCGCCCCGGCTCTGGCGATCGAGCCGGCGCGGGTCTTCATTTCTTCCGTGCGTGAGATCACCGCCCGCGCGTCCGGCAAGAGGCTGCGCCCCGCCGCGGTGAGCTGCGCCTTGCGGGTGTTGCGATCGAACAACTCGACATCGAATGCGCTTTCCAGCGCCTTGATCGCGTGGCTGATGGCCGACTGCGCGCGGCTGAGTTTCCGTGCCGCACCCGAAAAGCTTCCCTGATCGCATACCGCAACGAAGGCACGCAGCTGGTTGATGGTGACGTTGTCGAGCATTTGTATCCAAAAAATGGATCTTATCAAGCAATCTTTCGTCAATTGTCTTGATGAGTCAAGCGACCCATGTTGGTTTTTACCTTCGACAGAGAACCTGAGGATGCATGACGTGAACAGACTGAATGGAAAGACCGCCGTGATCACCGGTGGCGCTACCGGCATCGGCCGCGCCGCAGCAAAGCGCTTCATAGAGGAGGGTGCCTTCGTCTTCATCTTCGGCCGCCGGCAGGAAGCACTCGACGCCGCGGTGGCCGACCTCGGGCCCCATGCCCGCGCGGTGAGGGGCTCGGTCTCGGATGAGGCCGACCTCGACCGACTCTATGCGGCGGTGAAGGTCGAGCGCGGCACCCTCGACATCGTCTTCGCCAATGCCGGGGTGGGAAGCCAGCTTGCGCTCGGCAAGATCACCGCCGAGCACATTGACGAAACCTTCGACACCAACGTGAAGGGCACGATCTTCACGGTCCAGAAGGCGCTGCCGCTGATGGGCAAGGGCGGTTCGATCATCCTGACCGGATCGAGCGCCGGCACCACGGGCGCCCCGGCGTTCACCGCCTACAGCGCGAGCAAGGCGGCCGTGCGCAACCTCGCGCGGACCTGGGCGGAGGATCTGAAGGGCACCGGCATCCGGGTCAACGTGCTGTCGCCCGGGGCGGTGGCGACGGAACTCGCAAAGGCAGCGCTGGGCGAGGAGGGCCTGAAGGCCTACGGCTCGATGACTGCGCTCCAGCACATGGGCGACCCGGCGGAGGTCGGCGCTGCGGCTGCCTTTCTCGCATCGTCGGACAGCAGCTTCATGACCGCCAGCGAGCTCGCCGTCGACGGCGGCCTGGCCCAACTCTGACGTGCCGCGCCCGGCCGGTCACTCCATTCGATGGTCGGAGCCCGCAGGGCGTGGTGAACAACAACGAACAGCAAAAAGGAAAAACCTGTGAACAACCATGGTGCACAAAAACTGGCGGGAAAAATTGCGGTCGTGACTGGCGGAAGCAGCGGGATTGGCTTGGCCACAGCCAAGCGCTTCGTGGAAGAAGGTGCGCACGTCGTGATCACCGGGCGACGGGAGAAAGAGCTGAAGGAGGCTGCTGCCTTCATCAAGACAAACGTCACGGCGGTCGTCGGCGACGTGTCGCGCCTGGAAGATCTGGACCGGCTTTATGCCGTCGTGAAAGAGAAACATGGGCACATCGACATTCTCTTCGCGAACGCGGGCGCTGGTACGGTCGCGCCACTGGAGGTAGCTACCGAGGCACATTTCGACCAGACCTTCGACGTGAACGTCAAGGGAACGTTTTTCACGGTGCAGAAGGCTCTTCCCCTGTTCAAGGACGGCGGCTCGATCATCGTGACCTCTTCGGTCACGAACGTGTTGGGAACCCCGGGATTCAGCGCTTACGCCGCGAGCAAGGCGGCTGTGCGCAACTTCGTGCGTGCCTGGACCATGGAGCTGAAAGACCGCCAGATCCGCGTGAATTGCGTCAGTCCCGGACCCACCGAGACGGGGGCTTTGCAAAAGACGGCGGGCCTTACCGCCGACCAGGCCAAGCAAGCGGCCGCCGAGTACGCCTTGCAGATTCCCATGGGTCGCTGGGGCAAGCCCGAGGAAATCGCGGCTGCCGTCGTATTCCTCGCCTCCGATGAAAGTTCTTTCATCACGGGTATCGATCTCCCCGTCGATGGAGGCCTGGCGCAGGTCTGAACTCGACGCGGCCCCGTGGCTGGCCTCCAGAGCTGCCAGCCGCGGGACCGCACCTATTAAACCGGGATCCAACCCAACTCAGAGAGAACCCTTATGACATATGCAATTATCGGCTTCGGCGATATCGGCCAGGCCCTGGCCAGGGCGTTTGCCCGCAACGGCGTCGAAGTATCCGTTGCCACTACACGCGACCCGGAAAGCTTTGCTTCCGCCGCGGCCGCGATCGGACCCACGATCCTTCCCAAGACACTGGCGGAAGCGGTCGAGGCAGACACCATCTTTCTGGCCGTCCGTTTCGAGTCGCACCGGGATGTCGCGAACGCGCTGCCGAGCTGGAAGGGCAAGACCATCATCGACGCGATGAACACGTTTGCCGATCCGGTCGAAGAGCTTTCCGGTCTTCCGTCCTCTGCCTTCGTTGCCAAGGCCTTCTCCGGCGCCAGGCTCGTGAAGGGATTCAATCATCTGCTGGCCGGCACCCTTGCCGAAGATCCGAACGTCAAGGGCGATCGCCGGGTGGTGTTCCTGTCGAGCGACGAAGAAGGCGCGGCAGAGACGGTGGGCGCACTCGCCAAACAACTCGGTTTCGCGCCCGTCAATCTCGGGAAGCTTGGGGAGGGTGGCGCACTTGTACAGGCGCGGGGCAAGAGCTGGGGACCTCTGATCTTCCAGGATCTGTTCAAGAAAGAACCGTGAGCGATGCAGGACGATCACGGCCCAAAACAGGAATCAGAGCGCACTTTTCCAAGAGGTCGACTCCAACCCCGGTTTTGGGTCGGTGGTCATACGGGCGCGAACAGGATCGAGCTCGATGATGGTGATAGCGGTGCAGCAGGTACGTTTCGCGGTCGACCAGGGAAGATTGCAGCGGCCTTCCCGCAGCGTGCCGGTGCGGCGATAGCCGAGCCTACTCGGAGGACGCGATGCCGGTGCTGAATATGTCGTCCGCGTATGTGTTGATCCGCGCGATGATCGCGTAGCGCTCATCCTCGGTCAGGTCGTGCTCCTTCAGCGTTTCGAACAGATGCCCGACAAACGCCTGGAACTGTTGCGGCTTGATGTGCAGCCCCTGATGCGCATGATGCATGGCGCGACCGCTGTAGGTGCTGGGCCCGCCGAGGGCTGCGGAGAAGAACTCGGACTGCATGCGCTGCAGCTTCTCCAGCGCCACGCCCTCGAAGTAGGAACGCAAGGTCGGGTCGGCAAACACCCTTCTGTAGAACTGTCCGACGACCTGGTTGGCGCCGGGGGCGCCCCCGATGCGGTCGAACGGGCTCACTTTCGGCTCGGTCTGGTTCATGGATGACGTTCTCCCGTTGCCACGCGACCAGCGCGACTGCCTGAAGTCTGGGGGGATCGGGCGCGGTCCCGCTTGATTCAGATCAAGCAGGAAGCAGCGGCCACGGTGGAGCAAAAAAGCGGAGTCAGATTCACTTGCAGTTGTGAGACTCGCTGGGAGGTGGGGAAAAGGTGTGGGAAAAGGTGTCAGGGACAATTTCTGCGCTGTTCCGAAGGGATCAATGCGAGCCGAACCTTGCCTCCTGTTTGGCCCCGATCTTCTGCAAGAATGTTCCCGGCATCGTGCTCCCCGGTTCTCCGTGATCCCGCCAGAACCGCAAGATCGGTCGAGCACTTGGTGGCCCCGATCGACAACATGGTTCCACCATGGAGAGATGGACGATGAAGACAGCGCTTCGAAACTATCATGCGCGGATGCAGCGCGTGCTGGACTACATCGACCAGCATCTTGACGATGATTTGGATCTGGGGGCGGTAAGCCGGGTGGCCGCCTTCTCGAAGTTTCATTTCCATCGGCAGTTTGTGGCGACCTTCGGGTTGTCCGTACATCGCTATGTCCAGCTTGCTCGCATGAAGCGTGCTTCGCGCCGTCTGGCCTGGAACGATGCCGAAAGCGTCACGGAGATCGCGATGGATGCCGGTTACGATGCGCCCGATGCCTTCGCCCGCGCCTTTCGCCAACGGTTCGGGCAGTCGCCTTCGTCGTTCCGGAAGTCGCCCGACTGGGCGCCGTGGATTGCCGCCTTCGGGCCTCTGGACAACGCAAGGAACAAGTTCATGCAGATCATCTTTACCCACGACGACGTGACGATCCGCGATGTGCCCCCGATGCCGGTGGCGATGATCGAGCATCGCGGCGACCGGGCAACGCTCGGCACGACCATCGAGCGGTTCAAGGCCTGGTGCAAGGCCGAGGGCTTGTCGCCCGAGACGGGCCGATCCAGCTTGATGGTGTTTCGATCCGAGAGGTGCCCCGCAAATCCGGCTGACTACAGCATGGACCTGTGCGTCGGGACCGATCGGCCGATCGAGATGAATGATGAGGGAATGAAGGCGGGCCTGATCCCCGGCGGACGCTGCGCGGTGCTGCGCTATCCCGGCAACACCAACAATCTCGAGCCCGCTGCGCTCTACCTCTATCGCGATTGGCTTCCGGACAGCGGTGAGGAAGTACGCGACTTCCCGATCTATTGCCAGCGCCGGCTCTCCCTCATGCCGGATGTGTCGGCACCTGAAGTCATCGTGGAGTTGTTTCTGCCGCTGAAATAGCACTTCACGAATGGTGGCCTTTTCGTGGAAGCCGGGACGGAGGAAGTTGAATGACTTCGCGCGCGGCCCGGCGCGCTTCGGTCCGCTTGACTTCCTCCGTCCCCTTTTTTTTGTTGTCGTCATTTTTTCCGCAATTAATCCCGCACGCCGGTCCTATGCGCCGGAGCCGCGGAGGTCTGCAGGCGGACCAGACCAAGAAATGCGCCAAATTCGCCGCTGCTGAAATAGACGGTTTCATCGCCAGGCAAGATCCAATCGGCCTGCAAGCCGGTCTGTGTCAGTACCGGTCCGCTACCGCCGGTATTCCAGGGTACGGTCAGATGGCGCGGGCTGGCGTCTCCAAACAAATCCTTCAGTGCGCGGAAGTCACCCGCCTCTCCGCCATGGGTGCGTACGGATATGCTGACCGTAAGGCCGTTCCTGAGCAGCACCTGAGCTTCGCTGCCACTCATAAACCCGGGACGATCCGGCAGCGATACGTTCACGATGATGCGGCCATTCGCGGGCGGTTTTGGCGCATCAGCGTACGGATCACGCGATGGTCCCGTCGGAAGCTTGAAGCATGTGGTGCGCTCATCGGGCAGATAGTCGTGCTGGCGTACGGCGCACTCGTTCATCGTGACGGACTGATTCAATGCGATACCCGCCATTTCGGCGGCGTGCCCCCCATGGCTGGTGACGAGTCCCGGCCAAGCGGTGGCGAGCACGAAGAGGTAACATTTCATGGCTGACGCCAAGATTCATGGATTTTCCCGCACCTTAGCGCAGTTGTGGCATGGGAGCTGCGAACTCGCCATAGAACGAAAAGAAGGTTCAGGCTCACTTGCGGGCGTTGCGTGGTTGCCAAATCGGATTACATTCGGTTGCTGGCCGTTGAGAAGTGAACCTGACCCGGTTCGGTTGCGCTGCCGTCGTGCGTACGCCGGCAGCGCGCGTCACCCGTGGAGAATTTGAGCATGAGATTTCGGTCGTTCCTTGCCATGGTTGTTGTCCTGCTCACCGGCATCCCGTTGGCGTTGCACGCCACCAGTCCGGTGCGCGCTGCGGCGCCTGTTGCCATCAACCCGCTCTATTTGGCATCACCCGCGTCGCTCAGTATCGATCAAGTGGCGGCCATGCAGCGGCAGTTGCTCGACTGGCCGCAGCTGAACCGCTACCGCGCCGACAATGCCCGGCTCGCGCCGCCCGTGGCTGGAGAATCACGGGTGGTCTTCATGGGCGATTCCATTACCGATAGCTGGGGCCGCATCAAGGGCAGCACCTTCTTTCCCGGCAAGCCTTACATCAACCGCGGCATATCGGGGCAGACCACGGCGCAGATGGTGCTGCGCTTCCGGCAGGACGTGATCGATCTTCACCCGGCCGTGGTGGTCATTCTTGCCGGCACCAACGACATCGCGGGCAATACCGGTCTGGCGACACTGCCGATGATCGAGGATAACGTCCGCTCGATGACCGAGCTGGCGCAGGCCAGCCACATTCGCGTCATCCTCGCTTCGGTGTTGCCCACCACCGATTATCCCTGGCAGCCGGGTTTGCAGCCGGCCGCGAAGATTCATGCGCTCAATGCGTGGCTGCGGACCTATGCTGCCTCGCGAGGTGCAACGTATCTGGACTACTACCATGCACTCGCCACGCCGCAGGGCGGCATGCGCGCGCGCCTGTCCAGTGATGGTGTGCATCCCACTCCCGCGGGCTACGCCATCATGGCTCCGCTGGCGCAGCAGGCCATCGAGCGGGTGCTGGCGCGCTGAAGCAAGCAGGTTCGGGTTCACTTGCGGTCGTTTGAATTTCGGCGCGGGCATGTCTCCCCGATAGAATCCTCGGGTGTGTCGCCTTGTGGGAGCTGGCCTGTCTCGGCTTGTCGGGAAGTGAACCTGACCGCGTTGTTGTCTGAAGGTCGTTTAACTTCCTCCATTATGATGGAGCTATTATATTGTGTGTCCCAATGCATTGGTCGCAAGAGATAATTGCATTATGAAGTCCGTCAGGAAACCTCCCTTTACAATTGTTCCCATGACGGGGCTTTGTCTAATATTTGTTTCAAGTATGGTTGACGAGTATTTGCAGATTAAGTGGGTCTTTTATCTAATGGTCGGCCTTGGTTCAGCTCTTTTTTTGTCGTGTGTTCCGGCGATGTACAAAGAGACGAATCGAAAATATCTGGCTGACCTTGAGGGTATGAAAAAGAAAAATGCCAATGGAAGCGTAGACCGGGACGAAGGAAGTTGAACGCCCTTTGCGTAACCGGTTCGGCGCCTCGCACGCGCGGGGCAACTGGACGGGCAGGGTGATCTTGCGCCACGACGAAATCGCGGCCGGTGCAGCCGACCAGGTGCCGACTGGCGAGGCGTGAGATCAGCCCTGGGTATGCATGTGCCGCCGCATGAAGCTGGCCAGGAAGCCTTCTTGCGGCTGTCCTTCCGGGGCGTCTGTCGGCAACTGCGGCCGCTGGGCAGCCAATACGACACAATCGAACGCGGTGCCCAGACAGGCAGCGTAAGCCTGGGCCTCTTCCAGCGTCGCAAAGTGTCGCTCTTTCTTCTTTCGGCCGCGTTGAAAGACGTGCACTACGTAAGTGATCTTTTCCATGACGCCTCCGGGGCCTCGGAATCCCACACAAAGGGAATTTGCTACTCCTTCCCACAAAACGCCCAGCCCGCACGGACGATCGACATGCCCCGTGCGGTGGACTTCTGCTCAACCAAGATTTCAAACCCTACGCCGGCCGCTGTTACTGCAACGTAATCGGGAACCGGGACAGAGGGAGTCGAATGAGGTTCGCTCAATTTCCCCTGCCCCGGGGGTCGCGGGCGCTGGATGTGTTCAGTGCGGAGCCGCGATCGAGGTGGCCGCTGGCTTTGATGACTCGGCGGCGGCGCGTCTGGGCGTATCGGCCGGGCACCACGTCTTGAGGCGCTTGCCCGCACGGAACAGGTCGATGCATTCGCGCATCTCGGCCTTGAAGGCGAGATCAGGCGTGTTTATCGGGCAGCCGTACGGCAGTGGCTTGTCAGCCTTGTACTCCGCGATGCAGGTCGACAGTGGCAGCGACTGGGTCGGATGCGGGTCGTCGGCCAGCGGCGGTGGCGGGAGGTTGAGCCGCTCGTCGCCGTCCTTCGGCGAAGGTGGCAGGGGAGGTAGGCCGCACAGCAAGTTGGAGGCCGTGCTGGGGTTCCTGGGATCGCAGGAGCTTTTGGCTATCGCCCTGATCGCATCGCCTATATGGCGACCCAGCGCGCCGCCGGCCGTCTCGTTCGGTGGCGGGAAATATTTCTCGAAGCGGGTGGCCTTGTAGTGCATCCGGTTGCTGTCGTGCTGCATGATCCGGCGATCGTCCGCGGGCTTGGCCGGTTTGGTCCTGGTGTTTGCTGCTGCCCATGTGGACGCCGTCGTGGGCGGTAACCGCACCGAGCCATCTTTCGCAAACAAGCTGATGTCGGACGGTGTGGTGACGGACGTCGCCGGCGCAGGTGCCGCTCGATGATCCTGCACGACCATCGCGTCACGATGCGGCTTCTCGTGCGTCACGGGGCGAACGCGCGAGGTCACGAGCCGTCGCGGCGGTACCAAGCCAGGCGACGTGGGTGGCGCAGGCGGCTGCGCGGCGCGCGGTGCGCTGGAATGATCCAGCAGGCGCACGGTCAACGCCTGACCGATCGCGATATGCACCACCGTCAGAGGGGCGGGCCTGGGCTGCATCTCGTTCCACAGTGCCAGCGCGAACAGCGCATGCAGTACCAGGGCCAAAGCCAGCGCGAACGCCGGGTGCGTCAGCAGCGGCCGTCGCCAGCGCCTGCGACCCGAGGTTTCGCGCGTTTCGCGGTCGACTGATGCGAGGCCGCGCGCACGGTCCTCCTTCTCCTGATCTCGGACTTGCCCGGAACGTTCGATGACATTGCCTTATTCAGGAGAATTACCCTCACGAAACCCGCGCACACCGTCAGCGCGTGTTGCGGCCAGGCTCGGTGGACAAGTTCTTGCGTTGGGGGTTCCTGAAGCCGGGACTCCTGCCCCGCGACGAAATCGCGACCTGTGCACCCGATCGGGCGCTGACCCGTGAGGCGTGCGATCGGTCCCGAGCAGCCTCAGCAGGGCCAGAGGTGTTCACTCGGCCCGGAAGTGGAGATCGGACGGCATGCGGGCGATCTCCTCCATGCATCCCAGCCCGCGCAAGGTCTCGCCGACTGCCTGGTCGAGTTCGGTATGCGGCTCGCTGCCGAGGAACGCGACCAGCTTGCGATTGTCCAGCTGGAGCGGCTCCTGCCACAGGTAGCGCATTTCACGCAGTTCGCGGAACAGCGTCACGAACGGGGAGGCCAGCGTCGCCAGCCACCACGGGAAGGCCCGGGCCGGGATCTTCGGATTGTTCATGACGCGGCGGACGGCATCCGTCATGGCGAAGCCGTCGACCCAATGGCCGCCGAAGTGGAAGCGTTCGAACGGGGCCAGTTCGTTGTCCCGTTCCAGCAGGCGCGCCACGGTTTCGCCCACGTCGGGCAGATAGGCCCAGGCGTGGCGCAGCTCGAGCTGGCCCGGATAGCTGATCGAGCGTGCCGGCCGGCCCGGCTTCACCATGGCCGCGAACCAGTTGTTGCCGGCATGCGGGCCGAAGAAGTCGCCGCAGCGCAGGATCAGGGAGCGAACGCCATCGGTCGACGCCTGTTGCAGACGACGTTCCAGTTGCACCCGGATCGCGCCCTTGCGGGTCAGTGGCTGCTGTGGCGAATCCTCGCGCAGCAGCGGCAACGCATCCGGACCGTAGTTGTAGACGGTGCCGGGCAGCACGATCCGCGCACCGGCGGCGCGTGCCGCTGCGATGGTGTTGTCCAGCATCGGCAGCACCAGCTTTTGCCAGTCGCGATAGCCCGGCGGATTGACCGCGTGGACGATCACGGCAGCGCCGTGCGTCGCGCCCACCACATCGGCGCCGTTCATGGCGTCACCCGTGCGCCATTCGATCTGCGTCGACAGTCCGGGGCGCGCGGCATCCCGCACCAGCGCACGCACCTCCCAACCCCGACGCAGCAGGGCGGCGGCGATCTCGCCGCCGGCGCCGCCGGTGGCTCCCAGGATCAAGGCTGTACGTGGCTTGTTCATCGACGTTCTCCCTTTGAGGTGGGTCCAGCATGACCTCGACGCAGGTCGATGAAAATCCACCATCACCGAACTTCTGCTATACATAAATGCATGACGACGAACGAGCCCGGATGGGACCTGTATCGCTCTTTCCTCGCGGTCATGCGCGAGGGCAGCCTGTCCGCCGCCGCGCGCGCGCTGGGCATGACCCAGCCCAGCCTCGGGCGGCATATGCGGCAACTGGAAACGGATCTGGGCGTGGCGTTGTTCGCCCGTTCGCCGCAGGGGCTCACGCCGACCGAAAACGCGCATGAGCTGGTGCCGCACGCGCAAGCCATGGCCGCCGCTTCGGCGGCGCTGCGGCGCGCGGCATCCGCGAGCAATCACGAAATCCGCGGCGTGGTGCGCCTGACCTGCAGCGAAGTGGTGGGTGCCGAGGTTTTGCCGCCGATGCTTGCGGCGTTCCGGCGGCGGCATGCCGGCATCATCATCGAGCTGTCGCTGTCCAACCAGTCCGAAGATATGCTGCGCAAGGATGCGGACATCGCCGTGCGCATGCTGCGCCCGGCACAGACCGCCCTGGTCGCGCGCCGCATCGGCAGCATTCCGCTGGGCCTGTACGCGCATCGCTCCTACCTCAAGATGCACGGCCGTCCCCGCTCGCTGCCGGACCTGCAGCAACACGCCCTGATCGGGTTCGACCGCGAAACGCCCGCACTGCGCGCCTTTCGCGGCCGGCTCCCGTTCTGGCGTGAAGACTTCGCCCTGCGCACCGACAGCGACCTCGCCCAGCTGGCAGCGATCCGCGCCGGCTTCGGTATCGGCATCTGCCAGTGCCCGATCGCCCGGCGCGATCGCGAACTGGTACACCTGTTGCCGGATGCGCTTGCGCTGGAACTCGACACGTGGCTGGTGATGCACGAGGACCTGCGTGCGAGTCGACGCGTGCGTTTGCTGTACGACCATCTCGCGCAGGCACTCGGCGTTTACGCAAGTGCTCAGGTGTGACGCGTGTTCGACCAGGCTGCCAGTGACGCTACGATTCGTGCACGGGCATCCCGGGCGCTGTTTGCCGATATGCCCCCGACGAGTTCGTCAATGAGATCGCAGCTAGCCGCATCAGCGGGAGGTGTGGGGCACGGATCGTTTTCGTGAATGGGGTAAAACCAGAATCGGCCGGTTCGCGGCGGTGAGGCCGCTGCTGGGGCGGCCACCCGGTCACTCGAATGGTCCCTTACACGTTTTTATCGGCCGGCTTTGCGCCGCCGCATGACACCCAGCCCGATCAGCCCGATGCCCAGCAGAAAGATGCCGGCGGCCTTCGGCTCCGGGGCGTTCACGGGGTCCAGCCCTTCAATTACGTCGTTGCCGCAATACATGGTCCAATGGAAGGCGAAGTTGTTGGGGTTCAGATCGAGGCCTGCCGTATCGAAGCTGAAGCTCAGAAGGCCGTTGCCGACGGTCCAGGA
Source organism: Rhodanobacter ginsengisoli (assembly GCF_042657065.1). Classification (NCBI taxonomy): domain Bacteria; kingdom Pseudomonadati; phylum Pseudomonadota; class Gammaproteobacteria; order Lysobacterales; family Rhodanobacteraceae; genus Rhodanobacter; species Rhodanobacter ginsengisoli. The sequence continues at coordinate 1,361,786 of NZ_JBHSNF010000001.1, forward strand.
CCCGGTGTCATTCGTCGCCGTCGCCAGGGACTTGTTCACCGCTACTGCCTGACCGTCGCGGTATATGCAGCCGCCGGCGCAATTTATGAAGTAGTTGGAGAGCAGGACATCGGGATTGTGGTTGCCAGCATTGCCGGCGCCAAGCGCATAGATGGTGCCGTGGCCACCCGAGTTGCTGAGTGGATTGTCCAGCGCAAACGCGTATGTCCAGTGGTTGCCGTTGGCGGCGTTGTCGGTGTCGTAAGGGCTCGAGCCGTTCGGGGTCCAGCCGGTTGAAAGAAGCAGATCGCCGTAGCCTATCCCCGTGTGATTTCTCGTCCATTGCGAATCTATACCCGCGTTGCCGGCGAAATTGGTATGGATGGTGACGGTGAGTTGACTACCCGACAGGCTGGCCTCCATGCCATCGACATTGAAAGTGGTCACCCCGGCACCGCTGATCACATCGCCGTAACCATGCCCGTTGCCACCTTGGTAGGTATCGTTCATCACCGTTGCCGAGGCGCTCGAAAAGACGACCATCAGGCCGAGCGCCGTAATCCAAATCGGTAATTTCGTTTTCAAGATGTTTCCCCTGTTTACTGACCATTTTCCCGGGAGGACGCCGCGCCTTCCCGGCGATTGGTCTTCCAATCGACGTAGCGTTCACTCTCCCGGCGTACGTTTCGATGGCCGCAAATGACCCGATGCCCCCTTCGCAGCCACCTATAGACAAGCAAGAGTTGTGCTATGAGTCGTATGCGTTATTATTCAGTGACTTGTAGCGGAGTTCATGCGTTCAATCAGCATGTTTTGTAAATTATCCCGACAGTTATGACTGCGCCGGAAAGGATCGCGAGGGACCGGGTCGGGTTCACCGCGCCGACCTGATGCCGGCGAAGCGTTGGATCCTGGCTTCGACCGTCGCGGCGAAGTCATCGCCACCCAAGGCGCGCTGCTGGCCAAAACAGGGGGCACCATTTCGAAACCGAAACCTCAGGGTCAGCCCGGGTCAGAGTGCACTTCTCGAGGCCGGTTTTCCGGAGCGACGGGTTTGGCGCTGACGTTGGCGCTCAGCCTTGCAGCCAGCTCATGGCTTGGTCGCGCTCGTCGTAATCGAATTTGCGGATCTTCGCCAGCATCAACGGATCGAGCACGTGGTCGGCGAACGTGCCCATCGGGCTGTTGGTGACCAGGGCCACCTTGCTGATCTTGTCGTGCACGGCGTTGACGAATTTCAGGTGGGCGAACAGCGCGCCGACGCTCTGCCAGCCGGGGAATTTGCGGCTGCGGATCAGGATGCCGCGAAGCCGGTCATGATCCTCGAGATAGTCGCCGATCGTCTTGCCGACGGCCTCGAAATCGTCTTCGCTCAGCGCCTTGTCGGAAGCGGGCTCCAGCATCAGGATGCCGGCATCGCCGTCCAGCGCGATGTTGATGCGCGCGCGATCGCGCTCGCAGACCCAGTCCCTGGCCGCCGCGTACTCGGCGCTGTCGAAATGCCGCAGTTCACCGGGCGAGAACAACCCGAACAGCTTGATGGCATTCTCCAGCCACTTGATGTCGCTGACGATCGCCATGCGCGCCCAGTGGCCAATCTTGCCCAGCCCCAGGCGCAGGTCCTGCCACACCGCGCCGGCCTCCATGCCCTTCCATTCGCCTTCGATGCAGCACAGCAGGTCGAGCTTGGGGTGGTTTTCCAGCTTCTCGTTGACCAGCGGGATGAGCTGCCTCTCGTAGTCCTCGGCGCGCAGCTTGTCGGTGATCCTGATGCCGATCACGTGATCCGGAAGTCCCTCGATCATGCTCAACATGGTGCTGTCCCTCCGTTGTGGCGCCAGATGGGTCGGACTGCTGGACAGTCAGTGTACTCGTCCGGACACCCCGGGCGATTGAGCCAGCTGGCCGCGGAGGACGGGTCAGGGACAATCTGCGTCAAGGCACTCGATCATTTCGTCGCGACGAGATCGGCGGCCCTGGTCCTTCTGACAACGGACGTCCATCCGATCATTTCCGCGACTCTTTCATCGCAGATGGAGGACCAGCTTCGCGCCCGTGGCTGCAGCGGCCAGGGCGTTTGCGGCTTCCCGCGCCCCTTCTCCGTGCGATGCTCGCCGAGGCGGTGCTGGCCGGAATTCGAACCTGGCCGAGCTCGTCCCGGCGTGCCGGTTCCGAGGACTTTGCACGGTTTCTTGTGCGCCAGGTTCACGCCATGATCGAAGCCGCCCGCGCCGGCCTGCCGTCGAGCGTCACCGGGTCGTAACCGCGTCGGGGTGTGCTCTTGAAAAGTCGCCCCGGCCCCGGTTGCCGTATTCATCGCCGGGCCATGGACAGGCGCGCCGGCTCTCCGTTCGGTCGGCCTGCCATGGTAGCTTTCCGTTGCGGCCGGGCCGTATCGGAATGCGTGGCCACTGTCGCTTTCACGGTGCCTCGCCTCCCGCGGTGAAGTAGCTGATACCTCCCCCTTTGGAACAAGGCAAAACCATGCATGCCGATTCATCCTCTGGCGTCGATCCGAATGGTCTGCGGGAATACTCGGTGGTGTTCACCGACCGCGCACTCAACCATATGTCGCAACGCTTTCAACAGGTCATGCGCGACCTGTCGAATCACCTGAAGACGGTCTACCACGCCCACGCCGTCGCGCTCGTGCCCGGCGGGGGTACCGCCGGCATGGAATCCGTGGCGCGCCAGTTCGCCCACGACAGGAACGTGTTGATCATCCGCAATGGCTGGTTCAGCTACCGCTGGAGCCAGATCTTCGAGGTCGCCGGAATTCCCGCGCACACGACCGTGCTCAAGGCACGCCCGAGCCACGCCGCACACCAGGCCCCGTTTGTGCCGCCGCCGCTTGATGAAGTGATCGCCAGCATTGTCGACGGCAAGCCTGACCTGGTGTTCGCGGCACACGTGGAAACCTCGTCCGGCATGCTGCTGCCGGATGACTATCTTCAGGCCGTGGCAACAGCTGTCCACCGGCACGGTGGCCTGTTCGTACTCGATTGCATAGCCAGCGGTGCGCTGTGGATCGACATGCCGCGGATCGGGGTGGACATCTTGCTGTCTGCCCCGCAGAAAACCTGGAGCTCGACGCCGTGTGCTGCCATGGTCATGCTTTCGGCGGCCGCGGAGGCGCGGCTGGAGACCACGCAAAGCTCGAGCTTTACGCTGGATCTGGCCAAGTGGCGTGCCGTCATGGCGGCCTATGAAAAGGGTGGTTTCGCCTACCACTCCACCATGCCCACCGATGCGCTGGTGGAGCTGCGCGACGCCATGGTCGAAACCATGGAAATGGGCTTGGAACAGACGCGCGATGCGCAATGCGAGCTCGGGCGGAAGGTGCGTGCCTTGCTGGCTCGGCATGATCTGCCCAGCGTCGCTGCCGAAGGCTTCCAGGCGCCCGGCGTGGTGGTGAGCTACACCGATGACGACGCCATCCACAAGGGCAGCGCGTTTGCCGCACAAGGCCTGCAAATTGCTGCCGGCACGCCGCTGGCGTGTGACGAGCCCGATGACTTCAAGACGTTCCGGCTTGGCCTGTTCGGCATCGACAAGCTCAAGGATGTCGACGGCGCGGTGCGGCGACTGGACGATGCGCTGGCTCGCATCATGGCGTGACGAAAGGCGGCGGAGTCCGGGGAAGTCGAATCGAAACCGGGCTCAGGATGGGCTTTCTCGAGCAAGGCGACCCCGATCCTTGTCGCGCGGAGATATCTACCCTTCATACTTGCCCCAACCCAGGAGCAAATATGGAAACGATCCACGTAGTGCAACCCTTCGACCGGGTGAAGCATGGCTTGAAACCCGGCCAGGTCCTGCAGTTCAAGACGGCTGATGAGGCCGCGCGCAGGGCAGGACTGCTGGCCGACAAGCATGCCGGCGTCGTCGCCTACAGCATGGACGTGGACGAGGACAGCGGCGACTACGGCACGCCGCGAGTGCTGTTTTCGTCGGGGGACGTGCCAGAGCTTTGATCGGTCAAAAAACAAGATCGGGTGCACTTGGTTCCGCGCCGTGGCGGCGCGGTCGGAGGGAGTCGGGGGCCGCTATCATGGCGTCATGTCCAAGCTGCTTCTTAACCTGCGCAATGTGCCCGATGACGAGGCCGACGACGTGCGTGCGATGCTCGACGCACAGCGGATCGCGTTCTATGAAACCAGGCCCAGCATCTGGGGTGTCTCGGCAGGCGGCATCTGGGTGACCGATGACGAGGCCTTCGCCGACGCCCGGCGCGCGATGGACGACTACCAGCAGCAGCGCAGCGCCCGTGCACGGGCCGAATACGCCGCTGCCCGGCGCGCAGGCACCGCGGAGACGTTCATGACGATGCTTCGCGCGGAGCCGGCGCGCGTCGTGCTGAGCGTGCTGGGCATACTCCTCGTGCTGGTACTGATGGCGCTTCCGATCATCTTGTTGCGCAGGTAGAAGCGGTGTCCTGGCGGGAACGCGGGTCCGGCTTCCGCGTTTCGAACTCGCGGGCATTCCGCGGCACCTGGTGCAGCGGGGGAAGCCATCGTCCACCCCCGGAAAATTGTCCCTGGCACATTTCTTTTTCCTAGGCTGAGGTGGCCCTTCGCCGGCAATGGTTTAGGCTGATGCCTGTTTCGTCGGACGGGAAACCTGGCATGCGTGCCGAAGTCGGGAAGTGGGCGGTGTCGCTGGCGAGGGCAGGCCTCGTTGCCTGCCTGGGGTGGACGGCCGCCGCGCAAGCGATGTCGTTGCCCCGGCGGCAGGTCATTGCGATCACGCGGGTTACCGTCATCGACGTCGAGCGCGGGCGATCTAGCGGGCCACGAACGGTGCTGGTCGACGATGGCCGTATCGTCTCGATCATGGCTTCACGCCACGCGCATGTTCCGGCGTCGGCCCGGCGTGTCGACGGACGTGGGAAGTTCCTGATTCCCGGCCTGGTGGACATGCACGTCCATCTGTTCAACCTGTCATCGCACCGGCCGCCGAACGACTGGTCGTTTCCGCTGTATGTCGCCAACGGCGTCACCGGAGTGCGGGAGATGCGTGGGGACGTGGCATCGATGCCGTGGGTGAGGCGCTGGCGCAAGGCCCTCGATGCCGGTGCACTTGCCGCACCGCGCATTCTTGCCGCCGGCATCGCCGTGTACGGCAGCTCGCCGGACGACGCGGCCCATCGGGTCGATGCAGCGGCCGATGCCGGTGCCGATTTCATCAAGGTCTTCTCGGAGCTGCCGGCTTCGCATTGGCACGCCATTCTCGCCGCCGCGCAGGCGCGTTCATTGCCGGTCGTCGGCCACGTACCGGCGGGCGTTCCGCTGCTGGTCGCAGCCGCCGCGGGCCAGCGCAGCAACGAGCACCTGATGCAGGCTTACGAGGCCTGCTCGTCCATCGAAACGCCGTTGCTCGAAGCACGCGGCGGCCTCGCGGGCGATGCGTTGACAGCGCGACGCGATGCACAGGAGGCGCAGGCGCTCGGGGCGTTCGATCCGGGCACGTGTCGGAACGTCGCCAGATCGCTGGCTGCCGCCGGCCAGGCGCAGGTGCCGACGCTCGTGCTTGCCGACGAAGACTCGCTGGCGCAGGGGCGTTCGCCGGGCACCGATCCGCGCTGGCGATTCCTGCGTGCGGACGAACGCTCGCGTTGGGAGCGATTCCTTGCCGTCTACACGGCAGCGGACGCGGCGCTGGCGAAACAGCGTTGGCCGATCGCCCGCCGGATCGTGTCGCTCATGCATGAGGCCGGTGTGCCGATCATGGCGGGCACCGACTCGCCGATGCCCGGCGTCTATCCGGGCTTTGCCCTGCACGAGGAGATGGAGCTGCTGGTCGCGTCGGGACTCACCCCGCGTGAAGCGCTGTACTCGGCGACGCTTGGGCCGGCGCAGTTCCTCGGGATCGCGGACACGAGCGGCTCGGTGGCGGTGGGCAAGCGTGCCGATCTGGTGTTGCTGGACGCGGACCCCACCAGGGACATCCACAACGCCCGGCGGATCGATGCCGTGCTGCTCGATGGCCGCCTTTTGCGGCGCGCCGATCTCGATGCCCTGCTCGACGCGGCGGCCCGCGCGCAGGCGCGATGATGTGATTGGCGTGGTGGCCCACGCGAGACAAGGGCGTCCGTCAGACCCGGGTCAGCTCCCTCCGTCCGCTTTCGTCGTACTCTGCCATCCGCCGACCCTTGCGGAGGATCCGATGAAATCACGGCTTGCCATCTTGCTGCTCGCTGGTGTGCTTCAGGGGGCACCGGCTCTTGCGCGGCCATCTGCCGCTTCTCCCGTGCTCGGCAGCTGGGCTGTCGATGTCTCGCGTTTGCCGATTCCGCCGGCGGCGCGGCCGAAGAGCGTCACGATAAGCTTCAGCGACGTGGGTGGCGGGAGGTGGACGACGCGTGTCGACATCATCGACGCCAGCGGAGCGGCAAGCCACGCCATGAGCAATGCGGCCCTTGATGGCACAGCCGCGCCCGTCAGGGACAGCGTCGAGGCCGACACCGTCGCCCTGATGCTGCCGGCGGCCAACGTCCTGGTCATGGATCTGGTGAAGCAAGGCATGCCAGCGTCGACGCGCGTCTATACCGTCGCTGCGGACGGCAGGACACTGACCGAGACGGTAGCCTATGCCGGGGGCAACGGCATGCCGATGATGCGGACGAACTATTTCACGCGCGTCGGTAGCCGATCAAAATAGCAAAGGGTCAAGGTTGGATTACCGCTCATGCCGATGACCGAATTCGTTCCGGACCAGATCTGGCTGCTGGACTATCCCGTCAGATACGCGGGCTGCAGCTTCAATGCGCGGATGAGCATCGTCCGATTGGCAAACGGCGCGCTGATGTTGCATTCGCCTTGCGACATCGATGAGGCAACCGCGAAAGCGATTTCAGGACTGGGCCCCGTCAGCTGCATCGTTGCTCCGGGCAACTTTCACTGCCTGCATGTGGCGAAAGCACAATCCCGTTTTCCCGCGGCCCGCACTTACATCTGCCCTGGTGTCGAACGCAAGCTGCCGACTCTGCGTTTCGACGGCATGCTGGGCTCCTGCGCGCCGACGGATTGGGGCGGCACGATGGATCAGGTGCTCATTCGCGGCAGCCGTTTCATGTGGGAAGTCGCGATGCTGCACAAGCCGAGCAGGACCCTGTTGCTGGTCGACGCCATCGAATTCTTTACGGACCGGACCGCCAACGTCAGCTGGCAGGTGAAGGCCTGGTTCAAGTTGTTCGGCATGTGGAACAAGCCCAAGCCGGCGCCCGAATATCGAATGGGGTGGAAGGACAAAGGAGCCGCGCGATCATCACTGGAAGAAATTCTGGGGTGGGATTTCGACAGGATCGTGATAGCGCACGGCGACAACATCACCGAAAACGCGAAGGTGATGGCGCGTCGCGCATGGACTCCGCCGCTCGAAAGCAGGTAGTTCGCAAGATTCATGCGACCTCGGGGCGATCTCGGATGCACCTGCTGCCGGCTCATTTGCTGCGCGCCGGGCGAGGAGGCAGCGGGAAGAAAGGTATCCACTCCGCCCCTTTGTCCGCCGGTCGTCAGCGCGGGCGCAGCCAGTTCAGGTAAACCAGTGGCGGCTTGTCCCCGGTACGCACGCCTTCGCGTTCTTCCGTCACCACAGCCCAACACGGCGCCGGGCCGTCATCGGGCAGGCCGGACACCTGCACTTCCGCGCCATGGGGCAAGGGGAGCCGGGTAGCCAGCACCATCACGTCGTCGATCTGCGCCACGAGCATGGCGGACTGGTCGGTCGGGCCGGTATCCCATCCTGACGCGATGCGAATCTTCACTTTCCTGGGAGGCGTCTCGCTGCGATGATCGAGCGAAAAACCGTCGATCTTCTGCAGCAATTCGTTCAACTGCGGCTGGGTCCAGTCGACGTTGCCGACATTGACGTCCGAGCGGTTCTTGTTGTGTGCCATGCGTTGCCCCCCTCTTGCGGGAGTGCACGCTGGATGACCTGCGATTTGCATCGGGTCGGTTGACGGTCTGCCGGCACCGGCGCCGCGGCAACCGCAGGGGCGTGCTCGGTCGGAACCTAGCACGTTCCCAGTCCGCGTGCAGCGATATCCCTCGACCACACCGAACGCTTCAGAACGGATGCTGCCGGTAGAACTGCTCAAGTTGCCGATAGACGTCCGGCAAGTGCTGGCGCAAGGTCGCCGGGCTCTCGAAGAATTGCTCGCTGGCCACCGCGAAGAACTCGGCCGGGCTTTCGAGGGCATACGGGTCGATCGGCAGGTCGGCGCCGCTGCGGTGCTCGGCCTGCAGGCGATCCCATGCGCTGGAGAAGACCTGCGACCACACGCGCCGATCCATGCGCCGGTGCAGGGGTGGAAAGCCGTTGGCATCGCCGTTGAGCATGTCGAGCTTGTGCGCCATTTCGTGGATGACCACGTTGTGTCCGGGTCGCTTCCCGTCATTCAGCACGTTCGCCCACGACAGGATCACCGGCCCACGCCCCCAGGCCTCGCCGGCCATCACGGTACTGGTCTGGTGGACCACCCCCGCCGCATCGGTCTGTGTACGACGGGGAATGAACGCGTCCGGATACACGATGATGCTGTGCCAGCCGTCGTACCAGTCCAGGCCCAGTTTCAGGATGGGTACGCAGGCGTGGGTCGCCAGCAGGACGAGGTCGGCGTCGTCGAGATGCAAGCCCTTGGTCGGCTCCATCGACTTGCTCTCCAGGAACAGCGTGGCCAGCACGCGCAGCGTGGCCTGGTCGGAAGCACCCAGCCGACGTGCCGGGGCGCAGCGCCGCAGCGCGTCTTGCCAGAGCGATTCGCCGATCGGGTGCCGAGCGACGATGCGCCGTACGCGCCAGTTTCTGATTTTGTTGAACATGCCCACATGCTGGAGGAAGTCGTAAGGTCAAGAGCATCAGGGCCGAGGTGCACTTTCTCAAGGAAGAAGACACCGATAGACACGAGTCAGCGCAGGAAAAGCGGATTCGGCGTGCATTTCCCACGCGATCGTCAGCACGGGGTGGCGGCGCCCCGATGGCCGGACCGGGCCGCGCGGACCGTCGAGGTGCCGGTGAACAGGGTCGATTCCCCGGTGAACAGACGGGGCGGTCGGGAATGTCCACCGCGGTCCCGGTTTTCAGCTGCGCTCGAACGATCCCGTCCTTACCTCGCCCTCGCGGACATAGCGATTGACCAGCACGCCGCTGGACGAGCTCTTCGATGCCTCGAGCCGGAACGCCGACGCCTGCGCGCGCTCGTCGAACAGGCGCTTGCCGCGGCCGAGCAGGATCGGATGGACCAGCAGGCGCAGCTCGTCGACCAGGTCCGTCGCCAGCAGCTGATGCACCAGGCCGCTGCTGCCCTGGGTCACCAGGTCGGGCCCGTCGCCGCGCTTGAGCTCACGCACCGCGGCGACGACGTCCGGCCCCAGGGCGTGGCTGTTCTGCCATCCGAGCGTGTCGGGATGATGGGTGGCGACGTGCTTGGCGACGCCATTGAACAGATCGGCAATGCCCCGGTGTGGCGCGCCCTCCGGCACGTGCGGCCAGTACCCGGCGAAGATGTCACAGGTGCGGCGTCCGAGCAGCAGCTCGAACGGGCGCGTGAACACCCCGTCCATCACGTCGCTGGACTCGTCGGCATAGGGCCAGACCCAGCCGCCGTAGGCGAAGCCGCCGCTGGTGTCTTCCTCCGGGCCGCCCGGCGCCTGCACGACGCCATCGAGGCTGATGAACGCGGGAACGATGAGCTTTCTCATGGTGGGGGTCCTCCTGTGCGGATCGACCTGTCCGCCTGTCCTGACGACGGTTGGCCGGCCGGAAGATCGACAACATGCCGGTACGTCGCCACGGTTCGGCGTCCGGCCGCCTGCCGTCTCGCGGGGTTGCGAAAACGGGGCCACCCCAAGGGGGCGCTGTTTTGGTGGCCCGCCAAAGGCGTAGGCTTTACGCGTCACCAGACGGGAGCGTGCAGCATGCCACTACCCACAAACGACAGCCGCTTCAGCGACGCCGTCGCCGCGCTGTATCAGGACCTCCTGGTGCCGCTGATCTTCGCGCCCTACGCGGCGGATCTCGTGGCGCGGCTCGCTCCGCTGCAACCGGCCAGCGTGCTGGAGCTGGCGGCGGGCACCGGCGTGGTGACGCGCGAGCTGGCCGCGCGCCTGGCCCCGGAGGTGCAGCTCGTCGCCACCGACCTCAACGAGGCGATGCTGGCGGTGGCGAAGGCGCAGGGCACTGCGCGGGACGTGGCCTGGCGTCAGGCGGATGCGATGGCGCTGCCGTTCGAGGATGCGTCGTTCGATGCGGTGGTGTGCCAGTTCGGCGCGATGTTTTTCCCGGACAAGGCGCACGCGTACGCCGAGGCGCGCCGGGTGCTTCGCCCCGGTGGCACGCTGCTGTTCAACACCTGGGACCGAATCGGGACGAACGACTTCGCGTGGGTGGTGAGCGACGCCGTCGCCGGGCTCTTTCCGGAGGATCCGCCGCGCTTTCTCGCGAGCTTGCCGCACGGCTATTTTTCGGCGGAGGCGATCGCGCGCGACCTGGCCGGGGGCGGCTTTGCCGGACCGCCGACGATCGAGACCGTCACCGCGATCAGCCGCGCCGACACGCCCGGCCTTCCGGCCCTGGCCTACTGCCAGGGCACGCCGCTGCGCGGGGAGATCGAGGCGCGCCACGGCGCGGGTCTGCAGGAGGCCACCGCCGCGGCCACCGCGGCCATGACCGCGCGCTTCGGCGCCGGGCCGGTGGCCGGTCGCATCCAGGCGCTGGTGGTGCAGGTGGCGCGCTGATCGGCAAGAGGGCGGAAGAAGTTGAATTCCCTGCCGCTCGGCGGGCTCGTATCCGAGCCGTCCTGCGAGAGACGGGTTCGGCGCCACATTCCGGTTGAGTGAGCGGTGATTTGCGCTCCGTCAATCGAGCGACAAGCGGTCCAGGAAGCGTTCGCCTTTCGGCGTCACCCCGAGGGCGCGACCCTGCGCGTAGCGTCGAAGCAGCGACAGCGCCAGCATGCGGTCCAGGATCGCCGCGCCCAGTGCACCGGCCAGATGCATGCGCCGCTCGCTCCAGTCGAGGCACGGTCGGCACAGGGGGCGACGGGACGCACGCACGGTGGTCAGATCGATGCCGAATTCGTGACACCACGCTTCGCCGCGTGCGGTCAGCACGGTCGCGCCACCGCGTTCGGCAAGCTGGCCATGGGCGTGCAGCCGATCCCAGAGTACGACGCCGCAATGGCCGGCGAGGTGGTCGTAGCAGCTGCGGGCGTGCCGCAGCGCCGGGTCGGCCGGCCCGCTGCGCACGCTCGCGTGCTCCTCGCGCGAGGCAAAGCCGAGCAACCCTTCCAGCAGTTCGGCGACCGTCGCATGGGCCAGCCGGAAGTAGCGCTGGCGCCCCTGCCGGAGCATCGCCAGCAGTCCGGCGTCGGTGAGGCGGGCAAGATGGCTGCTGGCGGTGGAGGGCGCAACCTGGCCCTCGATCGCCAGCTCGGTGGCGGTCAGTGCGCGGCCATCCATCAACGCCAACAGCATGGCGGCACGGGTGGGATCGGCGAGCAGGGCGGCGACGGCGGCGACGTTCGGTGTCATGGTTCGATCCACGTCGAAGCGAGGTGGTGGGGATGCTCGCATTATGGCTCTCCAACACAAGCGGGGGCGATTCGATGGCAGGCAGGATTCACCGATACGGCGCGAAGCTGGACTGGCGCGGCAACCAGGGCAGTGGCACCCGTCGCTACGATGGCTACGGCCGCCGGTTCGAGGCGCAGGTCGATGGCAAGCCGCTGCTGGCGGGCTCGGCCGATCCCGCGTTTCGCGGCGATCCGGCGCTGCACAATCCGGAAGACCTGCTGCTGATCGCGTTGTCGAGATGTCACATGCTTTCGTATCTGGCGCTGTGCGCTCGCGAGGGAATCGTCGTGACGGAGTACAGCGATCGTCCCGAGGGTGTCATGCAGATCGATGCCCGCGGCGGCGGGCGTTTCACCAGCGTCGTGCTGCAGCCGCTCGTCACGATCGGCGACGCCGATCAACAGGCCCGGGCGAACGAACTGCACGCCACGGCGCACTCGGTCTGTTACATCGCCAGCTCCTGCAACTTTCCCGTCGAGCTTCGTGCAAGCGTCAGCGCCGCCGCGGTCGATGCGACGATTGCCCTGGCGGAGCCCACGCCATGAAGGATCTGACGATCCTGCTCGAGGACCGTCCCGGTGCGCTGGCGCGGATGGGTGAAGTGCTCGGCCAGGCCGGCATCAGCGTGGAAGGCGGGGGCGCGTGGGTGGCGGGCGGGCAGGGCACCGCACATTTCCTCTTCGAGGATGGCGAGGCGGCACGATCCGCGCTCGCGGCCGCGGGCATTCGGGTGCTGGCCGTGCGCGACGTGCTGATTCAGCGCCTGCGCCAGGATCGCCCGGGCCAGCTCGGCGGGTTGTGCCGGTGCATGGCGGAGGCCGGGGTGAGCATCGAGGTGCTCTACAGCGACCACGCCAACCAGTTGGTGCTGGTGGTGGACGATCCCGAGGCGGGGCGCCTGGTTTCCAGGGAGTGGATGCGAGACAGCGAATGATCGCGGAAAAAAGGTGCCAGGGACAATTTGCCGCCAGGACGTTCAGATTGACTCCGGCACCCTTCCTGCTAGCGGCAATGTCTGCGGCAAGGGCGTTGCGCAACGGCTGCCGATTGCACGCCCATGTGCCGATGGCTACCACGGGCACGTACTGCTGACCCCCGACGAGACGGGCGCGGAGCCCCAGCCGCGTCCTGCCCTCGCGTGCAGCCAAGCGGGTACGCGGTGCTACGAGGACCGCGCGGCATCGAGCTCCATCCGGTTTGCGCCGACCCGTGGCCATCGCCATCGCGGACTCGATAAGCGCACACTGGTGGGGCGTGTCGGCTTGGCCGCGCGTGTCTGCTTGCCAGAAGAGATCTCGGGTAGCGGGCCATCTTTTCAGGTCTTCGAAAACCTTCACCGGCGGGTCGGTACGGACTGTGCGCCTCGATGCGCGCTCGGGCTGCTGACAATCCGGTGCCCACGATTTCCAGGAGATGGCGCCATCGACACGAAGATCGAAGATCTGCTGCAACGCATCCGTACGCTCGAAGGCGAACTGGAAGTGCAGATGGCGCTTGCACAGGCCGAGTTGGGCATGCACCTCGAGAACGGCAAGATCGAGTTCGAGGAGGCCGTGCGGCAGCGGCATCGCGCGATGAAGAGGCGCCTGTTGCGCTATGTCGTCGGGGCGAGGCCCCTGGTCCTGCTGACGGCCCCGGTGATCTATTCGCTCATTGTGCCGTTTGCGTTGCTCGACCTGTGCACGACGGTCTATCAGCGGGTGTGCTTTCCGGTCTATGGCATCCCCAGGGTGAAGCGCGGCGACTATGTGATTTTCGATCGCCGCTATCTTGTCTATCTCAACTTCGTCGAGAAGATCAATTGCGCCTACTGCGCTTATGCGAATGGCGTGGTTGCCTACGCGCGCGCGATCGGTTCACGCACCGAGCAGTATTGGTGCCCGATCAAGCATGCGCGCAAGTTGCTGGGCGCGCATCCGCGCTATGCCCATTTCGTCGCCTACGGTGATGCGCAAGGTTATCGGGACGAGCTCGACGCCTTGCGTGCCGAGGTACGCAAGGCGCATGACGAATAAGGCCATACAGCGTCTTTGCGGGGGTGGAGGAATCGCATCCCCCGCGGCTCGGCGTCCCCGCATCGGGCCCTCCGGCGTTTTTCCCGCTCACCGGGTGGTCGATCCCGGTATGGCGCGGGTCAATGCCGGGTGCGTTTGCTGCCCGCGCTGGCGGGGTTCATCTCGACGCTGAGGGTGAAGGTGCGCTGTTCGTCCGGCCGCATGGCGCCGACGCCGACCAGCTTGCGCGCGATCTCCTCGCCGCGTTCGTCGCGGATGGTCAGCACCATCGAGTATTCCCACGCACCGCTGTCGACGGGGTTGCGAAAGCTGCCCTCCACGCGCAGCGGCACGGACGCAGCGGCTTCGGTCGCGCCGGCTGGCTCGCTGAAGCGCAGCTTGTGGCGACAGGCGGGACACACCGCCGCACTTTCCAGGATGGTCTCCCGGCAGTGCGGACAGGTGCGCGTCGCCCCGGCGGTGCCTGGGTGGGCGAGGGTCATGAAGCGGTGCCGTTGTGCCCGCTGGTCTTGTGCGCGCCGTTGCCGTCCTTGCCATCGTCCCAGCCGAACTCGGCCTGGCCGCGCATGCGCGAACCCGCCGCCACGCTGAGCGAGCCTGCCTTCAGGTCGCCGGTCAGAGCACCGCTCTGCTGCAATTCCACGTGCGCCGCGGATTCGATGTTGCCGATCAGTTCGCCCGCGATGGTGACTTTCTCGGCGCGCACGCTGCCGGTCACCCTGGCACCGGGCTCGATGGTGAGGTCGCCGCGCACGTCGACGTCGCCCTTGAACTTGCCGGCGATGCGCACGTGGCCCTCACCTTCGATCTTGCCTTCGATGGTGATATCGGGCGCGATCAGCGACTCGCTTTTGGGCTTGCCCGGAGTGGGAGCCGGCGTGGGACGGAATGCCGGCTGCACCGGCGTTTGCGCTTCGGGTTTGGTCGCCGGGATGTCGGGGCGCGCCAGCTCCGTGGGTTCGGGTGTTTCGTTGGGGGAGGTCTTGAGCGATTCTTTCCACAGGGCCATGAGGGGACTCCAGCGAGGGCAGAAAGCTGAGCCTACCCCTCAAATGGCCTGAAAAACGGGCTCGGGTTCTCCTTACCTGGGCAAAACGATCTCTCGTTCACCTCCCGTTGGCTATTTGAAAACAAGCGATGTCGGGTTCATTTTTCCGAGGCGCCGGATGGCTTCCGTGGTCGCCGGTGCGGGCTGACCTTTTTGCCGGCCGCCCCGAAACCCTGCACGGTTCAGTGTCGACCATGCGCGAAATGCTAGCCTGCGAAGCCTCGCTGATCCACATCGGGAGGCGGTTCGAACATGCTGCGGAATTTGCGCCCGATCACCTCGTTGCTGGCCGGTACGGCGCTGCTGCTGCTGGGGGTCGGACTGCTGACCACGCTGATTCCGCTGCGTGGTCATGCGCTGGGTTTTTCCACCACCATGCTTGGCGCACTGACCTCGGCATACTACGTCGGCTACTTTGCGGGCACGTTCGCGCTGCCTCCGCTGATCCAGCGGATCGGCCACATCCGTGCGTTCGCGTTCTGTACCGCCGCCGTGGCCTGCCTGGTCCTGTTGCATGCGCTCAGCAGCAACCCATGGTTCTGGCTGCTGCTGCGCCTGCTCGCCGGTATATCGCTGGTCGGCCTGTACGCGATCATCGAGAGCTGGCTGAATGCGCAGACCGAAGCCAGTCGACGCGGCACCGTGTTCGCGATTTACATGATGGTCAACCTGGGCTCGCTGGCGGTGGCGCAACAGCTGCTGCGCATTCAGGGCGAGCCGTTCGTGCTGTTCGTCGTCGTCGCACTGCTGGTATGCGCGGCAACCTTGCCCGTGGTCGCCACCCGTCAGGCGCAGCCTGGCCTGAACCCGGTGCCACGGCTTGAATTGAAGCGCCTGTTTGCGCTGGCACCCACGGCCGGCGCCGGTGCACTGCTGTCGGGCCTTGCGATGGGAGCGTTCTGGGGCTTGCTGCCGGTGTACGCCAGCGGACGGGGTTTTGACCTGACCCAGGTGGGAACCTACATGAGCCTGGCGATCCTCGGTGGTGCCGCGTTGCAGTGGCCGATCGGTCGCTGGTCCGATCGGCATGACCGGCGCCTCGCCCTGGCGGCGGTCTGCGCGCTAGCCACGGTGCTGGCCCTGCTGCAGCTGCTGATGCCTCCAAGGCAAGCGACGATGACCGCGCTGATCTTTCTCTACGGTGGCCTCACCTTCGCCGTCTATCCGATCGTGGTGGCGCATCTGGTGGATCATCTGTCGCCCGAAGAACTGCTTTCGGCCAGCAGCAGCGTGCTGCTGATTTACGGCGTCGGTTCGGCGATCGGGCCGATCGCTGCCGGGGCACTGATGGCGCGCCTCGGCCCCGGTTCGCTGTTCGGCTGGTTCGCCCTGACCCAGGCCGTGCTGGCCGTCTATGCGGCCTACCGCTACTGGCATTTCCACCGCACCCAGACGACCGAGGCCAATTTCCGGATGATGCTGCGCACCACGCCGACCGCGTTCGACATGCTGCCGGACACGGAAACGCCGACCGAGTCGACCTGAGTCCCCAAAGGGCCGGATTCACTTTTCCGATCGGTTCCGAGGCCGAGGTCTTCCTCGACGCCGGAGCCCGAACCCGGGAGGGAGGAAGCTGGATCGGTCCCCGCCCGGCGTCCCCGGCGTCCCCGGCGCAACCGGATCGATCCGGAGAAACATCCCGGGCGACCGTCGGGATGTTCAAATCGACCACGACACTTTTCCTAGCGCAGGAAGTTGTTGCGCAGCAGCTCGAGCACCTCGCGGCCGCGCCCGTCGAGCACGGCCTTGATACCGAACAGGGCGGTCGAGGCGACCTGCGACAGCTCGATTTTGGGGGGCATGACCAGCTCCATGCGGTTGACGCGCACGTCCAGCAACGCCGGGCCGTCGGCGGCCAGCCAGCTGCGCATCGCCGACTCCAGCTGGTCGCCTTGCTCCACCCGCCAGCCTTGCAGGCCACAGGCCTCGGCCAGTTTCACGAAATCGGGATTCTGCAGTTCGGTGAAGGCATCGAGCAGGCCCTCGATGCGCTGTTCCATCTCGACGAAGCCGAGTGAGGCGTTGTTGTAGACCAGCAGTTTGACCGGCAGTTTTTCCTGGCGCAGCGTCAGCAGGTCGCCCATCAGCATGGTCAGGCCGCCGTCGCCGCACAGCGCGATCACCTGGCGATCCGGAAACGCCGCCGCCATCCCCATCGCCTGCGGGTAGGCATTGGCCATCGTGCCATGCAGCAGGCTGGTCAGAAAGCGGCGGCGGCCGTTCGCGGTGAGGTGGCGCAGCATCCACACCATGGGCGAGCCACCGTCGGCGGTGAACAGCGCGTCTTCGTTTGCGAGCTGGTCGAGCATGCGGGTGACGTGCTGCGGGTGCAGCAGGTCGGGGCTGCCGTCGCGTTCGGCGTGCGCGTAGTCTTCGCGGTCCGCGGCCCACTGCTCGCGGGCCCTGGCCAGGTGCCCGTCGTCCTGCCTGGGCGGGAGGCGCGGAAGCAGGGCCTCGATGGTCGGGCCGACGTCGCCGACCAGTCCCATGTCGACCGGCGCGCGCCGGCCGAGGTGGGTGGGGTCGCGGTCGATCTGGATGACGTGCTGGCGCGACGGGTAGAACTGCGTCCAGGCGAAGTCGGTGCCCAGGCACAGCGTGATATCCGCGCCTTCCACCGCCTCCATGCCGGCGCGGTTGCCCAGGATGCCGGTCATGCCGACATTGAACGGATTGTCGGGCTCGATGAACTCCTTGGCGCGGCTGGTATGCACCACCGGCGCGTGCAGGCGCTCGGCCAGCGCCATCACCTGGTCATGCGCGCCGCGCGCACCGTAGCCGGCGTACAGGGTGACGCTTTTCGCATCGTTCAACGCGGCGGCCAGGCGATCGAGTTCGTCGTCCCCCGGGCAAAGCCGGGACCCGGTGCGATGCACCGACCACGCCAGGGCGTCGTCATCGGTCTCGGTGAACATGTCGCCGTTCACCACCACCACCGCGACGCCGCCGCGGGACAGCGCGGCCTGGGCCGCCAGCGCGGTGATCCGTCGTGCCTGCGACGGATGCGAGATGGATTCGCAGAACACCGATGCCTGTTCGTAGATGCGGTGCTGGTCGACCTCCTGCGGAAAGGCCAGGCCGGCTTCGGTGCGGGCCACATCCGAGGCGATCAGCACCACCGGCGCGCCGTTGCGGTGGCTTTCGAAGATGCCGTTGATGAAGTGCAGGCTGCCCGGGCCGCAGGTGCCCGCGCATACCGCCAGCTCGCCCGTCATGTAGGCTTCGCCGCCGGCAGCGAGCGCGCCGGCTTCCTCGTGGCGCACGTGGATCCAGCGCAGCGACGAGCGCCGCACCGCATCGGTGAAGTGGTTGATGGTGTCGCCGACGATGCCGTAGCAGCGTTGCGCACCGGCCTTGGCCAGCGTATCCACGATGATGTCGGCGACCTTCTGGGCCATGGCGGGACTCCTTGGTTGGAAACGGGGATCAGGCAGCTGGGGGGCGCTGCTTGCGGGCGCGTTCGGCCACCAGGTCGATCGCGGGCCGGAAACTGTCCGCACGCGCCGCGCGCCACCATGGGGCGTAGACGGTTTCTTCCGGCGCCTCCAGCAGCACGCCTTCCGGCAGGAAGGTCTTGATCTCGTCGATCGGCAGCGCCTTTTCCGGTCCGACGCGATGGATCAGGTGGTGGGGTGCGAGATCGCGTGGATGCTCGAGGCCCACTGCCGCGACGATATGCGCCAGCGATTTCAGCGTCTCAGCATGGAAGCGCGCGGCGCGCGGGCCCTGCACCGCGGGGATCAACCCGCGCTGGCGCCCGGCGTCCTGGGTGGTGACGCCGGTCGGGCAGGTGCCCAGGTGGCAGCGCTGCGCCTGAATGCAGCCGACCGAGAACATGAAGCTGCGCGCCGCATTGCACCAGTCGGCGCCTTGCGCCAGGTTGCGCGCCAGGCCCATGCCCGAGTAGATCTTGCCGCTGGCCGCCAGCCTGATCCTGTCTTTCAGGCCCGCGCCGACCAGCGCATTGCGCATGACCACCAGCCCCTCGTCCAGCGGCATGCCGACCCAGTCGGAGAGTTCCAGCGGCGCGGCGCCGGTGCCGCCCTCGCCGCCATCGACCACGATGAACTCGGGGGTGATGCCGGTTTCGAGGATCGCCTTCATCAGCGCGAACGGTTCGTGCATCTGGCCGATGCACAGCTTGATGCCGACCGGCTTGCCGCCCGACAGCTCGCGCATCCTCGCGGCGAACTCCAGCAGTTCGATCGGCGTGGAAAATGCCGAGTGACCGGCCGGGCTCAAACAGTCCTGGTGTGCGGGCACGCCGCGGATGCGGGCGATTTCCTCGCTGACCTTGGCCGCCGGCAGCAGCCCGCCATGGCCGGGTTTGGCACCCTGGCTCAGCTTGATCTCGGTCATCTTCACCGCGTCGTGCGCGGCCTTGTCGGCGAACTGCGCAGGGTCGAAGCGGCCGTGTTTGTCGCGCGCGCCGAAGTAGCCCGAACCCAGCTCCCACACCAGGTCGCCGCCGTGGCTGAGGTGATGCTCACTGAGGCCGCCTTCGCCGGTGTCGTGATAGAAGCCGCCCAGCTTCGCGCCCAGGTTCAGTGCCTTGACGGCGTTGGCCGACAGCGCGCCGAAGCTCATCGCGGAAATATTCAGCACCGAGGCCGAATAGGGGCGTGCGGTCTGCGCGTTGCCCACCGTGATCCGCGGCGATTCGTCCGGTGCTTCGCCGGGTTTGATCGAGTGGGCGAACCAGTGGTACTGCGGGTCGTCGGTGCGACGCTCGGTACCGAATGGATGGGTGTCGGTCTGTCCGGTGGCGCGGGCATGCACCAGGTTGCGCGCCTCGAACGAAAACGGGGTGCCGGTGAGGTCGTCCTCGACGATGTAGGCGCGCAGATAAGGGCGCAGATCGTAGAACAGCCAGCGTATCCGTGCAGCGACGGGGTAGTTGCGGAGGATCGTCCATTTCCGCTGGGTCCAGTCGTAGATGCCGAGCGCGAGGATCGGCACGGTGAGGATCAGTGGCCAGTACCAGGCCGGGGACACGAGCCAACCCATCAGCACCAGGGCGATCGACAGCAGCAGGGCCGCGACGGGCACGATGGTGCGTTTGAGCGTATCGAGCATGGTCGGTGGTTTTCCTTGAGCGTGATGGAGAGCGAAATGGCGGCGCTGTCTGCATGCACGGGCGCCGCCTGGCAGTCGACTTCGACGGCACGGCAGCACGTAGGAATGGGTGTGTCGACAACCTGCCTTGACCAGGCAACGCTATATGCCGAGGCGTCAAGTTCGCGCGAAGCGGTCCGGGGAAACCCGCTCGAAACCGGAGCCGGAAGCCGGGGCGGATGGCATTGAACGCCCTCTACCCGTCGACTTCCATCTCCTTTTCCATCGTGTGACAAACCCGGTTCCGCTCCAGATCCTTGGCCTGGTACATCAGGTGATCCGCTTCGGCGATCAGTGCTTCCAGAGTCTGTTGACCGGGGCGACGCTCGGTGACGCCGAGGCTGGCGGTGATCTTGATGCTGACGCCCTGGCGGATGATGCACAGGTTGGCGATGGCATCGCGCAGTCGCTCGGCCAGCGCGACGGCCTCGGCCAGACCGGTTTCCGGCAGCAGGACGATGAATTCCTCGCCGCCCCAGCGGGCGATGATGTCCGAATCGCGGAGGGTCTGGTGCAACAGGTTGGCGGTCGCCTTGAGTACCTCGTCGCCACAGGCGTGCCCATGCGCGTCGTTGATGCGCTTGAAGTGGTCGAGGTCGAGCACGATGACGCTCAGGTGGCGATCGTTTCGGCGCGCGATGCTCCAGATGGATTCGCCGATGCTGTCGAAGGAACGCCGATTGTTGATGCCGGTGAGCGGGTCGAGCCGGGCCAGGTGCTCGGCCTTTTCCCGGCGCTCCTCGCCTTCGCGGAACTGGTAGGTGAGTGCCAGCGCGAGCAGGGTGGCATCCAGCAGCATGCCCGCTTCGGCGGCGCGGAAGGTCCAGTCATCGAACGGAACGATCCCGAGGACGGCCAGTACGGTAAGGACGTCACCCGCCATCGAACAGGCGGCGGCCAGCAGGAAATAGCGGCCTGCCGGCAGGCCGGCCCGCACCGACAGCACACCCAGTCCCAGCATGAGGACGGTGAACACGGTCACGAAAGCGAACGCCAGTACCAGCGCCGCGGACTGCCAGTCGATCAGGGCCGTGCCGACCAGTGCCAGCGCGCCGATGGCGATGCAGGCGAGGATGCCGCGGTGCAGGCGCGGGAAGTGCCGGTGCGTATCCAGGAAGTTCCGTGCGAACAGCAGCCCGCAGGACGCGCAAAGGATCATCAGCGTCGGCTGCGACCACTGCGTCCAGCCGGGATGGGTGGGCCAGAGCCACTGGAAGCCGTAGCCGGTGTAGGCCACGTTGGTCAGCATGAAGGTGGCCAGGTACAGCGAATACAGGCCGTAGCGGCTGGCGTGCATGCCGATGAAGAGCATCAGGTTGTAGGCCAGCAACGCGAACATGAACCCGTAGATGAAGGCGTAACTGGCCGATTCCCTGCCTTCGGCGGAGGCCGCCTGCGCGGGTGCCTGCAGCGAGATCGGCAGCACCATCGGATCGAAGGTGGCGATGCGAAGCATCAGGTCGCTGCGGCCGGGCGGCAGCCCGACGTCGGCGGCGAACACGTGGCTGTCGATCGGCCGAAGTGCGAACGGCAGGCGGTCGCCCATTCGCCAGGTCGCCGTGGTCCGGTCGTCGTGGCGGACGTAGATGTCCACGTGATCCAGCCAGGAAATGCCGACGGTCAGCCGCCGGATCTGCGTGGCGGCGGCGTCATTGTCGATGCCGAGATGGATCCATACCGGCTTCGGCCCGATGCCAAACGTCAGTACGGGCTTGAGACTGGCGGTGAACGCGCCGTGCCCGTACGCGGACAAGGCCTGCTCGAGCGTCAGCGGCGCGGTCGTCTCCTGCAGGTAGCTGGTCGCCGTACCCAGCGGACGTCCGTCCATCTGCCGAAGCGTCACGGTGGCCGACAGGTTCCCGCAGACCAGCAAGAGCGCCAGCAGGAGCAACCGCGCGGAACACGTTCGAATTTCCATCAGTGGTATCGGGCCGTCTCTGGTTTTCGCCGTGAGCGCCTGGCCGCTCCCGTGGAGTGCGGCCCGGCCTCATGATGAACGGCTGGGGGAGGGAGTTCAATGAAACAGCGCCGGAGGACGCCATTGGCTCCGTCCCGGCATCCTCGCCTCCGGGTTCTCCGGGGCTCCACCGGCCCGCGGGGCAGCCGGGTGTCCTTTCCGCCATGGCCTGGACGAGGTCGCCGCCGAAGGCGTTCAATATCGTCGCTGGCACGATGTTTCATGCTCAGTCCCGGACGATGCCGATCGTGCGCAGCCACGCATCGGCCAGTCGAGGCCACCCGCTAATCGGAAGCGGCGTGCGCCGCAGGCCGAACGCATGGCCGCCGTGGGCATACAGGTGCATTTCCGCCGGCACGTGCGCCTTCGCCAGCGCGGTGTAGTAGACCAGCGACTGGTTCACCCCATCCACGTAATCGTCTTCCGCCTGCAGCAGGAACGTGGGAGGCGTCTTGCCGGAGACCGGGACGTCGGGGTTCAGCTTGCCGTCGTCGGTCGCGAGATGCCCCGGATAGATCGCCATGGCGAAATCCGGGCGGGCGCTTTCCTTGTCGGCAGCGTCCACCGGCGGATACATGCGGTGCTCGAAATTCGTGCTGATTTCCGCCACCAGGAATCCGCCTGCCGAGAATCCCAGTACGCCCACCTTGTGCGGATCGACGTGCCACTGCGCCGCATGAAAGCGCACCAGCCCCATCGTTCTCTGGACGTCCTGCAACGACGGCACCGATGTCGAAAGATTGTGCGGACGGCAATCGCATTGCCAGACATAAGGGATGCTCGGCACGCGATACTTCAGCAGTACACAGGTGATGCCCCGCGACGTCAGCCAGTCGCAGGCCTCGGTGCCTTCGAGGTCGATGGCCAGGATATGGAAGCCGCCGCCCGGGAACACGACGACCGCGGCTCCCGTGTTTTTCCCCTTGGGCGCGTAGACCGTCATCGTGGGTCGGGTCACGTTGGTCAGCGCCCCCCGCGTGTCGGTTTCCGGCCCCGGGACGGGTTGCGCATCGGGCGCCGCTCCGGGCCATATCGGCATTTGCGTGTGCCCGGCGGCGGGCCGCCAAACCGTCGTCTGGGCATGCGCGCTCGTGCATGCTGCCAGCAACCCCAGGGCAATGGCCCACAACTTCATCACACTCCTCCGTTCTGGCGCTCGGCCAGCGTCGTCGTTTCAAGTCGGGACATCGGCTGGAACTGCTCGTCCCGATCCTGCCTGTCGCATGTGGCCGGCGGCGGCCGTTCCCGTGGAGAAAATGTGCCGGTGGCCATGGGCGTCCGATGGACCCCGGGTTCGATGGTGTTAACGTCATGCCGTCGGTGCGCTCGACGCCGTGGATCGTGGCCTGGAGACTCCGCCCGTGTTCGACTCTGCCCTCCGCTTCATCCCACTGGCATTCGCTGCACTGCTGCCCGTGGTCAACCCGCTGGGTTCGGCGCTGATCCTGATGAGCATCGTGGGCGACGAGCCACCCGCGGTCTATCGGCGGCTGGCCTGGCGCATTGCATTGGGCATGCTCGGGTCTGTCGCGGTGATCGAGCTGCTGGGTTCCCTGATCCTGAAGTTCTTCGGCATCAGCCTGCCGGTGCTGCAGGTCGCCGGTGGCCTGACCCTGGCCGCGATGGGCTGGAGCATGCTCAATGCGCACGACCCCTCGCCCGGCGATGCCCCGGCCGCCCGGCCCGATGTCGACACGGTGATGAGCCAGGCGTTCTACCCGCTGACCTTTCCGGTCACCGTGGGCCCGGGCGTGATCGTGGTGGTGCTGACGCTCAGCGCGCATGCCGCCGGCCACGCCTGGCAGGCCAGCCTGTTGACGCATGCGGCGATCTTCGTCGCGGCGATCGTGCTGGCTGTGCTGGTGTTCTTCAGTTATGCGTATGCGCCCCGGCTCAGCCGGATGCTGCCGGGACATGCGATCAGCGGTGTGCAGCGACTGATCTCCTTCATCCTGCTGTGCATCGGTGCGCAGATCGCCTGGGGCGGCATGGCCACGTTGTTGCGTTCGCTGCAGGCGTTGCCGCACTGAAATCGCCCGGGTTCGGGGCGTGCTCCGAACGGGGACCGGGCTGCCCTTTTTCCGCTAGGCTCTGGTTCCCGACGATACTTCCCGCCCGAGGCTGTGTGATGACCCTGCGCCACTGGTGTTCCATGTTTTTCTGCGTCCTGATGCTGGGTGTGGCGTGCCCGAGTTCCGCGACCGACGCGCCGCTGCGCGTGATGACGTTCAACGTCCGCGTGCCGGCGGACACCGACATGAACGCGTGGGTGCATCGGCGCGACCTGCTGGTGCAGGTGGTCAAGGCGCAGCATCCGGACGTGCTTGGCACGCAGGAGCTGACCCAGGAGCAGGGCGAGTACATCGCCGCCCATCTGCCCGGTTATGCCTGGTTCGGCCAGGGCAGGGACGGCGGTACGAAGGGCGAGCACATGGGCGTGTTCTATCGCACGGACCGGTTGAAGGTGCTGCGTTCCGGGGACTTCTGGCTCTCCGATACGCCGGATGTGCCCGGCAGCAGGACCTGGGGTCAGCCGTATCCGCGCATGGTCACCTGGGCGCGGTTTCGCCTGCGCCATGGCGGTGGCACGTTCGATTACTTCAATACGCACTTCCCCTACCGGGACGAGGATGTCCGCGCGCGCATGCTCAGCGCGGACGAGATCATGCAGCGGATCGGCAAGCTGCCATCGACGACGCGGGTGATCCTGGCCGGGGATTTCAATTGCGGCCCCGACAGCCCGGTGCACGCGAAGCTGACCCGGACGCTGCACGATGCGTGGGCCGGTGCGACTTCGCGATCCGGCCCGGCGAAGACGTTTCACAACTTCACCGGCAATCCCGACCGGCGGATCGACTGGATCCTGACCCGCGGCTTCACCACGCGCGCCGTAAGCACGGTCACCACGCACCAGGGTGCGAGCTATCCGTCCGACCATTTTCCGGTGGTGGCCGAGCTCGTGCCCCAGCGCAGGACCGCCCGGGCGGGGCGCTGAGCGCACTTCGCAAACAGTCGGCGCCGATGCCGGTTTCGCCCAGGGCCGGTGAGTCGGCGCGGCCTGCCGGACCCGGGTCATCTCAACCGCCCCCGTGTTCAACTGCCAGCTTCGGTCATGACCATCCGGGCCGCCACGCAAAAAACCGGGGCGCCGAAGCGCCCCTTGCATCTCTCCGCACCGTGCCGATCGAGGTGGCTCAGCGCACCCTGAACAGCACCGGCGCCCAGCGGCCGCTGGCGTAGGACTCTTCGCGATTGCGATGCATGCGCTCGATCGCCTGGGCCCGGCGTGCTTCGGCCCACTCGACGCGGGTCAGCATCAGTCCGGCGTGGTCCACGCCGCGCCGGCTGGCTTCGTTGTCGCGCCATTTGCGGAAATCGCAGTAGGCCTCGATCTCGTGCTCGAGTTCGCGCACGCACAGCTCGATCATGATCGCGTCGTCGAGGAAGCCCAGTATCGGGATGTTGTCGGGCAGCAGGTCATCGGGACTGGCGAAGTAGGCCAGCGCCGCCAGCACGTTGTTGCGGTCGGCGTCGGGCAGGGCGAAACCCTTGTCCTCGACCATCGCGATCATCGTGTTGAGGTGTTTGAGCCGGGTGCTGACGAAATCCGGCAGATTGCTGCTGTGGCTTTGTTCGAGCAACTTGCGGGCCGCGGCGATGATGGCGGCCTCGTCCTCATTGGCGACCGTCTTCTGGGCACCCTTGATGCCGTCGATGAAAAGCTTCAGGTCGGAATCGGTCAGCGAAATCGAGATGTCCAGACTCATGATTGATCACTCGCAAGGGGGCCTCAGGTCGGCTCGCAGCGTATGCCTGCGGCGGCAGGGACGTCAAATGCAAGCGAACTGTCGGCGCCGGCCTGCCGGCGGCGGGATGGCCGACCCCAGCGGGCGCCGGCGGCCATCATCGATGGCGCCGCAAGGCGCCCAGCGGACGGGCGGCCTGTTGCGCGCGCCCGCCACCGTGTGGCGTGCCGACCCGCCCAGGATCGGCGCACCCGGCTTCCCGCCGGACAGGCAAGCGCTGGAAATGCTTCCATGAGCGACGCCGGGCAGGGATTCGGAACGCGCTCCACCCGGCCTTCCATCCCCTCGAACGGACCCCGACACCGGTCGGCTCACGAACTGCCGAGGCTGATCAGCAGCGCAAACGCCATGCCGAATCCGATCAGCACGCTGTAGCAAATGCCGACGCCGGCATATTTCAGCGAAGTCATGAACCACCCTTGCCGATACACCCGCTTCTGCATGAGGAACAGGTAGGCGAGCATCCACAGCCAGGCCGCGGCATGCAGCCAGCCCAGTGGCGCGCCGAGCCAGGCGGCATGCTGTGCTATCCAGCCGCGCAGCAGATCCAGCGCGACCAGCACCAGCAGCGACAGCATGATGAAGGCGTGGCTGTGCATGGCCACGATCAGGTGTTCCATGTACATCCGTCGCTTGAAGATATAGAAGACCTTCAGCAGCAACGCAAACACCGGCAGCAGCACGAACAGTACCTGCGGCGCGACCGCAAATACCCCGCCCATGAGGCGCCAGGCCGCGGCCTTTGCGGCGGCGGCGTTGCCCGAGTTCATGTCGTGCAGGTTGTTGCGGGCGCGCTCGATCGAGTCGTTGAGCCACTCGTTGGCGAACGAAGGCAACCATCCGACGAGTAATGGCCTGGACTCGCGGTTCCACACGACCTCATCGTTGAACTTGATGTCGCCGTTCGCGAAATGGGTGTCCTGCGTCGTCGTCACGGGGGCCGAACTGATCGCGACACCGTGAATGGGCGGCGTCCGGAATTGCACGAGCGGGGTGGCGCTTGTGCGGATCGCGAGCTGGATCGCGAGGAACGCGATGATCGCGAGAAAGAAGACCAGCCGGAACGGCGTCACGTAGCGGGCGCGTTTGTTGGCGAAGTAGTCCAGCGTGAGTTTCCCGGGCCGGAAGTACAAGGGCAGCAGCGTGTGCAGGATGCGTGCATCGATGTTGAGCAAGCTGTCCAGCACGTCGCCCAGCACGCTGCCAAAATGCCGTACCAGGCCTTCCACCGGTTGGCCGCAGGCGTAGCAATACTTTCCGTACAGCGGCGCGCCGCAATTGCCGCAGGTCGCGGGAGGAATCGGTGGCGGCGTGGACATCGATGCCATGGAGGGATGTGCTCCCATGTTCGGTGAATTGCCCGGATGAGTGCGATTCTAACGATCTTTCAAGCCCGAAAAGGCCAGGGCGGCGGGCGTCCGGGGCGATCTGTCCGCGGGAGGGGGCCTTTCCACCGGCAAATCTGTCCCGATGGCGCCACCCGCTTGAGCCCTTCGCTCCCAGGTGGGACGATCCGCCCATGACCAGTCGACCCGCCACCGCGTTGCACTTGCGCGACCTCGCGCGGTTGCGTCGCGTGCGCGACCGGATCGACCGGGAGTATGCGCAGCCGCTGAATGTGGAGGCGCTCGCGCAGGGCGTGCACATGTCGGGCGGACACCTCAGCCGCCAGTTCAAGCTCGCCTTCGGTGAATCGCCTTACAGCTACCTGATGACGCGGCGCATCGAGCGCGCGATGGCATTGCTGCGGCGTGGTGACCTCAGCGTCACCGAGGTCTGCTTCGCGGTGGGCTGCTCGTCGCTGGGCACGTTCAGCACGCGCTTCGCCGAGCTGGCCGGGGTGCCGCCCAGCGTCTATCGGCGCGAGGCGTCGGCTGCGACGGCGGGGATGCCGTCGTGCGTGGCGCGGCAGGTGACGCGACCGATCAGGAATCGAGAAGCGCCGGCCCCCGAGCCGGATCTAGCATGACGGCTCCATCCACACCGAAAGCGACTGCCATGGACATCACCATCTACTCGAGCTTCCTCCCGCACACCGATCCGGACGCCTCACTGGCGTTCTACCGCGACACGCTCGGCTTCGAGGTGCGCAACGACGTCGGCTACAACGGCATGCGCTGGATCACGGTCGGCCCGTCCGACCAGCCCGGCACGTCGATCGTGCTGTTCCCGCCCGCCGCCAGCCCCGGCGTGAACGATGACGAAAAACGCACCATCGCCGAGATGATGGCCAAGGGCACCTACGCCATGATGCTGCTGGCCACGAAGGACCTGGATGCCGCCTTCGAGCGGATCCAGGCCAGCGGTGCCGAGATCGTCGAAGAGCCGACCGAACAGCCGTACGGCGTTCGCGACTGCGCCGTGCGCGATCCCGCGGGCAACCTGCTGCGCGTGCAGGAGCGGCGCTGAGGCCTCCGGCGAGCGGACCTGGCTGGAGAAGGCGCGATGACAACGATGAAGAAGGCGACACCGACCATGAAGAAGACCGGCCCGAAGGAAGCCCCCGCGGGCGAGACGCCCTCGCAACGGATCGACGCACGGATCGAGTCGCTGGGCGACTGGCGCGGCGAAATGCTCGCGCGCATCCGCAGGATCATCCGGCAGGCCGTTCCCGACGTGGTCGAGGAGTGGAAGTGGCGAGGGGTTCCGGTGTGGTACCGCGACGGGATGATCTGCACCGGCGAGACGTACAGGAACGCCGTGAAGATGACTTTTGCCCAGGGCGCCTCGCTGGCCGACCCGTCCGGCCTGTTCAACGCCAGCCTCGACGGCAACACGCGGCGCGCCATCGATTTCCATGAGGGTGACTCGATCGATGAAGCGGCGTTGAAGGCGCTGATTCGCGCCGCCGTGGTGCGGAATGCCCTGAAGGGGGGCGGCGACTGAGAGTCGCCGCCCCGGCATGTCGGCGTTCGATCAGGGCGTGACGTCGAAATCCGCCTGTGCGGTCGCCAGCGAGCTGCCGCCGACCCACACGGTGTAATGCGTGGGCTCGATCACCTGCCGGCTGCGCACGTTCCAGAACGACAGCTCCGGGAAGCCGAGCTGGAACGTGAGCTGCTTCGATTGCCCCGGCTTCAGCGTCACCCGCGTGAAACCCTTCAGGCTGCGCACCGGCTGCTCGACGCTGGCGCCGAGATTGCGCACGTAGAGCTGCGCCACTTCGGTGGCCTCGCGCCGGCCGGTGTTCTTCACCGTTGCGCTCACCGTCACCAGGTCATGGGCATCGGCGCGATTGGCCATGGCCAGCGGTACGGCCTTGCGCGACAGGTGCACGCCCGAGTAGGCGAACGTGGTGTAGCTCAGGCCGTAGCCGAACGGATAGAGCGCGGAGTTCGGCACGTCGATGTAGCGCGAGACGAAGCGCGTGTCGCCGGCCGGCGGCTTGCTCAGGTCCGCGTCGCCGGCGGGGCGGCCGGTGGGGAACTGGTTGTAGTACAGCGGCTCCTGGCCGACCGCCCGCGGGAAGCTCATGGTCAGCTTGCCGCTGGGCGAAACGTCGCCGAACAGCGTACTCGCGACGGCCGAACCGGCCTCGGTACCGGGGAACCAGACGGCCATGATCGCCGACACGTGCGTGGCCGCCCAGTCCAGCACCAGCGGACGTCCGGAGAACACCAGCAGCACGACCGGCTTGCCCGTCGCCGCAATCGTTTCCAGCAGCTTCTGCTGGTTGCCCGGCAGATCCAGGTGCGCGCGCGAACCCGCTTCGCCGCTCATGCTGCTGGATTCGCCCAGCGCCATCACCACCACGTCGGCCCGCTCGGCCGCGCGCCGGGCTTCGGCGAAGCCCGCCTCGGAATCGCCGTCGATGTCGGTGCCCCTGGCATAGAGCAGCTCGCCGCCCCTCTGCTTCATGCGCGCCTCCAGCCCACCGCGCACGGTGACCACGTCGGGCTGATGCTGCGCACCGCCCCAGGCGCCCTGCATCTCGCCGGCGCTGTCGGCCAGCGGGCCGATCAAGGCGACTTTCTTCACGTCGGCGGCGAGCGGCAGCACAGGGGCCACGCCGTCACCGCCGTTCTTCAGCAGCACGAACGACTCCTCGGCCGCGCGACGCGCCAGCGGACGATGCGCCGCCACGGCCTGCGTCACCTCCTCGGTGCCGCGCGCATACGGATGCTCGAACAGGCCCAGCGCGAACTTCACCCGCAGCACGCGGCGCACCGCCTCGTCCACGGTCGCCATCGACAGCTTGCCTTGCTTCAGCAGCCTGGGAATCTGGGTGTCGTAGAAGTGGGACATCATGTCCACCTCGACCCCGGCGTCCAGCGCCTTCCGGGTGGCGCTGGCGGCATCCAGCGCGATGCCGTGATGGGTCAGTTCCATCACCGCGGTGTAGTCGCTGACCACGAAGCCGTCGAAGCCCCATTCCTTGCGCAGGATCTCGTCCATCAGGTACGGATCGGCGGTGGCGGGCACGCCGTTGAGCGCGTTGAACGAGCTCATCATCGTGGCCGCGCCGGCGTCCACCGCGGCCTTGTAGGGCGGAAGGTAGACCTGGCGCAGGCGGATGTCGGACATGTCGGTGGTGTTGTATTCGCGGCCCGCCTCGGCCGCGCCGTAGGCGGCGAAGTGCTTGACCGATGCGGCCACGCTCTCGGGCTTCGAGAGATCGCTGCCCTGGTAGCCGCGGATATACGCGCGCGCCATCGCCGAACCGAGGTAGGCATCCTCACCGGCGCCCTCGGTCGAGCGGCCCCAGCGCGCGTCGCGCGAGATGTCGACCATCGGCGAATAGAACCATTTCACGCCGGCGGTGGTGGCTTCGACCGCGGCCATGTGCGAGACGTCCTGCACCAGCTGCGGATCCCACGAGGCGGACAGGCCCAGCGGCACCGGATAGATGGTGCGATAACCGTGGATCACGTCGGCGCCGAACAGGATCGGGATGCCCAGGCGGCTGTGCATCGCCGCCTCCTGGAAACGGCGCGTCTTCTCCGCACCGATCACGTTGAGCATCGAACCCAGCTGTCCCTTCCGAGCCAGTTCGTACGCGTCGACGTGGTCGCGCGTTTCCGGATTGGCGGCGAGCGCACCCTCCGCATCGGCCGCCGTGGGCGCCGACGAGCCCTGATCGTTGTACTGCATCAACTGGCCGATCTTCTCGGCCAGGGTCATCTTCTTCAGCAGCGCGTCGACTTTCTGGCTGATCGCGGGGGAGGCCAGTTGCGCATTGGACGGTTGCTGCGCCAGCGGAAACCGGGGCGCAGCAGCCTCGGTGGCCAGTGCTCCCCGGGCGAGCGCCAGGCTCAAGGCACAGGCTGCGACGGACGACAGCAGCGGGGCGCGCCGAGGGAGGGGTGTGGGAGGGCTCATTCTTTCTCCTGGGAGGCGCGAGGGGCGCGCCGGGGGCGCCAGCGGCTAAATGTAAACGTTTACATGGGCGGACGTAAATCCCCGATCGATCCGCCCGGCATGGCTATCGGCCGCGGCGGGCCAGATAGACCGTCTGCGTGAACGGTCGGCCCTGCAGCGGGTTGTCGAACGTGACCGGTTCGGCCCAGGCCTCGGCGAACACGCCGGCGAGACGAGCGGTGAAGGCGGGGTCGGGGCGGTCGTTGGACCACAGCCCGAAGATGCCGCCCGGCTTGAGGTGGGCGGTCAGCGCACGCAGACCGTCGGGTTGGTAGAAGCTGGTGCTGCGCTGGTCCAGCAGGGCTTCGGGGGAGTGGTCGATGTCGAGCAGGATGGCATCGAAGCGGCGGCCGGGCGACTCCGGATCAAACCCCTGTGCCGAGCCGGCGAGCGCGAAGAAGTCGCCCTGCACGAAGCGGCAGCGTGGGTCGGCCACCAGCTCCGGGCCCAGCGGCAGCAGTCCCTTGCGATGCCACTGGATCACCGGTGCGAGCATCTCGACCACCGCGAGCGCGGCGACCTTGTCGTGCTCCAGCACGGCGCGTGCGGTGTAGCCCAGGCCCAGCCCGCCGACAACCACGTCGAGCTGCCCGCCCTCGAGCGCGGCCAGGCCCAGCCGCGCCAGCGCTTCCTCCGACGCGGTGAACAGGCTCGACATCAGGAACTCGTCGTCCAGCTTGATCTCGTAGACCTCGCGCTTCAGCGTCAGCTCGAAACGGCGCCGGAGGCTCACGGCCCCGATCGGGGTCGGGCAATAGTCGATTTCCTCGAAGAGCACGTGCATAGGCGAGGTAGATCCATGGGTGGAGGAAAAAAGGAAAAGGTGCCGGGAACCGTGCCCGACGCAGTCGCGGTGATGGGGGTGCCGATTCAGCGCAGCGGTTGCGCCGCCGTGTCGCCCTTGCACGGGATCGGCTTGCCGTCGGTACCGACCGTCTGCGTGAAACTCGAGCCGCTGCGGTTGATGACGATGCCGCCAACACACCGCTGGTTCCGGTCCAGCCGATAGGTTGCCTTTACGCGAAGTGCTTCCTGCCGCTGCTTGTTCAGGCGTATGGCTTGTTCTTCCTGGTACAGCCGGGCATCTTCCTTGACCTGCTGGTACGTGTTGGACAAGTCCTCGCGACGCTGCTTCAGCTCGTTCGCCAACAGTTCCCGGTTTTGCCTGGCGCGGGCTCTGGCCAGCTGCGCATCCAGCTCGGCGGTGCGGGCGGAATCGTGGATGATCTCATCGGCCTGGCGCGCGGCGAGGTACCGGGAAAGTCCATTCCAGCCCAGCATGCCGACGATCAAACTCGCGGCCACTGCTCCGATCTTCCACGACAACGGCATGGCCATGTCACCCGAACCTCAACAAGATTGTGGAGAACCCCTCAGCATCCGTACTCCCCCGATTGAACCTCGTCGTCAGTCGGTCGCCAGAGTCTAGCAGGGCCTCGAAAAAGCCATCCTGCCCGCGAAAGAAGCAGCGGGAGAGGTGTCGGGGGGAGCGACGTCTGAGGTCGGGCCGATGTCCGCGGAATGAAACCGCCATGCCGCCTGCACCGATCGTTTGGAGCCGGCGGCCGATCCCGTCGTGGAGCGGAGGAACGCCGGATCAGTTGACGTCGATCAATATTCCGGCGGTGGAATGGGGCGCTAATGACACTCCCCCAAATCCCCCTGCGGAGGTGTGCGATGGACGACAAGTTGTTGCAGCAGAATGTGATTGACGAGCTCGACTTCGAGCCCAGCATCGATTCGGCGGACATCGGCGTGACGGCGGAAAGAGGCGTGATCACGCTTTCCGGCCATGTCCCGAGCTACACGCAGAAGGTCGCGGCCGAACGGGCCGCCTGGCGCGTCAAGGGCGTCAAGGCGATTGCGCAGGAGATCCAGGTCCGCTTCCCCGGCGACAAGAAATCCAACGACGACGAGATCGCTCAGCGGGCGATCGATATCCTCGCGTGGACTTCGTCGGTGCCGCATGATTCGGTGCACGTGAAAGTACAGAACGGCTGGGTCACGCTGATGGGTGAGGTGGGCTGGAACTATCAGCGCGAAGCAGCCGAGACCAGCATACGCAGATTGTCCGGCGTACTCGGCGTGACCAACGACATCGCGCTGACGCCGGCGGTGCAATCCGCCGACATCGTGGAGCGCATCAATAACGCGCTGAAGCGACAGGCCGAAGTCGAGGCGAGCCGGATCCGCGTTTTCGTCCGCGACGGTGGCCGGGTCAGCATCGAAGGTGAGGTCGACAACTGGGAGGAGCGCCGGGCAGTGGAACGCGCCGCCTGGTCCGCACCGGGCGTCCGCATGGTCGAGGACCACCTGCGCATCAGCTGAGCTGACGCGGCATCGCCCCATCCCGCTCGCATGTGGATGATGTCAGGCCGGGCGATCATCCACGGTCGAGCCGCGCGGTCGTGTCGGGGAGCGGCTGGTATCCCGGTATCCAGCTGCCATGACGGAAAGAGACGCCAAGGGCAATGCCTGGCGTCGGATCGGCTCCTGCCCGCCACGGCAAATGGTGCGGGGAACGGGGCGGTTCCGCCCGCGGGTCGAGGCAGGGCAGGACGGATTTCCGCGGCGCGGAGGGGCGGGCGACCGCCGGGTCGTTCCACCGGCTTCCGATGCCATGCACCCCTTGGCGAATCCCCGCGCTGGCGCGTAGACTGCTCCGGCGCATATGTCAAGTATGCGTACTTGCGCGGACGCCTATCGGTGCAACCGATATTCAGCGTCTTACAGGGGGCGCGGTCACCTAACCATACGCACAGGAGACCGGTGCAATGAAGACTCGATTGCTGATCGCCATGGCAGCCGTGGCGTTCGCCACGTGCGCACTAGGCGCGCCACCAACCTCGCTCACACTGCAAAAAGGAGGCACCACGGTACCCGTGACCACGCCTCTTGGGGGCGCACCATTGACCAGCCTGGAACAGGATCCCGCGATGGCCGGCGGGGACGCCGATTCGGGTGATGCCGGCGACCTCGGGCCCCAGCCCGTGGTGAACCGAACGATCGGCCGTCGTCATGGCCATCATGGACGCAACTGGATGGGGCATGGCCGGCGCGCGAAGTCGAATCCCGAATTGCGCGGGGGCTTCGACGGTCTGAATTTCCACGACCAGCGTTACGCCAATGGTGGCAACCAGTTTTCGGTGGAGCCGCCCGACCAGGGGTTGTGCGTCGGCAACGGCTTCGTCATGGAAAGTGTCAACGACGTATTGGCCGTCTATGACAAATCCGGCAACGAGCTCGTCGGTCCCGTCGATCTCAATACGTTCTATGGCTACCCCGCGGCGATCAATCGCAGCACCGGAGCGTACGGACCCAGCATCACCGATCCGTCGTGCTACTACGACTCGGACACCCGGCGCTGGTTCCAGGTCGTGTTGACGCTCGATCGCGTGGGTACGACATCGTCGCTGGCCGGCACCAATCACCTGGATATCGCGGTCAGTCAGACTGCCAATCCCACCGGTGCCTGGAATATCTACCATCTGCCGGTGCAGAACAACGGCACGCAGGGCACCCCGGACCACGGCTGCGACGGCGGATTCTGCCTGGGAGACTACCCGCACATCGGCGCCGACAACAACGCGATCTTCCTGACCACCAACGAGTTCGCACTGTTCGGTTCCGGCTTCTACGGAGCGCAGATCTACGCCATCTCCAAGAAGGCCCTGGTGCATGGCGCCGCGTCACCGAACGTCGTGTTGTTCAACGGCGGCGATCCGAACATTCCGGCGCCGGCGTTCACGGTCTGGCCGGCCACTTCGCCGGACGGGCAGTTTGCCGGTGCCAGGGGAGGGACCGAATACCTGCTCAGCTCGGACGCCGTGTTCTACGACTCCGGCACGTCCAATACCTTGTGGCTGTGGTCGGTGTCGAACACACGGGCCATCGACAAGGCCCCCACGGCGCTCAACCTGGACGTCTCGCCGCTGACCGTGCAGGACTATGCCGTGCCGACCAGTCTGGTCCAGCAGAAGCCCGGTGATACACCCTTGCGCGACTGCTTTGCCCTGACCGGGTGCGCACCGACCTATCTCGGCTACCCGAACATCGTCTACCCGACGCCGCGCCCGATGGCGGTGAATGATTCGCGCATGCAGCAGGTGACCTACGCCAACGGCAAGCTGTGGGGCACGCTGGATACCGATGTCCTGCTGGCCGATGGAACTCATGGCTCGGGCATCAACTACTTCGTGATCAACCCGCATTCGGGCGGGCTCTTCGCCAACGGCACGCTGGCCCTGCCCGACGCGAATCTGACCTACGGCGCTGCCGCGGTCACCCGAAGCGGACGTGGCGTCATCGCGTTCACCGTGGTCGGTCCCGACAACTATCCCAGTGCGGGTTACGCCAGCTTCGATGCGAAAATCGGTGCCGGCGACGTCCACATTGCCGCGGCGGGCGCGGGTCCCTGGGACGGCTTTACCGGCATCCCCTATCTCGCCGGCAATCGGCCGCGCTGGGGCGACTATGGCGCGGCCGCGACCGATGGCGACAGGATCTGGACCGCATCGGAGTACATCGCGCAGACCTGCACCCTGACCGACTACCTGACCGCACCGATGTTCCAGTGCGGCGGCACGCGCGGCGCCCTTGGCAACTGGGCGACCCGTATCTCGAAATTCGAACTCTGAGTCCTCGGCAAGGTGACAGCTACGGGCGTGGTGGCGGTACTCCACCACGCCCGTTCTGTTCCCGGGAATCCACAGCGGGCCCGCTGGCCCGAGCCGGATCGTCGAGGGATCGGTACCTGACCGGATCGGGGATCACCGCGAAGGCGCAATCGATGTCATGCCTGGTCTCTGCGCCCGGCCATGCGGTCGGGACGTCCGTCGAACGCTCCGGAACGGTGCCGGGCTCACTTCCCGAAGCAGCTGGAAGTGATGCCACGACTGTTGCAACGATCCGGGCAAAGGCAGGCGGCGGGGGGCACGTTCCCGGCGCGGCGAAGCGTCCGGCGAGGCGTCGTTGCGGTGGAATGGAGGTTCATCGGAAGGCGGTATTGCCTGGCGTGCAACTCATGCTGCGCCGGGGATGATAGGTTGGGGAAATCTTTTGTCGGATGGCCGGAGTTCCCCATGATCCTTGCTTTTCCCGCCGGGCTGCCGGCTGTCGTGCGCCGCACCGTCACACGTCTTCTCATCGCTGTATCGCTGACGCTCGCGGCCACTGCCGTGTGCGCGCAGGAAGCGGGCAGCGCCCGGGTGCCGCCGCCGCAGGACACGCCGTATCCCGGCACGATCATTCTGCACGTCGATGCCGGCGACACCTCGCAGGGCATCTTCCGCGTGCACGAGACGATCCCCGTGCAGGCGGGCGCCTTGACCCTGCTGTACCCGCAGTGGATTCCCGGCGACCACTCGCCGACCGGCCCGATCGCCATGCTGGCCGGCCTCCGGCTCACCGCCGCCGGCAAGCCGTTGAAATGGAAGCGCGACGAGTACGACGTGTACGCGTTCCATCTCGACGTGCCCGCGGGCGTGGCCAGCATCGACGCGGAATTCCAGTACCTGTCGCCCCGTGACGGCGGGTTCGAGATCACCGACCGCATGATGGACATGGAGTGGAGCAAGGTGGCGCTGTATCCGGCCGGCCATTTCACGCGCGGCATCACCTTCGCGCCCAGCGTGACCCTGCCGCACGGCTGGCAGCTCGGCAGCGCACTGGAGCCGGCCTCGCACTCGGACGACACCACCATGTTCAAGCCGGTGACGTTCAACAACCTGGTCGATTCGCCGATCTACGCCGGCGAGTATTTCAAGCGCGTGGATCTCACGCCGCCTGGCGGGGCGCCGGTGCATATGGACATCGTCGCCGACGCGCCGAAGTACCTGGCGATGACGCCCGAACAGCTGAAGGTGCATCGCGCGCTGGTGGCGCAGGCGACCGCGCTGTTCGGCTCGCATCATTACGACCACTACGACTTCCTGTTCTCGCTGTCCGACCAGTTGGGCGGCAACGGCACCGAGCATCACCAGTCCAGCGAAGACGGCATGGATGCGGACTACTTCACCGCCTGGAGCGACAACGCACCCGGCCGCGACCTGCTGGCGCACGAGTACGCCCATTCGTGGAACGGAAAGTTCCGTCGTCCGGCCGACCTGTGGACGCCCAACTTCAACGTGCCGATGGGCGATTCGCTGCTGTGGGTGTACGAGGGGCAGACGCAGTACTGGGGTTTCGTGCTGACCGCGCGCTCGGGCCTGTGGTCGCCAGAACAGTTCCGCGACGCGCTGGCGATGACCGCGGCCAACTACGAGCGCAATCGCGAGGGCTTCCAGTGGCGCACGCTGCAGGACACCACCAACGACCCGACCGCGGCCCGCCGCTCGGGGTTGCCGTATCGCAGCTGGCAGATGAGCGAGGAGTACTACAGCGCCGGCCAGATGATGTGGCTGGAGGTTGACGCCAGGCTGCGCGAGCTGACACACGACCGCAAGTCGCTGGACGATTTCGCGCGCGCGTTCTTCGGTGTCGACAACGGCAGCTACGTCACGAAGACCTATACCTTCGACGACGTGGTGGCGGCCCTGAACGGTGTGGCGAAATGCGACTGGGCCGGCTTCCTGCACGCGCACGTGGATACGCTCGACCCACCGCTGCTGGACGGCCTGGCGGGAACCGGCTGGAAGCTGGTCTACACCGACCAGGAAAGCGCCTACGAAAAGCAGTACGACAACCGGCCGCAATCGCCCCGGCACCTGTACAACTTCACCTGGTCGATCGGCCTGACTCTGGCCAAGGGTGGCCACATCAACGACGTGCGCTGGAACGGCCCGGCGTTCAAGGCCGGCGTCAGCAGCGGCGCCACCCTGGTCGCGGTGGACGGCCAGGACTACAGCAGCGACGTGCTGAAGCAGGCGATCACGGCGGCCAGGGCCAGCAAGGCGCCGATCCAGCTGCTGCTGAAATACCAGGGCGCCTACCGTACCGTGCCGGTGGATTACCACGGCGGCCCGCAGTACCCGCATCTGATACGCGTGAAGGGCACGCCCGATTACCTCGGCGAGATCATCGCGCCGCGCAAGTAGGACGGATGGACAGCGCCGGCCAGCGGGCCGGCGCTGTCCAAATCGCCGGGCCTCGCGCGTCATGGGAATGGCGGCGCACACTGCCCGTCGGTCACTCATTGCGGAGAATCCCGATGCAATATCTGTTGATGCTGTATTCGAACGAGAATGGCTGGGCGCAGATGACGCCGGCCGAACAGGAGCAGGGCGTCGCGGCCTACGGGGCGTATACGCAGGCGCTGAAGGCGGCCGGCGTGCTGGTGGGCTCGAACCGCCTGCAAAACAGCAACACCGCCACCACCGTGCATGTCGCCGATGGCAAATCGCAGGTGCTGGATGGTCCCTACGTGGACTCCAAGGAACAGCTGGCCGGCTACTACCTGATCGACGTGCCCGACCTCGATGCGGCGCTGGCCTGGACCGCGCGCTGCCCCGGCGCGAGCCACGGCACCATCGAAGTGCGGCCGGTCTGGAGCATGTAGGTCAGGGTGACGCGGCGCAGGCGCTGTGCCGCGGGCGCCGCGGCGCGCCGTCGATGCCACCGGCGCAATCGCCACGCGATGTCGCCGCCGGCGCGACATCGTGATTGGCCGGATGCCTGGCGAGACCGTTGAATCCGGCCGCGATCGGCGATGAGGTAGACAGGGTCCCGCGTCGACTATCGGTCCACGAGGTCCTGCATCGGCAGACCCTGCTCATGGCAATGGCGCCGGTACTCCGCCAGTTGCGTGCTGGCCGAAGCCCGAGCGGTCACCACGCCGCCGGGGCCGAGGAACTCGACGGTGCCCATGACGATCACCAGCGCAAGCATCGGTTCGTCGCCGACGATCTTCCACCAGTCGGTATTGCCCGGCGGTTCGTAGACGTAGTCGCCGGGGCCGATCAACTCGCCGGTGCAGAGCTGGCGCGTGCCGGTTAGGTTGTACGCGTGGATTTCGCCGGTATGGCGATGCAGTGGCATCACCAGGCCGGGTTCCATCCGCAGCAGTTCGACGAAGCCACGGTCGTCGGCGAAGAAGCGCAACGGGCTGGACGACTTGCCGGGTGTCGAGGAGGGCACCCATGGCCGGGCGGCGGCGGTGCTGAAGCGTGCGGGAAGGTAGTCCTGGAGACGAACGGATGGCGTGGTCATTGGTCGGGTTCCATGCAGGGCGAGTTCAGGCGGCTATGGCCGACAGGTAGAGCTCGAACGACGCGTCGACTGCCTCGCGCCCGCCGCCGATGATGTTGCGGTTCCAGGTGTAGCCATAGACATCCTCGAACGCGTAACCGGCGAGACGCGTGCGCATGCCACGCACGGCAGCGGGCGACATCGGCACGAAGTTGGGGTAGCTGTGCATGAACGAGACGTGGCGCCGATTGCTTGCCACTTGCGGTGCATCGCCGGCCAGCAGTGCACCGCCAGGTCCCGGTGCATCCTTCCAGTGCAGCACGGTGCTGCCGGGAAAATGGCCGCCGCTGCGAATCAGCGTGACGGCGTCGGACAGGCGGTACGAGTCGCCACGCCAGAACTGGATGTGCGGCGAGGGTCGGCGCACCCATTCCCGATCCGCTTCGTGCAACAGGATCGGCACGTTGCCGAACGCCTCGCTCCATTGCAGCATCGAGGTGTAGAAGTGCGGGTGCGAGATCGCGATCAGGTCCAGCCCGCCGCGTGCCCTCAGGGCGGCGACGGCTTCGTCGGTGACCAGGCTGAGACACTCCCACAGGATGTTGCCCGCATCCGTGGGCAGATACAGCGCCCGCTGGTTGATGGCGAAGCCGGGTGCGAGGCCGATCCCGAGCAGGCCGTCGTCGTCCTCGATGCGCAGCGAATGACTGGTCCTCAAGGCTTCGTGCGTAGTCCACGTCTGGCCTTTCGCGCCGACGTACTGGCGCTCGTCCTCGCAGACCGGGCAGTGGGTCGGGGTATCCGGGTATTGCGTGCCGCATGTTTCGCAGATCGACAGGGTCATGGCCGGGTCTCCTCGGGGCTGGCGACGTGGTTCCGGCTTTCACTTTAGGCATAAACTGGCCCAGTGATTGATCCATTATCGGGATATTCGATGGAGCCAGTTTTTCCGTTTTCCCTGGTGTTGCCGCGCGGTCGGGGCACGCTCGCGCATGCATTGCACCAACAGTTGCGCGCAGCGATCCTGGATGGACGCCTGCTGCCGGATGCGCCATTGCCCGCCACGCGCAAGGTCGCCCGGGGGCTGGGCGTGGCACGCAACACCGTGGTCGGCGTCTACGATCTCCTGATCGCCGAGGGTTATCTGATTCCACGCAAGGGTGCCAGGCCGGTCGTGGCCGATCTTTCCCGGCGACGGCGGAACCGGGCGTCGAAGGCCGTTCCCGGTTCTGAAGCGCCACGTTTCGCGCCGATCTGGCGTACGCCGTTCCTGCTGCCGTCGCCGGCGCGCGTGCTGCCCGAGCGCAACTTCCGGCTGGGCATTCCCGATCACCGTCATTTTCCCCACGACGTCTGGCGCCGGCTGATGGCGCAAACCCTGCGCAGGAGTTCGCGCGAGCCGTTCGCGTATGCGCCGTCCGAGGGGATTCCCGCGCTGCGCGAGGCCATTGCGCAACATGTCGCGTTCGCCAGGGCCGTGGCTTGCACGGCGGATGATGTGGTCGTCACCTCCGGCGCGCAGCAGGCGATGGATCTGCTCGCGCGCTTGCTGGTCACGCCGGGGCAGACCGCCGTAGCGGTGGAGGAGCCCGGTTATCCGCCGGTCCGTGCCGCTTTCGCCGCCGCCGGTGCGCAACTGCTGCCGATGCCGGTGGATGAGGAAGGTCTTTGCGTCGAACGCCTGTCCCCGGACGTGCGCATCATCGTCGTCACCCCGTCGCACCAGTCGCCCACCGGCGCAGTCATGTCCCTGCGCCGGCGCGCCGCCTTGCTCGACTTCGCCCGCCGCCACCATGCGGTGATCATCGAGGACGACTACGACGGCGAATTCCGCTTCGGCGGCCGCCCGCTCGACGCGCTGCAGATGCTCGACCGCGACGACCTGGTGTTCTACGTCGGGACCTTCTCCAAAAGCATGTTCCCGTCGTTGCGCAAGGGTTTCGTGGTCGCGCCCGCCTGGGCCCGCGGTGGTCTCGTCACGGTCAAGCACTGCACGGATTCTCACTGCGACACCATCACCCAGTCCGCGCTCGCCGCCTTCATCCGCGATGGCCATCTCGCGCGGCACGTACGCCACATGCGGCCGATCTACGCGGAACGGCGTGAAGCGCTGCTCGACGGGTTGCGCGGCGAACTCGCTCCCTGGCTGGAGCCCATCCCGTCCGAAGCCGGACTGCACCTCGCCGCGCGCATCCGCGAACCGGAGCGGGCGTCGAGGCTCCTGCCCACGGTACTGCGCTTCGCGCCCGGCGCGGAATCCACTGCGGACTATGCGATGACGCACGACATCGCGCCGGCGGTGACGTTCGGCTACGGCGTGATCGATGCGCACGCCATTGCGGCGGCGCTGAAGGACATGCGTCGTGCGCTGGAAAAGAGCGGCGGGTTGTAGACGGATCCGGGGGCCGGGGGAACTTGCGTGCGTGCGGGCCTCTTAGCGACGGCTCGTCGCGAGCACGCCGTCCAGTGCCAGCTGCGCCTTGAAGCCGGCCTTCTCCAGCCGTTTCGCCACTTCGCGCGGCACATCGCGACCGCTGGTGAGCTTGTTCGGGCTGCCGGTGTAGTGGAACAGGCGCCCGCCACGACGCAGGACGCGCGCCAGTTCCCCGTAGAACGCCTGCGAGTAGAGCTCGCCGGCGA
This sequence comes from Rhodanobacter ginsengisoli, assembly GCF_042657065.1. Taxonomy (NCBI): domain Bacteria; kingdom Pseudomonadati; phylum Pseudomonadota; class Gammaproteobacteria; order Lysobacterales; family Rhodanobacteraceae; genus Rhodanobacter; species Rhodanobacter ginsengisoli. The sequence goes on from NZ_JBHSNF010000001.1 coordinate 1,403,401, forward strand.
TGCCGAAGCGCGGCGGATCGTGCAGCAGCGCGTCGACCGAGGCGTCGGCGAAGCGGGTGATCGCCTGCGACACGTCGGCGTGAGCGAGTTCCAGTCGGCCGCCGCTGGCTGCCGTGCCAGGGTCCGGCGACCACGGGTTGAGCGTGCGCAGCCACAGCACGTCGGCGTTCTTCTCGAACGAGTGGATGTGTGCCACACCCGTCTCCAGGCAGCACGCGGCGAAATAGCCCAGGCCACCGCAGGTGTCCAGCACCACCTTGCCTCGCGGTTCGACCAGCGCCACCTTGCGGCGCGCATCCTCGAACGGCGATTCCTTCGACGTGGGCAGCATCTTGATGCCGTCGATCTCGAACGTCGGGGCGCCCCACTCGGTCGGTACCAGCTTGATCAGCGCGCCGGCAAAACGCGACACCGGCGAGAACCCGTCGCCGTCCCAGTAGTAGATCGTGCGGTCCTTCAGCTTGTCCGGATAGGGATAGCGCTGGTCGCGCCACTGCCAGGCATCCGCCTGCAGCAGCACGCTGCCGCCGGAACGGCCCAGATCCAGCGAGCCGGTCCATTCGGCCGCACCGGCATCGCGTGCAGCCAGCAGCGCCTCGGCGATCGGGCGCGTGAGCAGGGGGCCGGAATAATGCGACACGATGGGGAATCTCCTGCAGCGGCAGCGGTTGGCTGCGATACGGCGAAAGGAGGGCATCGTAACGCACAGGTGCGTGGACTTTCCCGCCGTGGTCTTGCGCGGGGTTGCCGGGTTGACACGGTCCATTACCTGACTATAGTCAGGTAATGGACGAAAAACAGATTCAGCAGGTTCGCCTGTTCAATCGCGCGGTCACGCAGCGGATAGGCGTGCTGACCGACGACTACCTCGGCCGCGGCCGTTCGCTGGGCGAAGCGCGGGTGCTGTTCGAGATCGGCAGGGATGGCGCGAACGTCCGCGATCTGCGCGCTCGCCTGCTGCTGGATTCGGGCTATCTCAGCCGATTGCTGCGCTCACTGGAACGGCAGGGAATCGCAACCTCGGAGCGCGCTGCCGGCGACGCCCGGGTACGGCGGGTCGCGCTGACGCGGAAGGGACGCAGGGAATGGGACGCGCTCGACCGGCGTTCGCAGGATCTCGCCGCCTCCTTGCTGACGCCGCTGGGCGAGTCGCAGCGTGCGCGACTGATCGCGGCGATGGCCGAGGTGGAGCGGCTCATGCGTGCGTCGATGGTGACGATCGAGCCCATCGATCCCGGCAGTGCCGACGCCCGCGCCTGCATCGAGGCGTATTTCCGCGAACTGGACGCACGCTTCGAGGCCGGGTTCGATCCCGCGCGCGGCCCGTCGGCCGATCCCGGGGAACTCGTGCCGCCCGCGGGCCTGTTGCTTGCCGCGTACCTGGACGGGCAGGCCGTGGGCTGCGGCGCACTCAAGGTGAAGGGACGCCGGTTCGGCGAGATCAAGCGCATGTGGGTCGCGCCTTCGGCCCGCGGGCTCGGCATCGCCCAGCGCATGCTCGAGGCACTCGAGAAATACGCCGCCGACATCGGCCTGGACAAGTTGCAGCTGGATACCAATCGCACGCTCGACGAAGCCCGTGCACTGTATGCGCGCAATGGATACGTGGAAATTGCCCCGTACAACAGCAACCCCTATGCGCATCATTGGTTCGAAAAGCGGGGCTTGCGGAAAGCCTCGGGGCAGGGCGCACGTTCCTCCCGCCGCCCGGCCTGATATCGGTTGCCGTCCTCGGGTCCGGCCTCTGCGATGCACCGTCAATCTCCACTCGACGAGGCCACGGATGGCACCGGCCTGTTGTCCTGCGGCTTCAGGCGCAGGCCTTCGTATCGGCAGACGTCGATGTGCGGGTAGAGCAGGATGCGTCCGCCGTGGAAGGTCACCCGGATATCGCGCAGGCACCCGCCACCCGGGACATCGAAGGTCATCGAGTTGAGGCCGCCCTGCAGCGGCTTGCCGAGGTCGATGTCGTGGAAGCCGTCGCCGCCGGCAGGCGCGATGGCCAGCGCGGTCACGCTGTCGAACGTGGCGTTCACGAGGTTGAAGTATCGCGTGGGCCTGCGCCCGGCATCGCCGTGCATGGCACGGGCAGGCGCGGCGGTGACGACCATGCTGCCGAGAGCGGCGGCAAGCATCACGGTGAAAGCGGTGGCGTGGGTCGGATTCATGGTGGGGCTCCGGCGGGGGCGACATGTCGGCGGTGGCTCGCGCGCTGCATCGCGCACGTGCTCGGTGCCGTGATCTGGCCGGATGGGTGGTCTCCCGGGAAAGCGATTCGGGACGAATCGTCGTGACCCGAGGGCGAATCGTAGTGGCGGTCGCGGATCGCTTTTCAGCACCGTGCGCTGCGCCTAGGATGGCTCCATCACTCCACCGGACACTCCGCGATGAAGGTTCGCCTCGGCAACACGAAGATCGGTCTGTTCCGCTATCTCGGGCTGTGGGCGGTGGTAGTGGTCGTGTTTACGATACAGCGGTCCATGCAAGACGCGTTGTACGGAAGAACCTGGACGATCTTCGATGACCTTCGCTGGTCGATTATTCAGTGGTATTCGTGGGCAGCACTGGCACCCCTGGTGTTCCGGTTGGCAGCGAAGTACCCGATCCAGTCGCCGGTGCGCCTGCGCGGGCTGGGCATGCAATTGCCCGCGAGCGTGGGCGTGACCCTGCTGGCCATGCTCATGGGCGCATTCGTGTCGACCGCATTCGAGCCGAGCTCGTTCGATGTGCAGGTCAGACAGTTTCTTGGCCAGCATTTCGCCACCGGCTTGCTGGCCTACTGGTCACTGTTCGCGATTCAGCAGGCCATGCAGTTCCACGCCGAAAAGACGCGCCGCGAGATCGAAGCGAGCCAGATGGCGACAGAACTCGCGCAATCGCGTCTGCGCGCGTTGAAGTCACAGCTGCAGCCGCATTTCCTGTTCAACACCCTGCATGCGATTGCGACGTTGCTGGACGAGGACAAGCTGTCGGCGGAGGACATGCTGCTGCGCCTGAGCGATTTGTTGCGTGCGTTCCTCGAAGACTACGACGGCCAGGAGATCAGCCTGCGGCGGGAACTGATGCTGCTGGATCTCTACCTCGGCATCCAGCGCACGCGCTTCAAGGATCGCCTGACCACGCAGATCTATGTTGCCCCGGACGCGCTGGACTGCGCCGTGCCGAGCCTGATCCTGCAGCCGATCGTGGAGAATGCCATTCGCCACGGGATCGGTGAGCGGGTCGGCGCCGATTGCATCGAGATCGAGATCCGACGCGAGGGCGACAGTCTCTGCATCGATGTGCGCAACCGCAACAGCACGCTCGAGGAAGGGCCCGCGTCCGGGCACGGCATCGGTCTGTCGAACACGGGGCTGCGTTTGCGTGAGCTGTACGGCGACATCGCGCAGGTACGCCTCGAGATGATCTGGCCGCAGGGCGTGGTCTGCCGGCTTCGCCTGCCGTTCCGCGAGATCGAGGAACCCGACGACGCGCCCGAGGTCGCGGCCGCATGAGCATTGGTACCCTCGTCGTGGACGATGAGCCGATCGCGCGGCATGCGATCGTGCGCCTGCTGCGCGACGATCCGGACATCGAGCTGCTGGGTGAATGCGGCGACGGCGTGTCGGCGGTCGAGGCGATCCGCTGCCAGTCGCCCGACCTGGTTTTCCTCGACATCCAGATGCCCGCGATCAACGGCATCGACGTGGTCGCGACCATCGGCGCGGAACGCATGCCGGCGACGGTGTTCGTCACCGCCTTCGAGCAGTACGCGGTGCGGGCGTTCGAGGCGAACGCGGTGGACTATCTGGTGAAGCCATTCAGTCGCGAACGCTTCGCGAACTCGCTGCTGCGCGTGAAGGCACGATTGTCCGCCGGGGAGCGCCTGGATGGCGCGGCCTCCGCGCGGATACTGCGGGCGCTCGATGCCTTGCGCCAGCGCGACGACTACCTGGAGCGCCTGCCCGTGCGCATCGACGAGCACGTTGCCTTCATCGACGTCGACGACATCGTCTGGATCAAGGCCAGCCGCAACACCGTGCAGATCCATCTGGCCGACCGCGTCCATGAAATGCGCGAAACCATGAGCGCACTCGCCGCACGCCTCGATCCGCGGCATTTCGCGCGCGTCCATCGCTCCGCCATCATCAACGTGCGGCGCGTCCAGGCCATCCATCCGTGGTTCAACGGCCACCACGTCGTCACCATGGACACCGGCCAGAAGCTGCGCATGAGCCGCTACCAGCACGAAGCGTTCCTTCGCCTGGTCTCGACCCGGGGCGAGAGACGGGCGGATTAGGGCGCACGGCAAGGCGAACGAGGCCACCTGGATCAGGCGGTTCTTCCGCGTTTTCATGGGACGCTGGGCGTGCCACCCTCCGCGGCGCGCCGCGACCTTCAGCCGGCAGTGAGGTCGGGATGAAACCGGTGGGGTCGAAGCGCGCTTTCCGAAAGCGGGCTCCGCCCCTGCCTTCCCGGTCGGCGCCTCACCACAGATACAGCTGCAGCGAACTCTCCTTCGGCTTCATGGGGATCCTCTGCAGCAGTTCGCGATGATCGGGGAAGTTCATCGCGCTGCGCCCGATCAGGTTGTCGATCGCGGCGAGGTCGTGCGGCGGGTCGATTGCGGACGGGCGCATTTCCCCGGGGTCGGGGAACAGCCCCATGCCGGCGAGCAGGCTGTACCAGGACATCACCGGATAGCCACGACCGAAGCTGCCCTGCCTGATCCCGCCGATGATCGGCCGGCTCGCCAGCCAGGTCTTCAGCAGCCGTTGCAGCGGTTCCGACAGGTTCGTGTTGGCGGCGTTGGCGCGCCAGTAGTCGGTGTCGCTGCGCGTGTTGGTCTTGTAATGGGTGACGATGTAATCGCGGGTGCCTTCGAATTGTCCGTTGACCGCCTCGTTGAAGCTGGCCTGCACGGTTTCGCCAAGGTCGCCTTTCTCGAGTGCCTCGACCAGCAGCGCCGCGGTTTTCTGCACGAACAGCAGGGCGGTGGCTTCCAGTGGCTCGATGAATCCCTGCGACAGGCCGATCGCGACGCAGTTGCGGTTCCAGTGCCGGGTGACCCGGCCCACGCGCATCTTGAGGTGGCGCGCGGGGATGTCGGCGTCGAGCAGGCCCAGGTGGCTGCGCAGTTCGGTCTCCGCCTCGTCCGGCGAGCAGAACGCGGTGCTGTAGACGTAGCCGTTGCCGTGGCGGTTGGTCAGCGGAATCTTCCACGCCCAGCCATGGCGCAGCGCGGTCGAGATGGTCTGCGACATGATCGGCCCGTCGTGGGGCGTGGGCAGCGCGATCGCCGCGTCGTTGAACAGGTTCTCGGCATAGGGGACGAACGGGGTCTTCAGCGCCTTGCCGATCAGCAGCGAGGCGAAGCCGGTGCAGTCGACGAAGAAGTCGGCCGCCAGTGTCTCGTCGCCCTCCAGTTGCAGCGACGCGATGTCGCCGCGCTGGTCCAGCGTCACCGTGTTCACGTGGCGCGCTACGTGGTGCACGCCACGCTCCAGCGCCTTGCGCTGCAGGAACGCGCCGAGCAGTACCGCGTCGAAGTGGTAGCCGTACCAGACGTCGAACGGAAAGCTGCGCCGCGGTTTCGGCGCCAGGCAGTCGCGCGCCAGCCTGGCGGCGATGAAATAGCGGTCGGGATGGGCATGCACGTCCTCGCGGTCCAGCCGACGATGCACATTGTCGACGAACTGGGTCATCGTCATGTTGTCGAGCATCGACGCGAACGCGTGGAAGTAGCTTTCGAAGCCGGGCCGGGTCGACCACTTGTCGAAGGTGATGCCGCTTTTGTAGGTGGCGTGGCAGGCGGGCATCCATTCCGACTCTTCGATGCCGAGTCCCTCGAAGAAGCCGCGCAGCCACGGCGTGGATCCCTCGCCGACGCCGACGATGCCGACCTGCGGCGATTCGATCACGGTGACCTGCAGGCGCGCCCCGTAAGCCGAATCGGCCAGCAGCATGGCGGTCATCCAGCCGGCCGTGCCGCCACCGACCACGACGATCTTCTTCACCGGCGGTTCGCCCTCGGTACGCGAACCGGCACGATGGGCGGTGACGGTCTGGTTGAACACGGTGGCGGTGTCTGGCATGCGAGGCGTACCGGTAGGCAGGACGGGGCAGGGCGCACGTTGCTGACGTCGACTCTGCCCGCTGCCTCCGCTTTCTTCAAGCTTGCCAGCTTGCCGGCGCCGTCACGCGGGGATCAACGTGACGGTGGGTCCTTCGCCTGGTTCTTGCCGGACGCCGGCAACGGCAGCTTGATCGGTGCGTGTTCGCCCACCAGCGCCCACACCAGCAGCTGCGCGGGCGCCGTGGCACTGGCGTTGCGCGAGACCAGGTGGTGCGCGTAAGGCGGCTCATACCAGCTCTGGCCCTTGGTGTAGGTGCGCGCTCTGACCTTCCAGCTGCGAGACCACGCTGCCTTCTAGCACGTAGGCGAACACCGGACCCGGATGTACGTGGGGCTGTGAAACCTGTCCGGGCGCGTAGCTCACGGTCACCATCACCACATGCCTGCCGCCGGTTTCGGCGATCGGCTGCACCATCAGCAGCTGGTGCGATTCCCCGCCGCCGCCTTCATGAGCGAGCAACGGGTGCCCCGGGGCGAGGGCCGTGGCCAGGAACAGCGCCGCCAGTGGCAGGCGCAGGGATCGGCTTTTCATGTCGGGTTTCTCCGCGGGCTCAGGCCGGGGTCTTGCGGAAGGCGATGGAGAAGCGGTTCCAGCCATTGATCGCCACCACCAGCAGGGTCAGGTCGGTGATTTCCTCGGGCGAGAAGTGCGGTTCCACCTGCGCCCACACGGCGTCGGGCACGTGGGTCTCGCTGACCAGGGTCAGCGATTCGGTCCAGGCCAGCGCGGCGCGCTCGCGATCGGTGAAGAACGGGGTTTCACGCCAGGCGCCGAGCGTGGCCAGGCGGCGCTCGTCCTCGCCGGCCTTGCGTGCATCGCTGGAATGCATGTCCATGCAGAACGCGCAGCCATTGATCTGCGACGCGCGCAGACGCACCAGTTCCACCAGCGATTTCTCCAGCGCGCTCTTGCCGATGCGCTGTTCCAGCCCGACCATCGCCTTGATGGCGTCCGGGCTTGCCTTGTAAAAGTCGAGACGGTTGTTCATGGTCATGCTCCTGAGGTTGGAGAGGGGGATTCACGGGTTGATGGCGAGCAAGGTTAGACTTGCCCGTGGTCTTCGGAAATAACCGTTTTTCCCCAATTCGAGGTGACCACTGTATGGACATCCAATTGGCTATCCGCGGTCGTCGCGACCTGATCGGCCAGGTCTATCGCCAACTGCGCGCGGGCATCGTCGATGGCCGCTTGCCGGCCGGCTCGCGACTGCCGTCGACACGCGACCTGGCGATCCAGCTGGGGGTCTCGCGCAAGACCACGCTGGAGGCGTTCGAGCGACTGCTGGCGGAGGGCTACCTGCGCGCCCGCCCGGGTGACGGCACCTTCGTCGCCGACGGCCTGCAGCAGGCGACGACCCGTGCCGTCGTGGCCCAGTCAGTCGCACCGCGGCCGGCAGCGGTGTGGCAGCGCGTGCCACCGGCGTTGTCGATGCCGCTGCCGGGCACCGAGCTGCCTCGCGATTATCTCGGCGGCGTCACCGACAAGCGCCTGTTCGCCTTCGACGCCTGGCGCCGCTGCATGGGGCATGCCCTGCGCACGCAGGCGCGCGGTCGCGGCATCTATCGCGATCCCGGCGGCGAGCAGGAGCTGCGCCTGGCGATTGCGCGCTACGTGGGCTTCAGTCGTGCGGTGGCCTGTCAGTGGCAGGACGTGATCGTTACCCAGGGGGCGCAGCAGGCGCTGGACATTATTGCCCGCGTGATGATCGAGCGCGGCGATACGGTGGCAGTGGAGGATCCCGGCTATCCGCCGGCTCGTTCCAGCCTGCTGGCCCTGGGCGCGCGGGTGGTGCCGGTTCCCGTCGACGGCGAGGGCTTGCGGGTCGACAAGTTGCCGGATGCGGCGAAGCTGGTCTACGTGACCCCTTCGCACCAGTTTCCGCTGGGTATGCCGATGAGCCTGGAGCGCCGCCTGGCCCTGCTGGAGTGGGCGTCCGCCCGGGGCGCGTTGATCGTCGAGGACGACTACGACGGCGAGTTCCGCTTCGAGGGTCGGCCGCTGGATTCGCTCAAGAGCCTGGACCGCGCCGGCGTGGTGGCCTATGTCGGCACGTTCTCCAAGACCATTTTTCCCGAGCTGCGGCTGGGCTACGTGGTGCCGCCGCCGTCGCTGGCCGAGGCCTGTCTCAAGGCTCGTCAGCTCAACGACTGGCATGGCTGCAGCCTGACCCAGGCGGCGCTCGCCCGGTTCATGCTGGATGGCGATTTCGCCCGCCACCTGCGGCGGGTGCAGAAGCACTATGCATTGCGTCGCGAGGCCTTGCTGACCCACTTGCGCGGCGAGTTGGCGCCTTGGCTCACGCCGATCGCGCCGGCCGCAGGCATTCATCTGGCCGCGCTGCTGCGCGAAGGTATCGCGGAGGAGGCGGTGATCGAGCGCGCTCGACAGGCCTCGCTCGGCCTCTATGGGATTGCCGGTTTCCATGTGCGCGCCCGCGCCCGCCACGGCCTGTTGTTCGGCTACGGTGCGATCCAGCTGGAAGCGATCCACCAGTCGATGGCGCAGCTGCACGCGTTGCTGCGCCAGCTGGCGCCCGCGGCACGGGCGACGCCCGCCCGCCGGCGTCAGCGCAGCGCGATGGAACCGGACTGATGCACGGACGCGCGGAGCGACCGGGTGGCGCTGCGCGGCGGCGATGCCGGGACGGCCATGAACGAGGGCCACCAGGAACTGGCACAAACCGCTGGCGCCAGTTACGTTTTGATTACGTGGCCTGGCGTACACCGTCGCTGGAAAAAAGCGATACCGCGCGGGGGCGAGCACCGATACCGGCGAGGGAGCAGGCGAGCAGCAGGTCGATACCCGGCTTGCGCCCGCAATGTTTCGCCGGAACCCCGATGTTCGCGTCGGCGCATGCAGGCCTGTGCCAGGGGCGGTCACGTCGGCAGCCGCGAGGCGGTTGTCGCCGATCGACAGGTATGGACCCCGATTCCGCGTCGCCGCGGCGGGCCTGTCGGGCAGCTACTGCGGGAGCATGCTGATCGGCACGCTCGATCGAGACGATCGCCGGGCCATCCGCCCGGTTCGGGGAGCTGTCTGCCGGCCATGCCATGCATGGCGGGAGCAAGAAGCCATGCCGGACGCAGATCGCAACAGGGGACATCGCGCGCATGCTGCGCGAGTCTTCCGGCACCGCCGATGCGCACCGGCCACCAGGCGTGGCCGTATTTTCCGATCACGTTTCCGACCGCGAACCGTGCGGGCTACCCACGCGTGTGCCCGGCGCCGCCCTGGATGGGCGGCAAGCAAGACCGCGAATGCATGTTTCACAGGGGGTCAACCCGATCGTTCATGGCCGGTCCCGAGGGGCTGGCCGGCCATGCCGAGGCGACGCGGCACCGCCTGATTCTGCCGCCATCAGCAGGAGAGATCCCATGACCCATCAAATGCGACTCGTGGCAGGCGCCCTGGCGTTTGCCATTTCCATGGCCTTTGCCCCGACCCCGGCCAGCGCGAAGGGACCGGCACCGATCAGCGCCGCAGACATCGCCAGTCTGGTCAGCGTGCACACGGCACAACCGGTGACGATGTCGATTTATGCCACTGGCCTGCTCAACCCGCGCGGATTGAAATTCGGGCCGGACGGCAACCTGTACGTGGCCGAGGGTGGTTCCGGTGGCAACGACTCCACCACACCGCTGCAGTGCACGCAGGTGCCGTCGGCCGGGCCATACACCGGCAGTCCGACCGGAGGCCGGATCTCCAGGATCGACCGCTTCCATGTGCGCACCACGGTTACCGACGGGTTTCCGTCCAGCCAGACCAACCCCGGGCTCGGCTCGCTGGTCAGCGGTGTGGCCGACGTGGCCTTCATCGGCAACAACCTTTACGCGATAACCGCCGGTTCGGGTTGCTCGCATGGCGTGATCGGCACCTACAACGAAGTGGCGCTGGTGTCACCGGACGGTTCGATACATCCGATCGCCAATCTCAGTGCGTACCAGATGAGTCACCCGGTGCAGAACCCCGAGCCGGAGGACTTCGAGCCCGATGGCACCTGGTACAGCATGATCGCGCTTCGCGGCGACCTGTATGCGGTGGAACCCAACCATGGCGAACTGGTGCGGATTCGCCTGAATGGAGCGGTGAGCCGGGTGGCTGACATTTCCGCCAGCCAGGGTCATATCGTGCCGACCGCGCTGGCGTACCACGGCAATTTCTATGTGGGCAATCTGCACACGTTCCCGATCGTCGACGGCTCGTCCAAGATCCTCAAGATCACCCCCAGCGGGCAGGTGCGGACCGTCGCCACCGGCCTGACCACGGTGCTGGGACTGGCCTTTGATCGCCACGACCGGATGTACGTGCTGCAAAACACCACCGGTTACCTGTTCCCGACACCGGGCGCGGGCAGCGTGGTCCGCATCGATCCATCGGGCCTGCAGCAGACCATCATTACCGGCCTGGTGCTTCCGACCGGCATGACTTTCGGACCCGACGGGGCGCTTTACATTTCCAACGTCGGCCTTGGATTTCCTCCGATCGGCCTGGGTCAGGTGCTGAGGTTCGACTTGGGCAACTGAGTGCGCGCGGCGGGGCAGAACGAGGAGTTGGGTCCTGGTGCCCAACTCCTTGGTTCTGCGCCCTGGGCCGGGGATGGCCGGCGGCATGTACGGCCCCGCACCCGCCAGCGCCCGCGCAGCCCGATGGAACCGCGTTGAGGCACGGACGCGTCGCCTGAACGAGCGGCCCCCTTACCAAGCCTGCCGCGCATCCGGCAGACTGGCCGCCTATGAACAATCTAGTCCATGAACGCACTGCGCGGCACATCCGCGGCCCCGGCCTGCGTCGTGCGTTGATCGGAGGCGCCCGCTGGGTCATCGCCGATCGCGAGACGCTCAATCGCATCAATGTGTTTCCGGTGGCCGACGGCGACACGGGCAGCAACCTGGCGTTCACCCTGGGCAGTGTGCTGAGCGGCACGCTGAGCCGTCGCGTGGCAGGGGTGGGGGAGTTGCTGCGCCGGGTCGGCGAGGACGCCATCGACGGTGGCCGCGGCAATTCCGGTGCGATCCTGGCGCAGTTCCTCACCGGCACCGCGGCAGGTATCGGCGACTGCGTGACGGTCGCACCCGGGCAGTTCGCACTGGCCGTGCGTGCCGGTGCGCAATCGGCGCGCGAGGCGGTTGCCGAGCCTCGCGAGGGCACCATCCTCAGCGTGATCTCGGCGTTTGCCGACGCGCTCGAGCCCGCCCTTGATGTGCACGACATCAAGGCCTGGTTCGTCGCCGCCCTGGTGGCGGCGCGCAAGGCGCTGGCTCACACGCCGCAGCAATTGCCGGTGCTGCTGAAGGCCGGCGTGGTGGATGCGGGCGCGCAGGGATTCGTGGATCTGCTGGAAGGCATCGGCGCGTACCTCGGCGGCGAGTCCGGCGCGCGGATGGCGCCACGCGGTGGCGAGGCCGAGCCGGCCATGGCGGATGGTCACGAGGAGCTGGCCGACGCCGACCCCACCCACCGCTGGTGCAGCGAGTGCCTGCTGCTGGGCAAGGATCTGGAGCTGTCCGCGCTGCGCGCCGCGGTGATGCAGCTGGGCGCGTCCTGCGTGGTGGTGGCCGGGTCGGCGACGCGGGTTCGCCTGCATGCCCATGTCGCGGGGCCGCAGGCATTGTTCGAGCTGGCGGCCCGGTTCGGGCGGGTCGAGTCGACCAAGGCCGACGACATGCATGCGCAGGCCCGCACCGCGGCGGACGGACGCAGCGTGGCGGTGATCACCGACAGCTCGGCCGACCTGCCGGCAGGCGTCGCCGAGGCGCTGAACATCCACGTGGTGCCGCTGCGGCTGAACTTCGGCGAGCAGGATTACCTGGACAAGATCGGACTGAGTCCGGCGCAGTTCTACGCCAAGCTGCGCGACGGGAACGTGCTGCCGCGCACCAGCCAGCCGCCGCCGGGTGATTTCCGCCGGCAGTTCGAGTTTCTGCTGTCGCATCATCCGGCGGTGGTTTATGTGGGCGTGGCGCGCGCGGTGTCCGGCACCATCCAGTCCGCCGAGACCGCGGCCCAGCGCGGCGCGCCGCAACGCACCTTCATCGTCGACAGCGCCAATGCGGCCGGCGGGCAGGCGCTGCTGGCGATCGCCGCCGCCGAGGCGGCCCGGTGTGGCGAGGACGCCGCCGGGATCGTGGCGCGGCTGGACGCGCTGCGCCCGCAGACGCTGACCTGGGCGATGACCCGCGATCTGACCATGGCGGTGCGCGGCGGTCGTCTGCCGGCGTGGAGCAGGTCGCTGGTGCTGGCGCTGGGGCTGACCCCGATCGCCCGGATCAAACCCAGTGGCAAGCTGAGCCTGAGCGCCGGCCTGTTCGGCCGCCACCGCCTGCCCGAGCGGTTCGCACGGCATGTGGCTCGGCGGGTGGATCGCCGCCGGCGCTGGCGGGTGATCGTGGGCCACTGCGACGCCGCGGCCGACGGCGAGCTGCTGCGGGACAGCCTGCGTACCCTGCTGGATTGCGAACAGGCGTGGCTGGTGGAAACCGGTCCGGCAATCGGCGCGCACGCGGGGCCGGGCACGCTGGTGGTGAGCCTGCAGCCGGTGGAGCGCCAGGCGGCGTCGCGGATCGGCAGTACAGACGCATGACCTTCGTGCTGATCGCGATCGCCTACCTGCTCGGTTCGCTGTCGGGCAGCCTGCTGCTGGGCAAGCTGCGCGGGGTGGACATCCGCACCCTGGGCAGCGGCAACGCCGGCGGCACCAACGCGCTGCGCACGCAGGGCATTCGCTTCGCGCTGGGCACGGTGGTGCTGGATATCGGCAAGGGCGCGCTGGCGGCGTGGCTGGCCTGGCGATGGTTGCCGGCGGCGGTGCAGCCGGCCGGTGTGTATGTCTGTGCGCTGGCCGCGGTGGTGGGTCACGTCTGGCCGGTCTTCCACGGCTTCCGCGGCGGCAAGGGTGCCGCCACCCTGGTCGGCACGCTGGTCGTGCTGTGGCCGGCGGCGTTACCGGTGGTGCTGGCGGTGTGGCTGCTCGGTCTCACCCTGAGCGGTTACGTGGGCCTGTCCACCGTGCTGGCCGGGATCAGCCTGCTGCTGCTGTCGCTGCTGAGCCATGCCGACCCTGCACGGCTGGCCTTCGCGGCCTGCGCCGCGTTGCTGCTGGTGTTCACTCACCGGGCCAACCTGGCGCGCCTGCGCGCAGGCAACGAATCCCGTTTCGAGCGCGCCCGCCTGCTTGGCCGCCTGTTCGGGCGACGGCAGGGCTGAGCCGGGACCGGGTCAGCCTTGCGAGCGTCGCGCCCGAGCCTTCTGTGGCACACCAAGGGGAACGAGACATGGCAGACATTTTCCTCGGACGGACGCTGTTGCTGGTGTTGTGCGTGCTGTCCGCACCGGCCTTTTCCGCGCAGCCGCCGTTGCTGCTGACCCACGTCACGCTGATCGACGGCAGCGGCTCACCGGCACAGGCGGACATGAGCATCGCGATAAGCGATGGGCGCATCGCGGCGGTCTACCCCGACGGCAGCCGGGCGCCACCGAAATCCGCACACGTGGAAGACCTGAGCGGGCGCTATGTCATTCCCGGGCTGATCGACGCACATGTGCATCTCACCGGCGCCGAAGCGGACATCGCCCATTACCGGCCGCACCTGCGCGCGATGCTGCTGGGCGGGGTCACCGCGCTGCGCGACATGGCGGGCGATGATCGGCTGATTGCCTATCTCGCCCGCCAGGCCAATGCGGATGAATGGGCGTCGCCGGACATCTTCTACGTGGCGTTGATGGCCGGGCCGAGCTTCTTTGCCGAGGACGTTCGTGCGCAGCAGGCCTCCGCCGGGGAGCCGCTCGGCGTCGCACCCTGGATGCAGGCGGTCACTTCGGCCACCGATGTGCCGCTTGCCGTCGCCGAGGCCAAAGGCACCGGCGCGACCGGCATCAAGCTCTACGCGAACCTGCCCGCCAGCCTGGTGAAGAAGATCGCCGCCGAGGCGCACCGGCAGGGTCTGCAGGTGTGGACACACGCCACGATCTTTCCCGCCTCGCCCGATGACGCAGTGACCGCCGGGGTCGATACCATTTCGCACAGTCCGTACCTGATCTGGGCCGCGGCGCCGCGGGTGCCGGACGACTATCGCGTGCGTGCCCACGGCGATTTCGCGCATATCCGGCCGGACGCGCCGGCGATCCTCGCACTGTTCAAGGCGATGAAGCAGCACGGCACCATCCTCGACGCCACGTTGCGCGCGTTCGCGCAGGAGGCGCGGCGCGATCCGCACGGCGTGGGCGCCGGCATCATGCCGTGGAGCTACGCGGTGACCCGGCTGGCGCACCAGCAGGGCGTGTCGATCGACGTCGGCACGGACAGTGCGGGACTGGTCGCCGGGACGCATGGCGTGGACCTGCGCGCGTTGCCGCCGGTGCACGCGGAAATGGCCCTGCTGGTCGAGCACTGCGGCTTCACCCCGATCGAGGCAATCCAGGCCGCTACCCAGATCAGCGCCGCGGCATTGGGGCAGGGCGCGCAACGCGGCACCATCAGCGTCGGCAAGCGCGCCGACCTGGTCGTGCTGACGGCCGACCCGACGCGGGACATCCACAACACCGGAAAAATCGCCTACGTGATCAAGCAGGGGCGCATCTACTCGGCGAAGCGCCGGGACTGAGGCCGGCCGTCGTTCTGCGGCGCAGGCGGAAGCTCGCACCACCCGCGTGCCGTGTTGCCCGCGGCGACGTCCGCACGCGAGCTGTCTCAGGCCAGTCCCTTTTCCGCCATCCGCATCACTGCGTCGAACGCGCGGTCGCTGAGCAGGCGCCGCAGGAACAGGATGGTGCGGGCGCCGCCGCCGGTGGCGTAGCGGGTGCGCGGGCGCCGTGCCCGCAGGGCGCGGGCGATCGTGCGGGCGACCACCTCGGGCGGCGAGACCAGGCTCGAGCTGTCGCTGCCGGCCAGCATGCGTGCGTGCGCGGTGGCCTGCCCGGCATAGGCGGTGTGACCGGAATGCTGCAGCAGGCTCTGCTGCGCGATACTGCTCCACTCGGTGCGGATCGCACCGGGCTCGACCACCACCACGTGGATGCCGAACGGCGCCAGCTCCATCCGCAGGCAGTCGCTGAGCCCTTCGACGGCGAACTTGGTGGCGTGGTACCAGCTGCCCATCGGTTCGTGCATCTTGCCGCCGATCGAGGTGATGTTGACGATCGTGCCGGCGCCCTGCGCCCGCATCAGCGGCGTGCCCAGCTGGATCAGCCGGGCCAGGCCGAACAGGTTGACCTCGAACTGGCGCCGCCCCTCCGCCAGCGGCACGTCCTCCAGCGCGCCGTACGAACCGTAGCCGGCGTTGTTGACCAGGACGTCCAGCCGTCCCTCCGCCTGGCGGATGGCATCGACCGCGGCGACGATCGATGCGTCGTCGGTCAGGTCCAGCGCCAGCAGCCGGGCGCCCGCCGCAGCGAGCGGCTGCATCCGCTCGAGCCGCCGTGCGGCGGCGTAGACCCTGTAGCCGTCCATCAGCAGCTGCCGTGCCGTCGCCTCGCCGATGCCGGAGGACGCACCGGTGATCAGTGCAATTTTCGTGGTCATGATGGATACCTTCGGGATTCGGTCGACCGCAGTCTAAACTAGGGTCTTAGGCCCACAGTCAAGAGGTTCGTGATGTTGATTGCCGAGTTCTGCCGCCAGGCCGGGCTGACCCGCGACGCGGTGCGCCTGTATGTGAAGCTGGGCCTGATCACGCCCGCTGTGGGTGCCCATGGCAGCAACCGCTACCAGCGGTTCGCCGCGGCCGATGTCGAACGCGCGGCGCTCATCCGCACGGCCCAGCAGCTGGGTTTCACCCTGAAACAGATCGTTTCGCTCAACCGCGAGTACGAAGCGGGCGCGATGGACACCGGGCGCAAGCTCGCCGTGATGCGCAACCAGCTCGAGGCGGTCGAGGTGCAGGCCGGGCGCATCCGCGCGATGCGGAAATACCTGCGCGCGAAGATCGCCTGGCTGGAAGGCGGCGAGCGGGGCGCCGAACCGGCGTTCTGCGGCCTGCGGAACACGGACCTCGCCGGACCACCGGTGCGGGCGGTCGAGCGGCGTGCCTGAGCGGGCCGGCCACGCCCGGGTCGGCGTCGTCGTCGGGCGGCGGCGTTGACACTCTGGCTGGCGCTTCGCGTTACTCTCCCGCTTCTGTGCATTCCGTGGATCGGGGGACGGAAGCCATGGGCGCGCGAAAGTATCTGGGACTGATCCTGTTGCTGTGGCCGGCGTTGATGCCCGCCGCGCCGCCGGGTCGTGGCCGCTCGCCGGAGGCCCTGCTGGCGCAGGTGCTGACCGGGGAGGACCGCAACCCGGAGGCGACACGCCGCGCGCTGGTCGCGTTGATGCCGCAGTTGTCGCCGGGCGCGACCCGGCGCGATGCGCTGGCCCATCTGTGCGTACTCACCGCCGATGCCGAAGCCAGGGCAGGACTGGCGATGGCGCAGCAGGGCCTGGCCGAAGCACGCCAGACGGGCGATCGCCGGGCCGAGTCGAAGTTCCTGCAATGCCGGGGCTATGCCGGGGAATCACTGGGTGAGATGACGGCGGCGGCCCGGGACTACGCTGCCGCGGTGTCTGCCGGCGAGGCATCGGGCGATCGGGCCGCACTGGCACAAGCGCTGGCGGCGCGTGGCGAGCTGCGCCAGACCAGCGGTGAATATGCCGGAGCGATCAACGATCTCAAGCGCGCCTACGACCTGTACCTGGCATTGGGACAGCCGTACAAGCAGAACAACGTGCTCAACGCGATGGCCAATCTTTACTCCGACCCCAGCGTGGGCGAGTACGACAAGGCCATCGCCTACTACCGGCAGTTGCTGGCCGGGTACGAGAAGGGCGGCAATCGCGCCGATGTCGCCACCATCGACTTCAACATCGGCTCCAGCCTGGAGCTGAAAGGCGACCTGGATGCGGCGATGCCCTACTACCGGCGGGCCCTGGAGATCGATCAGGCACGCGGCGATGCCGGCTCGGTCGCCACCGAGCAGCAGGGTATCGGCGTGCTGCTGGGCAAGCAGGGCCAGCCGCAGCTGGGCCTGACCTGGGTCGAGAAGGCGCTGGCGTATTTCCAGGCACAGGCCGACCCGGACGGCATCGCGCGCTTGCGGCTGGCCCGCGGCGAACTGCTGCGCCGGGCCGGCAGGCTGGATTCGGCGCTGGTCGATCTGGACGCTGCCCGTGTCTACTTTCAGCAGCAGGGCAACTTGCGTTTCCTGGTGCGCATCGACGAAGCACGCGCGCTTGCCCTGGCAGGCCTGTCACGCTGGCAGCAAGCCTACGAGGCGCTGGGCCGGCAGTTCAAGGCGCAGAGCGCGCTGGATCACGAGCTGGCCAGCAAGCGCACGACCAGCCTGCGCGTGCAGTTCGATGCCGAGCGTACCGAGCAGCAGAATCGCGAGTTGCAGGAGGAGAACCTGCACCGCGGCGAGGCCCTTCGCGCCGCCGGACGGGAGTACCGGTTGCAGGCCCAGGTCATCACCCTGGGTGCGCTGCTGCTGGCCGTACTGGGCATGCTGGCGATGCGCCAGCTGGGAAAGTTGCGACGCCTGCACCTGCAGGCCATGACCGACGAACTTACCGGCCTGCCGAATCGCCGCAGCATCCTGGCTTTCCTCGACGAACGTATCCGCGTCGCCCGTCGCCGTGGCGAAGCGTTGAGCGTGGTCGCGCTGGACATCGATCGCTTCAAGCGCATCAACGATTTGCACGGCCACGATGGCGGCGACCGCGCACTGGCCGCGGTCGCCCGGCTCGCCGGCAGTGCGCTGAGGGACAGCGACCGGGTGGGCCGCATCGGCGGCGAGGAGTTCCTGCTGGTGCTGCCGGGCGCCGGCGCGGAGACTGCCGCCGAGATCGCCGAGCGCACCCGCTCGGCGATCGCCGCCGCCAGTTTCGACGAGATATCCCCGTGCCTGCGCACCAGCGTCAGCCTGGGCGTCAGCAGTTGGGCCGGCGGCAAGGACAGTGTCGAAGCCCTGGTCAAGCGCGCCGACGAGGCGCTCTATCGCGCCAAGCAGGGCGGGCGCGATCGGGTGGCCTGCTGAGGTCGTTGCCGGGAGTGGCATCGGATTCCCGTGATCCCCCAGCGACACTTGCCACACCTGTCCAAAGTACGGACGCTCGCACGTCATGGGAATGGCGGTGCATCGTGCCTGCCCATCACCCGAACGGAGAATCCCCATGGAATACCTTCTGTTGCTGTATGCAGATGAGAGCGGCTGGTCCCGGATGTCGCCGGCGGAACAGGAACAGGGCGCCGCGGCTTATGCTGCCTATACGCAGGCGCTGAAGACGGCAGGCGTACTGGCCGGGTCGAACCGCCTGCGGGATACCGCGACGGCAACCACCGTGCACGTGGAGAACGGCAAGTCGCAGGTGCTGGATGGCCCCTACGTGGATTCCAGGGAGCAGTTGGGCGGCTACTACCTGATCGACGTGCCCGACCTGGACGCGGCGCTTGCATGGGCCGCGCGCTGCCCCGGTGCGAGCCACGGCACGATCGAGGTGCGGCCGGTCTGGAGCATGTAGCGTTGGATCGCACGGTACAGGCGCGCGGCATGGCAGACGCGGTGGCGCGTCGCAGCTATGGCAAGCTCGTCGCCTTCCTGGCCGCCGCCACGCGCGATGTGGCCGCGGCCGAGGATGCACTGTCCGAGGCGTTCGCTGCGGCCCTGGCGGACTGGCCACTCAACGGCTGTCCCGCCAACCCGGAAGCGTGGTTGCTGACCGTTGCCCGGCGCAAGGGCATCGATGGCCTCCGCCGTCACCGCGGCGGCGAAGCAGCAGTCGCGCAGTTGCAGATACTGGCGGGAGACCGGCACGCCGTGTCGGCCGACTTCGACGACACGGCCATTCCCGACCGGCGTCTGGCGCTGCTGTTCGCCTGCGCGCATCCTGCCATCGATGCGGGGATCCGCGCACCGCTGATGTTGCAGGTGGTGCTCGGGTTGGACGCGAAGACAATCGCCTCGGCCTTTCTCGCCTCGCCAGGCGCCATGGGCAAGCGGTTGGGGCGGGCGAAACGGAAGATCCGCCAGGCCGGCATCCCGTTCGCCATTCCCTCACGCGACGAATTGACCGGGCGGCTGGAAGGCGTGCTGGAGGCTATCTACGCGGCGTTTTCGGAGGGGTGGAGCGATCCCGGGGGTACCGATGTGATTCGTCGCGATCTCACCACCGAGGCGCTGTTTCTTGCCCGACTGGTCGCCGACCTGCTGCCGCAGGAACCGGAGGCGATGGGCCTGCTCGCCGGCATGCTGTACGCGGAGGCGCGCCGCCTGGCGCGGCGCACCGCCGGCGGTGACTATGTGCCGCTGGCTGCGCAGGATGTCTCGCTGTGGGATACGGCGATGATCGCCGAAGCCGAGGCGTTGCTGTTGCGCGCCAGCACGCTGGGTCGCCTTGGTCGTTACCAGCTCGAGGCTGCACTGCAGTCGGCCCATGTCGAGCGCCGGCGCAGCGGGCGCACCGACTGGACGGCGGAAGTGCAGCTGTACGACGCGCTGCTCGCGCTCACCGGCTCGCCAGTCGTTGCACTCAACCGCGCGCTGGCGATCGCCGAGGTGAGCGGGCCGCAGGTGGCGATGGGGATCATCGATGCGCTGACCGTCGACGGACGGCTGCTCGATTACCAACCGTACTGGGCTGCCCGCGCCGCGCTGCTGACCCGCCTTCGCGCCTACGCCGACGCCCGTCACGCCTATGACAATGCGATCGGGCTGGAACGGGATCCCGCCGTGCGTCGTTTCCTGCAGGCACGTCAGGCTGCGTTGCGCAGCTGATCCACACCGCTCCCGTCGCCACTTCGGTGGGTTGCCTCGCTCGCGCCCGGGCAACAGCGATCGCTAGAATCCCTTGGTTCCGGGCTGCCCACCGGGTGGGGTATCCGACCCGGCGGCCGGGGCCGGTTTGGCGGCATCGCGGGCCTCGCGCTTGCGCGCATCCTTCTCTTCCTGCTGCTTTTTCTTCGCGATTTCGCGCTGGCGTTTTTCGAATGAATAGTTGGGCTTGGCCAAGGATATTTCTCCATCGGGATGCGCCAGTGTAGTACCCCGCCCCGATCGGGGCATCGAAATGCCGATTCGGCGCGGATTTGCGCGGTTCGCCCCGACCGTGCCCGGCCTGGCGGACCAGGCCTTGCCGAGCGACGGGAGGCCGGCCTCAGCCGGGGTAGTCGAGTTTCGGATACCAGTCGGTGCCGCGTCCTTCGGGCGTGCAGTCGAGGATCGTCCACAGCGGCATCAGGTCCGGCGCACCGCGCGGGTCCTGTCCGGGATCGGCGGTTTCCATGCCCATCTCGCCGCTCCAGAAGTGGCGGATCGTGCCGTCGCGGCGGGTGAACACCGCGAAGGCCGCGTCGTCGCCACCATTCCTGCCGATGCCGAAGTAATCGCGGCTGTAGCTGCCGTCGATATCCGAGTACAGCTGCAGGTCGCGCCAGCCACGCTGATGCTTGAACGCAACGAGGCGCTCGATCGGCGAGCGCGCGATCACCGCCAGTGCCACGCGCTGCCCGACGTCGCGGGCCTCGCCGTCCCACGCGCTCAGCAGCGAGGTACACATCGGGCATGGCCGTTCGCGCTGCGGACCGAACATGTAGCTGTAGACGACCAGGGTCTGCTTGTCGCCGAACAGGCCGGCGAAGTCGACCAGGCCCTGTTCGCCCTGGAAGCGATAGTTGCCGTTCACCGCGCCACCGGGCGGCAAACGACGGCGCTGTTCGGCGACGCGTTCGATATGACGGCGCAATTCGATTTCCTCGGCCAGCAGGGCATCGCGTGCGCGGCGGTATTCGTCGCTTTCGTCGGGAAAGCGCATGGTGTTGCGTTTCACCAGTTCGGCGGCCGGAACGAGCGGGGTGGCATGACTCATGGGGAGACTCCGGTGGGTTTGGGACAAGGCGCGGCATCCGGCATCAATCGCGCTCGGGCGCGCCGAGCGGAAACAGCGGGCGGTACGGGCGCGCCTCGTCGACGGCGCGGGCGAACGACGGCCGCGCCAGCAGCCGCTGCCGATAGGCGATCACCTGCGCGAACGAGGCATCGATGCGATGGGTCCAGTCGGCGTAGAACAGGAACGGCGCGGCGCCGCAGTCGGCGAGGCTGAAGCGGTCACCGGCCGCCCATTCGCGCCCGGCCATGTGCCGGTCGAGCCAGCCGTAGGCGGTATCCAGCATGGCGCGTGCGTCGGCCACGCCGCGAGGGTCGCGTTCCGGTTCCGGGCGCAGGCTGTCGAACACGATCTTCTGCTGCGGCGTCGAGATGTAGTTGTCGAAGAAGCGATCCATCATGCGCACGTCCAGCGCGGCAAGGGCGTCGCGCGGCAGCAGTGGCACCGGACCGGGGTGATGCAGGTCGAGGTGCTCGATGATGATGCTCGACTCGGTCACGGTGCGGCCGGCGTCGACCAGTACCGGCATGCGCTTCAATGGCCACAGCGCCGACCAGGCCTGCAGTGCCGGCGGGTCGTCCCCCGACAGCAGGCGCCAGTCGAAGGGCGTGTCGTTTTCGTACAGCGCGATCAGTACCTTCTGGCAGTACGACGAGAACGGGTGGGCGTACAGGACGAGATCCGGCGCGGGCGCGGCATGTGGCTTCGATGGCATGGTGGTTTCCGGGAACAGGGCGGTCCGGCCAGGCGGCCGGATCGGTGGCTTCTCCCTCACGACGAACGGGGCAGGACGGAATCGACAGGAAAAGTGACCTGTCCGGTCGTGGCGTGATGAAACCCTGCGCGCGGGTTGCCCATCCCGCTTGAAATCGCGGCACACTGGCTCGGGACAGGTCGCCACCCGGGGGAGTCTTCCACGCTCATGCGCCCATCACCGATCAGGCATCCGCCGTCATCCGTTCCGGAAAGGGGCCGCTTTCATGCCTTGCCGAAAGGCATCTGGGTACTCGGCTTCGGCTCGCTGCTGATGGACACTTCCTCCGAGCTGGTGCACAGCCTGCTGCCGATCTTCATGGCCACGGTGCTGGGGGCGTCGATGGCCACGATCGGGGTGATCGAGGGGGTGGCCGAGGCCACGGCATCGATCACCAGGGTATTTTCCGGCGGCCTCAGCGACTACCTGCGCAAGCGCAAGCCACTGGTCGTTCTCGGCTACGGACTGAGTGCCGTCACCAAGCTGGTGTTTCCGCTGGCGTCCACCTTGTGGTGGGTCTTTTCGGCGCGCTTCGTCGACCGCGTCGGCAAGGGCATCCGCGGTGCTCCCCGTGACGCCCTGATCGCGGACATCGTGCAGCCCGCGCAGCGCGGCAAGGCGTATGGCCTGCGCCAGGCGCTGGATTCGATCGGCGCCTTGCTGGGGCCGCTGCTGGCGGTGGCCTGCATGGCGTGGCTGGCGAACAACATCAGGGCGGTGCTGTGGGTGGCCGCGGTGCCGGGGTTTCTCGCGGTGCTGTTGTTGCTGGTGGCCGTGCGCGAGCCGGAGACGCCGGGGCGGCCGGTCGACACGCCCCGGCGGGTGGTGCTTGCGGCGCTGAGGCAGCTTCACGTTCGCTACTGGTATGTGGTCGCCCTGGGTGCGATTTTCACCCTGGCCCGGTTCAGCGAGGCGTTCCTGATTCTTCGCGGACGGGATGTCGGCATGGGGCTCGGTTCCACCCCGCTGATCATGGTGGCGATGAATGTCGTCTACGCCGCGCTGGCGTATCCGGCGGGTGTCGCTGCCGACCGGCTGTCCGCGCGAACGCTGCTGATCCTGGGCCTGGTCGTGCTGCTCATCGCCGACATCGTGCTGGCGCTGGCGGACTCGCCGCCCCTGGCCCTCGGTGGCGCCGTGCTGTGGGGTGCGCACATGGCGCTGACCCAGGGACTGCTGTCGAAGCTGGTCGCCGATACCGCACCCGGCCCGCTTCGTGGCACGGCTTTCGGCATCTTCAATCTGGTCAGCGGCGTTTCGCTGCTGCTGGCCAGCGTGGTCGCGGGGGCGTTGTGGGAAAAGTTCGGTGCCCCGGCGACCTTCGTGGCCGGGGCCGCGTTTGCCGCGCTGGCGGCACTTGGCCTGCTGTTCTATCGCCCGAAGACATTTCCACCGCCCTCCTGATCCTGCGAATGATTATCAGGGGCTGCCACGGTTGCCCCCCGCGTGGTGGCTCGGCATGGCCGGCAGGCAAGTTCTTGCGTTTCGATACCGTTTTGTTGATCTCGGTCAACAGACATCCGTGCCGGTGAATCGAATATCCGGGTGTTGCCACACTCCCGGCGACATCCCCCCCGCAACTGAAAGCGAGGCTACTCCCATGCGAATCAGATACGTTTTCGTTTCCGCTATCTCTGCTTGCCTGCTCGCCACCTTGCCGGCACTGGCCTACCAAAGCGGCGGCGGCCAGCGCGGCGGTCAATCCGCACCTGCCAGCCAGCCTGCTCGCGGCGTGATGCAGCGAGACCAGTTGCGCACGCAGGACCGAACCACGCTGAAGGATCGCGATCAGATCTATGGTTCCCAGCTGATGACTCAGGCCGAGCGCAGGGCGTACCGCAAGCAGATGCGCAGCCTGAAGACTGCCCAGGAGCGTGAGGCGCTGCGCAAGCAGCATCATGAGCAGATGCAGAAGCGTGCTGCCGAACGTGGCATGACGCTGCCCGACATGCCACCCAGGCAGGGCGGAGGCATGGGTCCTGGTGCCGGCATGGGCCCCGGCGCGGGCATGGGTCCGGGTGCAGGCATGGGCCCGGGCGCCGGCATGCGGCAACGGACGCAACAGCAGACCGAGCAGCAACAGCAAAACCAGGGCAAGGAGCAGCAGATCCAGCAGAAGCAAAGCACCGAGCAACAGACCCAGCAGCAGAAGGACGACGGCAACAACTGAAGGCAACGGCGTCGGCACGGTGTCAGCCTGATGCTGCGCCGTGCCGGCGTGGCCTCGCCCTGGCCTCGACAGGCGTGGCCGATGGCCATGGCTGAGCCTGGATGACAGGCGCGCCGACGAGGCGGGAGAAGTCCAGCCGGGCCGTCGGGTCCACGCTTCGTCTCCAAATACCCAGGTTCCCCGGATATGTAACAGACATTGATGATCTTGATTGCCACACAACGTCGGAGGGTCAGCTCATGTCGTCGATCAAGCTGGTTGCACTAATGGTTCTCACCTCCATGGCGCCGGGCCACGCCTGGTCGCAGACCGCGCTGATGAAACAGGCCCAGGGCCTGTTCAAGCCGATACCCGCCAGCGCACCGTCCTTGCCGGGCAACCCCGTCAGCCCGGCGAAGGTGGACCTCGGCAAGATGCTTTATTTCGAGCCACGGCTGTCCGAAAGCCACTCCATCAGCTGCAATTCCTGCCACATGGTCGGCATGGGCGGGGTCGACCTGCAGGAGACTTCGCTGGGTCATCGCTGGCAACATGGGGGGCGCAACGCGCCGACCGTCTACAACGCGGTGTTCGACGTCGCCCAGTTCTGGGACGGGCGCGCCAGGGACCTTGAGCAGCAGGCCGGCGGTCCGCTGGTCAACCCGGTCGAGATGGACACCACCGAGGCGCACGTGGTCGAACAGCTCAAGGGGATTCCAGGCTACGCCGCGGTGTTCGCCAGGGCCTTTCCGGGTGCGGCGGACCCGATCACGTTCGACAACGTGCGCAAGGCGATCGCCTTGTTCGAGGCCACCCTGACCACGCCGAACGCACCGTTCGACCGTTACCTCAAGGGCAACGAGAAGGCGCTCGACGCGAACCAGAAGGAAGGCCTGGCGTTGTTCATCAACAAGGGCTGCGCGGCATGCCACAACGGCATCAACGTGGGCGGGGGCATGTACGCCCCGTTCGGCGTGGTCGAGCGGCCCGGTGCCGACATTCTCCCGCCGGGGGACAAGGGGCGCTTCGCGGTGACCAAGACGGCCAGCGACGCATACGTGTTTCGGGTGCCCTCACTGCGCAACATCGCGCTGACCGCGCCCTATTTCCATACGGGCAAGGTGTGGGATCTTCGCCAGGCCGTCGCGATCATGGGCAGCAGCCAGCTCGGCGCGAAGCTGAGCGACGAGGAGGTCGGCAAGATCGAGGCTTTCCTGGGCTCGCTGACCGGAGACCAGCCGAAGGTCACGCTGCCGATCCTGCCGCCCAGTGTGGCAACCACCCCGCGGCCCAAGCCGTAGCCAGCACGAAGAGGATGCTCGCATGATGATGAAATCCAGCCGCTACCACTGGGTGCTTCGCTACACGCACTGGCTGACCGTGCTCGCCATCGTGCTGGCCTACGTGCTGGTGGATCTTGGCGATGAAGAGGGGACCGAAGGCCGTTCGCCGCCCTCGCTGATGCTGCAGGGGCACTACCTGGCGGGGTTGGCGGTACTGGCGCTGCTGCTGCCGCGCGTTCTCGCGCGCCTCGCCACACCGGTGCCGCCGATCGTGCCGGCCCCGAAGGCGATCATCGCCTTCGCCGCGCACACCCTGCACCTGGCGTTGTATGCGTTCTTGCTGGTGCAGCCGATCCTCGGCGTGTTGCAGGTGAACTATGCCGGGCAGCTCGTCAGTCTGCCGTGGGTGGACTGGAGCCTCCCCGCGCTGGTCGGCCCCGATCATGCGGCGCATGAATCCGTCGCCGAGATCCACGAGACGCTCGGGGAAATTTTCTACTGGGTCATCGGCGCGCACATCGCCGCCGCGCTGTGGCACCACTTCCTGGTCCGCGACAACACCCTGCGGCGGATGCTCTGAGTCGGCTTCGCGAGCCTGTTCGAAAGCACCCGCCCGATGCCGGGCTGGTGCTTTCTGTCAGTGTGGATCCACCAGGTCATGGGCGGCGCATGGGCGCATGCACTCAGGTTGCTGCGCCGGGTCAGCGGGTGCTTCGCCTGTCGCTCACCGCGATCGCGCGGACACGGCGGGAATGCTCAGGTCGCGTCGGAGCAGGGGCTGCCGGCGGCGAAGTCCACCAACAGGGGGCGGCCATCCATCAGGGTCGCGCAGGTCTCGGCAGGAAGAGGGTGACTGAAGTAGTAGCCCTGCATGTCCCTGCAGCCGAAGTCCAGCAGCACGTTGGCTTCCTCCAGTGTTTCCACGCCCTCGGCGATCAGCCCATAGCCGAGAGCGTGCGCGATGCCGATGATGGCCTGCACGATCGCCTTGTGTTTGGGGTTGGAGGGCAGGTTGCTGACAAATGCACGATCGATCTTGATCGTGTCGAATTCGTAGTGGGCCAGGTAGTTCAGGCTGGAGTAGCCGGTGCCGAAGTCGTCCACCGCCAGTCCCACGCCCAGTGCCTTGAGCTTGGCCAGGAGGGTGCGGGCCTGATCCTGCTGGGCGAACATCTGGCTCTCGGTGAATTCGATCTCCAGCATGCTGGCCGGGATGCCGGTTGTCTGCAGTGCCGCGCTGACGCTCTGCGGCAGCCGCTCCATGTCCAGCCGCGCCAGGGATACGTTGACCGAGACCGGTACCGGCGACTTGTTTTCATCCTCCCAGAGGCGAACTTGTCGACAGGCTTCGAGCATGACCCAGGTGTCGATCTGGGTGATCAGGCCGGTTTCCTCGGCCAGCGGAATGAACTGCTCCGGCATCATGACGGTGCCGTCAGGCTGCCGCCAGCGGACCAGCGCCTCGGTACCGATCAGGGTGCCGGCAGGCAAACGGAACTTGGGCTGGTAGACCAGGAACAGCTCGCCGTTGCGGATTCCGCGTCGCAACGCATGCTCCATCGCCAGCCGCTGTTCCGCACGTTCGCTCATGTTGCGCGTGAAGTAGCTGAAGCCGCTGCGCCCGCACTGCTTGGCATGGTAGAGCGCGGTGTCGGCCTGTTTCATGAGGATCTTGGAGTCGACCGAATCCTCGGGGAAGATCGCGATGCCGACGCTGGCGGAAACGCGCAGGTCGCGATCATCGAAGATGATGGCCTGCTCGATGGCGGCGATGATCTTTTCAGCGACCCGCGCCGCATCACGTACATCGTGCAACCGGTTCAGCAGTACCACGAACTCGTCACCGCCCTGACGACTGACGGTGTCGTCTGGCCGGATCACCTGGCGCAGTCGCCGGGCAATCTCTTTCAGCACATGGTCGCCAGCGGTGTGCCCGAGCGAGTCGTTGATGTGCTTGAAGTGATCGAGATCGATGAACAACACGGCGCCCTTGTCTTTCGCCCTCAGACGGGCCAGGGCCAGCGATAGCCGATCGTGCAGCAACACCCGGTTCGGCAGGTCGGTGAGATGATCGTGCTGGGCCAGATGCGACATCTTCAGCGCCATCAGCCGCGCCTCGCTGACGTCATGCAGCACCATGATGCCGCCGATGACCCGTCCTTCCCGATTGTGGATGGGGGCGGCCGAGTCCTCGACAGCGGTCTCGGTGCCATCGCTGCGGACCAGCTTGCTGTTCATCTGCAAGGCCACCGCCTGGTCTTCCTTGATGGCCATTTTCAGCGGGTTCAGCGAAACTTCGCCCGATCCCATGTCGACCAGCCGCACCACCTCGGCGAATGATCGCCCCAGGGCCTGCTTCTCCGTCCATCCGGTTATGAATGCCGCCACCGGGTTCATCATGGTGATGCGCAGGTCCACGTCGCAGGCAATCACGGCATCGCCGATGGACTCGAGCATTCTCTGCGACCGGTCCATCGCCTCGAACAGCAGGGCCTCGGCCTGTTTGCGTGCGGTGATGTCGATGCCCAGCGTATAGATGCCACGCACGCTGCCGCCGACGACATGCGGAACGTAGGTCATGTCGAAGACGCGACCATCGTCAAGGTGAAGTTCCTGCTCGACGTGCTCGCATTGCAGGCACGCATGCTGTCTGGGCAGAACCAGCGGCGCGTAGCGTTCGCCAGCGATCTCGGCGGAAGATCGCCCGACCAGTTCGGTGGGTGGGATTCCCCACAGCTCGACGTAGTGTTCGTTGGCGAAGCGATAGATCAGCTGATCGTCCAGGTAGGCAATCAGCGCAGGCACATTGTCGGTGATCTCGCGCAGTCGCGATTCCAGCTCGACGCGTTCGCTGATGTCCTGGGCCAGAACAAAGCAGCCCACGACCGTATCCTCGCGATCCCGCTGCGGTTCCAGATTCACCTCGAGCCGCTGCTGCTGCGGCAGGATGATGGTGAAGCGCTGGGGAGTTCCCTCCAGCACCTGGCGTACCCGTGGTTCCATCGTTCGCCCGAAATCGTCGCCGAAGGCCTCTCGCGGCGTCTTGCCGATGATCTCTGCTGCAGGCTTGTCGTAGAAGGCCTGATACTTGCTGTTCACGAAGCGGTAGCGCTGATCCGCGTCGAGCTGGCCGATCAGTGCCGGTACGTTGTCGGTGACGATCCTGAGCTGCTCGGACAGCTCGGCAAGCGCATGAGCAAGGTGCCTGCGCTGGGCAATCACGATGCTGATCAGCAGCGGTCCGACCACCGTCATGGCCGAATAGAAGGCTACTTCGTTGCCCTGGATCTGATCAAGCCCGGACAACGGGGCAATCCACCGCTGGTCGTGCGCCATGGCCATCGCGAAGAGGACGCTGACATTGACGGTGCAGGCGAGCGTGGTGCCGAACACACCCAGCCGATAGGCCGCGAACAACAACGGGATCGACAGGACAATGAAGGGGTGCCGGAAAAATACCGTGGACAGCACCGTGATGCAGATCGACAGCAGCAGGGTGCCCCAGAATGCGCGTGCATGCTTCCCGTACGTCAGGGACTGCAGGCCGCGGGCGCTACAGGCCAGCAGCGGTGGCAACAGGATGATCATGCCCATGGCATCACCCAGCCACCACTTGTAGAACGTGTGTGGCCAGTTGGATCCGAACAGGTTGTGCAGCACCGTCGCACCGGTCACGGCGCCGGCCATCGGGGCGCCCAGGATCAGTGCGGTCAGGGCCTTCAGGAAGAAGCGGTCGTCAGGCGGGCCGGCAAGGCGCAGGCCGAGCATGCGTGCGCCGATCATGGCCGTGGCCACTTCGGTCATGTTGGCAACGCCGATGCCCAGTGATGGTACCCATGCCATGTGCAGCAGCATGTTGGCGAGTGTGGAGCCGAGCATGCACAGTGCCATGGCCAAGGGCAGGGATCGCAGAACGCCGCGCAGAAGCAGTGCGACCAGCAACGTATCGGCAAACCACACTTCGCTGACATGGTGCGCATGGCGCGACCACCAGATCATCGCGAGCGTAAGGGCAATGTACGCGGCCAGGATGCAGGCAAGGCGTGCTGGTGATTGCCAGTCCCGTGCGGCCGGGAAGGGAGATTGTTCCATCAATATCCATCGGTCGGGGCCCCGACCGAAATCTAGCACGGGCACCGTGGGCGAGTGTATGGATCACGGTGGGGGTCGGGCCATGCGTCACGCTCGGTGGCGTGACATGTCGCTGGCGTGCGGTGCAACCTCATCCGCCCGGGTGATAGACCCGCTCGGTATGCCCGTTCAGTTGATCGGGCCAGAAGTAGACCGTGCGCAGGTTGCCGGTGGTGTAGCGCTCGGCCTCGTCATTGAAGTGCGGCGAATCCGGATGGCCGCTTTCGCCGCCGGCGGTGATCGCGCGTGCACTGACCTTCGGGCCGAACTCGACCACCGCGACGAAGCTGTTGCCGCCGGTGCCGTAGTAGCGCCTGGTGCCCGGCCAGCGGTGCGCGCCGAACGAGGCCAGCGAGCCCCAGCGCGAGGAGACGAACGGCACCGGGATGCTCGGCTTCGCGTCGTTGAATGGCTGCTGGATGTCGCCGTTGATGCGCTGGAAGCGGTTGATCTCGCCCCACGGCACGCCCCAGCTGCCGAAATCTTTTTGCAGCCGGTTGGACGCATCGAGCAATGCGTTGAGGCGCGCTTTCGCACCGGCCTTTTCGGCCATGTAATCGTAGATTGACAGGCCTTCGGCGGTGTCGGCCTTGCTCACTTCGTCCCACAGCGTATCGCCCCAGAACACCGCCAGCGAGGTCGGCATCGAGGCGATGCCCCAGCGGTAGTCCCAGTGCCGCAGCATCGCGATCTGGCCGGCCAGCTTCGACCGTAGCGGATCGCCGGCGGGCAGTGCGTCGTAGTCGGCGACGAGGATCGGGATCTGCCGCGCGAACGCCGGCAGGTACGAATCGAACGCGGCGGTGATCAGCGAGGGCAGGGTGAAATCCTTCGCGCCGGTGAGCAGGCGGGTGGCGTGCAGGCCGCGCGGATTCTCGCCGAAGGTGTCCATGTAGCGCGGGTAATCGGTACGCTTCGGGCTGTACGGGCCGGCGGCGGAATACGGCCAGTCGTTGGTGTTGAATATCCAGCCGTTCGGCGGATCGAGCAGGTGCGGCGCGGCATCCAGCGGCAACAGACCGTGCCAGTCGGTGGCCGGGTCGGAGCCGTCGACCGGTTGGGTGTAGTCGAAGCGGTCGTCGCGGCGGGGGATGAACTGCGGGTGCAGGTACGCGATCTCGCCCTTGTCGTCGGCGAAGATGGTGTTGTTGGACGAGTTGGCCTTCAGCTCGGCCACCTTCATGTAGCTGGCGTAGTCGTCGGTCTTCGTGCGCAGCCAGCTCTGCTCCAGCGCGGGGATCGGCGTGTTCATCAGTGCCTCGGCGATCCACTTGCCGTCCAGCTCGCGCACGATCGGGCCGTGATGGGTGAAGTACGCGGTGAACGTGCGCTGCGCCATCGAGCCGTCCTTCGCCCGGTACGGCACGGTGATCCGGCGCGTGGTGACCGGGCGCAGTGCCTTGCCGTAACGGTAGGACAGCTTGCCGTCCTGGTGCACGACGGTCTCGGCGAACTCGTCCACCGCATCGAGGCCGGTCGAGGTATGCATCCAGCCCACGTGCTTGTTGAAGCCCTGGTAGACGAAGAACTGGCCCCAGGTGACTGCGCCATAGGCATCCAGTCCCTGGTCGCTGGACATCTGCAGCTCGGAGCGGAAGAAGAACGAGGTGTGCGGGTTGATCAGCAGCAGCGCATGGCCGTCCACGGTGAGCTTCGGCGCGATCGCGATGCCGTTGGAGCCGGTCGGTTCGATCCAGCTGGGGCGGCTCTCGACCTGCGCCAGCGGCGCGTCGCCGGGCCGGCCGTAGAACGCCTCGAGCGGGCCCAGCGCCACCCGTTCGATATCGCCGCCGATGCTGCCTTCGGTGAACGACAGCGCCATCCACGGCTCGAACCGGGTGATCACGCGCGGGTGCACCTGCGGATGCGTGGCCAGGTAATAGTTGAGTCCGTCGGCCCAGGCGTTCATCAGCGACTGCAGCCAGCCGGGGCTTTGCGCGTAGAGCCTCTTCAGCACGACCGGGTCGATGAACAGCTTCTGCCGCAGATCGCCCCAGATCGCCGGCTCACCTTCGGCTTCGGCCGTGCGCCCCAGCGCGGTGAGGTAGTTCGTCTCGACCCGGTTGAAGTCGTCCTCGGCCTGCGTGTAGGCCATGCCGAACACGGCGTCGGCATCGGTCCTGCCGTGCACGTGGGCGATGCCCCAGTCGTCGCGGGTGACCGTCACCGCCTGCGCCTCGCGCTGCCAGCGCGCCTGGTCCGGCGTGGTGGCCTGCGCCGCGGTGGCCAGGCCGAGCGCGAGCAGCGCGATGGCCGGCAACCGGCTCATGCCGGTCCGGACGTATGCCATGTGACGCGCCGGTTGGCGCCGCTTGTCCCAGATCAATGCGTGCATCCGCTTTCCCGTCTTCGTCGTTGCAGGGTGCCGGTGGCCGGCGAGACGCCGTCCGGGTCGAGTTTCGCCGGGCGCCGCCCCGGTGGGCTGGCACGGCTCCAGGCGAATGGAGCAACCCTAGCAGGGTCGACGCGCCGGCGGCGAGGCACCGCGCTTCGCCATTCGTTCATCCCTGCATTCCACCGTTGGTCACAGGGCGGGCACTTCCGGTCACTCCGCGCTTGCCGGTCGGGCATCCCCGGTGAACCCTGTCGACTTGCGAGGCGATCTG
Organism: Rhodanobacter ginsengisoli; assembly: GCF_042657065.1. Classification (NCBI taxonomy): domain Bacteria; kingdom Pseudomonadati; phylum Pseudomonadota; class Gammaproteobacteria; order Lysobacterales; family Rhodanobacteraceae; genus Rhodanobacter; species Rhodanobacter ginsengisoli. The sequence continues at coordinate 1,435,291 of NZ_JBHSNF010000001.1, forward strand.
CCCATGGAGGATGTGCGATGAACCGAAGAGATCTGCTGAAGGCCGCCGTGGCGCTGCCGCTGCTTCCGCTGGCCTTTGCCGGCGACCGTCTGGCCTCGGCGTGGGCCGGGCAGATGCCGGCCGCGACGTTCCGCCGGCGGGTGCGGCCGGGTGCGCCCGGCTGGCCGTCGCCGGCCGAGTGGGAACAATTGAAGCGCGACGTGGGCGGTCGCCTGCTGCAGCCGCAGTCGCCGTTTGCCGGCTGCACGGCAGCGGCGCCCGGCGCCGCCTGCCGCGAAGCGCTCGAGCAGTTGAAGAACCCCTATTACATCGGCGACCAGCCCGCGCTGACCCAGACCAGCGGCTGGGCCGACGCCTGGACCTCGCAGCCGAGTGCCTATGCGGTGGCGGCACGCGATACGGCCGATGTGGTGGCGGCGGTCAATTTCGCCCGCGAACACCATCTGCGGCTGGTGGTGAAGGGGGGCGGGCACAGCTACCAGGGCACCTCGGACGCGCCCGATTCGCTGCTGGTGTGGACCCGGCACATGAACGGGATCAGCCTGCATGACGCCTTCGTCGGGCAGGGCTGCGAAGGACGGCAGGCGCCGCAGCCGGCGGTGAGCCTGGGTGCCGGCGCGATGTGGATCGATGCCTACGACGCGGTGACAACGAAAGGCGGTCGCTACGTGCAGGGCGGCGGCTGCACCACGGTCGGCGTGGCCGGGCTGGTGCAGAGCGGCGGCTTCGGCAGCTTCTCCAAGAAATACGGCACCGCGGCGGCGGGGCTGATCGAGGCCGAGGTGGTCACCGCCGATGGCGTGGTGCGCATCGCCAACGCCTGCAGCCATCCCGAGCTGTTCTGGGGCCTCAAGGGTGGCGGTGGCGGCAGCCTGGGCGTGGTGACGCGGCTGACCCTGCGCACGCGTGAGCTGCCGGAGACCTTCGGTGCCGCATTCGGCGCGATCACCGCCTCGTCCGATACGGCGTTCCGGGCGCTGATCGCGAAGGTCATGGGCTTCTACCGCAACGACCTGTTCAATCCGCATTGGGGCGAGCAGATGGCGTTCCAGCCGGACAACACGCTGCGCATCTCGATGGTGTTCCAGGGCTTGAGCCAGGCACAGGCGGAGCAGGTCTGGGCTCCGTTCCTGGACTGGGTGCGGGCGCGCAAGGAGTATGCCTTCGCCCGCGAGATCAAGATCATCGCCTTGCCGGCCCGGCACTTCTGGGACGCGGATTTCTTCCGCCAGCACGCGCCGCAGTTCATCGTCGAGGACACCCGGCCGGGCGCGCCGCGCGATCACATCCTGTGGGCCGGCGACCAGGGCCAGGTGGGCTGGTTCCTGCACGGCTTCCGCTCGGCGTGGCTGCCTGCGTCGCTGCTGGAAAAAGGCGCCCGCTCCCGGCTGGTGGAGGCGATGTTCGCTGCCTCGCGCGAATGGGATTTCGCCTTGCACTTCAACAAGGGACTGGCCGGCGCCCCACCGGAGGAGCTGGCCGCCGCGCGCGACACCGCGACCCACCCCGGCATGGTCGAGGCGTTCGCGCTGGCGATGTGCGGCGCCGACGGTCCGCCGGCGTTCCCGGGCATGCCCGGTCCGGGACCGGATCTGGCGAAGGCGCGGCGGGATGCGGCAGGTGTGGGGCGGTCGATGGACGCGTTGCTGAAGGTCGCTCCGCGGGCCGGTTCCTACGTCTCCGAAAGCGACTACTTCGAGCGTCACTGGCAGACGTCGTTCTGGGGCTCGAACTACCCGCGGCTGGCGGCAGTGAAACGGAAGGTCGATCCGGACGGACTGTTCCACGTCCACCATGGCGTGGGCAGCGAGGGCTGGAGTGCGGACGGGTTCACGCGCCGGTAGTGCCGTGCCGGCCGGCGGACTTGGCCGTGCGGGCGCTACGATAGCGGCTTGCCGCTGCAACGAGGATGCCCATGCCTGTTCACGCCACCATGCCCCTGGCCGCACATGAAGCGCGGACCGATGCCGAGCGCATCGCCGCAGCCGCCGCGTTCGCACAGGAACTGTCGCACCGGCGCACGGTGCGCGATTTCGCCGCCACCGCGGTGCCGCGCGAGGTGATCGAACACTGCCTGCGTGCGGCGGGCACCGCGCCCAGTGGTGCCAACCAGCAGCCGTGGCGCTTCGTGGCGGTCGCCGATGCGCGGGTCAAGCAGCGTATCCGCGAGGGTGCCGAGGCGGAGGAGCGCGAGTTCTACGGTCGGCGTGCACCGGACGAGTGGCTGCAGGCGCTGGCGCCGTTGGGCACGGATGCGGAAAAACCCTTCCTGGAGACCGCGCCGTGGCTGATCGCGATCTTCTACGAGCGCTTCGGCCTCGATGCCGACGGCGCCAGGCACAAGCGCTATTACCCGCAGGAGTCGGTCGGCATCGCCACCGGCTTGCTGATCGCCGCGCTGCACCGGGCCGGGCTGGCCACGTTGACGCATACGCCCAGCCCGATGGGCTTCCTCAACGAAGTGCTGGGGCGTCCACGCAACGAGATGCCGTTCCTGCTGCTGGTGGTCGGCCATCCGGCCGACGGTTGTCGCGTGCCGGCGATCGAACGCCTGCCACTGGAAGCCTACGCGAGCTTCCTGTAGCCGGGGCCGACCGAGGCAAGGCGTCGCCCGATGTCGACGGTGGGCCGGCCTCGAGCTGATCCGCTGGGCACTGACGCGCTGACGCGTTGGCAAGATCAGGCGGGTGAGGACGATCGGGCCGAGGCGGCGCTGAATCCCTGACGCCGGGTCGCGTCGATCGACGGCTTGACTCTGGACCTTGATCAAGGGTCTAGACTATCTGCATGAGCATACCAGCCGACTCACTCACCATCGGGGCCGTCGCCAAGCGCGTCGGCGTGGCGATCGACACGATCCGTTACTACGAGCGCGAGGGACTGCTGCCCGCGCCGCTGCGGCGGGCTTCCGGCTACCGCAGCTACGGCGAGGGCACGATCGCCCAGTTGCGCTTCATCCGGCGGGCCAAGCAGCTGGGCTTCACGCTGGAGGAGATCCGCGAGCTGCTGGCGCTGTCGGCGGATCGCCAGCGCGGGGTGAAGGCGGTGAAACAGCGGGCGCAGCAGCGGCTGGCAGCGCTCGAGCAGCGCATCGTCGAGCTGCAGCGCGTGCGCGACGGACTGGCACAACTGGTTGAATCGTGCCCGGGGCACGGTGCGCCGGAGCAATGCCCGATCCTGCGTGCGCTGACCGACGAGGTGCCGGCATGAGCGGCCACGGTTCGTGCTGCGCCGGCGGCGAAGCGTCGGCGGACGGCATGGCGATCGATCCGGTGTGCGGAATGAAGGTGGATCCGCAGACCGCCAGACAACGCGCGGAGCATGGCGACCAGACCTATTTTTTCTGTGCCGCACGCTGCAAGGACAAATTCCTTGCCGATCCGGCTGCGTATATCGAGCCACGCGCGGCCGGGCCGGCGGCGCCGGCCGGCACGATCTACACCTGTCCCATGCATCCGGAAGTGCAGCAGGTCGGCCCGGGTGCCTGTCCCAAGTGCGGCATGGCGCTGGAGCCGATGCTGCCGAGCGTGGATGCCGACGACGGCGGCGAACTCGCATCGATGACGCGACGGTTCTGGATCCTGGTCGCGCTGACCGTGCCGGTGTTCGCCCTGGCAATGGGGCCGCATCTGTTCGGCTGGCGGCTGCCGATGCCGTGGGATCGCGTGGCCGGCTGGGTCGAGGCGATGCTGGCGAGCGTGGTGGTGCTGTGGGGTGGTGCGCCGTTCTTCGCCCGCGGCTGGCGCTCGTTGCAGCCGTGGCAGCCGAACATGTACACGCTGATTGCGCTGGGCACCGGGGTCGCGTGGTTGTACAGCGCGGTGGCTTTCCTGCTGCCGGGCGTGTTTCCGCCCGGCTTTCGCGACAGGCATGGCCAGGTCGCGGTGTATTTCGAATCGGCGGCGGTGATCGTCAGCCTGGTCACCCTGGGCGATTTCCTCGAGCTGCGCGCCCGTCGACGCACCGGTGCGGCACTGAAGGCGCTGCTCGGGCTGACGCCGAAGACCGCGCACCGGATCGCTGCCGACGGCAGCGAGAGCGACGTGCCGCTGGAGCAGGTACGTGCGGGCGATGTGCTGCGGGTGCGCCCCGGCGAGAAGGTGCCGGTCGATGGCGTGGTGCTGGAGGGCGACAGTCACGTCGACGAGTCGATGCTCACCGGCGAGCCGATGCCGGTGGGCAAGGCGCGGGACGATGCGCTGACCGGCGGCACCGTCAACCAGGATGGCGCACTGCGCATGCGCGCGCAGAAAGTGGGCGGCGAGACGATGCTGGCGCAGATCGTGGCGCTGGTGGCGAAGGCGCAGCGCAGCAAGGCGCCGCTGCAGCGCGTGGCCGACCGGGTGGCGACGTGGTTCGTGCCGGCGGTGGTGACGGTGGCCGTGCTGGCGTTCGCGTTGTGGGCGCTGCTGGGCCCCGAGCCGCGGCTGACCCATGCGCTGATTGCGGCGGTGTCGGTGCTGATCATCGCCTGTCCCTGCGCGCTGGGTCTGGCCACGCCGATATCGATCATGGTGGCCAGCGGACGTGGCGCGCACAGTGGCGTGCTGTTCAAGGACGCCAGCGCGATCGAGACGCTGCGCGCCATTGACACCCTGGTGCTGGACAAGACCGGCACCCTGACCACCGGCAAGCCGAGCCTGACCGAGCTGGTGAGTCTCGATGGGCAGCCGCGCGAACGCCTGCTGGCGCTGGCCGCCGCGCTGGAGCAGTCGAGCGAGCATCCGCTGGCGCGGGCCATCGTGATCGCGGCGGAGGCGGAGGGCGCGACGGCGCCGGCGGCAACGGATTTCCGTTCGCTGACCGGTCGTGGCGTCAGTGCGCAGGTGGATGGCCGCGCGCTGGCGCTGGGCAACGCAAGCTTGCTGGACCAACTTCAGGTCACCATCGCCGACGACGCCGGTGCCCGGGCCGAGCTGCTTCGGCGCAAGGGCGCCACGGTGATGTTCCTTGCCATCGACGGCCGCCTGGCCGCGCTGCTGGCGGTGGCCGACCGGATCAAGCCGGACACGCCGGCGGCGATCGGCGCCCTGCGTGCAGCCGGGCTGCATATCGTGATGCTGACCGGCGACAACCGCACCACCGCGCAGGCGGTGGCCGACGAGCTGGGTATCGACGAGGTGCACGCGGATGTCTCGCCGGTCGACAAGGCGGCGGTGGTCGATGCGCTGAAGGCGGCCGGTCGCCGCGTGGCGATGGCCGGCGACGGCATCAACGATGCGCCGGCGCTGGCTGCTGCCGAGATCGGTATCGCCATGGGCGGCGGCACCGACGTGGCGATGGAAAGCGCCCAGGTGACCCTGGTCAAGGGCGACCTGGGGGCGATCGTGCGTGCGCGCAGGTTGTCGCAGGCGACCGTGCGCAACATTCATCAGAACCTGTTCTTCGCCTTCGTCTACAACGCCATCGGCGTGCCGCTGGCGGCCGGCGCGCTGTATCCCTGGTTCGGCATCACGCTGTCGCCGATGATCGCGGCGGCGGCGATGAGCCTGAGCTCGGTGTCGGTGGTGAGCAATGCCCTGCGCCTGCGCAAGGCACAGTTGTGACGATGGTCCGGCGCACGAAAAGCTGGCGGCGAGCCGGGTCCACATCGCCGTAGATGCCTTATGCTCTCGGCCCGGGCTGGCGGCCGGGCGCGTCGACGCGCACCGATCGCCTGGCCTTCACCCATCAGAAATGACTGCATGAGCCGCAATCTCGCCGAATGGCTGGCGTATCAGGAACGGGTCAACGTGCACAGCATCGAGCTCGGGCTCGAGCGCGTGCGCAGCGTATGGCAGGCGATGGGCTCACCGGCGCCGGCGCCGCGGGTGATCACGGTGGCGGGAACCAATGGCAAGGGCTCCACCGTGGCCTTGCTCGAGGCCATGCTGAGGGCCGCCGACCTGCGCGTGGGCGCGTTCACTTCGCCGCATCTGCTGGATTACAACGAACGCATACGCATCGATCGCAGTCATGTCGACGATTCCTCGCTGATTGCCTCGTTCGAGCGGATCGAGGCGGCTCGCGGCGAGCTGCCGCTGACCTATTTCGAGTTCGGCACGCTGGCCGCGCTGGATCTGTTTGCCCGTGCCGGCGTCGACGTGGCGGTGCTCGAAGTAGGGCTGGGCGGGCGGCTGGATGCGGTCAACATCATCGACGCCGACGTGGCGATCGTCACCACCGTGGACCTGGATCACATGGAGTGGCTGGGGGCGGATCGCGACAGCATCGGCCGGGAAAAGGCCGGTATCGCGCGGGCCGGGCGGCCGGTGATCGTGGGCGAGCTGGCGCCTCCGCAGGGGCTGCTCGATGTGCTGGCCGCGCGCGGCGCGCAAGTCGAACGGGCCGGCATCGATTTCGGGGTCGAGCGCCACGTCGACGGTTGGCGCTGGTGGCATCGCGACCGCGGTGCGATGGAATTGCCCGATCCGGCACTGGCAGCGCCCGTGCAATACGCCAATGCGGCGACCGCGATCGCCGCGCTGCATGCGTTATGGGGCAACCTGTTGACGCCAAGCAACTTCTTCGCCGCCGTCAGCACGGGCCTGCACGAGGCACGCATTGACGCCCGGCTGCAGTGGCTGGGTGGGGAACCGGCCGTGATCGTCGACGTGGGGCACAATCCCCAGGCGGCGCGGGCCCTGGCCGAGTGGCTGGACGCGCAGCCAGCCGCCCGCGTGCATGCGGTCTATGGTGCGCTGGCCGACAAGGACGTGGCCGGGGTGATCGCCGCGCTGGGTACGCGCATCCACCACTGGCATCTGGCCGGGCTGGATCAGCTCACGCCGCGCGGCCTGACCGCGGCGGCCCTGGCCGCGACGCTGCAGCAGGTATTGCCATGGGCCCCGTTCGATACGCATGCCGACGTGGCCGAGGCGCTGGCCGCGGCGCGGGACCTGGCCCGGCCGGGTGAGCGCATTCTCGCGTTCGGCTCGTTTTTCCTGGCCAGCGCGGTCCTCGCTGAACGCGGCGGGTGACCGAATCGGCGGGTCGGTCATGGTGTCCGGCCCGGGCAGGTATAATCACGCCGTTGCGCATCGCGTTTGCCGCCTGGGAGCGAAGACTTGAAAACACGCCTGCTGGGAGCCGCCGTCCTGATTGCGTTGGCGGTTCTGTTCGTGCCGATGTTCTTTTCCGGCAGTCCGCCCACCCCCGGTGGCGATCAGACGGTCAGCCTGGCGATACCGCCGGCGCCGGATCGCGACCTGCAGACCAAGACCATGAGCCTGACCCCGGACGCGGTGGTGCCGGCATCGAGCGTCGAGACCTTGCCGACGCAATCGGTGAGCCCGGTCTCGGCGGATCGGCTGGCCACGGTGAACATCGGTTCGAACCGCCCACGTGACGTGGAAACCGACCCGGAGGCCGGCAAGAAGCCGGCCCCGACGACGGTGACCACCGGTTCGGGCACGTCGCCGAGCCAGCCGGTGATTGCGCAGCAGACGACGGCGGACGCCCACGTGAAACCCGCGGCCAAGCCTCCGGTGACTACCGTGGCCAAGGCGCCGGTCCCCCGTCCGACGCCAGCGGCCGTCGTGCCGCCGACGGCCACGCCGACGGCCACGCCGGCGGCCAGCGGACGGGGCGAATACACGCTCAATCTCAGTGCCTATGCCAGTGCAGCGGGTGCCGCCAGCCTGCAGCGCCGCGTCCGTGCGCTGGGCTATCCGGTGAGCGGCCATGCCATCACCCAGGCCGGCAAGTCGCGCACCCTGGTCATCGCCGGGCCGTTCGAGACGCGCACCGCCGCCGAGGCCGCGCGCCTGAAGATCACCCGGTCGATTCCCGGCGCGCCGGCAAGGCTGGAGCAGGGCGCCGACTATGGCGGCGCCGCGGCGGCAGCCAGGCCCGCGGCATCGGCAGGCAGCAAGCCCGGTGGCTGGGCCGTGCAGCTGGCGGCGGTGAGCAGTCAGGCGGATGCCAATGCCTTGCGCGACAAGTTGCGCGCCAACGGTTTCGACGGCTTCGTCGATTCGGTGCAGGCCGGCGGCAAACGGCTGTGGCGGGTACGCGCCGGGCCGCAGACCCAGCGGGCCGATGCGCAGCGGGTGCACGACCAGATCAAGGCCAAACTGGGGATCGACGGCAACGTCGTCCCGGTGCCTTGAACATGCACGCCCTCCATGCGCGAGTCGGGCGGGTGACCGGATGAACTGGACCGACTACATCATCATCGCCATCCTGGCGATTTCGGTGATGATCGGGCTGTGGCGTGGCCTGATTTCCGAGGTGCTGGCGCTGGCCATCTGGATCGCCGCGTTCTGGGTGGCCTGGACGTTCGGCCCGGTGGTGGCGACGCATTTCGGGCACCTCATCGAGCTGCCGTCGGCGCGGATCATCGTCGCCTACGGCCTGTGTTTCGTCGCGGTGCTGATTCTCGGCGCACTGCTGCGTTTCGTGATCAGCAGGCTGATCGAAAGCACCGGGTTGTCCGGTACCGACCGTCTGCTGGGCATGGTGTTCGGATTCCTGCGCGGCGTGCTGCTGGTGACCCTGCTGGTGTTCCTGGTCGGTTTCACCGCCTTCACGCGCGACCCGTGGTGGCAGCGCTCGGTGCTGTTGCCGCAGTTCCAGCATGTGGCGGCGTGGCTGGAACAGCGGGTTCCGGCGGATATCCGTGAGCATATCCATCCCGCCGCGGTGCTCGACCGTCTGCCCCGCTTGTCGGTTTCGCTTCCGGCCCCCATATCGGGCCCGGCGCCAGCCCCCGCGGCAACCTCGCCGCGGCCCGCCTTACCGGCCGCGGCGACCAGCGTGGCGGGCCAGCCCGGGACTTTCTGAACGCGATCCACCGAACACGACCTTCTGAGCACGACCTTTTAGGCAGGGCAACACATCATGTGCGGAATCATCGGCATTGTCGGTACCACCGAAGTGGCATCGGCGCTTTATGACGGCTTGACCATGCTGCAGCATCGCGGCCAGGACGCGGCCGGCATCGCCACCGTCGACGGCTCGAAGCTGCGCCTGCACAAGGGCAACGGGCTGGTCCGCGACGTATTCGACCAGGCTGCGATGAGCGGGCTGCGCGGGTGCATCGGGATCGGTCATTGCCGCTATCCCACGGCCGGGTCGGAAGGTTCGGCGGAAGCGCAGCCGCTGTATGTCAATTCGCCGTACGGCATCGCGTTCGCGCACAACGGCAACCTGGTCAATACCGAAACGCTGCGGCGCGAGATGTTCGAGGACGACCGTCGCCACATCAACACGGATTCGGACTCCGAGGTGCTGCTCAACGTACTGGCCCACGAACTGCAGATCCAGGACCGGATGGAGCTGACCCCGGACCACATCTTCAAGGCGATCGCCGGCGTGCATGCGCGCGCCAGCGGCGGCTATGCCTGCGTGGCGCTGGTTCTGGGCTACGGCCTGGTGGCGTTCCGCGATCCCCACGGCATCCGTCCGCTGGTGCTGGGCGAGCGGGTGACCGCCGAAGGCCGCGAATATGCGGTGGCCTCGGAATCGGTGGCGTTCGACGTGCTGGGCTTCAAGCTGGTGCGCGACATCCTGCCGGGCGAGGCGGTGATCATCACCGACCACGGCCAGCTGCACAGCCGTCGCTGCGCCGAGGGCGCGCCGCATACGCCGTGCATCTTCGAATACGTCTACCTGGCGCGACCGGACTCGATGATCGAGGACGTCTCGGTGTACAAGGCGCGTCTGCGCATGGGCGAGAAGCTGGCCGAAAAGATCCTGCGGATGCGCCCCGATCACGGCATCGACGCGGTGATCCCGATTCCCGACACCGCCCGTACCGCCGCCAGCGCGCTGGCCGGCGCGCTCGGTGTGCCGTTCCGCGAGGGCTTCGTCAAGAATCGTTACATCGGCCGCACCTTCATCATGCCGGGGCAGGGCGAACGGGTGAAATCGGTGCGCCGCAAGCTCAACGCGATCGATCTGGAGTTCCGCAACAAGAACGTGCTGCTGGTGGACGATTCGATCGTGCGCGGCACCACTTCCAAGCAGATCATCCAGATGGCCCGCGAGGCCGGCGCGAAGAACGTCTACTTCGCTTCCGCCGCGCCGCCGGTGCGTTATCCGAATGTCTACGGCATCGACATGCCGTCGGTCTCCGAACTGGTCGCCGCCGGTCATACCGAACAGGAAGTCGAGCGGGTGCTCGGCGCCGACTGGCTGATCTACCAGGATCTCGAGGACCTGGTCTGGGCGGTGCAGGATGGCAACGAAGAGCTCAAGCGCTTCGATACCTCGTGCTTCTCCGGCGAATACATCACCGGCCTCGACCAGCAATACCTGGAACAGATCCAGATGCTGCGCTCCGACGACGCCAAGGCCGCCCGCCGGGCCTAGAGCAGGAGTGAGTGGAGAGGAGTGAGAAACGAGAGGCGCCACGTCGACGCTCCCGTTTTCCTCTCGCCTCTCACTCCTCTCCACTCATTTCTACCGCTGCCCATGGATCTCCACGCCGCCGCCAAGCGTTGCCTCGATGCCACCGATCCGGCCGAAAAACTGCGCCTGACCCAGCTCACCTGGCAGGCCTTCGTGGCCGGCGAACTGCATCCCGATCCGGCGTCGCCGCCACCCGAGCCGATCGGTTCGCCCGGCCGTCCGGCGAGGCCGCGACTGGTCAACGCGCGACAGGTGCCGCAGCGCGGACTCGGCAGCGCCGAAGGTCGCGCCGCGCTGGTGCATGCGGTGGCGCACATCGAATTCAACGCGATCAACCTGGCCTGGGACGCGGTGTATCGCTATCGCGGCAAGCCGGCGGCGTACTACCGTGACTGGGCCAGCTGTGCCAACGACGAGGCGCGCCATTTCGCGCTGCTGTCCGGGCGACTGGCCGAGCTCGGTCATGCCTATGGCGACTTCGATGCCCACGACGGCCTGTGGGCGATGGCCGAGAAGACCGCGCATCACGACACCGCGCGCATGGCGCTGGTGCCGCGCGTGCTGGAAGCGCGAGGACTGGACGTGACCCCCGGCATGATCGATCGCCTGCGCCAGCTCGGCGACACCGGCACGGTGGCGATCCTCGAGGTGATCCTGCGCGAGGAGGTCGCCCACGTCGCGGCCGGCACGCGCTGGTACCGGCATTGCTGCGAACGCGACGGCGTCGAACCGGTCGAGACGTTCTTCGCGATGTTGCGCGACTACATGGGGGTCAGCCTGCGCGGGCCGTTCAATCGACCGGCCCGGCTGCAGGCGGGTTTCGTGCAGGAGGAACTGGATCGCCTGACCGTGCTGGCGCTGGAAGGCGCCTCGCCGCGCAGCGTCGCCCGCTGAGCCGGAGGCGATTCCGGCTCCGGCCGGATCCGAGGCGGCGTCGAGGGCAGCGATTCAGTCGATCAGGATGGGTTCGTGCATGCCGGGCATGCCCGTGGCGATGCCCAGTCCCTCCAGGCGCTCGGCCATCGCCGTCATGCCGGACTCGTATTCGCCATGCACGAGCAGCACCTTTCGCCGCGGCGATGTGCCCAGCCACTTCAGCAGTGCCGCCTGATCGGCGTGGGCGGAGAAGCCGTTGATGGTCCATATCTGGGCGCGCACCCGGATCTCTTCATTGAAGATCCGCACGCTCTGCGCGCCGTCGACAATGCGCCGGGCCAGCGTTCCGGCTGCCGCATAGCCGACGAACACGATGCTGCTCTTCTCCCGCCACAGGTTGTGCTTGAGGTGGTGGCGCACGCGTCCGCCGGTGCACATGCCGGAACCGGCCAGGATCACCGCGCCACTCTCGATGTTGTTGATCGCCATCGAGTCGCCGGTCTCGCGCGAGAAATGCAGACTCGGCATGGCGAACGGGTCGCCATGGTTCAGTTGCTCGATGAAGCCGGCGTCGAAACATTCGGGGTGCCGGCGGAAGATCTCGGTGGCGGAAATCGCCATCGGCGAATCCAGGAACACCGAAATGCGTGCCGGTATCGCACCGTCGAGGATGCCGCGATGCAGGTAGTAGAGGACCTCCTGCGCGCGCTCCAGCGCGAAGGTGGGAATGATCACGTTGCCGCCGCGCGCCACGGTCTCCCGCACGGCGCGGTGCAGCTCGTCGACCGAGTCGGGCAGTGACCGGTGCGGCCGGTTGCCGTACGTGGTTTCCATCACCACGTAGTCGGCCGGCGGGGCGGGCACGGGATCGCGCAGGATCGGTCGTCCCGGGTTGCCCTGGTCGCCGGAGAACACCATGTCGCGCTGCTGCTGGCCGTCATCGAGCCGCAGCAGGATCGAGGCGGAACCGAGGATGTGCCCCGCGTCGAGGAAGCGCGCCTGGATGCCGTCGACCACCGGCACCAGCTCGTCATAAGCGACCGGCTCGGCAAAGTAGTCCATCGCATGGAGCGCATCGTCCAGCGTATACAGCGGCACGAAGTCGGGTTCGTCGCGGCGCCGGCCGCGACGCTGGTTGCGCATGGCCTCCTCCTCCTGCAGGCCGGCGGCATCGAGCATCACCACCCGCGCCAGGTCCCGGGTGGCGGCGGTGGTCAGGATGCGCCCGCGGAAGCCATCGTGCACCAGCTTCGGAATCCGTCCGCAATGATCCAGGTGCGCGTGGGTCAGCAGCAGCACGTCGATGCTGGCCGGATCGAATCCGAACGGTTCGTAGTTCGCCTGCTCCTGTTCGCGTCCGCCCTGGAACATGCCGCAGTCGATCAATACACGGCGGTCGTTGCAGGTGACCAGGTGGCAGGAGCCGGTGACCTGTTTGGCCGCGCCGTGGCAGCTGTAGACGATCTTCGAGTTCATGCCGAAGCATCCTGTGTGATGGTCATGGGTGGGGAGTGCCGCGCGTTGCCGGGGCCTTCCGGCAGCGCGCCCGCATCGGTTCCGGAGAGCGGCAGGCCTGCTCTCATGGCGCGTCTGTCGCGGTCGGTCGATCCGACACCAGCAGCGACGCATAAGGGCGAAGCGCATCGCCGCCCTGGCCCGGCAGATCGGTGACCAGCACGGTGGTGCCGGGGACCAGGGCCTGCTGGATCCCCTGGCCGAACGCCTCCGGCAGCTTCAGCTGTTTCGCCATCTGCGCCGGTTCGGGCACCGGTCCGCTGCCAAGGATCCGGTAGGCCGACCATTGATGCAGCGGCCGCACGGCGGTTTCCCGGGACGAGGGGGCAGTGCGGTCCTCCCCCATCACGTACAGCAGCGTGCCGTGGAAGCCATATTCCTGTGCGTCCGGCGCGACCCGCAGCGGCGAACTGGCGCTCAACTTGCCGTCGCGCAGCACATAGGCCATGCGATCGTGGGTGCTGATGATGATGCTGAGCGGCGCGCCGCCGGCCTCGACCGGCAGGGGGATATCCGTTTCGCCCTGGCGTACGGGAACGGCCGGCTGGCCGGCGAGATCGATCGGCGCCAGCGCGGCGGGGTGGACGATCGCTGCCGGTGACACCCGTGCATCCGCGATCACCACCACGCCGCCACGCCGGGTCGCCTGGAAAAGCTTCTCGGCGAAGGTCGGCGGCAACCTGATGCAGCCGTGCGAGGCCGGATGCCCGGGCAGGTTGCCGCCGTGCATCGCCACGCCATCCCAGGTCAGGCGCTGCATGTAGGGCATCGGCGCGTCGTCGTAGAGATTGGAGCGGTGTTCGCGCTCCTTCTGCAGGATCGTGTAGACCCCGGTCGGCGTTTCGTAGCCCGGACGGCCGGAACTGATCGGGCTGACCCCGATGGCCACGCCGTTGCGATAGACGTAGATGTACTGCTCGTCGAGGCTGACCACCATGACCATCGGGCCGCTCGGCGCAATTTCCGGATGCCAGAAGTAGGCATGGCCGGCAGGCTTCGTGGCCGGCGCCGACGCGGCCTTGCGGGCCAGCGCGGAGGCCGCGGGCAAGATCAGGCTGACGATGAGCACCGAGCAGACCGCGGCGAGGCGCCCGACGAGACCGATCGCTGCGCGAGGGCTTTTCCGCTGAAGCGGCGAGGGCCGGCGCATGGCTGCAGACGTTGCCGGATCCTCCGCAACGGTCATGCTCAGTGGGCCATGAACAGCGGCAGTGTTGCGTGTTCCAGCAGCCATCGCGTGGCGCCTCCCAGAACGAGTTCGCGTATCCGCGAGCGGCCCCACGCGCCGACGACCAGCAATTCGGCGTGGAGGGCTTTTGCCCTTTCCTGCAGGTTCTGGCCGGCATCGGGCTCACCCTCGAAGGTCTCCCACTGGGCGTCGACCTGGTGCCGGCGCAGCCATTCGCGCAGCGGCAGCGGAGGCATGCTGATGCCCGGCAGCCCGGGGCGTTCGCCGTCCAGGACATGCACCGCCAGGGCCTGCTGCAGCAGCGGCAGCGCCGCCTTCACCGCGTGCGCGGCCGTGCCGGAACCGTTCCAGGCGATCACCACGCGTTCCGCGCGCAATCCCCCCTGCCAGCCATCGGGTACCAGCAACATCGGTGAGGACGAGGCGAACAGCGCGCGGGTGATCTCGTCGAATCCGGCCGGCGCATCCGGCTCGCGAATGTGCAGTTGGCCGATCACGAAATCGGCCAGCCGCGAGCGTTTGGCCAGCGCATCGACGTGGACACCTGGCCGAACCTCCCACTCACCGGCGACGCCCGCTTCGCGGCACAGTTCCAGCCACCAGTCGCGGCGCGCTTGCGCGCGGCTTTCCAGCAGCACGGGATCGTCGCAGGTCTCGACCAGCGACGCATCGGCGCGCACCAGCTGCAGGCCGGTCAGGAATGCCTGGTGCCGGTGCGCCAGCGCCAGCGCGCCGCGCAGCCACGGCGCATCGGCCTCGGTGGGTCCGATATTCACGATGAGGTCAAGCACGGCCATGCTCCGGTTTGCTCCGTCGATGACATCGTGCGACAGACGTCGCCGGGATCAATTGACCAAGGTCAATCCAGGCCGATGGCATCGTGTCGGCGGGCGTTGCAGCGGCCGGGATCGCTGCAGCGAGGCGGTATTCACTTGATCCTGATCAACACCGCCCCGTACGGTCGGGTGCATGCTGCCGGGCAGAACCCCGCGGAAGGAAATCGGATGGGCAGGCTCGATGGCAAGGTGGCACTGGTGACCGGTGGTGCCGTGGGTATTGGCGCTGCGTGCGTGGCCCGGCTGGCCGAGGCCGGGGCACGGGTCGCGATAGTGGATCTGGATGACGAGGCGGGTCGGCAGCTGGCCGGGCACATCGGTGGGCAGGCGCGATTCTTTCATGCCGACGTGGCGGTGGAAGCCGAAGTGGCTGCCGCGATCGCCGCGACCATGGCGGCTTTCGGACGGCTGGACGTCCTCGTCAACAATGCGGGTATCGCCGGTGCGAACAAGCCGACCCACGAACTGACCGAGGCCGAATGGGATCGGGTGCAGGCGGTCAACGTGAAAGGCGTGTTCTTCTGCACCAAGCACGCCATTGCGCCGCTGCGCGCGGCCGGAGGCGGCAGCATCATCAACCTGTCCTCGATCTACGGGCTGGTCGGCGCACCCGACGTGCCGCCGTATCACGCCTCCAAGGGTGCGGTGCGGCTGATGAGCAAGACCGATGCACTGCTTTATGCGGCAGACCGGATCCGGGTGAACTCGATCCATCCCGGCTTCATCTGGACACCGATGGTGGAGCAACACCTCGCCTCGCTCGGCGGCGATCCGCAGCAGCATCGGCGCGAGGTCGATGCGCTGCACCCGCTCGGCCACATGGGCGAGGCCGACGACATCGCCTGGGGCGTGGTGTACCTCGCTTCCGATGAAGCGAAATTCCTGACCGGCAGCGAACTGGTCATCGATGGCGGCTACAGCTGCCGCTGATCCCTTCCACGGAGTGACGTCATGTTCAAACACATCCTGTTGCCGATCGATGGTTCCGAACTGTCCCTGCGCGCGGTCGATACCGGTCTCGCGCTGGCTGCACGGCTGGGCTCGCGCGTCTACGCCTTTCACGTGGTGCCGCCGTTCCCGGCGCTGACCTACATGGTCGACATCATCCAGGCGAACCAGGAGTTCTATGTGCAGGAGGCGGTGGCGCGCGCCGAGGGTTACCTGAAGGAGGTCGAGCAGCGCGCCAGCGCGGCCGGTGTCCCGTGCGAGAGCGGCCATGAGACGAACAACCGTCCGTACACCGCGATCGTGGCCGCCGCAACGCAGCACCAGTGCGATCTCATCGTGATGGCATCGCACGGTTGGCACGGCATCGATCGCCTGCTGCTGGGCAGCGAGACGCACAAGGTCATCGTCAACTGCGACGTGCCGGTACTGGTCTGCCATTGAACGTATTGCAGCGCTGGATGAACCGGGGGCTGCTCGCCGTCACGCTGGCGGCGCTGCTGGCCGGAGCCGGGTTGCGCTGGTTCGATCAGGCTGGCGCCGCCGGCATCGTGTGGAGTGCCAGTGCGCTGCTGCTGGCGGTGCTGCTGCTGGTCGAGATCGTCATCCGGTTGCGCCGCCGCGAACTGGGCGTGGACCTGATCGCGTTCCTGGCCATCGCGGGCGCGCTGCTGCTTTCCCAGGCCCTGGTGGCGGCGGTGATCGCCTTGATGCTGGCCGGGGGGCGGGCACTGGAGGAGTACACCACGCAGCGGGCCGAACGCGAGCTGCGGCAGCTGCTGGATCGTGCCCCTCGTTCGGCCTGGCGCTATCGCGGCGACGTGCTGGAGCAGGTTCCGGTGGAAAGCGTGGTGCCGGGCGATCGCCTGCTGGTGCGCATGGGCGAGGTGGTGCCGGTCGACGGCGTCCTGCTCGACACCATGGCGACGCTGGACGAATCCGCACTCACCGGGGAATCGCTTCCGCTGCGCCGCCAGGCGGGGGAGGAGGTGCTCAGCGGCGTGGTCAATGCCGGTGCGCCGTTCGACATGACGGCGAGCCAGCCGGCGGCGCAGAGTACCTATGCAGGCATCGTGCGGATGGTCGAGGCGGCACGGCAATCGCGGGCGCCCTTCGTGCGACTGGCCGATCGCTATGCGTTGGCGCTGATTCCGCTGACCCTGCTGGTGGCGGGGGCCGCGTGGCTGTTCAGTGGCGACCCGGTCCGCGCGCTGGCGGTGCTGGTGGTGGCCACGCCGTGCCCGCTGATCCTGGCGGTGCCGGTGGCGATCGTGGCCGGCGTGTCGCGCTGCGCGCACCGCGGCATCCTGGTCAAGAATGGCGCCACGCTGGAGGCGTTGGCGCGCGCACGGGTACTGTTCTTTGACAAGACCGGCACGCTCACCGCCGGACGGATCAGCGTGCTGGCGGTGGAGAGCGCCGGCGGGCAGTCTCCGGTGCAGTTGCTGAAACTCGCGGCCTCGCTGGCGCAGGCCTCGCCGCACGTGGTGGCGCAGGCGGTCGTGCAGGCTGCGCGCGCGCAGGGGCTGGCGCTGGAAGCCCCGCGCGAGGTGAACGAGGTGCCCGGCGCGGGGCTCAGCGGCATGATCGGTGACCACGCGGTGATGCTGGGCGGGCACCACTATGTGGCTGCCGCGACGCCCGCCGTGGCATGGACCGCGGCCTTGCTGCGGCGCATGGCCTACGAGGACGTCAGCGGAAGTTTCATCGCGGTCGACGGCGCGATGGCCGGCGCGGTGCTGTTCGCCGACCGGCTGCGGCTGGAATCGCCGCGCGCGTTGCGGCTGCTGCGCCAGGCCGGGATCAGGCGCATCGTGATGCTCACCGGCGATCGCAGCGAAGTGGCCGAGGCGGTCGGTCTCGCTGCCGGTGTGGACGAGGTGCGCGCCGAACTCACGCCCGCCGACAAGCTGGCCGCGATCCGGCAGGGGGCCGCCCACGGCACCACCCTGATGGTCGGCGACGGCATCAACGATGCTCCCGCACTGGCTGCTGCGGACGTCGGCATCGCACTGGGGGCGCACGGCGCCACTGCCTCGTCCGAGGCGGCGGGCGTGGTCGTTCTGGTCGACCGGCTCGATCGCGTGGCCGAAGCCGTGCAGATCGCCTCGCGCACGCGCCGGATAGCGCTGCAGGGCGTGCTTGCCGGCATGGGCCTGTCGCTGCTGGCGATGCTGCTGGCAGCGATGGGCCTGTTGCCGCCGCTGGTCGGTGCGGTGGTGCAGGAGGCGATCGACGTGGCGGTGATTTTCAACGCCTTGCGTGCGCTGGGCGCGGGGCATCGTCATCGTGCGGCGCGCACGCTGGACACCGAGCAGGTCGACCGTCTGCGTCAGGATCACGCCGGACTGTCACCGCTGCTGGAGCGCGTGCATGCTGCGGCGGAGGGCATCGTCGGCCATGCGCCGGTGGTGGCGCGCCGGGAGCTGGCCGGGCTGGTCGAGCTGCTCAATCGCGAGTTGATCCCGCACGAGCAGGCAGACGAGGGCGAGCTGTATCCGCAACTGGCCGAACGCCTGCATGGCGAGGACCCGCTGGCCGCGATGAGCCATACCCATCGCGAGATCTTTCGCCTGACCCGGCTGCTCACGCGCATGAGCGAGGATATTCCGCTCGACGATTCGGTGGCCGCGTCGATGGTCGAGATCCAGCGCGTGCTGCAACGACTGGATACGGTGCTGAGCCTGCACTTTTCCCAGGAGGAGGAGCTTTACCACAATCTCGACAGTCGCTGAATGGACTGCCGAGCGTGCAACGCCACCCTAGTGCTGCATCAGCACGGGTATCTCGGCATGCAGCAGCATGTGCCGGGTGGCGCCACCCAGCACCCGCTCGCGCAGCCGCGAATGACTGTAGGCACCGACCACCAGCAGGTTGGCGTGCATGCCCTGGGCCTCCTTCAACAGCGTCGCCCCGGCCAGGTGAGGGGGAACCTGGATCTGCCGCGAGCGGACCATGACGTTGTGGCGCAGGAGATAATTCAGCGGATCGAAGCGAGGGACCTTTTCCTCCGCATCATCCGCGCCTGGCGGAGTCCCATCGATCAGCAGCACCTCCTTCGCCGCCTGCAGGAATGGCAACGCGGAATGGATCGCGCGGACGGCCTCGATGCCGCCGTTCCAGCCGATGGCCACCCGATCCAGCAGCAGTTGTTCGTCGTCCCGGCCCGGTGGCAACAGCAGGCAGGGAATGCGACTGGTCAGCATCGCTTCGCCGAGGATGTCGAACAGGTGGGCGCCTTCCACCATGTCCCGCTCCAGCACGGCCAGGTCGTGCCACGCGCCCAGTCGCCGAAGCGTGGGCGCCAGACCGGCATGGGTGACCGTCCACACCGCCTCGCGCACGCCCAGCCGATGGGCATGGGATGCGAAGGCGGCGCGTTCGCCGCCGTCGTCGCCGCGTGGCTGCAGCAGCAGGCCCAGCGCGCTGGGCTCGAGATCCGCGCCGCCGACCTGACGCAGCGAAGGCTCGATGTAACAGCTGGTGAGGTTGCTGGCCCAGCGGGCCGCCAGCGCGATGGCGGCGGTCACGGCCGGGCTCCACGGGTCGCTCGAGGTCGCCATGGCCAGGATGTCGCGGGGTCGCGCAAGCAGCGGCTGCACGCCTGTCTTGTCGTCGGTCGTCATGAGATGGAGCTTTCCTGCAGGTGTGGACATGGCGTTGCACCTTGCGTCGGGGAAGTCCGGTTCACAGATCGAGGGTATGCACAACCTGGGTGGCATCCTCCGGGTCGCGCTTGCAGTGGAAGCCGAGGTAGCTGGCCAGTTCGTGCATGGGTTCGTTGTCGGCGGCATCGAGCGAGATCAGCTGCCGATAACCGTTCTTGCGTGCCTGATCGATCAGATGCCGCATCAACAGGACGCCAAGGCCGCGCTTCTGCCAGTCGTCGGCCACGGTCACCGCACACTCGCACTGCTTGTCCTTGCCGGTGGCGCTGTAGCGGCTGATGCCGACTTCGCGCAGCTCGCCGTTGTCATGCGCCAGGGCGATGAAGGCCT
This sequence comes from Rhodanobacter ginsengisoli, assembly GCF_042657065.1. Classification (NCBI taxonomy): domain Bacteria; kingdom Pseudomonadati; phylum Pseudomonadota; class Gammaproteobacteria; order Lysobacterales; family Rhodanobacteraceae; genus Rhodanobacter; species Rhodanobacter ginsengisoli. The sequence continues at coordinate 1,454,982 of NZ_JBHSNF010000001.1, forward strand.
CCTGCTGCTGATGGTCGACCTGCATCAACTGGTCGACCAGGGCAGGGCTTGCTTCCTTGAAGGTGTCCATGAAGCGATGGCGACGAGACTGCGGTGAAAGGCGTCCGATGAACGCCTCCTCCCGCGCACGGTCGTCCTCGCGCAGCGGGCGGATCAGCACCGGGACTCCATCGTTGAGCGATTCGATCCAGTGCGTGCCTTCCAGCATGCCGAACGGCGCGGCGGCGGAAGCGTCCCGGTCGGCCGGGGTGTGGTGGGTGTCGGTTGGCATAACGTCATCTCCCATGGAGTGGGTGTCGCGCGACCGCCACCGTGGCGAACAGGCGCGCATGGATCGCAAGAAGCCTTGCATGCAATATTCTTACGCCCGATCGGGGGAGCTCGGCTTGACCTCAATCAATTCGGCGGGATGCCATGCAAGGCGCCTCGCAGGCGAGCCGGTGGCGCCGCGACGGGGGGGGGGCGGACCGCGGCGGGCGGGTGGGCAACCCGTATCGGATGTTTCGCCGTTTCCCGGTCCCGGCTTGATTTCAGTCAAGACGAGCGAGTGACCGGCCCGATAGATTTTGTCGCATGAGCCAGGGTTTCCACGCCTACGAGTTCGATCCGGCGTTGATCGCCCGCTACGGCGCGGCCGAGCGCCATGCCGACTGTTCGACGGCGTTGCCGTTCCATGCGGATTTCGACGAAGCCGCCTTGCGCGCGGCGATCCGTGATTCCAACGAGGAGCCGATTCCACGCCCGCTGTCGGTGCAGGTGTCGGTGCCGTTCTGCCTGACTCCGTGCTTCTACTGCGACAGCGGCTGCGAGCGCCTGACCGCCGATGCGACGGAAGCCGATCGCTACCTCGAGCGTCTGTATCGCGAGATCGGGCTGATCGCGCCGCTGTTCGATCGTGACCGGTCGGTGCGTGAGCTGCAATTTGGCGGTGGCACGTCGAACTTCCTCGACATCGCCCGGATGCGCGAGCTGATGGAATCGCTGGCGCGGCATTTCAGCTTCAGTCATGAGGCGAGCCGGGATTACGGCATCGAGATCGATCCACGCTTCGCCGACGCGGCTTATGTACGCGCGCTCGGCGAGCTGGGCTTCAACCGGGTCTCGGTCGGCGTCCATGACTTCGACCCGCAGGTGCAGCAGGCGATCGGCCGGATCCAGAGCCTGGAGCGGACCCGCGAGGTGATCGAGGCCGCGCGCACCGCGCACTTTCGCTCGATCGGCGTCGACCTGATCTACGGCATGCCGAAGCAGGGGCTGGACCGTCTTTCCCACACCCTGGCACATGTCGTCGCGCTGGCGCCGGATCGCATCACCGTCTGCGGCTATGCGCACGTGCCGCAGATGTTCACGCCACAGCGGCAGGTCGACGTGGCCGACCTGCCTGACAGCGCGACCCGGCTGGCCCTGCTGGGACACGTACTGGAGCAGCTGTCGGGGGCAGGCTATGTCTACCTGGGCATGAACCAATTCGTCCGCGTGGACGACGAGCTGGCAGTGGCACAGCGTGCAGGCAGGTTGCGGTGCAACTTCCGCGATTACTCGACCCAGGGCGAGTGCGACACCGTCGGCCTGGGCCTCGGCGCGATCAGCCGGGTCGGTGACTGCTACAGCCAGAACGCGCGCGACCTGATCGGCTATTACGCAGCGCTGGATGCGGGCCGGCTGCCGGTGGCGCGTGGCCTGATGGTGGGCGAGGACGACCTGATCCGGCGCGAATTGGTCGGCACGCTGATGTGCCGCGGCGAGCTCGACAAGCAGGCGTTCGGCAGGCGCCACCAGTTGCTGTTCGACAAGTACTTCGCGCGTGAACGGCAGCGGCTGCGGCCGCTGCTCGCCGACGGCCTGGTGCAGGAGGATGCGTGCCGGCTGCGGGTGACCGCGCGGGGACGCCTGCTGCTGCACGCCATCGCCCGGTGTTTCGACGCCCATGCGCGCGAGGTGGCGCATATCCCGAGCACCCCGCGGCCACGCCGCTCCGACCCGTGCAATATCGACCCTCGGACGAGGTGAGCTGCTTTGCCGGTGTGCGGTCACACGCGGTGGCGAGCGATGCCGGGTGCGCCGCTCAGGGCTGGCGCCGCGGTCCGGTCAGCGCCTCGAACCCGCTGACCACGTCGAACAGTTCCTCGTCGATGCCGTTCTGGCGCAGGCGATGGAAGCTCCCATTGAGCCTCTCCAGCAATTCGTCGATGTTCCGGTCGGCGCGCTGCATCGCGGCCAGGCGGCTCGCGTTCTCGCTGGCGAGGGACTCGGCGCAGGCCCGGAAAATCGAGACGAACAGGTATTCGCGAATCAGCGCCCGCAACGTGTCGGTGCCGTTGCCGATGACCTCCGGCAGGTTCCCGCTCGGCCAGAGCTGTGCGGCCAGCTGGCGGCGCCACTTTTCGTCCAGCGGCAGCAGGCGTTGCGTCACCGGCGCAAAGCCCGAGCCGGTCAGCGGTCGGTTGTAGCAGAGGTGGAGCTCCGTCGCATGCTGCTGGCCGGCCGACTGTCCGTTCTCCAGCAGGATCTGCCAGACCAGCGGCGTGATGGCGTTGACCGAGTTCGGTACGCCGAACAGTCCCGCCGGCGGCAGGCCCGCATCGGTCAGGCGTGCGTGGATGCGCTCGCCAACCGCCCACACCACCGGCTTGCCGGTGAGCTTCGCCACGCTGGCGAGCGCATGTTCGACCACGATTTCGTTGAACTGCCCCACCAGCCCCTGATCGGAGCCGAACACGACCAGGCCGACCGCACGCGCATCGGCCGCGCGAACGTCGTCGCCGATTCCGGCTGCCCGGCCGGCGCCACGGAAGCACACGCCCAGCCCCAGCTCGACCGTGCGGTAGTAGTCGGCCAGTGCCAGCACGGACTGTTCGTACTGGCCAATGTTCGAGGCGGCCAGCGCCTTCATGGTACGCACGACGGCCTGCAGGTCGGCTGCACTGCCGAGCTTGCGGCGCAGGCTGGCGATCGAATCACTCATGGCCCGGGTCCGGGTTCGCCGCTGTCGCCTGCGCGGCCGTCTCCGTCGGCTCGGTCCCGGGCGCCGGGGGCAGGTCGGCAAGGGCCTGGCGGGCCAGCTCGAGGATGGCGTCGCGATCGTGATCGCTCAGGGGCTGGCTGGTTTCGAAGCCGGCACGGACCGCGGCCGGGATGTTCGAGGCGGCTTCCTGCAGGGCCTGCTCGGCCCTTGCCATCTGCGCGAGCGGCACCGGGTCGAAGAGTCCGTTCGACAACGCCAGCAGGATCGCCATCTGTGCCGGCACGGAGACCGGACCGAGTTCCGGCTGCTTCAGGCATGCGCGGATGCGCTGCCCGTGTTCGATGATGGCGCGGGTGTCTTCATCCAGGCGGGTGCCGAAGCGGGCAAAGGTCTCGAGCTCCTCGAACTGGGCATAGGCCAGCTTGAGGTCGCCGGTCACCGCGCGATACGACGGCCGCTGCGCCTTGCTGCCGACGCGCGAGACGGATCTGCCGACATCGATCGCGGGCAGCACCCCCAACTCGAACAGCGAGGGCGAGAGATAGATCTGCCCGTCGGTGATCGAGATCAGGTTGGTCGGGATGTAGGCGGAGATGTCCTGGGCTTCCGTCTCGATGATCGGCAGCGCGGTCAGCGAACCGTTGCCGCGTTCCGCGCGCAGATGGGTGGCCCGTTCGAGCAGGCGCGAATGGATGTAGAAGATGTCGCCGGGGAAGGCCTCGCGGCCGGGTGGGCGGCGCAGCAGCAGCGAGAGCTCGCGATAGGCGCGCGCATGCTGGGTGAGATCGTCGTAGACGATCAGCACGTCGCGGCCGGCCAGCATGAAGTGTTCCGCGATGCTGGTCGCGGCGTAGGGCGTGATGTAGAGCAGTCCGGGAGCGTCGTTTCCCTCGGCGACCACCACCACGGTATAGGCCATCGCGTCGTGCTCGCGCAGGTTGGCCACGACTTTGGCGACCGCCGAGGCGCGCTGGCCGATGGCGCAGTAGATGCACAGCACGTTCTGTCCGCGCTGGTTCAGGATGGTGTCGATCGCGATGGAGGTCTTGCCGGTCTGGCGGTCGCCCACGATCAACTCGCGCTGACCGCGTCCGATCGGGATGAGTGCGTCGACGACTTTCAGTCCCGACTGCAATGGCACGCTGACCGGTGCGCGATCCATGATCGCTGCGGCGGGACGTTCGATCGGCAGGCGCTCGTGGCCCGGCACCGGGCCGCGACCGTCGAGCGGCCGGCCGAGCGGGTCGATGACACGGCCGAGCAGCCCGTCGCCGACCAGCACGTCCATCACCCGCCCGGTGCGCCTGACTTCGTCGCCGGCGTGCAGGGCGGCATGGTCGCCCAGCAACACCACGCCGATCTCGTCGTCGTCCAGGTTGAACGCGATGCCGGACACCCCGCCGGGGAATTGCAGCAGTTCCTCGTAGCCCGCGCCGGGCAGGCCGGAGACCCGGGCGATGCCGGTGCCGACCTGGGTGATCACGCCGACCTCCTGCGGGGTCAGCCGCGGCGTGAATTCCTCGCGTGCCTGGCGGATGCCGGCGAACGCGCTGTCGTAGATGCCTTGCAGGTTGTCGGCAGACGTGTTCATGGGGATCCTGTCGCGGGCGTGGATTCGCCGGGCGCGGCGGGCTCCCCGGTGCCGGGCGGCTGGCCGCTCTCCAGCAGCCCGGCCACGGCGTCCTGCAGCGAGGCGAGATAGGCATCGATGCTCCAGGCCACGCGCTGCCCGTTCACGCGCAGTTCGATCCCGCCGACCAGGTCGGCCGCGGTCTCGAACTGGACGGCCATGTCGGTGGCGAACGTTTCGCGGAATGCCTGCTCGATCGCCGCGCGTTGCGCCGGCGGCAATTCGAATGCGCTGCGTACCAGCGCCGGTCCGGTGGCGCTGGCGATGGCCGCGGCGAGGCTGGTTCTGGCGGCCCCGTCCATCGTGCGCAGCCGGCGCACGAACTCCGTGCTGGCAGCGGCCTCGAGCGTGGTCGAGGCCAGATCGGCCAGCGTTTTCCGGGCGATGGAAAACACCTCCTGGCTCGTGCGGCGACTGATCTCCCGACCGAGGTTTTCCGCATCGCGCCTCATCGTCTGCTGTCGTTTCGCATCGAGCAGGTCGGCCGCCTTGCGCGCTTCCTCGAGCAGCCGCTGGCGCTCGGCGTTCGCCTCGCCCGTGGCCTTGTCCAGCAACGCGGCCCGCTGCCGGTCGAATTCGTCGTTGCGCCGCTGGAACTCGTCGCGCTGCCTGCCCGCTTCGGCGCGCTTGGCCTCGGCATCCGCCAGTTCCTTCGCGATCCGCTTCTCGCGCGCGTCGATCGCATTGAGGATCGGCTTGTACAGGAAGCGCTTCATCAACCACACCAGGATGAGGAAGTTGAGCAGTTGCGCACCGACGGTGAACCAATCGATGAGCATGGCCTACTTTCCCGCCACCTGGGCGATGACGTGGTTCCAGAACGGATTGGCGAACAGCAGGATCATCGAAACCACGAAGCAGTAGATCGCGATCGATTCGATCATCGCCAGGCCCACGAACAGGGTGCGGGTGATCGTCGCCGCGCTGTCCGGCTGCTGCGCCAGCGAACTCAGGGCGGTGGCGACGGCACGCCCTTCGCCGAGCGCGGGTCCGATGCTTCCCAGTGCGATGGTGAGGCCGGCCGTGACGATCGAGGCGATGGCGATGATGGTCATGTTGTCCATGAGCTTGTTCCCGGGTGGTGTCACTGCGGTTTCGGTATCGCCGTGCGCGTGCGCGTGGCGGCGGCGATGTAGACGGCGGCGAGGATGCTGAAGATGTAGGCCTGCACCATGCCGGTCAGCAGGCCGAGCACGGTCATGAAGACGGGGAAGATGAACGGCGTGATGGTGAGCAGGATGCCGATGATCATCACCCCGCTCATCATGTTGCCGAACAGGCGCACGGCCAGCGCCAGCGTTCGCGAAAGTTCGCTGATGATGTTGAACGGCAACATGATGATGGTCGGTTCGGCATACGACTTCAGGTAGCCGGCGAGGCCCTGGTCCCGGATGCCGAAGGCAGGCACCGCCACGAACACGCACAGGGCGAGCGCCGCGGTGGTCGAGAGCGAGCCGGTGGGCGGCTCGTAGCCCGGAATCATCGTGCACAGGCTGGCCAGCGCAATGAACAGGAACAGCGTGCCGAGAAAGGCCAGGTAGCGGCCGGGCTGGGCCAGGCCGACATCCTGGATCTGCCTGTTGATGGCGCCGACCACCACTTCCAGCACGTTCTGCCAGCGGGAGCGCTGCAGATCGCGGGAAAGCCTGCGCGTGACGAGTTTCGAGCCGACCACCAGCACCAGCATCAGTGCCCAGGTGAACACGATGGTGCCGTTGAGTTTCAGCCAGCCGTACTGCCAGAAGATCATTTCATCGGGACTGAGGTGCATGAGCGGCCTCCTCGGGGGATTCGCTGCGCGGTGGCGCGGGTTCCCGTGTCAGCCGGGTGACCGCCAGGCGGGCCATGGCGAAGCCGAGCAGGCACAGCAGCAGCCGTTGCCAGTGACCGCCGGCGACGAAATACATGCCGGTCAGGGCGATCGCCATGCGCAGCAACAGGCTGCCGAATACCCACAGCGCCGGCTGCCCGGAGGCAACGAGCTTGCGCACCGTCCACCACAGGCCGCCATAAAATATCGTGCCCAGCGCGGCGCCCGCCACCCACGCCAGCAGCCACGTCAGCAGGTCATTCATCGTCGTCCTCCGCGTCGTCGTGCATGGCCTTGTCTTCCTTGACGATCCAGCGCCATGCGTTGAAGCAGCCGATGGCCAGCCCGGCCACCATCAGTGCGAGCGTCCAGGCGTGTCTGCCCGCGTGGTATTTGTCCAGCCACAGGCCCAGGGCGGCGCCGACCAGCGTGGGCACCGCCACCGACCAGCCGATCAGTCCCATCATGCCGAGACCGAACCAGACGTTCGCGCTGCCCCGGCGCCGGGCCCTGAGTTTGCGCCGTGCCTGCGCGTCCACCTGTTCGGCCAGCGCGGGTCCGGGTTTCGGAGCCTGGTCGGGAGGCTTGCGGGCGGTCATGACGACAGCCTCGCGTAGCGGCGCAGGAAACCCGCCTCCAGCTTCGCCATCACCTGGCGCACGTCCTGTTCGCGCTCGTCCACGCGCCGGAACTCCTGCTCGATGGCGGCGCGCAGCTGACCCAGGTCCGCTCCGCCCAGGGCGCGCCTTACCGAGACGAACACGTTCGCGCCGGTCTTGACCAGCACGCCTTCGTCGACGGCCACGAAGACCTCGCCATCGGCGGGCGTTTCATAGAGCAGGATCCCCGGCGTCAGCGATGCCACGCAATCCAGGCGATGCGGCAGCAGACCGAACGAGCCCGCGCTCGTCTGCGCGACGATGCGCGAGACATCGGTCTTGCGGGCGAAGACCTTGAACGGCAGCAGGATCTCAAGGTTCATCGGCGGCGGCCTCCGGCACGGGTCGAGGTTGCGGCACGGGCGCGGCCGGTGCGCGGGACGGAGTCGCCTTCAGCTTGTCCTTCGCCTTGTCGATCGCGCCGATCATGTACAGCGTGCTTTCGGGAAAGTCCTTGAACTCGTCGTGCAGGATCCGCTCGCAGCCATCCAGCGCATCCTCCAGGCTGACCAGCCGGCCCTTCATGCCGGTGAACTGTTCGGTGGTGAAGAACGGCTGGGTGAGGAAGCGCTCGAGCCGGCGCGCGCGCGCGACCACCTTGCGATCCTCCGGCGAGAGCTGCTCCAGGCCGAGCATGGAGATGATGTCCTTGAGTTCGTCGTACTGCGCCAGCGTGTGCCGGATCTGCTGCGCGAGGGCGTAGTGCCGTTCACCGACAATGCCCGGCGTGGCCATCTTGGAGTTCGACTGCAGCGGATCGATGGCCGGGTAGAGGCCTTCGCTGGCGCGGGAGCGCGAGAGCACGATGGACGCCGATAGATGCGAGAACGTGTGGACCGCCGCCGGGTCGGTGAAATCGTCCGCCGGCACATAGACCGCCTGGATCGAGGTGATGGCGCCGGCCTCGGTGTTGGCGATGCGCTCCTCCAGCCCCGACAGCTCGGTGCCCATGGTCGGCTGGTAGCCCAGCCGCGAAGGCATCTGTCCCATCAGGCCGGACACTTCGGAGCCGGCCTGGATGAAGCGGAAGATGTTGTCGATCAGCAGCAGCACGTCGCGATGCTCGTCGTCGCGGAAATACTCGGCCATGGTCAGCGCCGCGTGGCCGACCCGGAAGCGGCTGCCGGGCGGCTCGTTCATCTGGCCGAAGATCATCACCATGCTCTCCAGCACGCCGGCCTGCTGCATCTCGTGGTACAGCTCCTCGCCCTCGCGGCAACGCTCGCCGATGCCGCAGAAGATGCTGACGCCCTCGTGGTGGCCGATCATGTTGTGGATCATCTCGGTCAGCAGGACGGTCTTGCCGACGCCGGCGCCACCGAAAAGCCCGGCCTTGCCGCCGCGCTCCAGCGGCACCAGCACGTCGATGGCCTTGATCCCGGTCTGGAAGATCTCGGATCGGGTCGAGCGCTGCACCAGTGGCGGTGGCGCCCGGTGCACCGAACGCCATTGCACGTCGGTCGGTGCCGGCATCCGGTCGATGGCCTGGCCGAACACGTCGAACATCCGTGACAGGATGCCCTTGCCGACCGGCGCCTTCAGCGGGCCGCCGCTGTCCGCGACGACGTCGCCGCGGGCGAGACCCTGGGTGGAGGTCAACGCGATGCAGCGCACGCGCTGGGCATCCTGCTGCGCCAGCACCTCGAGCACGATCTGCTGCTGTGCACCGGCACGCAGCAGCGAATGCACCGGTGGCAGGCGTTGCCCGAAAGCCACGTCCACCACGCTGCCTCGCACCGAGGCGACGACGCCCGTGTTCGGCTTGTCGTCACGACCGCTCATGGCTGCTTCCGACTCCCGTCCGACTGGCCCCAGCGCCAGTGGCGGACTTCCGGCAGATCCTCGCCGTGGCAGTCGATGTACTGCTTGTGTTCGATCAGCTTGTCGCGCAACTTCTGCTTAAGGTACATGCCGCGGTCGCCGGTCTGCGGCAGCCGGTCGATCGCATCCATCACCAGGTGGAAGCGGTCCAGCTCGTTCAGCACGGTCATGTCGAACGGGGTGGTGACGGTGCCTTCCTCCTTGTAGCCGCGCACATGGATGTTGTCGTGGTTGGTGCGTCGGTAGGTCAGCCGGTGAATCAGCCACGGGTAGGCATGGAAGGCGAAGACCACCGGCCTGTCGCGGGTGAACAACGTGTCGAAGTCGACGTCGCCGAGGCCGTGCGGATGCTCGCTGGACGGCTGCAGGCGCATCAGGTCGACCACGTTGACCACGCGGATCTTCAGCTCGGGCAGGTGTTCGCGCAGGATCGACACCGCCGCCAGCGTCTCCAGCGTGGGCACGTCGCCGCAGCAGGCCATCACCAGGTCCGGCGCGTCCGCTTCCTGATCGTTGCTGGCCCACGGCCAGATGCCGATGCCCTCGCTGCAGTGCTTCACGGCCGCGTCCATCGACAGCCACTGTGGTGCCGGATGCTTGCCCGCGATCACCACGTTGACGTAATGCCGGCTACGCAGGCAGTGATCCATCACCGACAGCAGGCAGTTCGCATCCGGCGGCAGGTAGACCCGCACCACCGACGCCTTCTTGTTCACCACGTGGTCGATGAAGCCGGGATCCTGGTGGGTGAAGCCGTTGTGGTCCTGCCGCCACACGTGCGAGGCCAGCAGGTAGTTCAGCGAGGCGATCCGGCGCCGCCACGGCAGGCCCGCGGTGACCTTCAGCCACTTGGCATGCTGGTTGAACATCGAGTCGACGATGTGGATGAACGCCTCGTAGCAGTTGAACAGGCCGTGGCGCCCGGTCAGCAGGTAGCCCTCCAGCCAGCCCTCGCACTGGTGCTCGCTGAGCATCTCCATCACCCGGCCGCTGGGCGCGAGGAACTCGTCGGTCGGCTCGGTGGCGGCGTCCCACTGCCGCTGGGTGACATCGAACAGCGCCTCCAGTCCGTTGGAAAGCGTCTCGTCCGGCCCGAACACGCGGAAGTTGCGCTGTTCGTCGTTGAGTTTCGCCACGTCGCGCAGGAATGGCCCCAGCACATGGGTGTCACCGATGCCGCGCACGCCGGGTTCGGGTACGTCGCAGGCGTAGTCGCGGAAGTCCGGCAGGCGCAGGTCGCGCAGCAGGATGCCGCCGTTGGCATGCGGATTGGCACCCATCCGGCGCGCGCCCACCGGCGCCAGTTCGGCCAGTTCCGGCAGCAGTCGGCCGTTCGCGTCGAACAGTTCCTGCGGGCGGTAGCTCTTCAGCCAGTCTTCCAGTTGCCGCAGGTGTTCGGGCGGCGAGGTGGCCGACACCTTGATCGGGATCTGATGCGCGCGGAAGGTGCCCTCGACGGGCAGGCCATCGACGAACTTCGGCCCGGTCCAGCCCTTGGGCGACTTCAGCACGATCATCGGCCAGCGCGGGCGGGTGCGCTCGCCGCGCTCGCGGGCATCGCGCTGGAATGCCCGGATCTGTTCCACCGCGGTGTCCAGCGCGGTCGCCATCGCCTCGTGCATCAGCGCCGGCTCATGCCCCTCGACGAAGATCGGCGACCAGCCGTAGCCGCGCAGCAGCTGCTCCAGCTCCTCGTGGCTGATGCGGGCAAGCACGGTGGGGTTGGCGATCTTGTAGCCGTTCAGATGCAGGATCGGCAGCACCGCACCGTCGCTGGCCGCATCGAGGAACTTGTTGGAATGCCAGGCCGTGGCCAGTGGGCCGGTTTCCGCCTCGCCGTCGCCGACCACGCAGGCGACGATCAGCTGCGGATTGTCGAACACCGCACCGAACGAGTGGCTCAGCGAATAGCCCAGCTCGCCGCCCTCGTGGATCGAGCCGGGGCATTCCGGCGAAGCGTGGCTGGGGATGCCGCCGGGAAACGAGAACTGCAGGAACAGCTTCCGCAGGCCTTCCTCGTCCTGGCTGATCTCCGGATAGATCTCGCTGTAGGTACCCTCCAGGTAGGTGTTGCCGACCACCGCCGGGCCGCCGTGCCCGGGTCCGGAGACGTAGATCATGTCCAGGTCGTACTTGCGGATGACCCGGTTCAGATGCACGTAGATGAAGTTTTGCCCGGGCGTGGTGCCCCAGTGCCCCAGCAGCATGTGCTTCACGTCGGCGAGCGTCAGCGGACGCTTCAGCAGCGGGTTGTCGAACAGGTAGAGCTGGCCCACCGCCAGGTAGTTGGCGGCGCGCCAGTAGGCATCCATTCGCTGCAGCAGGTCGGGCGTGAGTGTGCGGGTTGTCATCGGCGGGTTCTCCTGATGCCTGACATGAACCGGGATCACGACGTGGCGATCGGGGTCGCCGAGCCCGACCGGTGGGTGTGCGGTGGGCTGTCGTCGGACGTCCTTCGCCCTTCGAAGTAGCGGTTCGATCCGCCGGCCCGTCGCGCAACTGCACTGGCGCGATGCATCGCCACGATCACCCCGCCGATGCCAACGCGGGGTGAAGCAGGTTCACCGTGTGCGTGGCGATCATCGATTCCTCGTCGGTGGCGATGACGCGCACCTGCACGGCGCTGTCCGGCGTGCTGATCAGCGCGGCATTGCCGGCGTTGGCGGCGAGGTCGCAGCTGACGCCCAGCCACCCCAGTCGCGCGCACACGGCCGCCCGGATCGGTGGCGCGTGTTCGCCGATGCCGGCGGAAAACACCAGCCCGTCGAGACCGCCCAGGCTGGAAGTGAGCGCGCCGATCTCCCGCGCGATGCGGAACACGAACAAGTCGATCGCTTCCCGCGCGTGCACGTCGTCGCTGTCCAGCAGCGTGCGCATGTCGTTGCTGATCCCTGAAACCCCGAGCAGGCCGCTGTCGTGGTACAGCAGGTGCTCTACCGCCGCGGCGTCGAGTCCGTGCACCTGCTGCAGGTAGAGCACGACACCGGGATCAAGGTTGCCGCAGCGCGTGCCCATCACCAGTCCGTCCAGCGTGGTGAAGCCCATGGTGACGTCGATGCTGCGGCCATCATGGATCGCGCACAGGCTGGCACCATTGCCCAGGTGCGCCGCGATGACACGCCCGGACGCCAGCGCCGGGTCCTGCTCGCGCAGGCGACCGGCGATGTACTCGAAGGACAGGCCGTGGAAACCGTAGCGGCGCACGCCCTCGGCCGCGTAGCGGCGCGGCAGGGCCAGCCGGGTCACGGTCGGCGCCAGGCCGTGATGGAACGCCGTGTCGAAGCAGGCCACCTGGGGCAGTCCGGGGCGCAGGCGTGCGACCGCGGCCACCGCCGCGAGGTTGTGCGGCTGGTGCAGTGGCGCCAGTGGCGTCAGCCTGGACAGCGCCGCGATCACGTCGGGCGTCAGGCGCACCGGCCGATCGTAGGTCTCGCCGCCATGGACCACCCGGTGGCCCACCGCCATCAGCGACTCCGCGCCGAGGTGACGGGTGATCCACTCGAGCAGCGGGCTCAGCAGGGCCTCGTGGTCGAGCGATGCGCCCGCCGGCCAGCGGTGTTCGGCCAGGATCGCGCCCCCGCCATCGGTGGCGACGAAATGGGGCGCGCCGCCGATGTCCTCGATCTGGCCGTGCGAGAGGCGCCGCGCCGTCGCGTCCGCTGTCACTTCATAAACCGCGAACTTGATGCTGGACGAACCCGCATTCAGGGTGAGGACGGCTTCGGGCATGCTCAGGCCTCCACCGCCACCAACGGCTGGGGGCGGGACGCGCGCGAGCGCACCACCAGCACCGCCACGGCGCAGGAGGCGACCCGGGTTCGTGGCGAATCGGCGCGACTGGTGAGGATGATCGGCACCTGGGCGCCCATCACGATGCCGGCGGCGTCGGCCCCGGCCAGGAACGTCAGCTGCTTGGCCAGCATGTTGCCGGATTCCAGGTCGGGTACCACCAGGATGTCGGCCAGACCCGCCACCGGCGAGACGATGCCTTTCTCGCGCGCCGCCTCCGGGCTGACCGCGTTGTCGAAAGCGAGCGGCCCGTCGACGATGCCCCCGCTGATCTGGCCGCGTTCGGCCATCTTGCACAGCGCGGCGGCATCCACTGTCGAGGGGATCGCCGGGTTGACCGTTTCCACCGCGGAGAGCACCGCGACGCGCGGGATCTTCATGCCCATGATGAGGGCCAGGTCGATCGCGTTCTGGATGATGTCGCGCTTGTCGGCCAGCGAGGGCGCGATGTTGATCGCCGCGTCGGTGACCAGCAGCGGCCGCGCATAACCGGGTACGTCCATCAGGTAGACATGGCTGAGCCGACGTTCGGTGCGCAAGCCGGTATCGGCGGCGACCACGGCATGCATCAGTTCATCGGTGTGCAGCGAGCCCTTCATCAGCAGCCGCGCTTCGCCATTGCGCACCAGGGCTACCGCCCGCGCGGCGGCGGCATGGCTGTGCGGGGTGTCGACGAGCCGGTAGCCGCTGATGTCGAGCCCCGCCTGTTGCGCGGCAGCCTGGATCTTCGCGGCGGGGCCGACCAGGATGGGCACGATCAGCCCGGCCCGGGCGGCGTCGATCGCTGCACCGAGCGACACGTCATCGCAGGGATGCACGATGGCGGTGGCGATGGATGAGCCGAAGGCCGCCCGCGCCATCAGTTCGCGGAAGCGGTCGTGGTTGCCCAGGCGCACTTCCGGCAGTTCGATCCGCGGGCGGCGGACTTTCTCGACCGGGGCCTGCACCTCGGCGGTGCCGAGGATCACGTCCTCGCCGCGCTGGTTGATGCAGCGGCAGTCGAAGACGATGCGATGGGTATCGGCGAATTTCTCCCTGGCGGTGACGCTGACCGTGACGGTGTCGCCCAGTCCAATGGGCAGGTTGAAATGAAGATCCTGGGACAGGTAGATCGTGCCCGGCCCGGGCAGCTCGGTGCCCAGCACGGTGGAGACCAGTGCGCCGCCCCACATGCCGTGCGCAATCACCCGATGGAACAGGTCGGTGCGCGCGTACGCCGGATCCATGTGCGCCGGGCTGACGTCGCCGGACATCGCCGCGAACAGCTCGATGTCCCGCTGCGCCAGCGTGCGCACCAGGCTGGCGTGATCGCCTACCTCGATTTCGTCGAAGGTGCGGTTCTCGATGAATCCAGCGGTGTCGGTCGGACGTGCATTCATGGCGGGGACTCTTCCAATGCTCAAGGACGTGACTGGCGCGGCGCCTGCCAGCGGGGTGGGGCATACAGCAGTCGGCCATCGACGGTCTCCACCGGTCCATGCCTTGCATCGAGGTGCGTCCGAGCTCTTGCAGGATGCTGTCGATGGGGCTGGCAGGCGTCCTGAGAATGCGGTTACCGGCGTCTCGTCAGCGAGCAGGTGGCCGGAGAGACGAGACACCAGACTTCAATGCGGCGAAAACATTCTGAAGGGCTCGTCCGGGTCGCTCATTGATTCAAATCAATGGACGGCGCTGTTCTCGCGGGAGGCAGGCTCGGGCTGGCCCGGCGTGCCGGTCTCTCGTGCTTCGAGGAAATGATCGCTCGTGAGTGATGGCCGGGTGGCTCAGGAGTCAGGAGCTGTCGGTCGACGTGCCGCGGCGAAAAAGCGGGAAGCGGCGTCGCAGCAGATCGAAGCAGAGCACCGAAAGCAGTGGCAGGAGAAGTGCGATCGCCATCAACCCGGGCGGCAGGGGGGCGAAGCGAAACCAGCGCGCGGGCATGTCCACCCAGATCGCGATCATCAACAGGCCGAGCGCCGCGCAGGAAACCAGCCAGAACGCGGCATTCGGCTGCTGCAGTGCACCCAGGATGCTGGTTCCCGAGCGGTTGAGCAGGATCAGGCCCAGATTGCCGGTGACCACTGCCGTGAACGACATCGACGCCAACTGGGCTTGTGGCAGGTCGACATGGCGCCCGTAGGCATAGATGCCGACGACAGCGGCCAGCACGATCAAGCCTTCGGCAAGGCCGCTGAGCAGGGTGGCAAGATCCAGCAGAGGCCGGTTGGGCTGCCGTGGCGGGCGACGCATCACGTTCGCCTCGGGTGGCTCGCGCTCGAACACGATCGAGCAGGCCGGATCGACGATCATTTCCAGAAACACGACATGCACCGGCAACAATACCAGCGGGGCACCCGTGAGCAGGGGAAGCAGGGCGAGGCCGGTGATGGGCACATGCACGGCGAGGACGAAACGCACGGCGCGCAGGATGTTGTCGTGGATCGTGCGCCCGCGCCGGATGGCTTTCACCACGGTGACGAAATTGTCATCCAGCAACACGATGGACGCCGCCTCGCGCGCCACATCGGTACCGCGCCCACCCATCGCAATGCCCACGTGTGCGGCCATGAGCGCGGGCGCGTCGTTCACGCCATCGCCGGTCATCGCCACCACGTCGCCGGCCTGCTTCAGCGCGCGCACCAGGCGCAGCTTGTGCTCCGGTCGCACTCGCGCGAATACGTCGATGCCGGCCGCGCGCCGGCCAAGCTCGTCATCGTCCAGCGCGTCCAGCTCACTGCCGAGCGCGCTGACTCGCGTGCCCAGGCCGGCGGAAGAGGCGACGGCGCAGGCCGTCTGCAGGTGATCGCCGGTCAGCATGACCACGCGCACGCCAGCCTCCCGGGCCTCGGCGATCGCCTCGGGTACGCCATCGCGCAGCGGATCGGCCAGCCCGACCAGGCCACGCCAGGTGAATTGGAATCCATCCGCCGAAGCGGGCAGGGCTTCGTCGGCGTCGGGCCAGGTCGCCTCCGCGACGGCGAGGACGCGCAGGCCGCGCCGGGCCATGTCGTCCACCCGGGCCAATGTCTGGGCGCGCGTCGCGGGCTCGAGCGCACACAGGTCGGCCATCGCTTCGGGTGCGCCCTTGCCGGCGATCTGCAGGGCGGAAAGTTCGGATGAACGCCAGACTTCGACCTTGGCCAGCAGTTCGTCGGACAGCGGATATTCCCGCACATGCTCCCGCTCGTGGCGCCCGGATACGCCGCTGTCTCGCGCGGCAGTCCGGATCGCCTGCTCCATCGGGTCGGTCGAGCGCTGGGGACCCGCCAGGTCCGCGCATTCCAGTGCGCGTCGCAGCGCGGTCGAAAGGCCTGCTCCGGGAGGCGCCGCTTCCGCGCCGAGCGCCAGTTCGGTCACGGCCATGTGATTTTCGGTGAGCGTCCCGGTCTTGTCCGTGCACAACACGGTGATGGCACCCAGCGCCTCGATCGCCGGTGCCCGCCGGACAAGTGCCTGATGGCGGGCCATGCGCCATGCGCCGAGCGCCAGGAATACCGTCATCACCACCGGCAGCTCTTCGGGCACATTGGAGATGGCCAGGGTGATGCCGGCCAGCAATCCCTCCAGCCAGTGGCCGCGGGTGCTGACATAGAGCGCGACCACCAGCGCACAGGAAGCCAGCCCGATCAGGGCCAGAGTGGCGACCACCCGCCGCATCTCGCGCTGCATGGGGCTCAGTTCCTTGCGGATCGAGCGCAGTGCGGCGCCGATGCGCCCCACGGTGGTGTCCGCGCCGGTAGCAATGACTTCGGCCGTGCCCTGGCCGCCAACCACCAGCGTGCTCGCACCAAGCCATTCGCTTTCGCTGTCAGCCATGGCAGCGCCGCTTCGGTGCCGCACCGGCACCGACTCGCCAGTGAGCATCGATTCGTCGACCTGCAAATCGCCATCGCCGAACATGCGGGCGTCGGCGGGTATGCGATCGCCTTCAGCCAGCACGATCACGTCGCCGGTCACCAGCTCGCGCGCGGCGATCAACCGAGTCGTTCCATCACGAAGCACGCGGGCACGCGGGCTGCTGAGGTCGCGCAACGCTTGCAGCGCGTGTTCGGATTTCAGTTCCTGATACGCCGTTACGGCGATCACCAGCAGTATCGAGACGCCCAGTACCGCCGCTTCCTGTGGATCGCCCAACAGCCAGTAGATGGCCGCGGCAACGAGCAAAAGCAGCAGCATCGGTTCGCGCAGAAGGTTGCCGAGCGTACCCAGCCAGCGGGTCCGTTGCGCTCGCGGCAACAGGTTGGGGCCGTTGCGGCGAAGGCGGGCAGCCGCCTCGCTGCTCGACAGGCCCGGAGGCTCGCGGGAAGGGCATGCCTGCCTCTGCCCTTGGCTTCCGTCGCGGCGGACGTCGACGGTGTCAGCCGGCTCTGCTTTCGTTGCATCGGGTGTGCGGCGAGTCATCACATGTTTCTTGTCTCGTCAGGTTTTGCCATCGGCTGGACGGCCACCCCCGGAACTCCACGGAAAACCGGTCCGCCGTAAATCGGGTCGCGCGATTCATGCTTGTCGAATGGCGTTGCACGCCGACCGGACGACTTTCTCGATGCGCAAGGGAACCGTCGGGGTGAATTGCGGATATCCATGCCCCCGTGCTTGTTCACCCGGCCGCTTTCATGGGCGGCAGACTCGATGCAAAGCGCTGCACTGCCTCCCGATAGCTCGCATTCCTTATCTGCTCGGCGGTGACCTCCAGCGTCGCATCGGGTGTGCGGCCACACAGGCTGCTCAGTTCGGCAAATGCCTGCTCTCCGCCACGGCCACCTTCCGTACACACAAAGGCGATTCGGCGTGCCTTTCCCGCATGCTGTCGTGCGTAGCTCCGCACCGGGGCAGCCAGGCGCCCGGCCCAGATCGGGCCGCTCAAGACCAGCAGATCGTAGTCCGCCGGATCGTACCTGCCGGGCTCGATGGGCGGTTCGCGTCGGGTGATGGCGTCGAACAAGGCACGCAGGACACCGCCGAGGCCGTGGCGCGGGTGCGGCTCGCGAATTTCCTCAGCATCGGCGTGGAGCGCGCCGACGACTTCGTCGACGATCCTTCGCGTGTTGCCGGTCATCGAGTAATAAGCCACCAGATTGGGCTTTGTCATGGTAGTTACTCCACGCGGTGGGGTACTCAGGCGCGCGATTTCATCTCATGCACCTGCTCGCGCGTCAGTGCCGCATTGAGCTCGCGCATGTGCGCGCCCAGCGCGGAGTAAATGTCGTCGGCGGTGAGCATGCCCGCCAACCCCCCTTTCTGGTTGATTACGGGCAGGCGCCGCACGCTGCGGGCACGCATCGTCTGGATCGCATCGAATATGTTTTCGCTCTCGGTACATGTGGCCAGGTTCTGGCTCATGATGTCCCCCACCGTGAGGGCTTCGGTGTCGATGCCCACGGCGACCACCGCAACGACGATGTCGCGGTCGGTGACGAATCCGATGGGTATGCGTTCGCCATTCGGCGGTTCGGTGACCACCAGCGCGCCGACATGATGCTTGCGCATGATCTCGGCCGCCTGACGTATGGATACGGCCGCTTCCGTGCTGATGACCTGGCGGGTGCAAATATCAGCGGTGCGCATGAGTTGTCTCCGCGAAGATGGCCCGGCTGGCCACTTGGAAAGAATCGCGCGACCGCGCGGCAGCGGTCTTGACCAGGATCAAATAAACCCCGGCCGTTGCAAGAGCAGCGCCGCTGGGTTCCCGCGGGATGTGGTCGGGTCTAGCGGTAGTCGCGGGTCTCGCCTGCGTCGTGCACACCTGCGGTGATGCGACGGCAGGCTCCGTGTCGGATAGCCATCTCATGATGCTCCGATGACGCGTCCGATCGATTGTCGGAATCGTACTCCGGATTCACCATGGACTCTCCTTGATGCCGAGCCGGAACGCGAGCCGGTTCACTGCCAGATCGCCGACAAAGGTCGCGATCAGGATCACCAGTACGTCGGGCCATGACAGGGCCGCCTGGACGCCCACCAGAGCCAGCGCGCCCAGCGCGAAATCGAGCTGGTCGAACGGCAGCCACGGTTTGCCCGGTGCGATGGCGAGCCGGCGTTTGAGCAGGCTCTTCAGCGCGTCGCCGGCCATGGCTCCCACCCCGAAGCCCAGGCCGAACAGCAGCCAGTGCCCGTAGTCGATACGGCCGATCGGCCATGCCAGTGCCGCCTGCAGGCGCGTGACCAGCACGGCCACCGCCACACCCAGCGCGAAGCCGAGCACGGTCTTGTGGCTGCCGAGCAGACGCTGATGGATCGGCCGGTTCCAGCCTTTCCAGTAGCGCACGAAGGGCGGGGCCATGTTGGCCAGGTAGGCCGGGGCCATGAAGTAGATCAGCGATATCAGATGCAGGGCGAATTCGTTCATGCGGGGCTGTCGCGGCTGGACGCGGTCAGCTTAATCGTCGCCACGGACGCGACCTTGATGGCGATCAAGGCGATGCCGTGCGCTTGACCTGCATCAATACGGTCGGCAACGGGAAGTTCACGATTTCAACCGAGGCTGCACGATCGGCAAATCACTGACAGAAAGCCGTGCGGCAGGCGCCGACATTCGGAGAGGACCGGTGGATATGCGATGAACCCGCCGCTGCGACTGCTGTTGGGAGGCGACGTGATGCTGGGGCGTCTGGTGACGCGGGTGCTGGCGGAGGAGGGCGCGGCGTATCCGTTCGCCGCGATATCGGCACTGATCGCTCGTGCCCAGCTGTTTCTGGTCAACCTCGAATGCGCCTTGAGTGCGCGTCGCCAGCGCTACGCCGGCCCGGCCAAGGCGTTCTACTTCCGGGCCGAACCCGATGCGGTGCGTGTGCTTGAACTGGCCGGGGTGGACCTGGTCAGCCTGGCGAACAACCATGTAATGGACGCAGGCAGCGAAGGTCTGGTCGATACCCTGACGATCCTGGAACAGCACGGTGTGGCCGTTGCCGGTGCCGGTGCGGATCTGGCGAGTGCTGCCGCCGTGCGTCGTCTCGAAGGCGACGGCCAGCAGGTGGGCGTCCTCGCGGTCTGCGATCATCAGGCCGATTTTGCGGCGACCCCGCAGCGAGCCGGCATCCACTACCTCGACCTGCAGGATCGGACCGTGCGAAACGGGCTGGTCGAGCGTGTGCGCACCGAGGCGGCGCAGGTCGACCATCTGGTCGTTTCGCTGCACTGGCTGCCGAACTGGGTGCCGTCCATTCCGGAGGCCTATCGGGAACTGGCGGCCGAGCTGCTGGACGCCGGCGCGCGGGTGCTGTGGGGGCACAGTCCGCACCATATCCTTGGCACCGAATGGCGAGCCGGTGGAGTGGCGATCTATTCCACCGGGGACCTGGTCGACGATTACACGCTGGACGAGGTTTTTCGCAATGATCGGCAATTGTTGTATCTCCTGGACCTCGGCGCCGGCCGGGTCGAGCGGGTATGCGCCTATCCGATCCAGTTACGCATCGGCTGCACCACGCCGCCCGATGCCGATGCACGGATCTGGATAGCGCATCGACTGCGCGATGCCTGCCGCCCACTGGGCAGCGAGGTGATCATGCTGCTGGATGAGGGCTTCGAGATCCAGCCGACCTCGGCCGCGCCGACCGGGGATGTCGCCGGTGGCTGACCCGGCGACATCGCAGCGCGCGGCCCATGCTCCCGGATTGGCGGCGAAGCTCGCCTTCCTGAGCCGGCCGGCAAGTTATCCGGAGCATCCTGCGCGAGTCGAAGCGCTCGAAACGCATATGTCCTGGCTCTTTTTCGCCGGGAAGCACGTCTACAAGCTGAAGAAGCCCTTCCATCACGACATCATCGACTACAGGTCGCCGAGCGCGCGTCGGCGCTACTGCGAGAGCGAGTTTCGCCTCAATCGCCGGCTGGCGGCAGATGTCTACCTGGGCGTGGTGCCGCTGACCTGCGATCGTGCCGGCAGGCTGGCGCTCGACGGTGATGGGCGACCCGTCGACTGGTTGGTGAAGATGCAGCGTCTTGACTCGGCATTGACCCTGGAAAGCCGTCTCCAGAACGGCTCATTCGATGCCGCCGACGCCCGTGGCATCATCGAGCGGCTCGTGCCGTTCTTCTCCGAAGCAGCCCGTCCCCACTGGACGCCTGCCGGTTACACGAGGCGCCTGGCGAAGCTGGTCAAGGTTACCGCCCACGAACTTTCCCGACCGGAATTCGGCCTGGATCGGGCGCGGGTGGACGGGATAGCCACGGATCTGCGCAAACGCATCAGGGCGCATGCGGGCCTGCTCGGCGCACGCGTGCGCGAGGGCCGCATCGTGGAAGGCCACGGCGATCTGCGCCCCGAGCATATCTACCTGACCCGGCCGCCGACGATCATCGACTGCATCGAGTTCGACCGGGCGCTGCGCTTGCGCGATCCCATCGACGAATTGTCGTTTCTGGCGATGGAGTGCGAACGTCTGGGCGAGCCCGCATCGGATGGCTGGCTATTCGATGCCTACGTCGAACTCGGCGATGACGATCCAGCGAGGCCATTGATCGAGTTCCACAAGGCACAAAACGCCTTTGTCCGTGCGAAGGTCGCGATCTGGCATCTCGACGATCCGGACACCGGTGCCGCGGGACCCTGGGTGGCACGCGCCAACGAGTACCTGCGCATTGCCCGGTGCGTGCTGGCGCGATCGGGTGATTGAGCGCTCGGTGACCGGCACCCTCCACTTCGGCCCTTCGCCGAATCCGTCGACGCAGACTCAATCCCCGCCGACGGGCGGCGGTCGATCAGGCGGTCGCCGATTCCTCTCCACGCCACTGTCTTATCGCCCGGGCGAACAGCGGGGCGCTCGCCAATATCTGGACGCGGGCCGCTGCCGGGCTGCCCTCCAGGCGGAAAGGCGAGACGCTGTCGGTCACGACGATGCGATCCAGCACCGGGTCGGCCAATGCCGTGGCGGCGGAGCCGACGAACAGGCCATGGCTGGCGACGGCGAGCACGGCGCGGGCGCCCGCGTCGCGCGAGGCCCGGGCGGCGCGCAGCAGGGTGGTGCCGGTGCCGATCATGTCGTCGACGATGATCACGCTGCGCCCGGCGACATCGGCAAACAGGGTGTCTCCGGATACAACGCCGGCGCTGCGTCGCTTCTCCATCAGGCCCAGGCCCACCGGCCGGTCGTGGGCTTTCTGCATGACCTCACGAAAGGCATCGGCCCGCTTGAGGCCACCGGCATCCGGAGACAGCACGGTGACGTCCTGAGTGCGCATGCCTGCAAGCAGGTGCTCGACGAATAGCTCCTGTGCGTGCAGAAGTTCGGTCCTGCACCGAAAGGCGTTTTCGAATGCCGCCGGATTGTGCACGTCGAGCACGAGCACGCGATCGACTCCGCTGGCTTCGAACATCTGTGCCACGTAGCGCGTGGTGATGGGGTCATGCGGCTTGGTCCGGCGATCCTTCCGCGCATAGCACAGGTAGGGAACGATGGCGGTGACCCGGGCGGCACCCTGGTCGCGCACCGTGGCCAGGAAGAACAGCAATCGGCACAGCTTGTCGTTGCCGCTTTGCTCCCGGTCGGCATAGAGCGAATGCACCACGTAGACGTCAGCGCCGTAAACGCTTTCCAGCGGCCGCGCCTTGTGCTCGCCATCCTCGAATTCACGCTCCTCGATGCCCGCTGGCGGGACACCCAACGCCGCCGCGATTGCTTGTGCCTGCGTGCGGCTGCACCCCAGTCCGAAAACCTTGATCTCCGACACGTTGAGTCCCTCGCTTTCAGCTCGCTGTACATGAACCGGCCCGCGCCGGTTCAAACGTTCCGCCGTGACTGCGTGCTTCCACGGAGACGCGGGCCCATGCGATCGGCCGTGCTGACGCCGAGCGCGATCCGGGTCTCCGCGAATACGCCGGCCAGTCGCCTCGACGTTGCCCGGCCAGGCAATGGCCACGCAGGCTGGATGCATGCCGGGGCAGGGAAGTAGCGCCGCAAGTTTCCGTCCTGCCCGTTCTCAGTGGGAGAGCAACGTGGGCACCCGGGAACGCAGCAACAGATCGCTGGTCACCCCGCCAAGTACCCATTCGTGGAATCTGCTGTGGCCATAGGCGCCGGCGATGATCAGGTCAGCGCCTTCCTCCTCGGCAATGGCGGCGAGCTGGAGCGCATGGTCACCGGTTTCCGGGACGGCCTTGCCTTCGGCCTCAATGCCGTGTCGTTTCAGCCATTGGACGACATCTTCCACGCTCCGGCGGGCCTCGGCGATACCTTCGGCGTCGGCGATCTCGACCACCTGCACGCGGCCGGCGGTCTTGAGGAACACCAGCCCGTCGGATATCGCCCGACGCGCTTCCGGGGCATCCTTCCAGGCGACGAGGACATTCCGCGCGGTCAGCCTGTCGATACCCGCCGGAACGACCAGCACCGGGCGTCCGGCCCGCATGACCAGATCGCCGGCATCTACCCCGGATGTGCCGCCTCGCTCCGCTCCGGTGATCACCAGATCGGCACTGCGCACCTGGCTGGCGAGCTGACCGATCGGCGGGCTGCTGGTCACGATGGCGTGCCATTCGACATGGCGGCCGGGCTGTTCGAGTGCGGCGCGGAATCCGGACTCCGCAGCGGCCATGCTTCGTTGTATTTCCTGGCGATCGAGTTCGAAAATATCGCCCGATACGCCTCGCACTGCGTAGCCAAGATAGAATTGCCGGCCGGCACTGACCCCGATGACGGCAGCGCCGGAACGCTCGGCGAGATCTCGCGTGGCCGCCAGCAGATGCGTGTTGTCGCGGTGCGGCTCGAGGTAGACCATCAACGTCGAATACATGACAGTTCCCCTCCAGGGAAGTTGTTCGAATTCCCCGTGAACGACTTGAAGACTGCGGCTTTTCCGCGGCTGGCGTATTGATTTGAATCAAGCCCGCTGGCCGCCCGATCGTGGCGGTCCACCGGGAGACATGCGTGCTCCGGTCTCAATGCCGCATGAACACCGGTATCCCGGCATGATTCAGCACGTGGCGCGTGGCGCCGCCGAGCATCCACTCGCTGAAGCGCGTGCGGCCCCAGGCACCCATCACCAGCAGGTCGGCGCCGTGTTGGTCGGCGGCATCGAGCAGGGCCACGCCCGCATCGCGCCCGCTCGTGACCAACGGATGCTGCTCGACCTGGGCGCCGTGCTGACGCAGGTAGTGGAAAATGTCGAACTCGGGCCGCCAGCTGATTTCGCTGACACTGAATTCGGGCCGGCTTTCGCCTTGCAGAAGCAATACGCGTTTGGCGCGCCGGATCAGCGGCAGCGCCGCATGGATGGCCCGGACCGCTTCCGCCGCGCCGTTCCAGGCCAGGGCGATACAATCGAGCGAAAACGCTTGCTCGTATCCCGTGGGAAGCATGATGCATGGCAGTCCGGCCGTCAGCAGGATGCGGCTGATGGCAGGTGTCGTGCCCCATGGCGCGTTGGCGGTGCGCTCGAGTACCAGCAGGTCCTGCCAGTTGCCGATGCGCTCCAGTACGCTCGGAAGGTAGCCCGTGGCCACTTGCCAGGCGGCACGCGGCACACCCGACCCGGTTGCCCTGGCGATGAAGGAGTCGCCGGCAGCGAATGCGTCGTCCTCCCGCGCACGGATGTCTTCCAGCAGGTTTTCCATCACCCCGGGTGCATCGTATGGGGGCATCGTGGTCATCGGTGACACGCAGACGTGGAGCCCCGTGAGGGTGGCGTCGAATGTGGCGGCGAGGCCTGCGGCATAGGTCACGGCGGGTGACCAGTCCTGGAGCTTTTCCGTGTAAACCAGAATGTCTTTCATGGCACTGACTCCCGCGTCGAGTGAGTTTCAGGTGGGTGTGGCGGCATGGTCCGGCGGCTTGTGCCGATCGACCGGCAGGACGGAAGCCGCGTGGTCGGCGGGTGCTGCCGGGCCGGTCGGTGTGGGCATGCCTTTCAACAGTTCCGCAAGTTGCTCCCCGGACAAGGTTTCCTTGTCCAGGAGCTGGACGACGGCTTCGTCGAGCAGCGCACGCTCACTGGCCAGAATGCTGCGTGCCTGGATAAACGCCATGTCGATCCGTTCGCGGACCGACTTGTCGATCAACGCCGCCGTGGACTCGGCATAGCGTGGCGGCTTCCAGGTTTCGATGCTGTTCCCCAGCAGGGGTGTCGGATCGGATTCGTAACTGACCTGGCCCAGTTCGGAGACCATGCCGTAACGCAGCGCCATGCTGCGCGCGATGTCGGTGGCCTTGGCCAGATCGTCGGCGGCGCCGGTGGAGATGTCGTCGAATACCAGCGATTCGGCGGCTCGCCCTCCCAGCAGGACCGTCATCCTGTTGTTGAGCTCGGCACGCGACATGAGGAACCGATCTTCGCTCGGGCGCTGGAGCGTGTAGCCGAGGGCCGCGATGCCACGGGGGATGATGGAGACCTTCTGCACGTGATCGGAGCCGGGCAGCGCCAGGGCAACCAGGGCATGGCCCAGTTCGTGATAGGCGACGGTCCGTCGTTCATGGGTACTGAGTACCCGGGTCTTCTTCTCGAGTCCTGCCACCATCCGCTCGATCGCCTCGTTCAGGTCCGCCTGCTCGACCGCGCCTGCACCACGACGCGTGGCGAGCAGTGCCGCTTCGTTGATCAGGTTGGCGAGGTCGGCGCCGGTGAAACCCGTGGTGAGCGAGGCGATTTCCTCGAGCGAAACCCTTGTGTCGAGCGTCACCTTGCGCGCGTGCACGCGAAGTATCGCCAGGCGACCGACCTTGTCCGGGCGATCCACCAGGATCTGGCGATCGAACCGGCCGGCGCGGAGCAGGGCGGGGTCGAGAATTTCCGGGCGATTGGTTGCCGCCAGCAACACCACGCCGCTGTGTACGTCGAAGCCATCCAGTTCGGTCAGCAGCTGGTTCAGGGTCTGCTCCTTCTCGTCCTGGCCGCCGCTGACAGGCGAGATGCCGCGTGCGCGGCCGAGTGCATCCAGCTCGTCGATGAAGATGATGCAGGGTGCCTGCTGCTGCGCCTGTTCAAACAGATCGCGCACGCGCGCCGCGCCCACGCCCACGAAAAGCTCGACGAACTCCGAGCCGCTGATCGAGAAGAACGGCACGTTGGCCTCGCCGGCGACGGCCCGGGCAAGCAGCGTCTTGCCGGTGCCGGGCGGCCCGACCAGCAGCACGCCCTTGGGCACGTGGGCGCCGAGCCGTCCATAGCCTTGCGGGTCCTTCAGGAACGCAATGATCTCCTGCAGTTCGTCCTTCGCTTCGTCCACTCCGGCGACGTCGGCGAACGTGGTCGAGATCGACTTCTCCATGAATATTCGGGCCTTGCTCTTGCCGACGGCCAGCACGCCGCCCTGGCTCTGCGCCAGGCGTTGCGACAGGAACAGCCAGAAGCCGACCAGCAGGGCGATCGGCAGCAGCCAGCCCAGGATCTGCTGGAACGCACCGGGCCCGGGTTCCCCGCGATACGTGACCCTGGCCTGGTTCAGCGCCTGGACCAGTTCGGGTGCGACCCGCACCGCCTTGAAACGCCGTGGTTGACCATTCGGCCCCGGTGTCTTGTAGGTGCCTTGCACGCTGGTATCGGAGACGGTCACGTCGGCAATGTCGCCGGCTTTCAGCGCCGTCTCGAACTGGCTGTAGGGGATGACTTCGACCTGGAATCGCTCGGTCATGTAGTCGTGCACCAGCATCACCACGGCAATCGCGATGAAGGCATACCAGAGGCTGAAGTGCTGTTGCCGATTCATTGACGCTCGACCCGATCCCGAGTGAGGGCACTGTCGCCACGCGGCATGCACGGGGCAGCCGCGGCTTGCAGGCGCGTGCCGGCCGGGATGCGAGGAGGTGAGCCGGCAATCGCCGAGTCATGGTCGATGTTCCGCTGTCGACGGGTATTGATTCAGGTCAATCGGAACAGCGGGAGCCCGCGGGCATGACGGAAGACCGCCAGGCGCGACCGGATCCGGCCACGGCGGGCCATCCCGAACGGTGAATGCCCGCGCGACAAGACCGCAACAGCACGCTAGGGTGCGCCCGTCTTCCTGTTGCGCCTGGCCCTGGTCGGTGCGGTTGCGCACAGCGCGTTGTCCGGCGGCGCACAGTAGATGCCGTAGAGCGTGGCGATGATCTGTTGCGTGGGGCCGTGCTCCAGCGTGTACCAGATGGTCTGTGCCTCACGGCGTGTCTGTACCAGACCTTCCTCGCGCAACTTGGCCAGGTGTTGGGACAGCGCCGACTGGCTGAGGTCGGGCAACTGCTCGTTGATCTGGCCGACCGACATCTCCTGGTCGATCAGCAGGCACAGCACGCGCAGCCGCTGTGCATTGCTCAGCGCCTTGAGCAGCCGGGAGGCATCCCCGGCGCGGGCCTGCATCGCGATGAGCTGCGGATTGGCTGGCGGTGACATCGTTTCATCTCCCGGGCAGGGGCTGCCCATCGCATCTCGCACAGGCTTGACTTTAGCATTCTCTTCTAATTAAGATAAATCTAATTTAGATATATGTGTTGTTCCGTGCTGATTGACCGGAGTCAAGAAGCCGCGCGGCACGAATGGCCATCCTGAAGTACCAGAAAGACAGACCGGCGGGGTTGACGCAATGGCACACATCATCGTTCTCGGCGCAGGGCTCGGCGGCATGGCCGCCGCCTACGAAATCAGGGCCGCGGTGGGTCAGGAACATGCCGTCACCGTGGTTGGCGAAGGTCCGCATTTCAATTTCACGCCGTCCAATCCATGGGTGGCGGTGGGCTGGCGCAAGCCCCAGGATATCCGCCTTGAGGCGGCCGAACCGCTGCGCGGAAAGGGCATCGAGTTCATCGAGGTGCCGGCCGAAGCCGTGCTGGCCAGCGAAAACCGGGTGCGCCTGAAGGATGGGCGCGTGCTGGATTACGACTATCTGGTGATCGCCACCGGCCCGCGACTCGCGTTCGACGAGGTGCCGGGACTGGGTCCGGCCGAAGGTTTCACTCAGTCGATCTGCACCGGCGAGCACGCGCAGTCGGCATGGGAATCCTATCAGGCGTTCCTTGACCATCCGGGGCCGATCGTGATCGGTGCGGTGCAGGGCGCCAGCTGTTTCGGACCCGCCTACGAGTTCGCCATGATCGTCGATGCGGATCTGCGCAAGCGCAAGCTGCGCGACCGCGTACCGATGACCTTCGTGACCTCGGAGCCGTACGTCGGTCACATGGGCCTGGGCGGCGTGGGCGATTCGAAGGGGCTGATGGAATCGGAGATGCGTCAGCGCCACATCAAGTGGATTACCAATGCCCGGGTCAGCGCGGTGGAGCCGGGCAGGATCAAGGTCGATGAAGTGGACAGCAAGGGCGCGCCGGTGCAGTCGCACGAACTGCCGTTCGCCTATTCGATGCTGCTGCCGGCGTTCACCGGCGTGCCGGCCGTGCGCGGTGTGGAAGGACTGGTCAATCCGCGCGGATTCATCCTCATCGACGAACACCAGCGCAATCCGACTTGGCGCAACATCTTCGCGGCAGGCGTCTGCGTGGCCATTCCGCCGGTGGAAGTCACGCCGGTACCCACTGGTGCGCCCAAGACCGGCTTCATGATCGAGTCGATGGTGACCGCCATCGCGCACAACCTGCGCGATCTGCTGGCCGGTGGCGAGGCGGCCGAACGCGCCACCTGGAACGCCATTTGCCTGGCCGACATGGGCGACACCGGCATCGCGTTCGTTGCGTTGCCGCAGATCCCGCCACGCAACGTGACCTGGGCCAAGACCGGCAAATGGGTCCACCTGGCCAAGGTCGCATTCGAGAAGTACTACCTGCGCAAGATGCGTACCGGAAACACCGAGCCGGTGTACGAGAAATACGTCATGAGGCTGCTGGGCATCCTGCGTCTCAAGAACCGCGACTAAGCATTGCAACAACGGAGAACCCTGATGAACATCGACCGCATCGTCCTCGCGTTCGCCGGCAGCATGGTGCTGCTGAGCGTGGCGCTGGCGCATTTTTTCTCGCCGTGGTGGCTGCTGCTGGCTCTGTTTGTCGGCGCCAACCTGCTGCAGTCGGCGTTTACCGGCTTCTGCCCGTTGGCCAGGATCCTCGCCCGGCTGGGCGTGAAGCCGGGCAGCGCGTTCCCATTATCCTGAACCATCCACGTTCGCAACGAGTCCACGCCATGAAGTTCAATCCGCGCCTCGTCGCGCTGTCATTCGTTGTGGTCGCGCTGGTCGCCTGCGGCGGCAAGCAGCCTCCTGCCGCCAAGGTATCGTCACCTCCTGCACTGGCGGGCAGCGTGGTGCACGCGCAGCAGGCGCGGAGCGAGCAGGTGTGGGATGGCGTGGTCGAGGCGGTCAACCAGGCGACCATCACCGCGCAGACCAATGCGCGGGTGATCGAATTGCCGTACGAGGTCGGCGACGTGGTGGCCAGGGGCGCGGTGCTGGTGCGCTTCAGCGATGTGGAGCAGAAGTCGGCGCGCAATGCAGCGCAGGCGCAGATCGCTTCGGCGCAGGCGACCTACAAGGATGCGCAGGCCTCGTACGAGCGCATTGCGGCGGTCTACGCCAAGGGTTACGTCTCCACCGCGCAGATGGATCAGCAACGCGCCGCACGTGACGCGGCCAGGGCCGCGCTGGAGTCGGCGCGGGCGCAGTTGGGCCAGGTTGGCCAGCAACTGGATTACACCGTGTTGCGCGCCCCCTTCGCTGGAATCATCACGCGCCGCTTCGTGCACGTGGGCGAGGCGGTGCAGGCCGGTCCTCCTTCGCCGCAGCCGCTGATCCAGCTGCAGGCGCTGGACGACCTTCGGGTCAACGTACAGGTGCCGCAAAGCGCGGTCGACGCGATCCGCCGCTTTCATGCCGCCGACGTGCTGCTGGACGGCGGGCACGGGCGTCGCGTCCAGGCGGCGACGGTCGAGGTATTTCCCTATGCCGACCCCGCTACGCACACGTTCAACGTGAGGCTGCAGTTGCCCGCGGGCGACACCGGCCTGTATCCGGGCATGACGGTGAAGGTGGCTTTCGCCACCGGCGAGGCGAAGCGCCTGCGGGTGCCGGCGTCGAGCGTGGTCCAGCGTGGCGAGCTGGTGGCCGTCTATGTGATCGACGATCACGCCGTCAGCCTGCGCCAGGTGCGCGTCGGCGACCGTGACGGCGAGCAGATCGAGGTACTGGCCGGGCTGGATGACGGCGAGCGCGTGGCCAGTGACCCGCAGGCGGCCAGGGCCTGGCTCGACCAGCGGCATGCCAGGGGTGCCTCCGCTCATGAGTGAGCCGGCCAAGCTGGGTATCTCCGGGCGCATCGCACGGGCGTTCCAGGTCTCGCAGATCACCCCCTTGCTGGCGATTGCCGGACTGCTGCTGGGTATCGCGGCGACGATCATCACGCCCAAGGAGGAGGACCCGCAGATCGAGGTGACCATGGCCAACGTGCTGGTGCCGTATCCCGGCGCCAGCGTGAACAGTGTCGAGAACCTGGTCAGTTTTCCGCTCGAGCAGAAGCTGTCCGAGATCAAGGGGGTCAAGCACGTCTACTCGATGAGTCGTGCAGGCATGGCCGTGGTCACGGTGGAGTTCCAGGTGGGCGTGCCGCGTCAGGAAGCCCTGGTCAACCTGTACAACAAGATCTATTCCAATGCCGACTGGGTGCCGGCCGGGCTCGGCGTCGGCCAGCCGCTGGTGAAGCCCTACGGCATCGATGACGTGCCGATGATGGCGGTCACCCTGTGGTCCGACCGGCCCGAAGTCACCCCCGAGCAACTGGGCAAGGTGGCGCACACGCTGGAGACCGATCTGAAGCGCGTGGCGGGCACGCGTGACGTCTATACCCTCGGCGCACCGGATCGCGCGGTGATGGTCGAGATCGACCCGGCGAAGCTGGCCAGCTACCACCTCAGCGTGGGCGACCTGGCCCGGACCCTGAAATCGGCGAATGTCGCTGCCGACGTCGGCAGCGAGATCGGTGGCAACCTCGACCAGCCGGTCAAGGCCGGGACCCTGCTGATGAATGCAGGCGAGGTTTCGCAACTGGTGATCGGCCTGGCCGGTGGCCACCCGGTGTACCTGTCGGACGTGGCCCACGTCGTTTCGGGCACCAACTATGCGACGCGCCTGGCCTCGTTCGGCACGCCGCCGGGGCGAACCGGGCCACTCGGCGGATTGACGCCGGCGGTGACCCTGGCGATCGCCAAGAAGGCCGGCAGCAACGCCCACAGCATCGCCACCAGCATCCGTACCCGGCTGGACGAGCTGCGTGGCGTGGACATTCCCGACGGCGTGCATGCCACGGTGACCCGCGACTACGGGCAAACCGCCAACGACAAGGCCGACGAGTTGATGCTGCACCTGGGGCTGGCCGCACTGGCGGTGGTGCTGCTGGTGCTGTTCGCGCTGGGCTGGCGCGAGGCGATCGTGGTGGGCACCGCGGTGGTGATCACGCTGGCGGTGACGCTGTTCGCCTCCTGGGCGATCGGTTTCACCATCAACCGGGTGTCGCTGTTCGCGCTGATCTTCTCGATCGGTATCCTGGTCGACGACGCGATCGTGGTGGTGGAGAACATCCATCGGCACATGGCCCGCGGCGACAAGAGCCTGCTCGAGGCGATTCCGGCGGCAGTGAATGAAGTGGGCGGGCCGACCATCCTGGCCACCTTCACCGTGATCGCCGCGTTGCTGCCGATGGCCTTCGTCGGTGGCCTGATGGGCCCGTACATGCGGCCGATCCCGATCAATGCCTCGGTCGGCATGCTGATCTCGCTGGCGGTGGCCTTCATCGTCACGCCTTGGCTGGCCTATCGGCTGCTGCGTCATCAGGTGCACCAGCCGGTGGGCGAGGTATCGCCGGCACGGCTGGCGGAAGAGTCGAAGATCGACAGGTTCCTGCAGCGGCTGTTCACCCGCGTGATGGCGCCCTTCCTGGGCCACCCGAAGGCCGCGCGCAACCGCCGCCGGCTGTTCCTCGGCATGGGCATGCTGGTGCTGCTGGCGGCCGGCCTGGCCGGGGTCAAGCTGGTCATCCTGAAGATGCTGCCGTTCGACAACAAATCCGAGTTCCAGGTGGTGCTGAACATGCCCGAGGGCTCGACCCTCGAGCAGACCCACCGCGCCCTGGTCGACATGAGCCAGGTGTTGAATAGCGTGCCCGAGGTGAAGAACTACCAGCTCTACGCGGGCACCTCGGCGCCGATGAATTTCAACGGACTGGTGCGCCAGTACTACCTGCGCAACCAGCCTTATCAGGGCGACATCCAGGTCAACCTGGTCGACAAGGACGAACGCAAGCGACAGAGCCACGAGATCGCGATCGCCGTGCGTCCGGCGCTGGCCGCGGTGGCGCAGCGATTCCATGCGCATATGGTGGTGGCCGAAGTACCGCCCGGGCCGCCGGTGATGGCACCGATCGTGGCCGAGGTCTACGGGCCGAACTACAAGGGCCAGCGCGCCGTGGCGCTGTCACTGGAGAAGCTGTTCGACAAGACGCCGGGGATCGCCGACGTCAATCTCAGTGTCGAAAACCCGCAGGCGACCCATCAGCTGATCGAGATCGACCGTGCCCGTGCGGCGGCCCTGGGGGTAAGCCAGGCCGAGATCGTGGATGCCTTGCGCGCGGGCGTGGGCGGCGATCCGGCCAGCTATGTCGCGGACCCGAATGCCAAATACGCGGTGCCGGTGATGCTGCGGTTGCCGCCGGCGGCACTGGGCTCGATGGACTCGATCCTGAGTTTGCGCGTGCGCTCCGCCGCGGGCCAGCTGGTGCCGATCTCCGAGGTGGTGAAGGTGGTCGACAAGCCGTGGGCCGATGCGATCTACCACAAGGACCTGCTGCCCTATACCTTCGTCACCGGGGACGATGCGGGCAGCGAGGACAGTCCCGTCTACGGCATGTTCCGGCTGGTCGGCAAAATCAGCGACACCCCCGTCCACGGTCATCATCTGGCGCAGGAATTCACCGGGCCGCCCACCAGCGATGCCGGCTACTCGGTGCGCTGGAGCGGCGAGTGGGAGATCACCTACGAGACCTTCCGCGACATGGGTATCGCCTATTCGATGGGCCTGCTGCTGATCTATCTGCTGGTCGTCGGACAGTTCAGGAGCTACGTGGTGCCGCTGATCATCATGGCGCCGATTCCGCTGACCGTGATTGGCGTGATGCCGGGGCACTGGCTGTTTGGTGCACAGTTCACCGCGACCTCGATGATCGGCATGATCGCGCTGGCGGGCATCATCGTGCGCAATTCGATCCTGCTGGTGGACTTCATCAACCACTCGCTGGCGGCGGGGCTGAGCCTGGAAGAGGCCGTGGTCGAGGCGGGCGCCGTGCGCGCCAAGCCGATCATCCTCACCGCCCTGGCGGCGATGCTCGGTGCATTCTTCATTCTCAGCGATCCGATCTTCCAGGGACTGGCGGTATCGCTGGTGTTCGGCGTGCTGGTCTCCACCGTGCTGACCCTGCTGGTGATCCCGCTGCTTTACTACACCTGGCTTGCCCGTGCGGCCGACCGGAAGGCATTGAAGGTGGATTGACGGCGGGGCAGGCAGGTTGCCGGCGGGGTTCGTCGATTTCCGTGGGGCGGCGGCAGGCCCATGCGGAAGTCGTTACCGTCAGCGGGCGAGGAACAACGGCAGCGTCGCGTGACCAAGCAGCCATCGCGTGGCACCACCCAGGACCAGCTCGCCGATCCGTGAACGGCCCCAGGCTCCCATGACCAGCAGGTCGGCTTGAAACGAAAGGGCCGCATCGAGCAATGCCGATCCCACGTCGTGCTCGGTCGGGAACGGCTGCCATGGGGCTTCGATACCGTGCCTGCGCAACCATCCGCGCAACGGCAGCGGCGGCGGGCTGATACCCGGCAGGCCCGCGCGTTCGCCGTCCAGCACGTGCACCACCGAGGCCTGTGCCAGCAGCGGCAGCGCGGCCTTCACCGCATGTGCCGCCTCGGCCGACCCATTCCAGGCGATCAGCACGCGCTCGATGTGCAATTCGCGATGCCAGACATCAGGTATGAGCAGCATGGGGGCGGCATCCGCAAACAGCGTGCGGGTAATTTCGTCCAGGCCGGCCGGTGCATCCGGGTCGCTGATGCGCAATTCACCGATCACGAAATCCGCCAGCCGCGAGCGCTTGGCCAGTGCCTCGACATGGATGCCGCGGATCACCTCCCAGTCGCCGGCAATCCCCGCTTCCCGGCATAGTCCCAGCCACCAGTCGCGCCGGCCACGCGCCTCCTTCTCCGCTTCGGCGAGCAGGGCGATCGCATCGGGTACCGCCAGCAGCGAGGGATACACGGTCACCAGCTCCAGGCCGGTGAGAAAGGCCTGCTGTCGGCGGGCCAGCGCCAGTGCGCCGCGCAGCGTCGGTGAATCGGGTTCCGTCCGTCCGGCATTGACGATGAGATCGAGCATGGGTATTCCACGATGGCGTACTGGCAACATCCTGCATCAGTCGCGGCCAGGCTCATTTGACTACGATCAATACGGATCGACAGCTTCGTTGCCCCCGTCACCGCAGCTCTCGGCGGGTGCGCCGACGGGCCGGAATGGTGCCGCCGTCGAGGTCATCCCGGTGAGGTCGACGGCCCGACCCGGTGTCATCGCCCGGCCGGGAGTGCCATAGTGCGATATAGTCGCAATTGTTCCCAATGGATTTGCCCCTGGCGTCCCGCTCCCCGGCGATGACGATGATGGAAAACAGCCCGATCCCTATCGATCTCGATCATCTGCGACGCAGTTGCGGATCGTGTGCGCTCCATGAGTTGTGCCTGCCAGCGGGCATCGGGACGGATGACCTCGAATTGCTGGACGCCACGGTACACGACAAGCGCGCGCTCGATCGCGGCAAGACGCTGTTCCGGCAGGGCGAATCATTCCATGCGCTGTACGTCGTGCGCTCGGGTTCCCTGAAGAGCTTTGTGGAAAGCGCCGGCGGCGACCTGCAGGTGCTCGGGTTCCATCTGCCCGGCGAGATCGTGGGCATCGACGGCCTCACCAGCGATCACCACATGTGCAGCGCCGAGGCGCTCGAGCGCACCAGCATCTGCGAGCTGCCCTACGCGCAACTGCAGCACGTCACCGGTGCGGTCCCGGCGCTGCATCGCCAGCTGATGCGGGTGGTCAGTCGCGAGATGGTGGCCGAGCACGAGCACATGGTGATGATGGGGCGGCAGCAGGCACAGGAGCGGCTGGCGATCTTCCTGCAGGGCCTGGCCGTTCGCTACGCGCGGTTGTCGCGTGATCCGGCGACGCTGACGCTGCCGATGTCACGCTATGACATCGCCAACTATCTGGGCCTGGTGATGGAGACGGTCAGCCGACTGTTCAGCCGGATGGAGGCGGCCGGCATTCTCTCGGTGAACCGCAAGGCCGTGCGGATACTGCGCCCCGACCTGCTTGCGGAGCTGTGCGGTCAATCCGGCACGCCGTACGCCGATCACGCGGACTGAGTGACACCCGGCAGCGCGTGTGGGGATTCCACCAGTACTCGCCCTCACGTCCGGCGCCATGCTGCAAGGTGATGCCGGTGCGGAACGACTGCAGCAAAACGAAAAAGGCCACCGGGTAAGGGCGGCCTAAGTCGTTGCTTTTCTTGGTCGGGGAGACAGGATTCGAACCTGCGACTTCTACGTCCCGAACGTAGCGCTCTACCAGGCTGAGCTACACCCCGTGGGAAGCCGCGTATCTTAATCGCCACGCGGGGGCTTGGCAACAGGTTCGATGCATCGGCTTCTCGATCCGGCCGCGGATGGCCCATGCCGTTCTGCTAATCTTGACGGCTGCCGTCGCGCGGTCTGCCGTCAGACGGAATGTCCCCCATCGTCAGTAGAGGATTCCATGGCGCTTACCCCGGCCCGCACCATGCCCGGCGTGCTCGAGCTGTTGCCGCTCGACCAGATCGCGTTCCAGCGCATGCTCGACACGATCCGCCGCAATTACGAGCGCTTCGGCTTCCTGCCGATCGAGACGCCGGTGATCGAATACTCCGACGTGTTGCTGACCAAGACCGGTGGCGAGACCGAGCGCCAGGTGTATTTCGTGCAGTCGACTGGCGCCTTGAATGCCGGCAAGGTCGATGAGGGCATGCCCGAACTGGCCCTGCGTTTCGACCTCACCGTGCCGCTGGCGCGCTATGTCGCCGAACACGAGCGCGACCTCAGTTTCCCGTTCCGCCGTTACCAGATGCAGCGCGTCTACCGCGGCGAGCGCGCCCAGCGCGGGCGCTTCCGCGAGTTCTACCAGTGCGACATCGACGTGATCGGCAAGGACGCGCTGTCGGTGCGTTACGACGCCGAGATTCCGGCAGTGATCTACAGCGTATTCCGCGAACTGGCGATCGGCCCGTTCACCATCCACCTCAACAACCGCAAGTTGATGCGCGGTTATTTCGAGAGCCTGGGCATCGCCGACAGCGAACAGCAGATGCTGGTGCTGCGCGAGGTCGACAAGCTCGACAAGCGCGGCGCCGACTACGTGCGCGAGACGCTGACCGGCGAGGCGTTCGGCCTCCCCGCCGAAGTGGCGGCGAAGATCCTCGCCTTCGTGCAAGTGCGCTCGACCTCGCTGCAGGATGCGCTGGGCAAGCTCGATGCCCTCGGTCAGGGCCCGGAAGCGATGGAGCAGGGGCGCGCCGAGCTGAAAGAGGTGCTGCGGCTGATCCATGCCTTCGGCGTACCGGAAACCCACTACGCACTGAACCTGTCGATCGCGCGCGGCCTGGACTACTACACCGGCACGGTCTACGAGACCACGCTCAACGAGCATCCGCAGATCGGCTCGATCTGCTCGGGCGGGCGCTACGAGAACCTGGCCAGCCAGTACACCAGGTCGCAGCTGCCCGGCGTGGGCATCTCGATCGGCCTCACCCGGCTCTACTGGCAGTTGCGCGATGCCGGCCTGATCAACACCGCGGCCAGCACCGTCGACGTGCTGGTGACGCAGATGGATGAGGCGCAGCTGCCGGCCTACCTGGCGCTGGCCGGCGAGTTGCGTCATGCCGGCATCGCCACCGAGGTGGTGCTGGAAGGCGGCAAGCTGGGCAAGCAGTTCAAGTACGCCGATCGCGCCGGCATCCGCTTCGTGATCGTGCTGGGCGAGGACGAACTGGCCAAGGGCGTGGTGACGGTGAAGGACCTGCGCCGCGAAGACCAGTTCGAAGTGCCGCGGAGCGAATTGATCAAGACATTGCGCGTGGAGCTGGAGCAGGCCGCCGTGATGGGTTGATTGTTGCCACGGCCCGGCGGAACACACCACGCAATTCCATCGAATGAGGCAACAGTGAGCACTACCGACAACATCGTTCTCGACGGCAACAGCCTCACCCGCGCCCAGCTGGTCGCGGTCGCATGCCACGGCCGCAAGGTTTCGCTGGCCCCGGCCGGACTCGCGCGCGTGCGGCGCGCCGCCGATTTCCTGGCCGAAAAGGTCAGCTGTGGCGAGCCGACCTATGGCGTCACCACCGGCTTCGGCAGCAATGCCGACAAGCTGCTCGGCGCGCATCGCCTGCGCGACGAATTGCCGGGGGGGAATCCGCATGCACCCGAAGGCACGCTGCTGGAGGAACTGCAGCACAACCTGATCATCACCCACGCGGTCTGCGTGGGTAAGCCGTTCGGCGAGGACGTGGTGCGGGCGATGCTGCTGATCCGCATCAACACATTGATGCGCGGTCATTCCGGTATCCGCGTCAGCACGCTGGAGGCATTGACCGCGATGCTCAATGCCGGCGTGGTACCGGTGGTGCCGGAGAAGGGTTCGGTCGGTGCCAGTGGCGACCTGGCACCGCTGTCGCATCTGGCGATCGTGTTGCTCGGTGGCGGCGAGGCGTTCTACCGCGGCGAGCGGATGAGCGGCGCCGAGGCACTGCAGCGCGCCGGCCTCGCGCCGATCCGGCTGTCGTTCAAGGAAGGCCTGGCGCTCAACAACGGTACCGCGCAGATGCTGGCGACCGGCGTGCTGGCGCTGGACCGGCTCGAGCAGTTGCTGGATACCGCGGACCTGGCGGCGTCGATGACGCTGGACGCGTTTGCCGGGCGCAGCGGCGCGCTGCGGCCGGAGGTGCACGCGCTGCGTCCGCATCCGGGGCAGGTCGAGACGGCCGCGCACGTGCGCGAGCTGCTGGCCGGGTCCACCCTGCTGGATATTCCGTATCACCTGGTGCCGCGGTTCAAGCCGTGGTGCGCCGAGGCGTGGAGCGAGCCGGACGATCAGGCGCTCAGCTTCGATATCGGCTGGGACTGGGTGCCGGCCAACCAGCGCCACGGGCGCGAGGCGTTCTACAGCCGCTTCCTGCCGTTCAAGGGCGGCAAGAAGCATCAGCCGCAGGATGCCTACAGCCTGCGCTGCATGCCGCAGGTGCATGGCGCGGTGCGCGATGCCTGGGCGCAGGCGTGCCGGGTGTTCGACATCGAACTGAATTCGGTCACCGACAATCCGCTGATCTTTCCCGACAACGACGACGCCCGGTTCATCGAGGAGCAGGTGATCTCGGCCGGGCATTTTCACGGCATGCCGCTGGCGCTGGCGATGAGTTACGTGAAGGCGGCGATCCCGGTGCTGGCCTCGATCTCCGAGCGGCGCCTGAACAAGCTGGTGGATTCGGCCACGAACGACGGCCTGCCGGCCTTCCTGACCGGCAACGAGGACGGCACCGATTCCGGCTTCATGATCGTGCAGTACACCGCCGCAGCGCTGGTCAACGACCTGGCCACGCGGGCGCATCCGGCCAGCGTGTACTCGCTGCCGACCAGCGCGAATGCCGAGGACCATGTGTCGATGGGCGCCAACGAGGCGCGCCACGTGCTGGAGATGACCGAGGATCTCGGTCACGTGCTGGCGCTGGAGCTGTACACCGCGGCGCAGGCACTGGATTACCGCCAGGCGATGCTGAATGCGGCACGCCGCCTGGCCAGCCGCGGCGGCTGGCAGGCGCTGGCTGGCAAGATCGCCAATGCCCCGCGTGAAGACCACCCGCACTACGCGCAGTTCGTCGCCGAGCTGCAGCAACTCGCCGGCGCGCTGGCCGGCGCCGACGATTTCCACGCCGGTGTCAGGGTGCGCGATGCCCATGCGGTCCTGCGTCGGCACATCGGCTTCATGCACCGCGACCGCGCGATGGACGGTGACGTCGGCAAGGTGTGCGAGCTGGTACAGCAGGGCGCGTTCCGCCCGGCGGCATGATTCCCCCCCTCAACGGAAGCAAGACCATGAGCCTGATCCAGACCCCGGTGTCGTACGGTGAACTGATCGACAAGATCACCATCCTCGAGATCAAGTCGCGCCGCATCACCGACGAGGCCAAGCTGGTCAACGTGCGCAACGAGCTGGATCTGCTCAAGGCCACCTGGGCGAACGACAGCGCTTCGCAGACCGACATCGGCAGCGAGCGCGCGCGCCTGTTCGAAGTGAACGAACTGCTGTGGGACATCGAGGACAAGATCCGCCTGAAGGAGCGTGCGGCGGAATTCGACCAGGAGTTCATCGAGCTGGCCCGCTCGGTGTATTTCCGCAACGACGAGCGCGCGGCATTCAAGCGCGAGATCAACCTCAAGCTGGGCTCGCAGCTGGTCGAGGAAAAGTCGTACCAGGACTATACGCAGCAGAAGTGAGTGGAGGGGAGTGGGAAATGAGTGCGGTACGCTCGTTTCTCACTCCTTGTCGTTCATTCCTGCTTCCAGGCGTTCGATCACGTCGTCCACGCCGATCAGGTCCATCACGCCGGGCTTCTCGATCTTGCTGCCCCAGGGAATCTCGCTGGCCGGCTTGCCCAGGTACTTGCGCGCGGCCTCGTCGTACTTGTCCACGCACCAGCGGCGATCGGAGTAGGGACCGGAGCGGTGCGGGTTGCTCGCCGCGTGCAGGCCGAGCACCCGGGTGCCGACCGCGTTCGCCATGTGCATCGGGCCGGAGTCGGGCGTCAGCAGCAGTTGCGCGCGGCCGAGCAGGGCCAGCAACTTCTTCAGCGTGTCCTTGCCGGTGAGGTCGAGGGGGCGCGATCTGCACGCCGCCAGTACGGCATCGGCCATGTCGCGTTCCAGGCCGGAAGGGCCGCCGACCAGGGCCACGCGCCAGCCGCGTGCGGCGGCGTGGTCCATCACCGCGGCATAGCGCTCCGTTCGCCAGTTGCGCAGTACGTGGCTGGAGGTCGGGCTGACCAGCAGGGTCGGCGTGTCGCCCGGCAATTGCGCCGCGGCCCAGGCCTGTGCCTCGTCGGGAATCGGGATATCCCAGCGCACGCGGGTCTGTTTCAACCCGAGCGGCTCGCAGAAGCTGCCGATCGCGTCCAGCACGTGTTCGCCGCTGCGCGCGGGAATGCGCTCGTTGACGACCATGCCGTGCAGGTCCTTCGAGCGTGCCCGGTCGTAGCCGATCCGCCGCTGCGCGCTGATGCCCAGACTCAGCAGGTTCGAGCGCAGCGCCACCTGCATCTGCAGCAGCGCATCGAACCGCCGGCCGCGCAGCGCCGCATGCACCGCGCGCATGCCGGACCAGCCCGCGGCCTTGTCGAACGTGACGAACTCCACACCGGGCAGGTCACCGACCAGCTTGCGCTCGAGCTTGCCGATGATCCAGGTCAGCGAGGACTGCGGCCACGCCTGTTGCAGGGTGCGCACCAGGGGCACCACGTGGGTGACGTCGCCGATGGCGGAGGTGCGCAGCAGGCAGATCGAGGAAGTGGCGCTCATCGGGCTTGGGCTCATGGGGCCTGGGTTAGAATCATGACGGGAATCACCGGGCATGATGATGCAGGAACGGATGCACAGGGACACCAGGGGCGCGATTCTGTTCGACGCCGCGGTGTCGCCACAAGTCGGGCATGACTGGTTTGCTCCGGAATACTGGCGCGAACGCGATGCATTGCGCATGCAGGCCGGCGGTCGTGGTGGTGTGGCGATCGTGCTGACCCCGGTCGGTGAATGCGTGTTGCGGCATTATCACCGCGGCGGGTTGGTGGCCGCGCTGATGGGCGATCGCTATCTGTGGCTGGGTGCCAGCCGTACGCGCCCCTTCAGGGAATTCCGGCTGCTGGCCGAGATCGCCCGGCTGGGCCTGCCCGGGCCGCTCGTGCTGGCGGCACGCTATTGCCGGCGCGGGCTGGTCTACAGCGCCGACCTGATCACCCGCCGCATCGCCGCCGCGCAGACCCTGGCCGAGTGCCTGGCCACGGGGCAACTGGACGAAGATCTGGCCGAAAAAGTGGGTGCCCTGGTTGCCCGCTTCCATCGGGCCGGCATCTGGCATGCCGATCTGAACGCCCACAACGTGCTGGTGGCGCCGGACGGCCTGTATCTGATCGATTTCGATCGCGGCCGCCTGCGTGCGCCGGGCGTGGCCTGGCAGCAGTCCAACCTGCGCCGGCTGCGCCGCTCGCTGCTCAAGCTGGGCGCCGCCGGTGAGGGCGAGGCAGCTTTCGAGGCCACCATCTGGCAACCGCTCCTCCATCGCTACGGGCGTACCCTGACCCCATGAACTGGCATCTGCACTTTCTGGGCGTGGGCGCTGCGCACGCGACGACCCTCGGTTCATCGTCGGTGGTGCTTGAGCGCAATGGCGTGCCGCTGCTGCTGGTCGATTGCGGCCCCGACACGCTGGACCGCTACGTCGCTGCCTACGATGCGCTGCCGCCGGCGGTGTTCATCACGCACACCCACATGGATCATGTGGCCGGGCTGGAACAGCTGTTCTTCAAGCTGTGGTTCGACCCGCACCTGCGCGGCACTACCCGGTTGTTTGCCCACGCCGGCCTGATCCCGTGGTTGCAGACGCGCGTGGCGGATTACCCCGGCGCGCTGGCCGAAGGCGGGGTCAATTTCTGGGAAGCCTTCCGGCTCGTGCCGTGCACGCGCGGCTTCTGGCTGGACGGGCTGTGGTTCGACGTATTCGCCACGCGCCACCATGTGCCCGGCACTTCGTATGGCCTGGCGCTGGACGGCAGCTTCGTCTACACCGGCGATACCCGGCCGATCCCCGAAGTGCTGGCGCGTCATGCCGCTGGCGGCGAACTGATCGCGCACGATTGCAGCCTGGTCGGCAATCCCTCGCATACGGGGATCGACGATATCGAGCGCGAATACCCCGAGGCATTGCGCTCGCAGCTGCTGCTGTACCACTACGGGAGTGCCGCCGATGGTGCCGCGCTGGCTGCACGAGGCTGCCGCATCGCCGGTGCCGGCGAGCGGGTCGCGGTGGCCGCACCCTCGGCGCCGCGGGGCGATGCGGGCTGAAGACGAAACCTGTTCGCTTGCCTGCATCGGGGCCAGTCGCTTATGATTCCGCTTCTTTGCCGGGCCTGGGTGTCCGTCAGGAAGTGTCGGGTGAGGCGCGGGAAGCGCCGAGCCATTCCGTCGTTGACGCGACGGGGAAAGTTATGCGGAGAGGTGTCCGAGTGGTTGAAGGAGCACGCCTGGAAAGTGTGTATAGGGTAAAACCTATCGCGGGTTCGAATCCCGCTCTCTCCGCCAGAATTTGAGTACAGCGACGGTCCACGGGCCGGCGTGACAGCAATATCAGCAAGCGACATCGCTTGACGTCTATGGTGGCCCCGTCGGTCCCCCCGCGACGATAGTTCGCAAACTCCGCCAGGTCCGGAAGGAAGCAACGGTAGCGAATGATTCGGGTGCCGGGGTGTGGCTGGCGGGGCCGCCGCCTTTTCGGGTCGTGATCGCCGGAACCCAGCGCCGCCTTTACTGACTTACCTGCCTCGACTTGGCACAATCGACCTTCGCCCCAAGGTAGTCAGGCATGTCTTATCAGGTACTCGCACGCAAGTGGCGCCCGCGCAAGTTCGCCGAACTGGTCGGACAGGAGCACGTGGTCCGTGCGCTGACCAATGCGCTGGACACCGGGCGTATGCACCACGCCTATCTGTTCACCGGCACCCGCGGCGTGGGCAAGACCACGATCGCGCGCATCTTCGCCAAGTCGCTGAACTGCGAGCGCGGGCAATCGGCCGATCCGTGCGGAGAATGTTCGGTCTGTACCGCGGTGGACGAGGGGCGCTTCGTCGATCTGCTGGAAATCGATGCGGCCAGCAACACCGGCGTGGACGACGTGCGCGAGGTGATCGAAAACGCGCAGTACGCGCCATCGCGCGGCCGTTTCAAGGTGTATCTGGTCGACGAGGTGCACATGCTGTCCAAGAACGCGTTCAACGCGTTGCTGAAGACGCTGGAAGAGCCGCCGCCGCACGTGAAGTTCCTGCTCGCCACCACCGATCCGCAGAAGCTGCCGGTGACGGTGCTGTCGCGCTGCCTGAAGTTCAATCTGAAGCGCCTGCTGCCGGAACAGATCTCCGGCCAGATGCGGCACATCCTCGGTGCCGAGAACATTGCCTACGAGGACGCCGCGATCGCCGAACTGGCGCGTGCCGCCGACGGTTCGCTGCGCGACGGCCTGTCGCTGCTCGACCAGGCGATTGCCTACGGCGGCGGCGCACTGCAGGCGGACGACGTGCGCACCATGCTGGGCAGCGTGGCCCGCGGGCAGGTGCTGGGCGTGCTCGATGCGCTGGCGGCCGGCGACGGCGAGCGGCTGCTGGCCGAATGCACCCGGATCGCCTCGTATTCGCCGGACTTCGGAGGCGTGCTGGACGATCTGGCCAGCGTGCTGCACCGGCTGCAGCTGATCCAGCTTATTCCCGGTTACCGGCCGGACGAAGGCGGCGACGACGATCACGCGCTGGCCGGCCTGGCCGAGCGGATCACGCCGGAAGACGTGCAGCTGTATTACCAGATCGCCACCTCGGGTCGACGCGATCTGGCGTTGGCGCCGGATGCCCGCACCGGTTTCGAGATGGCGCTGCTGCGCATGCTGGCGTTCCGGCCGGGTGATGGTGCCCCGGCCGCAAGGGCGGAGCGCCCGGTGGCCGCAAGTCCGCCGCCGAAGGCGCCATCGGCGCCGCGTGCCGCTCTCGCAGCGAGCGCTGCGCGCCCGGCCATGGCGGCCGAACAGCCGAAGGATGCGGCACCCGCCCGCCCGACGGCCCCCGCGACCCCTGCCACGGCTCCTGCTCCTGCTCCCGTCGCGCGGGACGCCAACGGCCTGCCGGACTGGGATGCCCTGATCGAACGTGCCGGCCTGCGTGGCCCGTTCGGCTTGCTGGCGCAGAATGCGGTATTGCGCGAACGCGATGGCCAGACCCTCGTGCTCGCGCTGCAACCGGCGCACATGAGCCTGGCCGTGGAGCCGATGGTCAGCCAGATGGAAGAGCGCATCAGCCAGGCGCTCGGTGAGCGCATCCGGCTGCGCTTCGTCGGACACAGCCAGGGCGCGGCAGTGGAAACGCCGGCGGCGCGCGCCGCGCAGGCGCGGGACACGGCGCAGGCGGCGGCCGAGCAGGCGATCGAGGACGATCCGCTGGTGCAGTCGATGAAGCGCGATTTTGGCGCGCGCGTCGTGCCGCAATCGATCAAACCCTTTGACAGTGAATCCGGAGCCGTGTGATGAGAGGACAGATTGGTCAGCTGATGCAGCAAGCCCAGCGCATGCAGGAAGACATGAAGCGTGCGCAGGAAGAGATCGCCAAACAGGAAGTCACCGGCAGTGCCGGTGGTGGCCTGGTCAGTGTGGTGATGAGCGGCGCGCATGAGGTACGGCGCGTGCAGATCGACCGGCAGACGTTTGCCGATGATCCGGAGATGGCCGAGGATCTGGTCGCTGCGGCGATCAACGACGCGGTGAACAAGGTCGCCGAACTGAGCAAGGACAAGCTCGGTGGCGTCACCGCGGGGATGAACCTGCCGGCCGGCTTCAAGATGCCATTTTGATGGGACGCCGAGA
This sequence comes from Rhodanobacter ginsengisoli, assembly GCF_042657065.1. Lineage (NCBI taxonomy): Bacteria > Pseudomonadati > Pseudomonadota > Gammaproteobacteria > Lysobacterales > Rhodanobacteraceae > Rhodanobacter > Rhodanobacter ginsengisoli. The sequence continues at coordinate 1,499,256 of NZ_JBHSNF010000001.1, forward strand.
CACGGCACGTCTGCGGGCAGCGGATGACGGGGGCGGTGGACTTCGCGGAATGCCGGCCCGGGCTGATCTCTCTCGTGCCGGGTTGTATTGCTTCGCGCGCGAATCGCGCGCCATCGCCAGCGGCACCTCGTCCGTGCAAATCACACCATGAGCAACGGTTCCTCTCTCCTCGCCGATCTGATCGAAGCCCTGCGCTGCCTGCCCGGAGTGGGTGGCAAGAGTGCGCAGCGGATGGCCTTCCATCTGCTCGAACGCGAACGCGAACGGGGCCTGAAGCTGGCGGCGGTGCTGGAGCAGGCGATGCGGCGGATCGGCCATTGCAGCCAGTGCCGCAATTTCAGCGAGGAGCCGCTGTGCGCGCTGTGCGCCAGCAGCAGTCGCGATCGCCAGGTGCTGTGCGTGGTCGAATCGCCGACCGACCTGGCGGCGATCGAGCAGGCCACCGGCTACCGCGGTCAATATTTCGTGCTGATGGGGCGGCTGTCGCCGCTGGACGGGCTGGGGCCGGAGGAGCTGGGGCTGGCGCAGCTGACCCAGCGTCTGGGCGAAGGCGAGATCACCGAGTTGATCATCGCGACGAACCCCACCGTCGAAGGCGAGGCCACGGCGCATTACCTGGCCCAGCTGGCCCGTGCCGGTGGCGTGCGGCCGACCCGGCTGGCCCACGGCGTCCCGCTCGGCGGCGAACTGGAATACGTCGACCGCGGCACGCTGGCGCACGCGTTCGGCAGCCGCCAATTGCTGGATTGACTCACCAAAGGAGCGAGGGCATGAGCGACACCATCTTCAGCAAGATCATCCGCCGCGAGATCCCGGCCGACATCGTTTACGAGAACGACGAGGTGCTTGCCTTCCGCGATCTGAATCCGCAGGCGCCGGTGCATGTGCTGTTTGTTCCGAAGCGGGCACTGGCCACTCTCAACGAGGCTACCGACGCCGATGCGGCGCTGCTGGGCCGGCTGCTGCTGGCGACGGCCGAGTACGCGAAGCGGGAGGGGTTTGCCGAGCAGGGCTATCGCACCGTGATCAACTGCAACGAGGATGGCGGGCAGACCGTGTTTCACCTGCACGTGCACCTGCTGGCCGGGCGCCGCCTGCACTGGCCGCCGGGCTGACCCGCTGATCCGATCGGGCACATGAAAACGCCGGCGTGAAGCCGGCGTTTTCATGTGCGGTCAACCCTTCGGCGGCGGTGGCGGACGCACCACGATCACTCGCGGACGCCCCCAGTACGGGGAGTAACCCCACGGTCCATAGCCGTAGTAGCCCGGGCCGAAACCCGGACCCCAGAAGGGATCGTAGAAGCCGGGCGGGTAGTCGACCCTGATCGGCCGCGTCGGCCACAGGTAGACCACGTCGGCCTCGACGCGGGGATAGGCGTAGTCGTATTCCCCGACCTTCTCCGTCACCGTGCCATGCAGCGTTCCGGTTACCGTCAGCTCGCGTCCGCGGGTGAAGACTTCCGGATCGTAGAAGCCGGCGCGGCAGGCCACGAAACGACCATCGGTCTCCCCGGCCGTGCCCACCCTGGGCCGTGCCTGACTGTCAAGCGGTCGCGCCAGAATGTAGAAACAGGTCTGCTGCTGGCCCGGTTCGGTCCTGATGATCTCGCCGCCCCAGCGCACATGCGTGCCACCGGCGCCGCCCTGCTGCGCACTGGTGGTGGAGACGTCGGTATAGGTGCCTTCCAGCGGCTTGGGTATCGTCGCGCATCCGCCCAGCAAGGCCAGGGCGGTGGCTAGGGTGAGCGGGCGGTACAGGGCATGCATGGCATATCTCCATCAGGGGCGATGGCATGCGCCATCGAGTCGGTTCTCATTTGACCACGTTGACGGCCCGAAAATCCCGCACGGCCCGTTGAAATGCACGCAGCGATTCAGGCGGTGGTTCGTCGTGGGCGTAGCGCAGTTCCAGGTAGCTGTTCATCAACATCGCCAGTTCATCGCGTTGATCGGGCAGCGCACGCGCAGCACGGCTCAGGTAATGCTGCGGGCCTTCGGCCGATCGGCGCAGGATGCCCCGGCGCGCCAGTTTCCGTTCCAGCTGGCGCAGCGCGCTGCGCAACGGATCGCGTGGCTGCCGCCGCAGCAATGCCCACGCCAGCCCGATCACGATGAACAGCACGCTGCCGACTGCCAGCAGCACACCCAAGGTCGCCGTGTCGGCATCGCGAATGCCGAACGGCGTCAGCAGGCCGCGCTGACGCAACGCGTCGAAACCGATAACGCCCTGGTCCCACCATCGGTTGACAATATCCCAGCGATTGCGCAAACCCTGCAACCAGTCATTGCGATACCAGCCCAACTGGTCCCCTGCGGCAGCCGCAGCTCCCAGCGTGACGCGTTCGGGACGCACGGCGCCGGTGGGGTCGACCCTCACCCAGCCGCGCCCGGCCAGCCATACCTCGCTCCACGCATGGGCATCGGAATTGCGTACCAGCAGATAGTTTCCGAGTTTGTTCCAGTAGCCGCCCTGATAGCCGGTGACCACCCGCGCGGGAATGCCGGCGGCACGCATCAGGACGGTGAACGCCGACGAATAGTGTTCGCAGAAACCCTCATGGGTGTCGAACAGGAAATCGTCCACCGCATCGCGACCCAGCGGCGCCGGCGCCAGGGTGTAGCGGAAACCGCCGTCGTGGAACAGGGTCAATGCGGCCCGCACGATCGCGGCGTCATCATTGCCATAGCGCTGTCGCCATTGCGCTGCCAGCGCGCGCGTACGCGGATTGAAATTCGCCGGCAATCGGAGGCCGAGGCGTCGTGCGCGTTCGTCCAGCGTGGGCTGCAGCCGGTAACGCAGCGCCGAGCTCAACCGGTACTCGCGCTGCTCGTTCACCGGCCTGTCGGCGAAGACCTCGCGGTCGCGTTGCAGGCTGGCCTGTTCCGGCGCTGCGAGCGGCACATCCAGGGTGGGCAGCATGCGCTGGTGGGTCGGCTGCAGGCTGATCCGGTAGTGGATCGAGCTGGCGACCTCGATCGGATCGGGCGGCTGTATCCCGGCAGGGATGTGACGCCAGCTGCGACCGTCGTAATTCCACATCACGTAGGCGCGGAAATAGCGCAGGTCGGGCGCCGGTGGCGGACCGTCGAACGTCACCCGCATCGCCGGCCGGTCGTCGGTGAGCAGTTCGGTGAAGTTGCCCGGTGTCATGCTGTCGCTGAGGCCGGAACGGGCCTGATCCGGCGAGGGCGCGCCCCACAGTGGCGAGCTCAGTCGCGGTACCAGCAGGAAGGCCAGCAGGGCCAGCGGCAGCGCGGCCGCCGACAGGGCCAGCGCGGGCAGCAGCATGCGCGGCCCGCTGACCGGCAGCTGGCCGGGTTCCAGGGCACGCAGGGTGGCCAGCGCCGGCAACAGGGCACATGCGACGACGACGGTGGCGACCAGTCCCTGGTCGAACAACAGCGCGGTCATCAGCGCAAAACAGGCAAAGCTGACGCCGACGCGGACATCGCGGACCGTCTCGGTTTCCAGCAGCTTCAGGACCAGCAGGCCGACCGCCAGTGCCGTCCCCGGTGCACGTCCGAAAATGCTGCCGTAGTGGACGATCACCGCCAGGGTCAGCAAGGCCAGCAGGGGCAGCTTGAGCCAGCGCGGTACGCGACCGGACAGCCCGCGTCGTTGCCACCAACGCCAGCCCAGCGTGATCGCCAATGCCATGTCGAGCCACCAGGGCAGGTGCGGCGCATGCAGGCCGAGTACCAGGGCCATGGTCAGGCTCAGCAGATCGAATGCGCGCGTGTCGATCGGCAGGCCGACCGGCTTGCGCCGTCGTGCCGGCGTCATGGCAGCTGTGCCAGGGCGTTCATGCAGCGGGCGTAATGCAGCGGGCCGCTGCCGCTGCCGATCTCGTTGCCGGGCAGCCACAGGCTGTAGCTGCAGCGCTGGGCCTGTGCCTCGTTCAGCCAGCGGGCAAGCCGGGCGATGCGCGCCTCGTTGTCCATGCCGCGCAGCTGGCGCCAGTCCAGTTGCCATTGCGGGTGGCTCTGCGGCTGCTCGAAATCCTTCACCATCAGGTTGTCGTGGCGAGCGCTGGCTTTCCACGCGATATGCCGCTGCGGATCGCCGGCACGATAGTCGCGCAGTGAGGCCAGCTCATCGCCGCGATGCAGGCGCATGTGGCGTGCGTCGGCGGCCGGTGCACTGGGCGATGGTCCGGCGGCTTCCGGCCGTGGCCACACCAGCACCGCCTGATCAGGATGCAGCCAGCTCCATGCCCGGAACATGCCCAATGGCCAGGTGCTCCACAGGCGCAGGCGCGGCAGCGGTTGCCAGCCGCGATCCGTGGTGGCCAGTGCCAGCCTTGCATGCGTCGTGGTGTGGCCATCGAGGGCGAACGCGTGGGAGGTGCTGCCCAGATCGAGGCGGATGGCATCGCGCGGCCGGCTGGAATCGAGCGCGAGGATCAGCTCGATCGGCTGGCCGGCGACCGCGTGGCCCGCACGGATGTGGCTCAGGCGCAAGCCGTCGAGACTGCGAAAAGCCACCAGCATGCTGGCCGCGCTCGCCGCGCCGAGCAGGCAGGTGAGCAACAGCGCGGCGTTGTTGGCGTAATTGAGCGAGCCGACCAGCATCACCAGCAGCAGCACGGAGAAACCGATGCCGAAGCCGGTCGGCACGATGTATATGCGTCGTCGATGCAGCTCGATCGGCAGGCGTTCGGGGCGCCGGTAGCGGGTGAGCGCCGGCAGTCGACGCTCGGCCCGGCGTTGCAGGCGTTGCAGCATGCCGTGCATCAATCCACCGCCACCTCGGCCAGCAGCTGGCGCGCCAGCATGTCGCCGCTGGCACCCCGCGCCGGCAGCAGGCGGTGGGCGGCCAGCGGCACGAACAGCGCCTGGATGTCCTCCGGCAGCACATGGCCGCGGCCGCTTAGCAGCGCCCATGCGCGAGCGGCGCCGAGCAGGGCCAGGCCGGCACGTGGCGACAGTCCCACGCGGATATCGGCGTGGCGGCGGCTGGCGGCGAGCAGGGCTTGCAGGTAATCGAGCAGGGCGCTGCTGGCGGTGATCGTCTGAGCCCGGCGGTGCAACGCGATCAACGCGGCGCCGTCGAGCTGCGGGGTCAGCTGGGCCAGCAGGTCGCGGCGGTCGCTGCCGGTGAGCAGCGCGCGCTCGGCGATGGTGTCGGGATAATCCAGCGACAGCCGCAGCATGAAGCGGTCCAGTTGCGAATCCGGCAGCGGGAAAGTGCCGTTGAGATCCAGCGGATTCTGGGTGGCGACGACAAAGAACGGCTTCGCCAGCGCATGGGTCTGGCCGTCCACGGTGACCTGATCCTCGGCCATCGCTTCAAGCAGGGCACTCTGCGTCTTCGGACTGGCGCGATTGATTTCATCGGCCAGCAGCAGGCCGGTGAAGATCGGCCCCGGGTGGAAGCGGAATTGTCCGGTCTCGCGCTCGTACACGCTGACCCCGATGATGTCCGAGGGAAGCAGGTCGCTGGTGAACTGCACGCGCTGGAATTCCAGCGCGAAGGTGGCGGCCAGCGCGTGCGCCAGGGTGGTCTTGCCCACGCCGGGCACGTCTTCCAGCAACAGATGGCCGCCGGCGATCAGGCAGGTGAACGCCAGCTTCACCTGGCGCGGCTTGCCCAGCAGCACCCGGTTGACCTGGGCCATGGCGGCGTCGAGTCGCTGCTGCAAGGGTTCGTCGTGTGATTGGGTGATGGCGGACATGGGCTCTTCTTGGGTGGCTCGACGGAGGAGGGTCTTCACGCATGTGCGGTCGCCAGTGTAGCGGCGGCTGCCGCCTCCCGGGCCCAACGGCCTCGCCTAGGGCAATTCGACGCCCGCCTCGCGCAGCAGCCGTGCCAGGGCGATCAGCGGCAAGCCGATCAGGGCGCTGGGATCACGGTTGTCGATGGATTCGAACAGGCTGATCCCGAGCCCTTCGCACTTGAAGCTTCCCGCGCAATCGAGGGGCTGCTCGCGTTCGACATAGCGGGCGATTTCCGCTGCGGCGAGTTCGCGAAACCGCACGCGGGTGTGATCGACGTGGACGTGTCGCTGGCCGGTGCGGGTATCGAACAGGCACAGCGCGGTATGGAAGTGCACCTCGCGACCCGAGCAGGCGGCGAGCTGCGCGCGGGCGCGTTCGGCCGTGCCGGGCTTGTCGAGGATGAGGCCATCGAACTCGGCCACCTGGTCGGAGCCGATCACCAGCGCATCGCGCCGACCTCCAGCGGCGCCCTCGGCCTTGGCCACGGCCAGCCGCCATGCGCGCTCCGCCGGGGACTCATCGATTCGAGGCGATTCATCCGTGCCCGGGGCAGACTGTTCGAACTCCGCGACCAGTCGGCGCAAGAGCTCGGCTCGATAGCGCGACGTGGAGCCGAGCACGATGGGCGGCGGTGCGGGATGGGTCGGGGTCATGTGTCCGATTCGCGCCGGATGTGCTCGCGCATCGCACTGTTCAGATCGCTCTGGGCCTGGGTGAGCGCCTGCAGCAGGGGTTGCAGGCGGTCGCGGGTGCTTCGCATCGAGGCGGCGGCCTCGTCCAGTTCACGCTGGCTGGCCCTTGGCGAGCGATCGCGGATCCACAGGCGCTGCTGCAGCAAGGCGCGCAGCCCACCTTCGATGGCGTGTCGTGCCTCCTGCTCGCTGGCGGCGGGCAGGTCTGGATTCAGCGACATCACCGCGTGGGCCTGCTGAAGGCCCGACCGGCAGGTCTTCAGATCCGTTTCCAGCCGGTCGGCCAGATCGAGCAGGGTTTTCAGGCTGCTGCCGCGCCGGGCCTGGCGTCGGCGCAGCAGCAAGGCCAGGCCAGCCAGGACAATCAACAGGGCGAGGAACGCGGCCAGGCCGAGCGTCAGATAGGAATTCAAGGGCAGCGGCTCAGGCGGCAGGGGGATTCAGTCTGCCGCATTGGGCCCGGATCAGGCAAAATAGACAGGTCAAGAGGCTGATTTTCATGGCTGCGCTATCCTGCCGGTTGACTTCAGGTCACTTCAAACCTAATATTTCTCGATTATGTCCGTGACACTGCCAGAGTCCGTGGACGCTTGGCGCATGGTCTCGGCGCGGCGTTCGTTCGAGGGAACGCTACCCATCGCGACCCTGCCACGCCTGTGCGAGGTGTTGGCAAGTGCGGATGGAGAGGTGAAGTTCGAGCTGGATTTCGGGCGCGACAACCTCGGCATCGGTTATGTCGATGTGCGTGCGCAAACCTCGTTGACCCTGGTCTGTCAGCGCACGCTGGAACCGTTTGTCCTGCCGATCACGCTGGATACGCGGCTCGGCCTGATCAGGCAGGAGCGCGATGAGGCCGGTTTGCCGCCTGATTGCGAGCCGCTGCTGGTGGCCGAGGATGGCCGGCTGAAGCCGGCGGATGTGATTGAAGACGAATTGCTGTTGGCGCTGCCGCTGGTTCCGGTCAATCCGGACAGCAGTTTGCCCGACGAAGTGACAGGTCACGACCCGGACGAGGATCTTGCCGGCGAGGGGCGCTCCGAAAATCCGTTTGCGGTGTTGCGCGAACTGAAGAAGTAACCACCGACCCGGGTCAGTGATCCTGGTCATCTCGATTTCAGATCATTCAGTTTCAGTTGGAGAAATGCCATGGCAGTTGCCAAGAGCCGCCGTACCCCGTCCACCCGCGGCATGCGTCGTTCGCACGACGCGCTGAAGACCGTGCAGCTGTCCACCGATCCGACCAGCGGCGAGGTGCATCTGCGCCACCACGTCACCAAGGATGGCTACTATCGCGGCAAGAAAGTGATCGAGACCAAGGGTGCGGTGTCGGTCGAGGATTGATCGGCTCGACGGAATCCCGCGGGGTTCCCGATGTACGATCATGCGAGACGGCGCGGCGACGCGCCGTTTTGCGTTGACGGGTACCGCGACGTAACGTTGCGGTACCGCGCCGACGCCGACTCGATGTTCGACCCCCTGTTTTCGCTGATGGATAGCTGAATGGCCCAGATCTACGCCCGCATCATCGCCACCGGCAGTGCGCTGCCCGAACGTGTCGTAACCAACGCCGATCTGGAAAAGATCGTCGATACCAGTGACGAGTGGATCCGCACCCGCACCGGCATCCGCCAGCGGCACATCGTGGCCGACGGCGAGACCACCGGCGATCTTGCCTTCCAGGCTGCGCAGAACGCCCTGGAAGCGGCCGGTGTCAAGGCATCCGAACTCGATCTGATCATCCTCGGGACAACCACCCCGGACATCATCTTTCCGTCCACCGCCTGCCTCGTGCAGCACCGTCTCGGTGCGAACGGCTGCGCGGCGTTCGACGTCAATGCAGCCTGCTCGGGCTTCGTCTACGCGCTGGGTATTGCCGACAAGTTCATCCGCAGCGGACAGTCGAAGAAGGTGCTGGTGATCGGCGCCGAGACATTGACCCGGATGGTCGACTGGACCGAGCGCGAGAGCTGCGTGCTGTTCGGTGATGGTGCCGGCGCGGTGGTGCTGGAGGCTTCCAGTGAGCCAGGCATCTATGCCACCTGTCTGCACGCCGACGGCGGCTACAAGCACCTGCTGTACAACCCGGTCGGTGTTTCGGTCGGTTTCAAGGACGAGCCCAACCATGGCGTGCGCATCAACATGGCCGGACGGGAAGTGTTCAAGGTTGCGGTGAAGACGCTCGACTCGCTGGTGGGCGAGACGCTGCTCGCGGCCGACATGCAGGAGTCGGATATCGACTGGCTGATTCCGCATCAGGCCAATCTGCGCATCATCGAGGCCACCGCCAAGCGACTGAAGATGTCGATGGATCGCGTCATCGTGACGGTCGACAAGCACGCCAACACGTCGTCCGGCTCGGTGCCGCTGGCGCTCGATCTGGCGGTGCGTTCGGGCAAGGTACAGCGCGGTCAGAACCTGCTGCTGGAAGCGTTCGGCGGCGGCTTCACGTGGGCCTCGGCGTTGCTGCGTTATTGAGGTCTGCCCGCCCGTCCCGCATGTTTCCGACGATGCCGCCTCCGGGCGGCATCGCGTTTTCCAGCCGGCGGAACATGGAATACAGCTGCGTATGGGCGGGGATGCTGGCACCATGGCCGCTTTAGTCGATGGAGTCCGCGTGTCCATGAGTTCAACTTCTGCTTCGCTCGCTTTCGTTTTCCCCGGTCAGGGCTCGCAGTCGGTCGGCATGCTGGCCGAACTGGCTGCCGCGCATGCCGAAGTCGGGGCGACGTTCGAAGAGGCTTCGCAAGGCGCCGGACTCGATTTGTGGGCGCTGAGTTCGCTGGGGCCGGAAGACCAGCTCAACCGTACCGAAAATACCCAGCCGGCACTGCTGGCGGCCAGCGTGGCGGTGTGGCGCGTATGGCAAAAGCTGGGCGGCGCGCAGCCGGCGCAACTGTCCGGACACAGTCTGGGCGAATACAGCGCGCTGGTCTGCGCCGGTGCACTGTCGCTGCATGATGCGGCAGCGCTGGTGGCCGAGCGCGGCCGGCTGATGCAGGCGGCCGTCCCGGCCGGGGTGGGCGCGATGGCGGCGATCCTCGGGGGAGACGATGCCCAGATCGCCGCCGTGTGCGAGGAAGTGGCGCAAGGGCAGGTGGTTTCGCCGGCCAATTTCAATTCCCCCGGCCAGTTGGTGATTGCCGGCCATGCGCAGGCGGTGGATCGCGCACTGGCGAGGCTTGCCGAATTGGGCGTGAAGAAGGCCATTCGCCTGGCTGTTTCGGTGCCATCGCATTGTGCCTTGATGCGCGAGGCGGCGGATCGTCTGGGCGAGCGGATGGCCTCGCTGGACTGGCGGTTGCCGTCGATCCCGGTGCTGCAGAATGCCGAGGCGCGTACCTACGGCGATCTCGACGATATCCGCGGTGCGCTGCAGCGACAGTTGTATCTGCCGGTGCGCTGGACCGAATGCGTGCAGGCGTTGGCCGCCGGTGGTGCCACCCGGATCGCCGAGTGCGGTCCGGGCAAGGTACTGAGCGGCCTGGTCAAGCGCATCGACAGGAGTCTCGATGCGCGTGCCATCGGTACCCCGGTCGATCTGGACGCGGTCTGTGCCGAATGGGCGTGAGCCGGCCGTTCGTTTCCGGATCCGACGTTCACATTTTCTGATTTTCCCGATTCCCGAAGGAACCACTACAGATGAGCAACCCACTGCAAGGTGAAATCGCGCTGGTCACCGGCGCCAGTCGCGGCATTGGTGCGGCGATCGCCGACGAGCTGGCGGCGATGGGCGCCACCGTGATCGGCACGGCGACCAGTGAAGCCGGTGCCGTCGCGATCGGCGAACGGCTGGCAGCGCAGGGCGGTCATGGCCGTGTGCTGGATGTCACCGACGGCGCGGCGGTCGATGCGCTGATCGACGCGGTCGCAAAGCAGTTCGGCGCGATCTCGATCCTGATCAACAACGCCGGCATCACCCGCGATCAGCTGTTGATGCGCATGCGCGAAGAGGACTGGAACATCATCCTCGACACCAACCTGAGCTCGGTCTACCGCACTTCGAAGGCGGTGATGCGCGGGATGATGAAGGCGCGCAAGGGCCGCATCATCTCGATCGCCTCGGTGATCGGGCTGACCGGCAATCCGGGACAGTCCAACTATGCCGCGGCCAAAGCCGGCGTCATCGCCTTCTCCAAGTCGCTGGCGCGCGAGATCGGATCCCGCGGGATCACCGTCAACGTGGTCGCGCCGGGCTTCATCGACACCGACATGACCCGCGCGCTGCCGGAGGAATCGAAGCAGGCGCTGCTGGGGCAGATCGCGCTGGGTCGGCTCGGCGAGGTGGCCGATATCGCCAAGGCGGTGGGATTCCTCGCTTCCCCGGCCGCGGCCTACATCACCGGCGAGACCCTGCACGTCAACGGTGGCATGTACATGCCGTAACGCTTGTGCAGGTAGTTGTCGCCAGCGGACTCGTTTTAGGCGACAATTGCGCTTTCGCGCCGGGTTACCGGGACCTTGTCCTGGTATCACCGGCGAATCGTGGCGGCCTCGCGGTTTAGCCACTACAATGCCGCCGGCCTTTTGCAGGCATCCCGCCGGCACAGACAAACATTTACTCCTTGAGAGGTATGGGCAACATGAGCACCATCGAAGAGCGCGTGAAGAAAATCGTCATAGAGCAGTTGGGCGTGAAAGAGGATGAAGTCACGGCGAACGCTTCGTTCGTGGACGATCTTGGCGCAGATTCGCTGGACACGGTGGAACTGGTGATGGCGCTCGAGGAAGAGTTCGAGACCGAGATTCCCGATGAGGATGCCGAGAAGATCACCACCGTTCAGCAGGCTGTTGACTATATCAAGGCCCATTCCAAGGATTGATTGGTACGGTATGGATTGATCCTGGCTTGATTGTCTCGGGCTCGGTTGATTCAAGATTGATCGCGACATGTCGCATTGGCAGGCTCCGCGCTGGCCAGCCGGTTCATGTGGCGATATCGAACGCTGCGCCTTCTTGGCGCAGTTTTCGTTTCTGCATTTTGTAACGTCCGACCCCGTATGGTGTACGGGGTGTGTCCCTGCCGATTGGGATGACGTATTTGCGATCCGCGTCGCGAAAGCAGCCGCCGACGACGGATTTACGGAATCACGAAGGAAGACAGCATGAGCAAGCGTCGAGTAGTAGTCACCGGCATGGGTATCATTTCGCCGGTCGGCAACGACATCGCCACCGCCTGGGAGCGTGTTCTCAAGGGTGAGAGCGGTATCGGGCCGGTCACCCATTTCGATACCTCCGCCTATTCCACGCGCATTGCAGGCCAGGTCAGCGGCTTCGATCCATCGCAATGGATGCCGCTCAAGGACGTCAAGAAGATGGATCCGTTCATCCATTACGGCGTCGCGGCGGGCACGCAGGCCCTGCGTGATTCCGGGCTGGAAGTGACCGAGGCGAATGCGCCGCGCATCGGCGTGGCGGTCGGCGCCGGCATCGGCGGGCTGTACACGATCGAAGCCACCACGCTCGAACTGGCCGCGAAGGGACCGCGTCGGGTCTCGCCGTTCTACGTGCCAAGCTCGATCATCAACATGGTGTCGGGTCAGTTGTCGATCATGTTCGGCCTGAAGGGGCCGAACATCGCCTGCGTCACCGCCTGCACCACGGCCACCCACAACATCGGTCTGGCCGCACGGATGATCCAGTACGGCGATGCCGATGCGATGATCGCCGGCGGCACCGAGTTCGCCACCACCGGCACCGCGATGGCCGGGTTCTGTTCGGCCAAGGCGATGTCCACCCGCAACGATGACCCGACCCGGGCCAGCCGGCCATGGGACAAGGACCGCGACGGCTTCGTGCTGTCCGACGGCGCCGGGGTGCTGATGCTGGAAGAGTACGAGCACGCCAAGGCGCGCGGTGCGCGGATCTACGCCGAGCTGGCGGGCTTCGGCATGAGCGGCGACGCCTTCCACATGACCGCACCGAGCGAGGGTGGCGAAGGCGCGGCGCGTTGCATGCAGAGCACGCTGGACGACGCCCGCATCGCCCCGACCGAGGTGCAATACGTCAACGCCCACGGTACCTCGACCCCGCTCGGCGACCTGGGTGAGGTGATGGCCGCGAAGAAGGTCTTCGGCGACCATGCCTACAAGCTGGCGATGAGCTCGACCAAGTCGACCACCGGGCATCTGCTCGGTGCGGCCGGCGGCGTCGAGGCGATCTTCACGATCCTGGCGTTGCGCGATCAGGTACTGCCGCCGACGATCAACCTGGATGAGCCGAGCGAAGGCTGTGATCTGGACTTCGTGGCGAACACGGCGCGCGAGGCGAAGCTCGACGTGGCGATTTCCAACTCGTTCGGTTTTGGCGGCACCAACGGCACGCTGGCATTCCGTCGCGTCTGAGCGTGACCTGCCATCGCCGTGTCCTGAGCGGCCGGCGCGACTTGCTCGCGCCGGCCGCAGCGTTTCCGGAACGCTATCCTTGCCTGCTGGAAAGCGTGGTGCGCGGTACCGCGCAGTCGCGCTACGACATCCTGTTTGCGTTCCCGGGCGATCGGCTCACCCTGCATGGCGATGGCCAGCTGGAGGATGCTTCGGGGCAGTTGCCCGGGGAACGCTTTCTCGATGCGCTGGATGCCGCCTGGCAGGCCGGGCGATTGCCGCCGGCCGATGACGAACTGCCATTCCACGGCGGCTGGGTGCTGCTGCTGGCTTACGAGCTGGCTGGAGAAATCGAGCCGACGCTGAAGTTGTCGGCACCCTCCGTGTTGCCGGTGGCGCTGGCCGTGCGCTGCCCGGCCGCGGTGATCGTCGACCATGCAAGCGACTGCACGATCCTGGTCGCCGAAGCGGGCCACGAGAACCTGCTGGACGCGCTGGAGGCCGATCTTGCCGCCGCACCGCTTGAGATTCCCGCGCTGGCCGCTCCGGTCACCTGGGAGGAGGATGTACCGGAACTCTTCCTGGAGGGGGTGGCACGCATTCACGAGCACCTTTATGCCGGCGACATCTTTCAGGCGAACCTGTCGCGGGCCTGGCGCGCCTGCTATGCGCAGTCGCCCACGCCGGCATCACTGTACGCGCTGCTGCGCCGTGCCAATCCGGCGCCGTTTGCCGGCCTGCTGCAGCAACCGGGGTGGTCGGTGGTGAGCTCCTCGCCGGAGCGACTGGTCGAGGTACGCCGGGGATTGGCACAGACGCGGCCGATCGCCGGCACCCGCCCGCGCCTGCCCGGCGATGACGAACTGGCACGCATCCGCGAGTTGAGCGCGCACCCGAAGGAGCGCGCCGAGCATGTGATGCTGATCGACCTGGAGCGCAACGATCTCGGCCGGGTCTGCGTGCCGGGCACGGTCGAGGTCGACGAGCTGATGGCGGTGGAGAGTTACGCCCACGTTCACCACATTGTCTCCAATGTAAGAGGGCGCCTGCGTGCCGGGGTGACGCCGGGTGAAGTGATCGCGGCGACCTTTCCCGGCGGCACCATCACCGGCTGTCCCAAGGTGCGCTGCATGGAAATCATCGCCGGGCTGGAGCACGCACCGCGTGGTGCCTATACCGGCGCACTGGGCTATCTGGATCGCAATGGTGACCTCGACTTGAACATCCTGATCCGTACCCTGACCCTGGCTGGCAATGAAGTCAGCCTGCGCGCGGGCGCCGGCATCGTTGCCGATTCGGTCGCCGCGAGCGAGCTCGATGAAACCCGCGCCAAGGCGCGCGGCCTGCTGCGTGCGCTGGGAGTACCGGACTGATGACCGTGCGCATGCTGGTCAACGGCGAGCCGGCCGAACAGATCTCGGCGCTGGATCGTGGCCTGGCGTATGGCGATGGCCTGTTTGAAAGCATCCGGCTGGTCGGGGCGGTGGCGCCGTTGTGGTCACGTCACATGCAGCGGCTCGGCGAGGGTTGCGAACGCCTGCGCTTGCCGCTGCCCGATGCGGCGCAGTTGTGGCGCGAGGCGCTGCAGGCGACGCACGACATGCCGCAATCGGTGCTGCGCATCACCATCACCCGCGGCGTGGGCGAGCGCGGCTACGCTGCGCCCGCGACGGTCCGGCCGACGCGGGTGGTCGCGGCATTCGCCCCGCCGCGCATCGCCGAGGAGGCTCATGAGTTCGGCGTGCGCGTGAGGCTGTGCGACATCCGGCTGGCCGAGCAACCGCTGCTTGCCGGGATCAAGCACCTGAACCGGCTCGAGCAAGTCATGGCGCGGGCGGAATGGACTGACCCGGCGATCGCCGAAGGCCTGTTGCGCGATAGCCACGACCGGGTGATTTCGGCGACCATGGCCAACCTGTTCGCGCTGATCGACGGCGTGCTGCTGACACCGGCAGTGGATCGTTGCGGCGTGGCCGGGGTGGCACGTGCCGAAGTGCTCTCGACCTGCCCGCAGGCGAAGGTCGGCGAGTTGTCCCTGGATGCCCTGCTGAGTGCCACGGAAGTCTTTCTCAGTTCGAGCGTACGCGGCATCCTGCCGGTACAGTCGGTGGCCGGGCGGCTCTATGAGCCGGGTGCGCTGACCCGGCAACTGCAGCAACACTGGCGCAATCTGGGATTTTCGATGGAGCAGGGTGGATGAACAACGAACCGATGCGTGGACGGGTGCTGCCGCGCTTGCTGCTGCTGATCGTGCTGCTGGCGGTGGTCGGTGCGCTGTTTTACGGGTGGAATGATTTCAATCGTTTCAGCAGCGCCCCGCTGAACGTGGCCGCGCAGGGCGACAGCGTCGACATCAGCCGCGGCAGCAGCTTCAAGGACATCGTCGCCGAACTGCGCCAGCGCAAGCTGAGCGCGGCCAGCCCGTTGTACTGGCGGTTGCTGGCCGAGCAGATGCATGTGGCCGGCAAGCTGCACGCGGGCGAGTACGCACTCGCGCCGGGCCTCACACCACGCCAGCTGCTCGCCAACATGGCGGCGGGCAAGGTCCTGCAGCGCGATTTCACGATCGTCGACGGCTGGACCTTCAACGAGTTGCGCCAGGCGCTGGCCAGGGCCGAGAAGTTGCGGCACGACAGCGCCGGGCTCGACGATGCCGCGATCATGCAGAAAATCGGTGCCGGCGGCGAGGCACCGGAGGGGCGTTTCCTGCCGGAAACTTACGCGTATGTGAAGGGCGACAGCGACCTGGATATCCTCAAGCGCGCGCATGGCGCCATGGTCAGGACACTGGCTGCGCTGTGGCCGGAACGCGCCCCGGACCTGCCGCTGGCCACGCCGTACGATGCACTGATCCTGGCGTCGATCGTGGAGAAGGAAACCGGCCGGGCCGACGAGCGTGCGCAGATCGCCGGGGTGTTCGTGCGGCGGTTGCGCGACCACATGCTGCTGCAGACCGATCCTAGCGTGATCTACGGCATGGGGGCGAGCTACGCCGGCAATATCCACAAGAGCGATCTCACCACCGACACGCCCTACAACACCTACACCCGTGCCGGCTTGCCGCCCACGCCGATTGCGCTGCCGGGCAAGCCGGCGCTGGAGGCGGCGCTGCATCCGGCGCCCGGCGACGCACTCTATTTCGTCGCCCGTGGCGATGGCGGGCATGTGTTTGCCAGCTCGCTGGAGCAACACAACCGCAACGTCGACTGCTACCAGCGGAAGCGGTGCCGATGATCGCCGGGCAAGGCAAATTCATCAGTCTCGAAGGTGGCGAAGGTGCCGGCAAGAGCACCTTGCTGGCCGGCCTGCGCGATTACCTCGAACAGCACGACATCGCCCTGGTGCAGACCCGCGAACCCGGTGGCACCGGCGTGGGTGAGGCGGTGCGCGCGATCGTGCTCGATCCGGCGCAGCACGGCCTGGCTGCCGAGACCGAGCTGCTGCTGATGTTCGCCTCGCGCGCGCAACTGGTGCGCGAGGTCATCGCGCCGGCCTTGCGTGCGGGACAGTGGGTGCTGTGCGATCGCTACACCGATGCCAGCTATGCCTACCAGGGCGGCGGCCGCGGCCAGCCGCTCGAGCGCATCGCGGAGCTGGAGCGATGGGCCTGCGACGGGCTGAAGCCCGACCTGACCCTGCTGCTCGACCTGCCGGTGGCCACCGGGCGGGCACGTGCCGCCGGGCGCGGTGAGGCCGACCGGATCGAGACCGAGGCCGATGCGTTTTTCGAGCGCGTGCGGGCGACTTATCGCGAACGTGCGGCGGCCGAACCGGAGCGGTTCCGGGTGATCGATGCCAGCCAGTCGCCGGCCGCCGTGTTGCAGGCCGCCACGCGGGCGCTGGCCACGCTGGTGGCGGAGGTGCGTCCATGAGCGGTTTGCCCTGGCATGCCGAGCATTGGGCACGGTTGCAGGCGCGGCGGCAACGCGACGCCCTGGCGCATGCCCTGCTGCTGTGCGGCCCGGCGGGCCTGGGCAAGCGGGCATTCGCGCAGCGCTTCGTGCAGGGATTGTTGTGCACCGAGCCGGCCGAAGGCGACCCGTGCGGGCATTGCCGCAGCTGCCTGCTGATTGCGGCGGGCACGCATCCGGACGTGCTTTCGTTGAGTTTCGGCCTGCGCAAGGACGGCGTGCAGCGCAGCGAGATCGTGGTCGACCAGATTCGCGAACTGTCGGTCCGGCTGGCGATGAGCAGCCAGTTCAGCGGCTGGCAGGTGGTCACCATCGATCCGGCGGATGCGATGAATCCGGCCGCGGCCAACGCGCTGCTGAAGACGCTGGAGGAGCCGGCGGCACAGACCATGCTGATCCTGCTGGCCGACGCGCCGTGGCGGTTGCCGCAGACCATCCGCAGCCGTTGCCAGCGAATTGAGTTCCACCTGCCTGACTCCGCCGTCGCGCTGGCCTGGTTGCGGACGGAAGGGGTACGGGATGCGGAGGCGGCGCTGATTGCCGCCGGCGGCAATCCGGGACTGGCCCGCATCTGGGCGCAGCAGGGTGCGCTGGATCGGCGACAGGAGGTGCGCAAGGATCTGGCGGCGCTCGCCGCGGGCCGCGGTCAGCCGCAGGAAGTGGTCAAGCGCTGGCTGGACAGCGAGCCGGCGCAACGGCTGTGGTTTGCTGCCCAGGCTGCCGCCGACGAAATCCGGGCGCGCGCGACCGAGACGGCCGGGCCGTTGACCAGCGCGATGGATGTCGAGGCACTGGGTCACTGGTACAACGCGGTCAATCGCACCCGAGAAAGCCTGCGCGGGCCGTTGCGCGGCGACCTCCTGCTGCTGGAACTGCTGGCACAGTGGCGTTGATGGCCGTCACCCCGCAGCGCGGCTTGCCGGCGTTTTCAGCGCAGACTCGTCTGTTGGTGGTGGCACCGCATCCGGATGACGAAACCATCGCGACCGGCCTGTTGATCCAGCAGGTGCAGGCGGCCGGTGGCGAGGTCCGGATCCTGCTGCTGACCGCCGGCGACAACAACCCCTGGCCGCAACGCTGGCTGGAGCGGCGCTTGTGGATCGGCGCGGCGGATCGACAGCGATGGGGGCGTCGCCGGCACGCCGAAATACTGCAGGCTCTGGCGTGTCTTGGCGTGCCGCCGCAGTCCTTGCAACTGCTGGGCTGGCCCGATCTCGGCGTGACCGGGATGCTGCTGCGGTCGGGCAGCGACGCGGTGCCGACGCTTGCGGCGGCGATCGAGCAGTTTCAGCCCAGTCTGCTGGCGATGCCCTCCCTGGATGACCGCCATCCCGATCATGGTTCGGCGCACGTGCTGGTGCGGTTGGCCCTGGCCGGCCGGGCGACGCGGCCGACATTGCTGGCGTATCTGGTGCACGGTCATGACCCGGGCACCAGTCCCCTCGAAATCCACGCCACCGACGGGCAATTGGCGAACAAGCGAGCAGCCCTTGCGGCTCATCGCAGCCAGATGGCCCTGAGCGGCAAACGCATGCACCGGTTGGCTGCTCGCCCCGAGCGCTATGCGGTGGTGTCGGAAACCGCGGAAGGGTCCACCGCGAGCTTGCCGTGGCAACCCTGGGCGTGGGTGCGGCCATGGCTGCGCTTGAGCGTGGTCAGCCCGACGGGAGCGCAAACCTGGCGCTGGCGCGACGCACCGTTGCAGCGCGACCGGTCGGGGTCGTTTCAATTGTCGCTCCCGGTCGCGGCGACGGCATGTCCGGGTTTTGCGAGGCTGGCCTTCACCCTGCCTTCGCTGTGGATATTCGACCACTGGGGATGGTGCGCACTGTCCGGTTGCCGGCCGTCTCCCTGACACTGGCCTTGCATAGCCTGATTGACCGAGCTAGCTTGGGACGTGAGGGGAATACGATCACTGCACTACCCATCACCCCATCCTGCCGCGTGGCCTCACCTTTGGCTGGCGGTCGGACAGGTGAGACGGGTGCGCCGGATCAGGGCAGCCGTGAATGGTTTCATCATCTGTCTGGTCTCGTGAATGCACAATCAGGGTCCACATTCGATGCAGGTCAACGCCGGGGCAGTGGCCGCATCCAGCGAAAGCTTCTATGCGGCGCTGTCGGAGATTGGCCAGCTGCTGGTGCGTTCGCTCGAGCCGCTGGAACTCTACGAGGCGATCATCGAGGTACTCGAACGACGCATCGGAGCCTTGCTGGTCATGGTCGGCGAGGTGGATCACGCCACTGGCTGGTTTCGCCGGATCGCCCCGGCCGAGGTGCCCGCCGGCATGCAGGACATCTATCCGGAGCGCCTGCCGTTCGCGGTGGCACAGCCGACGTTCTGGCAGGGCATACCGCAACTGGAATCGGACATCCGCCACGCGCCGGGCCTGGAGATGCACCGGCAGGCGTATGTCCGGCATGGCGTGGTCTCCGTCGTCGCCGTACCCGTGATGAAATTCGGTGAGGTAAGTGCGGCGCTGGTGATCCGTTCGTCCCACGCCAGCTTCTTTTCCACCCAGATGATCGAGTTGCTGCGACAGGCTGGCGCCAGCATCGGCCTGGGGCTCGAGGCACACGCGCAGCGTCGCATGCTGCTGCGGGCGGTGCGCGAAGAGGCACGCCAGCGCCGGGCCTTGCGCCTGCTCAGCGAGATGATCAAGGTGGTCACGCGCAGCACCGATGAGCAGGTCCTGCTGGCCGATAGCTGTGACGTGGCCCATGATGCCGGTGGATATCGTTTCGCCTGGATCGGCCTGCTGGAGGACGATGACCCGGGCGTTCTGCGACTGCGCGCACGCGCCGGTTTTCCGGGGGAGGTCGTCGCGGATCAGCGATGTATCCTGGCCGATCCCGAGCGTCGCGAGGACGCGGCCGTGATCGCCCTGTCGACCGGCCAGCCCAGCATCTGTCACCTGCCGACCGACGTGTCCCGGGACTGGCCCCTGGGTGACAGCATTCCCGACCTGCACGCGATACTCGCGCTGCCCTTGCGGGTGGATGGCGTCATCGTGGGCACCTTCGTCATCGGTGCGACCCAGTCCGAGTCGTTTACGCCGGTCGAGACCCAGGTCTTCCAGGAAATGGCGGTCGAGTTGGGGCTCGGCATGCAGATCCAGCGGGCGCGGGCCGCCCGACGCGTCGCCGAGCAGGATCTGCAATTCAACCTGGAGCACTTTCGCACGATCCTTTCCAACCAGCATGCCGGCCTGCTGGTGATCTCCGACGACGGGGTCGTCAAATTCGTCAATGAGGCGTTCTGTGCCTTGTATGGCTTCGCGCAATCGCCAGCGGATCTCGAAGGCTGCCCGGCATCGACCATCTATGCACGGATCAGGGAGGTCTACGAGGACCCTGACCGCGAGATCGCGCGGGTCAAGGCCATCGTGGACAGGAACGAGCCGGTCAGGGGCGACGAAGTCGCCATCAAGGGTGGGCGCATCTTCCTGCGCGATTTCACCCCGATCAGGATCAACGGAGTCCTGCAGGGACGGATATGGCAGCAGCGCGACATCACCGAGCAGAAAATGCACGAGGCGCGGGTCGAGCGACTGGCCTTCTACGACGTTGTCACCGGCCTGCCGAATCGGCGCCTGCTGTTCGAGTTGCTGGGGCAGGCGCGTGAGCGAGCCGCCAGCGAGGGTTCCCTGCTGGCCATCGGCGTGCTCGACCTCGATCGGTTCAAGAGTGTCAACGACACGATCGGACATGGCGGCGGCGATCATGTGCTGGCCGAAGCTTCGGCGCGAATCCTCGGCATGTTGCGCGAAGCCGATGTGCTGGCCCGCTTTGGCGGCGACGAATTCGCGTTGCTGATCTACGGTCTCGACAGCCGCGAGCAGCTCGACGTGATCAGCCGCTGCATCCTGCAGGCCTTGCGCGCACCGTTCAACCTGATGGATGAGCAGCTCTATCTGTCCGCCAGCATCGGCTGGACCCTGTATCCGCTCGACGCCTCCGACTCCGAAGGTCTGGTGCGGCATGCCGACATGGCCATGTACGCCGCGAAGGAAGAGGGCAAGGATCGCGGCCTGCTGTACGAGCCGGCGATGGAGATGGAGCTGCAGCGGCTGCAGGCGATGCGCGAACGGATCGCCCAGGCCCTGCTGCGGTCCCATCTGCAACTGGTATTCCAGCCGATCGTCTATATCGATGGCCTGGCCGGGTCACAGGGCGTGGCCGGGATGGAGGCGCTGCTGCGGCTCAATGACAGCGGCAAGGAATTGATCGAGCCCGCCAATTTCATGCACGTGCTGGACGACCCGCAACTGGCACGGCCGATCGGCCGCTATGTGCTCGATGAAGCGCTGAGGTACTGCCAGTCATGGCTGCGGGCCGGGGTGTCGATTCCGGTCTCGATCAACATCAGTACCCGCCATCTGCTGCATCCGGCCTTCTTCAATGACATCGATGCGGTGCTGGAAACCTATCCCGATGTGATGGATGTGGGTTTCGGCATCGAGGTGACCGAAACCGGCCCCAGCATGGATCACGCACGCGCCAAGATCGTGATCGAGGAATGCCGCCGGCGGGGCATCCGCGTCGGCCTCGACGATTTCGGGACGGGCTCGGCTTCGCTGAGCCACATCCAGCAGCTCGATATCGAACACATCAAGCTCGACCAGAGCTTCGTGCGCGATATTCTCGATGACGAGCGCAACATGGCGATTGCAGCGGGTGTCATCACCACTGCGCGCATGCTGGCCAAGATGGTCATTGCCGAAGGCGTCGAGACGGCGGAGCAGGGCGATCTGCTGGCCTCGCTGGGCTGTCACCAGTTGCAGGGGTTCTCGATCTCGAGGCCGATGCCGGGCGAAGCAGTGCCGGCGTGGGTGGCCAGTTGGGCGCCGCCGGCATCGTGGGGAAGCCTGGTCAACGAGCGACAGTCGCTGCTGGCCGATCAGCCGGACGGGCGTTGAGGTCGCCGCTTGCGTTCGGGGGGAATGCGGCAACAGTGGTACAGCCGACGCACAACATCTAAGATCATCCTCAATGACCGGACGCTCAGGACGTCCGGCTGGAGCCCAGCATGAAACCCATGGCTGCCCGTCAGGGCATCATTTCATTGAAAATCAAGGACGCAGCCTCGCTGTACAACGCGTACATGCCGTTTCTCCGGCATGGCGGGCTGTTCGCGGCGACGGCACAATCCTATGCGCTGGGTGACGAGGTGGTGCTGCTGGTGACCCTTGCCGAGGAGACCGAGCGGCTGTCGGTGGTCGGCAAGGTGGTCTGGATCAGCCCGGTCGGTGCGCAGGGCAACCGTACCGCCGGCATCGGCATCCATTTCAACGAGTCCAGTGACGCCGAGGCGGCGCGCAGTCGGATCGAGAATATTCTGGCCGGCACGCTGACCTCCGAGCGCGCTACCCACACCATGTGACGCCGCGACCGCCCGGTCGCAAATACATCGGCGTTAATCCGCATCGGATCGGCCGTCAAGGCTTGTTGTACCCAAGCGCACTGATACAATAACCGGATTCGCGAACTCATCTCGCGGAACATCGGGTGCTTGCGGCTTCAGCCGTCCAAGCATGCTCGGGCGGCCCATGGCCGCACGGGCCTGCCGAATCGAAATCGCCGGATCGTGAGTTGGTGGGACTGAAGTCCTCACGGTCACTGATGCGCCTGACGGCGCGGAGGTACGTTGCATCGTGCTTGCCGAATATTGGCCTGTTCTGTTGTTCATCGGCGTTGCCAGCGGCCTGGGCCTGGTATTGCTGGCAGTCGGCCTGCTGGCCGGTCCGCGCCGCCCCGAGGCTGAGAAGCTGGCGCCTTACGAGTGCGGCTTCGAGGCATTCGAGGACGCCCGCATGCGCTTTGATGTGCGCTATTACCTGCTCGCCATCCTGTTCATCATCTTCGACCTGGAAATCGCCTTCCTGTTTCCATGGGCGGTGGTGTTCCAGCAGATCGGGCTGATCGCGCTGATCGAGATGGGGCTGTTCCTGCTGCTGCTGGTGATCGGTTTTGCCTACGTGTGGAAGAAGGGAGCGCTGGAATGGGAGTGATCGATTCCGTCAGCCGGGTGATGCACAACCCGGAGCCGTTGAACGTGGTCGACGACATCCTGCGCCCGGCCGGCGACAACCCGGTGGTCCAGCGCGGTTTTGCCACGGCACGCATGGACGAGCTGATGAACTGGGCGCGTACCGGATCGATGTGGCCGATGACGTTCGGTCTGGCCTGCTGCGCGGTGGAAATGATGCATGCCGGCGCGGCGCGCCTGGACCTGGACCGCTACGGCGTGATCTTCCGGCCGAGCCCGCGCCAGTCGGACGTGATGATCGTGGCCGGGACCCTGGTCAACAAGATGGCGCCGGCCCTGCGCAAGGTCTACGACCAGATGCCCGAGCCGAAGTGGGTCATCTCGATGGGCAGCTGCGCCAACGGCGGCGGCTACTACCACTATTCCTATTCGGTGGTGCGCGGATGCGATCGCATCGTGCCGGTCGACATCTACGTGCCGGGCTGCCCGCCCACGGCCGAAGCGTTGATCCACGGCATCCTGCAGTTGCAGAAGAAAATCCGCCGTACCAGCACCATCGCGCGTTCGTGAGGCACTGAAATGTCCGATACATCTGCGACCTCGCTGGCCGAGCACCTCACCGCGCGATTCGGCGACACGCTGACCATCAGCACGGAACGCAACGAAATCACCGCCGAACTGGCCGCCGCCGATCTGATCGCGGTGGCCACGGCCCTGCGCGACGAGCCGGCGTTCCGTTTCAGCGAGCTGATCGACCTGTGCGGCATCGACTATCTCGGTTATGGCCAGACCGAGTGGGATACCGAGACCGTTTCCGGAACCGGTTTTTCGCGGGGCGTCGAGGGCCAGGCACAGGGCCGCTTCAACTGGGCCGAGCGCCCGCGTGGCATCACTCAGCCGCGCCGCTTTGCGGTGGTGATCCAGCTGCTTTCGATCGCGCACAACCGTCGCCTGCGCCTGCGCGTGTTCTGCGAGGACGACAGCCTGCCGATGGTGCCGTCACTGACCCTGGTGTGGCCGGGCGTGAACTGGTTCGAGCGCGAGGCATTCGATCTGTACGGCGTCCTTTTCGATGGCCACCCCGATCTGCGCCGCATCCTCACCGACTACGGTTTCGTCGGTCACCCGTTCCGCAAGGACTTCCCGCTGATCGGCAATGTCGAGGTGCGCTACGACCCCGAACAGAAGCGCGTGATCTACGAACCGGTGTCGATCGAGCCGCGCGTGCTGGTACCGCGCACCATCCGCAACGACGCCGACCTGATGCAGGCCAGGGCCGAAGCCGCCGACCACTGGCGGGAGAATTGAGCATGCAGGAAATCCGCAACTACACGATGAACTTCGGCCCGCAGCATCCGGCCGCGCACGGCGTGCTGCGTCTGGTGATGGAGATGGACGGAGAGACCATCGTTCGCGCCGATCCGCATGTGGGCCTGCTGCACCGGGGTACCGAGAAGCTGGCCGAGTCGAAGCCGTTCAACCAGTCGATCGGCTACATGGATCGGCTCGACTACGTCTCGATGATGTGCAATGAGCATGCCTACGTGCGTGCCATCGAGAACCTGCTGGGGATCGAGGCGCCGGAGCGTGCCCAGTACATCCGCACCATGTTCGACGAGATCACCCGCATCCTGAACCACCTGATGTGGATCGGTTCCAATGCGCTCGATCTGGGTGCGATGGCGGTGTTCCTGTATGCGTTCCGCGAGCGCGAAGAGCTGATGGACGTCTATGAGGCTGTATCGGGCGCGCGCATGCATGCGACCTACTACCGCCCCGGCGGCGTCTATCGCGACCTGCCGGCGCAGATGTCGCAGTACCGCGAGTCGCCGTGGCACAAGGGCCAGGATCTGAAGCGCATCAACAGCTGGCGCGAAGGCTCGATGCTGGACTACCTCGATGCGTTCACCGCCGATTTCCCGTCGAAGGTGGACGAGTACGAGGAACTGCTCACCAACAACCGCATCTGGAAGCAGCGCACGGTCGGTATCGGCGTGATCTCGCCGGAGCTGGCCCAGCAGTGGGGCATGACCGGCGTGATGCTGCGCGGCTCGGGCGTCGAATGGGACCTGCGCAAGAAGCAGCCGTACGCGAAGTACGCCGAGATGGATTTCGACATCCCGGTGGGCGTCGGTGGCGACTGCTACGACCGATACCTGTGCCGCGTGGAAGAAATGCGCCAGTCGAACCGGATCATCCGCCAGTGCGTGCAATGGCTGCGGGCGAACCCCGGCCCGGTGATGGTGCAGAACTTCAAGGTCGCGCCGCCGTCGCGGGTCGAGATGAAGGAGGACATGGAAGCCATGATCCATCACTTCAAGCTGTTCACCGAAGGCTATTGCGTGCCCGCCGGCGAGACCTATGCCGCGGTCGAGGCGCCGAAAGGCGAGTTCGGCTGCTACCTGGTTTCCGACGGCGCCAACAAGCCGTTCCGCGCGCATCTTCGCGCCCCGGGCTTCGCCCACCTGTCTTCCATGGACACCATCGTGCGCGGCCACATGCTCGCCGACGTGGTGGCCATGATCGGAACCTATGACCTCGTGTTCGGCGAAGTGGATCGCTGAGCCGGCACGACGGAGAAACGCATGAAAGCCACCGGACATTTCGAGCAGGTCAGGAACGTCGATCCGC
This sequence comes from Rhodanobacter ginsengisoli, assembly GCF_042657065.1. Lineage (NCBI taxonomy): Bacteria > Pseudomonadati > Pseudomonadota > Gammaproteobacteria > Lysobacterales > Rhodanobacteraceae > Rhodanobacter > Rhodanobacter ginsengisoli. Next base: position 1,524,518 of record NZ_JBHSNF010000001.1, read on the forward strand.
TCGTCGTACTCACCGAGCACACCCGCCATCACATCGACGAATGGGTGGCCAAGTTCCCGCCGGATCGCAAGCGCTCGGCGCTGATCCAGGGTCTGTTTGTCGCGCAGGAGCAGAACCAGGGCTTTCTCACCGACGAGCTGATTACCGCGGTGGCGAAATATCTCGACCTGCCCTCGGTGTGGGCCTACGAGGTGGCCAGCTTCTACTCGATGCTGGAGACCAAGCCGGTGGGGCGCAACAACGTGGCGATCTGCACCAACATCTCGTGCTGGCTCAACGGTGCCGAGGGTCTGGTGAAGCATTGCGAGAAGAAGCTGGGTATCAAGCTCGGCGAGAGCACGCCGGACGGCCGCGTGTACCTCAAGCAGGAAGAGGAATGCATCGCTGCCTGTGTCTACGCTCCGGCGGCCACGGTCAACGGGCATTACCACGAGCACCTCACCACCGAGAAGCTCGACGAAATTCTGGACGGGTTGGAGTAAGCCATGGCAGTCGGACCCGCACCCCAGGAACACCAGGTCGTCTACACCACGCTGCATTTCGACAAGCCGTGGGCGATGGCCAGCTATGAGCAGGTGGACGGTTACAAGGCCTGGCGCAAGATCCTTGCCGAGAAGCCCGACCCGGCGGCACTGATCGACGAAGTGAAGAAAAGCAGCCTGCGTGGCCGCGGTGGCGCGGGGTTCCCGACCGGGCTGAAGTGGTCGTTCATGCCCAAGGGCAACATGCAGAAGTACATCCTGTGCAACTCGGACGAATCCGAGCCGGGCACGGCCAAGGACCGCGACATCCTGCGCTACAACCCGCATGCGGTGATCGAGGGCCTGGCGATCGCCTGCTACTGCACCGGCTCCACCGTCGCCTACAACTACCTGCGCGGCGAGTTTCATCACGAGCCGTACGAGCACTTCGAGGAAGCGCTGAAGGAAGCCTACGCGGCGGGTCTGCTGGGCAAGAACGTGCAGGGCACGGGCATCGACGTGGACATCCATACCGCGCTGGGCGCTGGCGCGTATATCTGCGGCGAAGAGACCGCGATGATGGAGTCGCTCGAAGGCAAGAAGGGCCAGCCGCGCTTCAAGCCGCCGTTTCCGGCCAACTTCGGTCTGTACGGCAAGCCGACCACGATCAACAACACGGAAACCTATGCTTCGGTCCCTGCGATCATGCGCAACGGGTCCGACTGGTTCCTCAATCTGGGCAAGCCGAACAATGGCGGCCCGAAGATTTTCTCGGTGTCCGGCCACGTCAACAAGCCGGGCAATTTCGAGGTCCGGCTGGGCACCTCCTTCAAGGATCTGCTGGCCATGGCCGGTGGCGTGCGCAACGGCCACCAACTCAAGGCGGTGATCCCGGGCGGCTCCTCGATGAAGGTGCTGCCGGCCGACGTGATGCTCGAGAGCACGATGGATTACGACTGCCTGCAGAAGGCCGGTTCCGGCCTCGGTTCCGGCGCCGTCGTCGTGATGGACGAGACCACATGCATGGTCAAGGTCTGCCACCGCATCTCGCGTTTCTACATGGCCGAATCCTGCGGCCAGTGCACGCCGTGCCGCGAGGGCACGGGCTGGATGTATCGCGTGCTCACGCGCATCGTCGAAGGCAAGGGCACCCAGGATGACCTGCATCGCCTGAAGGCCGTGGCCGGCCAGATCGAGGGTCATACCATCTGCGCGTTCGGCGAAGCGGCTGCGTGGCCGGTACAGGGATTCCTGGCGCGTTTCTGGAACGAATTCGAATACTTTGTGGAACACGGCCGCTCGATGACCGAAGACCAGCTTGCGAAATCCACCCGGGAGGTCGCCGCATGAGTGCGCAACCGACCACCCAGGCAACCGACCTGCTCAACATCGAGGTCGACGGCAAGCCCACGCAGATCCGCAAGGGCGCCATGATCATCGAGGCCGCCGACGCGATCGGCGTGTCGATCCCGCGTTTCTGCTACCACCGCAAGCTGCCGATCGCCGCGAACTGCCGCATGTGCCTGGTCGATGTGGAGATGGGCGGCAAGCTGATGCCCAAGCCGCAGCCGGCCTGTGCCACGCCGGTGGCCGAGGGCATGAAGGTGATGACGCGCTCGGACAAGGCGCTGAAATTCCAGAAGGACGTGATGGAGTTCCTGCTGATCAACCATCCGCTGGATTGCCCGATCTGCGATCAGGGTGGCGAATGCGAGCTGCAGGACGTGGCGCTGGGCTATGGCCGCAGCGTGTCGCGCTATACCGATCGCAAGCGCACGGTGGCCGACGAGAACCTCGGCCCGCTGGTCGCCACCGAGATGACCCGCTGCATCCAGTGCACGCGTTGCGTGCGCTTCACCAGCGAGATCGCCGGCACCTACGAGCTCGGCGGCATGAGCCGTGGCGAGAACCTGCAGATCGGCACTTACATCGGCAAGACGGTCGAGACCGAATTGTCCGGCAACATCATCGATGTCTGCCCGGTGGGCGCGCTGACCAACAAGCCGTTCCAGTTCAAGGCGCGCGCGTGGGAGCTGATCGCCAAGCCGTCGATCGGTTACCACGATGCGCTCGGTTCCAACCTGTGGCTGCACACGCGCCGCGGTGAGGTGCTGCGCACGGTCCCGCGCGACAACGAGGCGGTCAACGAGTGCTGGTTGTCCGATCGCGATCGCTACAGTCATCAGGGCCTGTATGCCGACGACCGCATCAGCGCACCGGAAGTCAAGCGCAACGGGCAATGGCAGGCGACCAGCTGGGAAGATGCGCTGCAGTTTGCCGGCGAGGCGCTGAAGAAGGCGCCGGGCAGCGACCTGGGCGTGCTGGTGCACCCGGCGACCTCGAACGAGGAGGGCGATCTGCTGATGCGGCTGGCCCGCGGGCTGGGCAGCGCCCACGTCGATCATCGCGTGCGCCAGCTCGACTTCGCCGACAACGCCGTGGCGCAGCCGTTTGCGCTGCCGGTGGCGGAAGTCGACCAGATCCGGGCGGCCCTGCTGGTCGGTTCGGACCTGCGTTACGAGATGCCGTTGCTGAATCATCGGGTGCATCAGGCGACCAAGCTGGGCGCCCGGGTGTACGCGGTCAACCCGGCGCATTTCGATTTCAACTACGCGCTGGCCGGTGAGTCGATCGTGGCGCCACAGGCGATGGTCGATGCGCTGCTGGGCTTGGCCAGGGCGGCCGTCAGCGCGGGCACCACGGCACCTGCGGCACTGGCCGGGGCGATCGACGCGGCGCAGGGCGATCAGGGTGACGATGACGCGATTGCCGCGTTGAAGTCGGGCAGGGCGGTAGTGATCCTCGGCGAAGCGGCGGTAACCCATCCGCAGGCGTCCTGGCTGCGGGCGATCGCCCGGTTCATCGCCGACGCCACCGGCGCCGGTTACAACGAATTGCCGGTCGGTGCCAATGCGATCGGGCTGGCCCGACTCGGCGTCGTGCCAGGCAACGGCGGGCTCGATGCACAGGCGATGCTGGCCCAGCCACGCAAGAGCTACCTGCTGTATGGCGTCGAGCCGCCGCATGATTTTGCCGATGGCGCGGCCACGTTGAAGGCGCTGCACGAGGCGGAACAGGTGGTGGCGTTCAGCGCCTACGCCAGTGCCGCCTTGCGCGAGGTGGCCGACGTGATCCTGCCGATCGCGTTGCTGCCGGAGATCGATGCCACCCTGGTCAACGTGGATGGCCTGGCCCAGGGCGTCGGCGCCGGCGCCAAGGCCGCCGGACAGACCCGGCCGGGCTGGAAGGTGCTGCGCGCACTGGGCGGCGCGCTGCAACTGGCCGGATTCGAGTTCGACGATCTTGCCGGTCTGCGCGACGGCATCGGCGAGCGGGCGGTGACGCCGCGCAGCGGTCTGGCCACGCGCCCGACCGCTGGCGGCCTGACTCGTCTTGCCACCTGGCCGATCTATCGCAGCGATGCGGTGCTGCGGCGGGCCACGGCGCTGAACGCGCACCCGCTCAATCGCGCCCCGGCGGTGCGCCTGAACGCGCTGGAGGCCCAGCGACTGGCGCTGGTCGACGGCGGTCAAGTGCGTATCAACGACGTATGCCTGCCGCTGGTGGTCGACATTGCCGTGCCGGACGGCGCGGTCTGGATCGAAGCGGCCCAGGACCTCACCGCCGCGTTGCCGCCGTATGGCGCGTCCATCACCTTGAGCAAGGCTTAAGCAGATGCTTGATCAACTCATCCATCAGCTCGGCTTGCCGATCCTGTACATCTTTGCGATCGTGCTGCCGCTGATCATCGCGGTGGCGATGTTCGTGTACTGGGAGCGCAAGGTCATCGGCTGGATGCACGTGCGCATGGGGCCGAACAAGATCGGTCCGTTCGGCGTGCTGCAGGCTTTTGCCGACGTGGTGAAGCTGCTGATCAAGGAAGTGATCCTGCCGACCAAGGCGAACCGCTTCCTGTACTTCACGGCGCCGTTGCTGGCGCTGATTCCGGCGCTGGCGGCGTGGGCGGTGATCCCGTTCAGCAGCAGGATGGTGCTGTCCAATGCCAACGCGGGCGTGCTCTACCTGCTGGCGATGACCTCGCTGGGCGTGTACGGCATCATCATCGCCGGCTGGGCTTCCAACTCGCGCTACGCGCTGCTCGGCGCGATGCGCTCGGCCGCGCAGGTGATCTCCTACGAACTGGCGATGGGCCTGTGCCTGGTCTGCGTGCTGGTGCTGGCCGGCAGCCTCAACCTCAGCGACATCGTCAACGCGCAGGCCGGCGGCAAGGGCCTGTTCGACTGGTTCTGGCTGCCGCTGCTGCCGGTGTTCGTGATCTATTTCATCTCCGGCGTGGCCGAGACCAATCGCGCGCCGTTCGACGTGGCCGAGGGCGAGTCGGAGATCGTGGCCGGTTTCCACGTGGAGTATTCCGGTTCCGCGTTCGCGATCTTCTTCCTGGCCGAATACGCCAACATGATCCTGGTCAGCTTCCTGGCCTCGATCCTGTTCCTTGGCGGCTGGTTGAGCCCGCTGCAGGGCTGGATCCACGCCGATGCGCCGGGCTGGATCAACTGGATCTGGACCGGCGGCTTCATCTGGCTGTTCATCAAGGCGTTCGTGATGAGCTTCCTGTTCCTGTGGTTCCGCGCCACCTTCCCGCGTTACCGCTATGACCAGATCATGCGGCTGGGCTGGAAGGTGCTCATTCCGATCGCGATCGCCTGGGTGATGGTTGCCGGCTGCATGAAGTATTTCGGCTGGGTCAGCATCGGCGCAGGGGTATAAGCAATGAATTCGGTAACCCGCTATTTCAAGAGTCTGCTGCTGATCGAGCTGTTCCAGGGCATGGGACTGACCATGCGCTACATGTTCAAGCCGAAGTACACCGTGCGCTACCCGATGGAGCATATCCCCAAGTCGAACCGTTTCCGCGGCCTGCACGCGTTGCGCCGCTACGCGAACGGCGAGGAGCGCTGCATTGCGTGCAAGCTGTGCGAGGCGGTATGCCCGGCCCTGGCGATCACCATCGATTCGGCGCCGCGCGAATCGGATGGCCAGCGCCGCACCACGCGTTACGACATCGATCTGTTCAAGTGCATCTTCTGCGGTTTCTGCGAGGAGAGCTGCCCGGTGGATTCGATCGTCGAGACGTCGATCCATGAATACCATTTCGAGCACCGTGGCGAGAACGTGGTGAACAAGCAGCAACTGCTTGCCATCGGCGATCGCTTCGAGCAGCAGATCGCCGCTGACCGCGCGCAAGATGCGGCGTATCGCTGAGGCCCACGATGAATCCCCAACTGCTTCAACTCATCTGTTTCTACGCCTTCGGCTTCGTCACCGTGGCCGCCGCGCTGTCGGTGATCACGCTGAAGAACACCGTGCACGCGGTGCTGGCGCTGGTGCTCACCTTCTTCAGTTCGGCCTGCCTGTGGATATTGCTCGACGCCGAGTTCCTCGCGCTGGCGCTGATCGTGGTCTACGTCGGCGCGGTGATGGTGCTGTTCCTGTTCGTGGTGATGATGCTCGACATCGACCAGGAGAAAATACGCGAGGGCTTCGTGAAGTTCCTTCCCGTCGGCCTGATCGTGGCGCTGGTGATGCTGGCGGAGATGCTCGGCCTGATCGGCGTGCGCGCGATGCATGCCCAGCTCATGGGTGCCGACCCGGCCGCGGTCGCCGGTGTCTCCAACACCACCTGGCTTGGCCTCGCGTTGTATACCCGTTTCCTGCTGCCGTTCGAGATCGCCGCGCTGATCCTCACCGTGGGCGTGATCGCCGCGGTGGCGCTGACCCTGCGCGAGCGTGGCGACGCGCGCTACGAGTCGGCCAGCCAGCAGGTCAAGGTCAATCCGCGTGACCGCGTCCGCATCGTGAAGATGGCGGCCGTGCGCCACGACGCGTCGCCTGCTGCCGACGACAACGCCCCAAAGGAGCCGCGCCCATGATCTCCCTCGCGCATTACATCGTGCTTGGCGCGGTGCTGTTCTGCATCGCCGTCGCCGGCCTGTTCATCAATCGCAAGAACGTGATCGTGCTGTTGATGTCGATCGAATTGATGCTGCTCGCCGTGAACATGAATTTCGTGGCGTTCTCGCGTTTTCTCGGCGACGTCTCGGGGCAGGTGTTCGTGTTCTTCATCCTCACCGTGGCCGCGGCGGAAGCCGCCATCGGCCTGGCGATCCTGGTGCTGCTGTTCCGCAATCGCAGCACGATCAATATCGCCGACATCGACAGCATGAAGGGCTGATCACATGAGTCTTTCGACCTCCATCCTGCTGACGATCGCCCTGGCGCCGCTGGTCGGTTGCCTGCTGGCCGGCTTCCTGGGCAAATTCATCGGCCGGGCCGGCTCGCACAGCGTCACCATCCTGGGCGTGGCGATCTCCTGCGCGCTGTCGTTCTACGTGCTGTACCAGCTGAGCTTCGGTGGTGCCGAGGTCTACAACCAGAACATCTACACCTGGTTCCAGATCGGCCAGCTGAACGCCAGCGTGGGCTTTCTGGTCGACCGCCTGACGGCGATGATGCTGGTGGTGGTGAGCCTGGTGTCGCTGCTGGTGCACGTCTATACCATCGGCTACATGGCCGACGACGACGGCTACACGCGCTTCTTCAGCTACATCTCGCTGTTCACCTTCTCGATGTTCATGCTGGTGATGAGCAACAACTTCGTGCAGCTGTTCTTCGGCTGGGAAGCGGTGGGCCTGGTGTCGTACCTGCTGATCGGCTTCTGGTACAAGCGGCCGACCGCGATCTTCGCCAACCTCAAGGCGTTCCTGGTCAACCGCGTGGGCGATTTCGGCTTCCTGCTCGGCATCGCCGCGGTGCTTTATTTCCTGCATACGCTGGATTACGCCACCGCGTTCGGTGCGGCGCCGGGTCTGCTCGGCAAGACCCTGCAGATCACCGCCGGCACCCATTGGGATGCGGCCACGGTGATCTGCATCTGCCTGTTCATCGGCGCGATGGGCAAGTCGGCGCAGGTGCCGTTGCATGTGTGGTTGCCCGATTCGATGGAGGGCCCGACTCCGATCTCGGCGCTGATCCATGCGGCAACGATGGTTACCGCCGGCATCTTCATGGTGGCGCGGATGTCGCCGCTGTTCGAGTTGTCCTCGACCGCACTGAGCTTCGTGCTGGTGATCGGTGCCACCACGGCGCTGTTCACCGGTCTGATCGGTATCGTGCAGAACGACATCAAGCGGGTGATCGCCTATTCGACGCTGTCGCAGCTGGGCTACATGACGGTGGCGCTGGGCGTGTCGATGTACAGCGGTGCGGTGTTCCACCTGATGACCCATGCGTTCTTCAAGGCGCTGCTGTTCCTCGGCGCCGGCTCGGTGATCATCGCGATGCATCACGAGCAGGACATGCGCTACATGGGCGGCCTGCGCAAGTACATGCCGATCACCTGGATCACCATGTGGATCGGCTCGCTGGCGCTGGTGGCGGTGCCGTTCACCTCCGGCTTCTATTCGAAGGACGCGATCATCGAAGCGGTCGGCCTGTCGCATCGCTGGGGCGCGCATTACGCCTATTTCTGCGTGATGGCCGGTGCACTGGTGACCGGACTGTATACGTTCCGCCAGATGTACCTGACCTTCCATGGCAAGGAGCGCTTCACGGTCGTGGCCGCTCACGGGCATGGCGCGCATGTCGAGCATCGCGACGACCATGGCCACCACGAGCCGGGCGTGATGCACGAGGTGCCGAAGGAGTCTCCTTGGGTGGTCACGCTGCCGCTGATCCTGCTGGCGATTCCGTCGCTGCTGGTTGGTTTCTTCACCGTCGGGCCGGTGCTGTTCGGTGGCTGGTTCGGCAGCGCGATCCACGTCGACGAGGCGAACAACATGCTGGGCGAGCTCGGCCAGGAGTTCCACGGTTCACTGGCCATGGCGCTGCACGGGTTCACCCAGCTGCCGTTCCTGCTGGTGCTCGCCGCATTCGCCATCACCACCTACGTCTACCTGTTCAATCCGGCGATGGCCGACCGGATCAAGAACGCATTGAAGCCGTTCTACAACGTGCTCAATCACAAGTATTGGTTCGACGCGCTGTACTTCGTGGTGTTCGCCCGTGGCTCCACGCGGCTCGGCCGGCTGTTCTGGAAGGCGGGCGACACGGCGGCGATCGATGACGTGATGGTCAACGGTTCGGTCGGTCTGGTGCACCGCATCGCAGCGACGATGCGCCGGCTGCAGTCCGGTTATCTCTATCACTACGCCTTCGCCATGATCCTCGGCCTGATCCTGCTGCTGGGTGGTTACTGGCTGGTGGACTCCGGTTTCATGGGTCACGGGCTGGTCGGGCAATAAGGGAATCACGATCGATGTTCAATCACTTGCTCAGCCTGCTGATCTGGCTTCCCGTCGTCGGTGCCATCCCGGTGTTGCTTGCCGGCACGGCTCGACCCCACCTGGCACGCTGGCTGTCCATGCTGGTGGCGGTGCTGACCTTCGTGGTCAGCCTGTTCCTGCTGCTGCAGTACAACGCCGATGCAGGCGGCATGCAGCTCACCGAAAGCTACATGTGGATCGCCTCGTGGGGCGTCCACTACAGCCTCGCGGTCGATGGCATCTCGGTGGCACTGATCCTGATGACCAGCTTCGTCGGCATCCTGGTGATCGCCGGCGCGTGGGAGGTCATCCAGGACAAGCCGCACCAGTACATGGCCGCGATGCTGATGCTGGAAGGCCTGCTGATCGGCGTGTTCTGTGCCACCGATGCGCTGCTGTTCTACGCGCTGTTCGAGGCGATCCTGATCCCGATGTTCATCCTGATCGGTATCTGGGGTGGGCCGCGGCGCGTCTACGCCACGCTGAAGTTCTTCATTTACACGTTCTTCGGCTCGGTCTTCATGCTGATCGCGCTGCTGTACCTGTACCAGAAGGCAGGCACGTTCGACATGGCCACGCTGGCGGCGCTGCCGCTGACCATGAAGGAGCAGACCTGGATCTTCTTCGCGTTCCTGATCGCGTTCGCGATCAAGGTACCGATGGTGCCGGTGCACACCTGGTTGCCGGATGCGCATGTCGAGGCGCCGACCGGCGGTTCGGTGGTGCTTGCCGCGGTGATGCTGAAGGTGGGTACCTACGGAATGCTGCGCTTCATCCTGCCAATGGTGCCGGATGCAGGTGCGCACTACGCCTGGCTGGTGATCGTGCTGAGCCTGGTCGCGATCGTCTACATCGGCTACGTCGCGCTGGTGCAGGAGGACATGAAGAAGCTGGTGGCGTATTCCTCGGTGGCCCACATGGGTTTCGTCACGCTGGGCATCTTCATCGCGTTCTGGCTGGTGCGCGAGCAGGGCAGCACCGGGATGGCCCTGCTGGGCATGCAGGGCGCGATGGTGCAGATGATCTCGCATGGCTTCATCTCGGGTGCGATGTTCACCTGCATCGGCGTGCTGTACGACCGCATGCATACCCGCTCGATCAAGGATTACGGCGGCGTCATCAACGTGATGCCCTGGTTCGGCTTCTTCTACGTGCTGTTCGCGATGGCCAATTGCGGCCTGCCGGGCACCAGCGGTTTCGTGGGCGAGTTCATGGTGATCCTGGCCAGCTTCAGCGCCAATCCGTGGATCGCGCTGTTCGCCGCCTTCACCCTGATCATCGGAGCGGCCTATACGCTGTGGCTGGTGAAGCGGGTGCTGTGGGGCGACATCACCAACCCGCACGTGGCCGAGATGAAGGAAATCAACGGTCGCGAGACCTTCGTGCTGGCCGCCTTCGCCGTTGCGGTGCTGGCGCTGGGCATCTGGCCGCAACCACTGGTCCATCTGATGGACAGTTCGGTGTCGCAGCTGGTGCAACAGCTCGCCATTCACAAGATTTAAGCAGGATCGAACATGCCGAACTTGAATGACATCCTGATCCTGTTGCCGGAGTTCTATCTGATCGCGGCGGCGTGCCTGCTGTTGCTGCTGGACGCCTTCATGAAGCCTGCGCAGCGGCCACTGCTGCACTGGATCTCCATCGTCGTGCTGCTGGTGGCGATCTACCTGGTGATCGTCGGTCAGCCGGATCAGGCGGTGAGCGCGTTCGGCGGCATGTTCGTGCGCGACGACGTCTCCGACATCCTGAAGGTCTTCGCGCTGGGCACCACCGCGTTGGTGATGGTGTATGCGCGGCCGTACCTGATCGATCGCAAGCTGCTCGGCGGCGAGTTCTACACGCTGATGATCTTCGCGGTGATCGGCATCATGCTGCTGGTCTCGGCCGGCAACCTGGTCACCGTCTATCTGGGGCTGGAGCTGCTCTCGCTGTCCTCGTATGCGCTGGTGGCGCTGAATCGCGATGCAAGGTTGCCGTCCGAAGCGGCGATCAAGTACTTCGTGCTGGGTGCGCTGGCCTCGGGCATGCTGCTGTACGGCATGTCGATGGTTTACGGCGCCTCCGGCATGGGCGGCACGCCGAGCCTGGATCTGGCGCAGCTGCATCACGTGATGACCTACACGAAGGCTCCGACCCTGCTGCTGTTCGGGTTGATCTTCATGGTCGCCGGCATCGGCTTCAAGCTGGGCGCCGCGCCATTCCACATGTGGATTCCCGACGTCTACCAGGGCGCGCCGACGCCAGTCACCACGTTCATTGCCTCCGGTTCCAAGCTGGCCGCCTTCGGCATGGCTTACCGCCTGCTCGATGGCGGCATGGGCGATCTTTCGCAGCACTGGCAGTTGATGCTGGCGGTACTCGCCGTCATCTCGCTGGCGATCGGCAACCTGGTCGCGATCGTGCAGACCAACCTCAAGCGGATGCTGGCGTATTCGACCATCTCGCACATGGGTTATCTGCTGCTGGGACTCTCGGCTGCCGGCCCGGAAGGCTATGCCGCCGCGATGTTCTACGCGATCTGCTACGCGCTGATGAGCGTGGCCGCGTTCGGCGTGATCCTGGCCTTGTCCCGCACGGGTTTCGAGTGCGAGGAAATCGCCGACCTGAAGGGCTTGAACCAGAAGTCGCCGTGGATGGCATTCCTGATGCTGCTGGCGATGTTCTCGCTGGCCGGCGTGCCGCCGCTGTTCGGCTTCTGGGCCAAGGCACTGGTACTGGAGGCGGCGATCCATGCCGGCATGATGTGGCTGGCGATCGTCGGCATCGTGTTCGCGATCATCGGCCTGTATTACTACCTGCACGTGATCAAGGTGATGTACTTCGACAAGCCGGCCGAGGGCAGTGCGTTGACCGTGCAGCAGGACAAGCCGCTGCGCGTGGCACTGTCACTCAACGCCCTGTCATTGCTGGCACTTGGTCTGTACTGGGGGCCCTTGCTGGGCTGGTGCCGGCGCGCATTCGGCCTGTGACAGTGTCGCGGGTGGGCGGCGAGACGATGATGAAGCGGTCGATTGTTCGTTGCATGCCGATTGGTTGAAGTTGAGGCTTGCAAGAAACCGGCCACCCCGTTAAACTCTTCGGACTCTGATGCGGGGTGGAGCAGTCTGGCAGCTCGTCGGGCTCATAACCCGAAGGTCGCAGGTTCGAATCCTGCCCCCGCTACCAGATCTTTCTTGATACAAGAAAGCCTCCTCGTGAGGCTTTTTTGTTGGGCGCAAGGATGCGTCGTGCCGGGCTGCATGGCAGCCGCGGGCACCGGAAGGAGCTGCATGAGCAGGAACATCGGCGAGATAAGGAAATGGGCCGTTGGAGCCCATTTTTTGTTTCCGCGATCTGGATCAGGTGAGTTCATGGATACACAGGCACTGGCACAACGCTTCACCGAGGTACTGGCCGATCTGGGCCTGGAATGCCTTGGCGTGGAGTTCACCCCGTCGCACGGGCAGAGTACCCTGCGGGTTTACCTGGATTTGCTCGACAAGGGCGACCCGGACAAGGCGGCGGATGGTGAGCGCCGCGAAATCGGTATCGAGGATTGCGAGACCGCCAGCCGCGAGCTGTCCGCGCTGCTTGATGTGGAAGATCCGGTTCCGGGCCACTACGTGCTGGAAGTCTCCTCGCCGGGCATCGATCGACCGCTGTTTACCGCCGCGCAGTTTGCGAAGGTCAGCGGGCAGGAAGTGAAATTGCTGCTGAAGGCGCCGCTGGAAGGGCGTCGTCGCCTGCGCGGCAAGCTGGTTTCGGTGGAAGGCGAGCGGATCGTGCTGGAAGCGGAAGGCAAGACATTCGAATTCGATCACGCGCTGGTGGAAAGTGCGCGTGTGGTGCCGGATTGGGTGGCACTGGGTTATGCGCCGCAGCCCAAGCGCGGTGGCAAGCCAGTGGTCCCGAAGGCTCCGAAGTAATAAGTGCAAGATAATTCATCAAGATCGATTGGACGCCGTCAGGCGCCTATGGAGTTGCTGCAATGAGCAAAGAACTTTTGCTGGTCGTCGACGCGGTTGCCAATGAAAAAGGCGTGCCGCTGGAAGTGATTTTCGAAGCGATGGAGGCCGCGTTGGCCTCGGCCGCGAAGAAGCGCTATCCGGACGAGGAGCCCGATATCCGTGTCTCGATCGACCAGGACACCGGTGAATACCAGACGTTTCGTCGCTGGGAAATCATTGCCGACGATGGCGAGATGGAATCGCCGTCCTACCAGTTGCGTCTGATGGATGCGCTGGACGAGCGCGCCGACGCGCAGGTGGGCGAGTACATCGAGCAGCAGGTCGAGAACGCCGAATTCGGTCGCATAGCGGCACAGGCCGCCAAGCAGGTGATCGTGCAACGCGTGCGCGAAGCCGAGCGCCAGCAGGTGGTGGACGCCTTCGCGGATCGGGTCGGCGAACTGGTGACCGGTATCGTCAAGCGGGTCGAGCGCGGCAACATCTACCTCGACCTGGGCAGCAACGCCGAGGCCTTCATTCCGCGCGACAAGACGATTCCGCGCGAATCGGCCCGCGTCGGCGACCGCGTGCGTGGCTATCTCTACGAAGTGAAGTCCGAAGTGCGCGGTCCGCAGCTGTTCGTGTCGCGCGCTGCGCCGGAATTCATGATCGAGCTGTTCAAGCTGGAAGTGCCGGAAGTCGGCCAGGGCCTGGTCGAGATCAAGGGTTGCGCCCGTGATCCCGGTGATCGCGCCAAGATCGCCGTGCTGGCCCACGACAGCCGTACCGATCCGATCGGTGCCTGCATCGGCATGCGCGGCTCGCGCGTCCAGGCAGTCTCCAACGACCTCAACGGCGAGCGGGTGGACATCATCCTGTGGCACGAGAACCAGGCGCAGTTCGTCATCAATGCGATGGCGCCGGCTGAAGTGCAGTCCATCATCATGGACGAGGAGAAGCACTCGATGGACATCGCGGTGGCCGAGGACAAGCTGTCCCAGGCGATCGGTCGCGGTGGCCAGAACGTGCGGCTGGCCAGCAAACTGACCGGCTGGCAGCTCAACGTGATGACCCAGGACCAGGTTACCGCCAAGAGCGAGTCCGAGCAGGAGGCCGCGCGCCAGCTGTTCATGGACAAGCTCGAGGTGGACCAGGAGATTGCCGTTATCCTCGTGCAGGAAGGTTTTTCCAGCGTCGAGGAAATCGCCTATGTGCCCAGCGCCGAGTTGCTGGCGGTGGAAGGGTTCGACGAAGACATCGTCGAGGAGCTGCGTGCGCGTGCCCGCGATGCCCTGCTGACCGAGGCACTGGCGGTGGAGGAAGGGGTCGAGGAGCATCAACCGTCCGCCGAGCTGCTGGCGCTGGAGGGCATGGATGAGGCGACGGCTTATACCCTGGCTGCACGTGAAGTGAGTACGGTGGACGATCTGGCCGATCTGGCGGTGGACGACCTGATCGATATCGAGGGCATGGACGAGGAGCGCGCAGCAGCGCTGATCATGGCCGCACGTGCGCCGATGATCGCGCGGCTGGAGAAAGGCGGCTAACCGCGGGCGGCGGCACCCTGGATGGGTGTGCCGAGAAGGGCTTCGATAGGCTCTTCACCAAGGATGGAGGCGGCGGCGCAGATAATGCCGCACAGATGATAAGCGCGGGAACGGCGGAGCAAAGAACACGATGTCGGACGTCACGATCAAACAACTAGCCCAGGTACTGGGTTTGCCGGTCGACAAGCTGCTGACCCAGCTTGGCGAGGCGGGCATGAAATTCTCCGACCAGGAGCAGGTCATCAGCAGCACCGAAAAGGTGAAGCTGCTTGGCTTCCTGCGTCGCACGCACGGCAAGAGCGAAGTCGCTGCGGAGGTCGATGACAGCGCGCCACGCCAGATCACCCTCAAGCGGCGAACGGTCGGCGAGCTGAAAGTGGCCACCCCGGGTGGCCGCGGTGCCGCGGGCAGCGCCAAGACAGTCAATGTCGAGGTGCGGGCCAAGCGCACCTACGTCAAGCGCAGCGTGATTGCCGAGGAAGCCAGCGTCGAGCCCGAGCGCGAGGATGCCGTGCGCAAGCTGCAGGAATCGCAGCAGCAGCGCGAACAGGAAGAGCGCGAGCGTGTCGAATCCGAGCAGCGTCGGGAGCAGGAAGCTCAGCAGCGCGTTCTGGACGAGCAGCAGAAGCACGAAGAGAAGCAGCGCAAGGCCGAGGCCGCCAGTGCGGCGCCGGTCGCCGCTCCGGTCGAAGCCGCGGCGATGCCGGAGCCGGCCGCCGAGGCCGCTCCCGCGGAGGTCGCCGATGACGCCGCCGGGACCGTGCAGCGTATGGATCAGCGCGATCTCGGCATGATCCTGCCGCGTATCCATGAGCCGCGCAAACGCGAAAAGCTGGTCAAGCCGGTGCCTGCGCCGGCACCCCCGCCCGCGCCTGCCGTGGCGACGCCTGCCGCTCCCCGTGCCGCTGCCACCCCCGCCAGCGCTGCGGCGCCTGCGGCGGCGGCTGATGCCCGTGGCAAGCCCAAGCATGCCCGCGAGCGCAATGACAGCGCGGGTGCTGGTGGCAAGGAAGGTCGGGACAGTGCGGGCAAGCGCTTTGTCGGTGGCCAGATGCACCTGAGCGAAGCCGACCGCGCGCGCCGCTCTTCCAGCAACAAGCGCGGCAAGCCGGGTCGCAGCAGCGGCCGCGAGATGCTGTCGCGCGGACACAGCAATGCGCCGAGCGGGCCGCACGGGTTCTCACGCCCCACCGCGCCGGTCGTGCGCGAAGTGGTGGTGACGGAAGCCAATGTCGTGGCCGAGCTGGCCCAGAAGATGGCGGTCAAGGGTTCGGAGGTGGTCAAGGCGCTGTTCAAGATGGGCGTCATGGCGACCATCAACCAGACCATCGATCACGATACCGCGGTGCTGGTGGTCGAGGAGCTTGGCCATACGCCGGTTGCCGACAACCAGAACAATGCCGAGGAGACGCTGGCGGCGCATACCCAGAACGTCGAGCTGGAGGGCGAGAAGACCACGCGTCCACCGGTGGTGACGATCATGGGGCATGTCGACCACGGCAAGACCTCGCTGCTCGACTACATCCGTCGCACCAAGGTCGCTTCGGGCGAGGCGGGCGGTATTACCCAGCACATCGGTGCGTATCACGTGGAGACTTCCAAGGGCGTCATCACGTTCCTGGACACTCCCGGCCATGCCGCGTTCACCTCGATGCGTGCCCGTGGCGCGCAGTCGACCGACATCGTGATCCTGGTGGTGGCCGCCGATGACGGCGTGAAACCGCAGACGATCGAGGCGGTGAAGCATGCGCGCGCCGCCAAGGTGCCGCTGATCGTCGCGGTCAACAAGATGGACAAGGAAGGCGCCAATCCGGACAACGTCAAGCAGGGTCTGGTCGCGCACGAAGTGGTGCCGGAAGACTGGGGCGGCGACGTCCAGTTCGTGCCGGTATCGGCCAAGACCGGTGAAGGCGTCGAGGCTCTGCTCGATGCGATCTCGATCCAGGCCGAGGTGATGGAATTGAAGGCGGTTGCCGATGGCCGTGCCTCCGGCGTGGTGATCGAATCCAGCCTCGACCGTGGTCGCGGACCGGTGGCCACCGTGCTGGTGCAGCAGGGTACGTTGCGCAAGGGCGATTTCGTGGTCTGCGGTATCGAATACGGCCGCATGCGCGCTCTGATCGACGAAACCGGCAAGCAGGTGCAGGAAGCCGGTCCGTCGATTCCGGTGCAGGTGCTCGGCCTGTCCGGCGTGCCGGAAACCGGTGACGACTTCGTCTGTGTCGAGGACGAGCGGCTGGCTCGCGAAGTGGCGCAGGAGCGTGAGCTCAAGCGTCGCGAGACGCGCATGGTCAGCAAGAGCAACCGGCTCGAGGACATCATTGCCAAGATGGGGCAGGGCGTGGAGCAGCAGACGCTCAACATCCTGGTCAAGGGCGACGTGCAGGGTTCGGTCGAGGCGCTGCGTGAATCGCTGACCCAGATCGGCAACGAGCGGGTCCGGGTCAATGTGGTTTCCTCGGGCGTGGGCGGCATCAACGAATCCGATGCGACGCTTGCCGCGGCCTCGAAGGCGCTGATCATCGGCTTCAACGTGCGTGCCGACGCATCGGCACGCAAGGTGATCGAGACCGCCGGCCTGGACGTGCGCTACTTCTCGATCATCTATGACGTGATCGACCAGGTGACCCAGGCGGCCACCGGCCTGCTCGGCATGGAAGTGCGCGAGGACGTCATCGGCCTGGCCGAGGTTCGCGAAGTGTTCCGCAGTTCCAAGTTCGGCGCCGTGGCCGGTTGCATGGTCACCGAAGGCCACGTCAAGCGCAGCAAGCCGATTCGCGTGCTGCGCGACAACGTGGTGGTGTTCGAGGGCGAGCTGGAGTCGCTGCGCCGGTTCAAGGAGCTGGTCGACGAAGTGCGCAACGGCATGGAATGCGGTATCGCCGTCAAGCAGTACAACGACGTCAAGCCGGGCGACCAGATCGAGTGCTTCGAACGCACCGAAGTGGCACGTACGCTCTAAAGCAGAAATGAGTGTGGGGAAGTGAGAAATGAGTGAAGGCGTGTACGTGCGCTCTCGTTTCTCGCTTCTCTCCACGATCAACTCAGGTTTACCTTCATGCCATCACGTGATTTCAAGCGCACCGACCGTATCGGTGCGGAACTGCGCCGCGAGCTCGGCATGCTGGTGCATGCGGCCGTGCGCGACCATGGTCTGCCGTCGGTCAGTGTGTCGGATGTGGAAATCACCCGCGACCTGGACTGGGCCACGGTGTGGGTGACCGCACTGATGCCCGAGCAGGGCGTGCCCACGGTGAAGGCGTTGAACCAGATCAGCCACGAGATCCGCCATTCCCTGGCACACAGTGGCATGCGCATGCGCCGGGTGCCCGAATTGAAGTTCAAGTACGACGATTCGGTCGACAAGGGCGAGCGCATCGAGTCGCTGCTGCGTGAGCAGGCGCGCGACCTCGCTCCGCCTGGTGACGACAAGCAGGACTGAACCGGAGCATTGGGTATTGCCAAGCCGATGAATCGCCCGCCGCGTATCCAGTATCGCGACCTGCACGGCATCGTGCTGCTCGACAAGCCACTGGGACTGAGTTCCAACCAGGCATTGCAGGCCGTGCGTCGATTGCTGCGCGCGTCCAAGGGTGGCCATACCGGTGCGCTGGATCCGCTGGCTACCGGCCTGTTGCCGCTGTGTTTCGGCGAGGCGACCAAGCTGGCCGGCAGCCTGCTCGGTGCGCGCAAGGCGTATCTGGCCGAGTGCCGGCTCGGTATCACCACCGACACCGCCGACAGTGAAGGCGACATCCTGCAGCAGCGGCCGGTGCCGGAACTTGACGAGGCCACCGTCGAAACCGCGCTGGCCCGGCTGCGCGGACGCATCCTGCAGGTTCCCCCGATGTACTCGGCACTGAAACAGGACGGCGAGCGGCTGTATGTGAAGGCCCGTCGTGGCGAAACCGTCGAGGTGCCGCCGCGCGAGGTGGATGTGCACCGGCTCGATCTGCTCTCCCGTGACGGCGACACGCTGCAGTTGCTGGTGGAATGCGGCTCAGGCACCTACGTGCGTTCGCTGGCCGTGGATCTGGGTGAGGATCTGGGCTGTGGCGCACACCTGACCGCCTTGCGCCGGCTCTGGGTCGAGCCGTTCCGCGAACCGCGCATGGTGACGCTGGAGCAGCTCCAGCAGGCGGCGGAGCAGGGCGACGAGGCCTTGCTGGCGTGGCTGCTGCCGGTCGCGGCCGGCCTGTCGGACCTGCCCGTCGTACACCTGGATGAAGCGCAGAGCATGGCCATTTCCCGCGGGCAGCAGATCCAGCTGGCGGCGTCATCTCCGCTGGGGCGTTGCGTGGCTTTTGCCAGCGATGGCGCGTTGCTGGCCCTGCTCGAACTGGATGGCGAGCGGCGCGCCCGCATCCTGCGTGGCTTCAACCTGCCGCCAGACTGACGAATTTGCACCGATCGACCGCTGCGCACTTGTTGTAACACCGCTCCCATCAGTAGAATAGGCAAGTTATTTCAACGCTTTCATTCATCTAGGCGAAGCTTGCGCTTGCGTCATCGCGATGATGCAAGCGCAAGCTTCGCATCGCCTTTCCAAGGAAACGTATACCCATGTCTCTTACCGCAGAACAAACCGGCAAGATCATTGCTGATTTCGGCCGCGTGCCGAACGATACCGGTTCAACCGAAGTCCAGGTGGCCCTGCTGTCCGCCCGCATCGACCATCTCACCGGCCATTTCAAGGACCACAAGCAGGATCATCATTCCCGTCGCGGTCTGCTGAAGCTGGTCAACCAGCGCAAGCGCCTGCTCAGCTATCTGAAGGATCGCGACCTCGCGCGCTATCAGACCCTGATCGAACGCCTCGGCCTGCGCCGTTAATTCACCGGACGAGGAGAACAACCCAGTGGCAAAAGTAACCAAGTCATTCCAGTACGGTAGTCACGAAGTCACACTGGAGACGGGCGAAATTGCCCGCCAGGCGTCCGGTGCGGTCATGGCCAGCATGGGCGGTACCGTGGTGCTGGTCACCGCGGTGGCCGCAACCAAGCAGAAGGAAGGTCAGGATTTCTTCCCGCTCACCGTCGACTACGTGGAAAAGTTCTACTCCGCCGGCCGCATCCCGGGCGGGTTCTTCAAGCGTGAAGGCCGTCCGACCGAGAAGGAGACGCTGACCTCGCGCCTGATCGATCGCCCGGTGCGTCCGCTGTTCCCGGAAGACTTCAAGAACGAAGTGCAGGTGATCGCCCAGGTCGTTTCGCTGAATCCCGAAGTGGACGGCGACATCGTGGCGCTGCTCGGTGCCTCCGCTGCCTTGAGCCTGGCCGGTATCCCGTTCAAGGGCCCGATCGGCGCGGCGCGCGTCGGTTATGCCAATGGCCAGTACCTGCTGAACCCGTCGGCCACCGAGCTGAAGACCTCGGAGCTGGATCTGGTCGTCGCCGGTACCGCCGGCGCCGTGCTGATGGTGGAATCCGAAGCGAAGCTGCTGTCCGAGGACGTGATGCTCGGCGCGGTGATGTTCGGCCACCAGCAGATGCAGACCGCGATCCGCGCGATCGCCGAGCTGGCTGCCGAAGCCGCCCGGCCGTCGTGGGACTGGCAGGCACCGGCGCGCAACGAGTCGCTGGTGGCCGCGATCAAGGGCGCCGTCGGCAACAAGCTGGAAGAAGCCTTCCAGGTGCGCGACAAGCTGCAGCGCCGCGATGCGATTTCCGCGATCAAGGCCGACGTGCTGGCTGAGCTGAAGGCGCAGGCCGAAGCGAACGCCTGGTCGTCCGCCGAGATGTCGAAGGAATTCGGCGAGCTCGAATATCACACCATGCGCGACAGCGTGCTGAAGACCAAGGTGCGTATCGACGGTCGCCAGCTGGACGACGTGCGCGCGATCACCGCACGAGTCGGTGTGCTTCCGCGCACCCATGGCTCGGCGCTGTTCACCCGCGGTGAGACGCAGGCGCTGGTCGTCATCACGCTGGGCACCACGCGTGACGCGCAGATCATCGACGCGCCGGGCGGCGAGTCGAAGGATCCGTTCCTGTTCCATTACAACTTTCCTCCGTTCTCGGTGGGCGAGGCAGGTCGCTTCGGCGCGCCGAAGCGTCGCGAGATCGGCCATGGCCGTCTCGCCAAGCGCGGTGTGCAGGCCGTCAAGCCGACGATCGAGGAATTCCCGTACGTGGTGCGCGTGGTTTCTGAAATCACTGAATCCAACGGTTCCTCGTCGATGGCCTCGGTGTGCGGTTCCTCGCTGGCGATGATGGATGCCGGCGTGCCGCTGAAGGCGCCGGTGGCCGGTATCGCGATGGGCCTGGTCAAGGAAGGCGGCGACTTCGTGGTGCTGTCCGACATCCTGGGCGACGAGGATCACCTCGGCGACATGGATTTCAAGGTGGCCGGCAGTGCCGATGGCATCTCCGCGCTGCAGATGGACATCAAGATCGACGGCATCACCGAGGAGATCATGAAGGTGGCGCTGGAGCAGGCCAAGCGTGGTCGTCTGCATATCCTCGGCGAGATGGCCAAGGCGCTGACCACCGCCCGCACGGAAATGAGCGAGTACGCGCCGCGCCTGATCACCATCAAGATTCACCCGGACAAGATCCGCGAAGTGATCGGCAAGGGTGGCGCGACCATCCGTTCGATCACCGAGGAGACCGGCACCACGATCGACATCAGCGACGACGGCACGATCATCGTCGGCTCGGTCAATCGCGAGGCAGGCGAAGCGGCCCGCAAGCGCATCGAGCAGATCGTTTCCGACGTCGAGCCGGGGCGCATCTACGAGGGCAAGGTCGCCAAGCTGATGGATTTCGGCGCGTTCGTGACGATCATGCCGGGCAAGGATGGTCTGGTGCACGTGTCGCAGATCTCCGACGAGCGGGTCGAGAAGGTTTCCGACAAGCTCAAGGAAGGCGACATCGTCAAGGTCAAGGTGCTCGAGGTCGACAAGCAGGGCCGTATTCGCCTGTCGATGAAGGCCGTGACCGAGGAAGAGCGCGCCAACGGCGCCACTGCCTGATCTTCAGGTCATTGTGATTCCACAAGGCCCGGCACATGCCGGGCCTTGTGCATTCCGGCCCGGCGATTTTGTGCAACAGGGTTTTGCTAGGATGCAGGGAACCCAGGACGAGGATGCAGCGATGGCCGACCCGGCAAATGATTTCATCAGGGACTATCAGGCCCTGGCGCAACAGTCGTGGGATGCCTGGACGCGCCAGTTGCAGCAGCAACAGCCGCCGCCATCGATGGCCAATCCATTTTTCGCGCCGCCGCCGGCGCCGGCCGCCGGCAACGACACGCTGGAGCGCACTCTGTCCGGCCTGAAAGGATATTTCGACTGGATGCAGGCCGCCGCGGCTGGCGGGATGCCCGGCCAGTCCGGTGACTGGCGCCAGCAACTGCAGCAGATGTTCGGTGGCGCCAGCCAGCCGTTTGCCCAGGCATTCGGCGGCATCGACAGCGCCGGTGCGGAAGGCTTCGCGCGGCAGTGGCAGTCCTGGATGCAGGCGGCGCAGCACGGTGGTTTCGGCGAGATGCCCGGAGCATCGCAGGGACCCACCCCGGCCTTCGGGCTCAATCGCGAACAGCAGATGCAACAGCAGGAAATGGCCGCGGCCGTGATGGAATCGTTGCAGGCCTCGGGGCGTTATCAGGCGTTGATCCAGCGCGCCAACGCGCAAGGCATGGAGCGACTGCAGGACAAGCTGGCCCAGCATGCCGAACCCGGTCGCCAGATCGATTCGCTGAAGGCGCTATACGACCTGTGGGTGGATGCGGCGGAGGAGGCCTACGCCGAAATTGCCTTGTCCGACGAGTTCCGCGAGGTCTATGGCGACATGGTCAACAGGCAGATGCGCGTACGCCAGTTGCAGCAGCAGCAGACCGAGCAGATCTGCCAGCAACTGGGGGTGCCGACCCGCGCTGAAGTATCCAGTCTGGGTGAGCGACTGCAGGCGTTGCGTCGGGAATTTCGCGCCGGCCGGGCCGCATCGTCCGAAAGTCATGCCGACGAGGTCGTGGCGATGCGACGTGAACTGGCCGCATTGAAACGCCAGCTGGCCGCCGGCCCGGCGGCGACGTCGGCAGTGAAGAAGACCGCTTCCGCCAGGCCGTCGCGTTCGCCGGTGAAGAAGTCCGCCGCCGGGAAGGTTGCGACCAGGGCGGTGCGCAAGACACCCGGAGCGAAGAAAGCGGCTCCCGCAAAACCATCGCGTGCGCCAGCGAAGAAGTCCGCCGCAGGAAAGGTTGCGACCGGCGTGGCGCGCAAGACGGCGGCCAGCAAGACCAAGCCAGGCCCGGCATCCAAGTCACGCCCCAGCCCGCGCAAGCGCAAGTAAGGAGACCTGATCCATGTACACGCCATTGCGCATCGACCCGGCCAAGGCCCTGGGCGATATCGCCGCCTTCCAGCGCAAACTTGCCGCTGGCATGGGCCATCTGCGCAGCATGCGCGAGCCGGAATACGCGAATACGCCACGCGAACTGGTCTACAGCGAGGACAAGCTGAAGGTGTGGCATTTCACCGGTCACGGCAAGCCGACCTCGAAGACCCCGTTGCTGATCGTGTACGCGCTGGTCAACACGGTCTGGATGACCGATCTGCAGGCCGATCGGTCGATGGTGCGCAACCTGCTGGAACAGGGCGAGGACGTCTACCTGATCGACTGGGGCTATCCGGACGGTGCCGATCGCTGGCTGACCCTGGACGATTACATCAATGGCTATCTCGACCGTTGTGTCGACGTGGTGCGCCAGCGGCATGAGCTGGACGCGATCAGCCTGCTCGGGATCTGCCAGGGCGGCACGTTCTCGCTGTGCTATGCCGCACTGCATCCGGACAAGGTGAAGAACCTGATCACCATGGTCACGCCGGTGGATTTCCAGACACCGGACAACATGCTGTCGCACTGGTGCCGCAACCTCGATGTGGATCAGTTCGTCGACACGATGGGCAACATCCCCGCCGGGCTGATGAACTATGTCTACCTGACCCTGAAACCGGTGCGGCTGAACCAGCAGAAATACATCGGCATGGTCGATATCCTCGACAACCCGGCGGAGCTGGAGAACTTCCTGCGGATGGAACGCTGGATCTTCGATTCGCCGGATCAGGCCGGCGAGGCATTTCGGCAATTCATCAAGGATTTCTACCAGGGCAACAAGCTGCTCAAGGGCACGCTGGAAATCGGTGGCAAGCCGGTGGATCTGGGCATGGTGACCCAGCCGGTGCTGAACATCTTCGCCGAGCAGGATCACCTGGTGCCGCCGGATGCCTCACGTGCGCTGGGCAAGCACGTGGGCACGAGCGATTACACCCCGCTGGCGTTCAAGGGTGGCCATATCGGCATCTATGTGTCCGGTCGCGCACAACGCGAAGTGCCGCCGGCGATCCATCAGTGGCTGCGCCAGCGCGCCTGAATCCGCTCGGGTGCGTGCTCGTCTGCCGTGTGCAATCCACGCACGGCAGGCGATAATGTGCGGATGACCCATTCCTCCGAAGCCCACGATTCCATCCGCGCCGTGCAGTGGCAGGGCAACCATCTGCGGCTGCTCGATCAGCGCCGGCTACCCGGTGAGGAAAGCTGGATCGATTGCCGCGATGCCGCGCAGGTCACCCAGGCGATTCGCGATCTTGCCGTCCGCGGCGCGCCGGCCATCGGCATCGCTGCGGCCT
The DNA here is from genome assembly GCF_042657065.1 of Rhodanobacter ginsengisoli. Classification (NCBI taxonomy): domain Bacteria; kingdom Pseudomonadati; phylum Pseudomonadota; class Gammaproteobacteria; order Lysobacterales; family Rhodanobacteraceae; genus Rhodanobacter; species Rhodanobacter ginsengisoli. Next base: position 1,548,362 of record NZ_JBHSNF010000001.1, read on the forward strand.
GGGGCGTGGTGATGGCGGCGCAGCAGGCTGCTGCATTCGAACCGGCCCTTGCCATGCTGCGCGCGGCGCGCCCCACCGCGGTGAACCTGATGTGGGCGCTGGACCGGATGAACCGGCGCATCGCCGCAGGTGCGGATGCCGCGGCGCTGGAACGCGAGGCGCAGGCGATCCAGGACGAGGATTTGGCGGCCAATCGCCACATGGGCGAACTGGGCGCCTCGCTGATCGCCCCCGGCTCGGGCGTGCTGACCCACTGCAATACCGGTTCGCTGGCGACCGCCGGCTATGGCACCGCGCTCGGGGTGATCCGTGCCGGCGTGGCGGCAGGTCGGATTGCCCGGGTCTACGCCGGCGAAACCCGGCCGTGGCAGCAGGGCGCGCGGCTGACCATGTGGGAGCTGGTACGCGACGGCATTCCGGCGCAGCTGATTGCCGACTCGGCCGCCGCCCATCTGATGAAATCCGGTGCAGTGCAATGGGTGATCGTGGGTGCCGACCGGATTGCCGCCAATGGCGACACGGCGAACAAGATCGGCACCTACCAGCTGGCGATCGCGGCGAAGTACCACGGGGTGAAATTCATGGTCGTGGCGCCGTCATCCACCATCGACATGGCGACCGGGGATGGCGAGGCGATCGAGATCGAATTCCGCGACCCGGCTGAACTGCTCGCTACCGCCGGAGTGCGTACCGTGGTCGAGGGCGCAAAGGCGTGGAACCCGGTGTTCGACGTGGCGCCGGCGGAATTGATCGACGCGATCGTCACCGAACGCGGGGTGATCGAGCGGCCGAACAGCATCGCGATGCAGGCGATGTTCGGATGCTGAAGATTTCGCGCGAAATCGCCCTGTTCGCAGTGGGCGGCGTGCTCGGCCTGCTGGTCGATGCCACGATCGTGCAGGCCCTGGTGGGCATGGCCGGCTGGAATCCGTACCTTGCCCGCGTGCTCTCGTTCCTGGTCGCCGCAACGGTGACCTGGTGGTGGAACCGCAGCTATACCTTTTCCGATCGCCGCAGCGATCGTGCGGCGCATGCGGAATGGCTGCACTGGCTGGGACTGATGGGCGTCGGTGCGCTGGTCAATTACGGGGTTTACGCGTTGCTCCTGCTGCGCTTTCCATGGTTGCATCGCTGGCCGGCACTGGCCGCCGCGGCCGGGTCGGCGGTGGCGGCACTGGTCAATTTTTCGACAGCCCGCGGGATGCTTTTCAAGCGCCCCAAGGTGTCGTCATAAGCTCTTGATTTCAAAGAGCTAAATCCTGTCATTTTGACGGGCTACGTGGTACACTCCTCAGGTTGATTTCGGGTCGCTTGCGCATGCGCTTGAGGCGCGTCGCCAGCGCCCTTTTTTCGTCCACAGGGAAGCCGATCAATGGCAGAACTCGCCAAAGAAATCATTCGCGTCAACATCGAAGACGAGATGCGTCAGAGCTATCTCGATTACGCCATGAGCGTGATCGTGGGCCGCGCCCTCCCGGATGTCCGCGATGGCCTGAAACCCGTGCATCGCCGCGTCTTGTTCGCGATGAACGAACTGGGCAATGTCTGGAACAAGCCGTACAAGAAATCGGCCCGCGTGGTCGGTGACGTCATCGGTAAATACCATCCGCATGGCGATCAGTCGGTATACGACGCGATCGTGCGCATGGCGCAGCCGTTCTCGCTGCGCTACATGCTGGTCGATGGCCAGGGCAACTTCGGCTCGGTCGACGGTGACAACGCCGCCGCGATGCGATACACCGAAGTGCGCATGTCGCGGCTCACCCATGAGCTGCTGGCCGACATCGACAAGGACACGGTCGATTTCGGATTCAACTACGACGAGAGCGAGCGCGAGCCGCTGGTGCTGCCGTCGCGGGTGCCGAACCTGCTGATCAACGGTTCGGCCGGTATCGCGGTGGGCATGGCCACCAACATCCCGCCGCACAACCTCAACGAGGTGATCGCGGCGACGATCGCGTTGATCGACGAGCCGACGCTCGGCATCGAAGAGCTGATGCAGTACATCCCGGGGCCGGATTTCCCCACCTACGGCATCATCAACGGTTCGTCCGGCATCATCGAGGCGTATCGCACCGGTCGCGGGCGCATCCTGGTGCGCGCCAGGGCCGAGGTGGAAACCGAGGCGAACGGTCGTGAGACGATCATCGTCCATGAGCTGCCGTACCAGGTGAACAAGGCGCGGCTGATCGAGAAGATCGCCGAGCTGGTGAAGGAAAAGAAGCTCGAGGGCATCAGCGAGCTGCGCGACGAATCCGACAAGGACGGCATGCGCATCGTGATCGAGATCCGTCGCGATTCGATGGGCGACGTGGTGCTGAACAACCTGTTCCAGCAGACCCAGTTGCAGGTCACCTTCGGCATCAACATGGTTGCCTTGCTGGACGGCCAGCCGCGTCTGCTGAACCTCAAGGACATCCTCGAGGCGTTCATCCGGCATCGCCGCGAAGTGGTCACCCGCCGCACCATCTTCGAGTTGCGCAAGGCACGTGCCCGCGCGCACATCCTCGAAGGCCTGACCGTCGCGCTGGCCAACATCGACGAGATGATCGAGCTGATCAAGACGTCCGCCTCGCCGGCCGAGGCGCGCGAGCGCATGGTCTCGCGGCGCTGGGAAGCCGGTCTGGTGCGTGCCTTGCTCTCGGCCACGGGCGCCGAGTCGTCGCGTCCGGAAGAGATGGATCCGCGCGATGGCCTGAAGGACGACGGCTACCAGCTGTCCGAGGCGCAGGCGTTGGAAATCCTGGCGATGCGTCTGCATCGCCTGACCGGGCTGGAGCAGGAAAAGCTCTCCGACGAATACCGCCAGATCCTGGAGACCATTCGCGGCCTGATCGAGATCCTGGAGAACCCCGGGCGCCTGCTCGAGGTGATCCGCGGCGAACTGGATGCGGTCAAGGCCGAATTCGGCGATGCCCGCCGTACCGAGATCCAGCATTCGCAGGAAGACCTCAACGTACTCGACCTGATCGCGCCGGAAGACATGGTGGTCACCCTGTCGCACACCGGCTACGTCAAGCGCCAGCCGGCCAGCACCTACCGTTCGCAGCGTCGTGGCGGCAAGGGCCGTTCGGCCTCGGCGTTGAAGGACGAAGACGTCGTCGAGCAGTTGTGGGTGGTCAATACCCACGACACGTTGCTGACCTTCACCAGCACCGGCCGCGTCTACTGGCTCAAGGTCTACCAGATTCCCGAGGCGGGCCCGGGCGCGCGCGGCAAGCCGATCATCAACCTGCTGCCGCTGGGCGAGGGCGAGAAGGTGCAGGCGGTGTTGCCGATCCGCGAATATGGCGAAGATCGTTTCGTGTTCTTCGCGACCCGACAGGGTACGGTGAAGAAGACCCCGCTGACCGAATTCGCGTTCCAGCTGCAGAAGGGCAAGCTCGCGATCAGGCTCAACGATGACGATGCGCTGGTCAATGTCGAGCTCACCGACGGCAACAGCGACATCCTGTTGTTCGCCTCCAACGGCAAGGTCAATCGTTTCGACGAGAACACCGTGCGTTCGATGGGCCGTACCGCGGCCGGCGTGCGTGGCATGCGACTGGCCAAGGATGCGCACGTGGTCTCGCTGATCGTGGCCGCCGAGGGCGACATCCTCACCGCCACCGAGCGGGGTTACGGCAAGCGTTCCGAGCTGGGCGAGTTCACCAAGAAGGGCCGTGGTACCCAGGGCGTGATCGGCATCCAGTGTTCCGAGCGCAACGGCGCGCTGGTCGGTGCGGTGCAGGTCACCGAGGCGCACGAGCTGATGCTGATTTCGAACCAGGGCACGCTGGTGCGTACCCGCGTGGCGGAAGTCTCCCAGCTCGGCCGCAACACCCAGGGCGTCACCCTGATCCGCCTGCCCGCCGACGAAACGCTGGTCAGCGTGATGCGGCTGGATGCGGAAGAGGACAACGGCGACGATATCGAAGGCGAGGTCGTCGATGCGCCTGCTCCCGCGGGCGATGATGCCGCTGCCGAGGAGCAGACCACTGGCGAAGAGTAAGTCCGGGTCGTGACCTGAACGAGAAAAACCCCGGTCATGCCGGGGTTTTTCTTTGCCGGTTTCCCGCGCGGCTTCAGCCGTCGATGGCCGCCAGCATCGCCTCGGCGGTGGAGACGCGCAGCTCGCCCGGCGCCTCGACCTGCAACAACCGCACCACGCCATCTTCGGCATACAGCGCAAAGCGGCGCGCCCGCAAACCCATGCCGAACGCGGTGCCGTCCAGTTCCAGGCCGAGCGCGCGGGTAAAGCTGGCATTGCCGTCGGCCAGCATCAGCAGGCCGGCGGGCACCTGCTGCGCGGCAGCCCAGGCCTGCATCACGTAGGCGTCGTTGACGGCCAGGCACATCACGCTGATACCGCGCGCCTGGAACTCGGGAAAGTGCGCTACGTAACCGGGCAGGTGCTTGTTCGAGCAGGTCGGCGTGAACGCGCCGGGGACCCCGAACAGAAGGACCTTGCGCCCCGCGAACAGGGCGCCGGTCTGGTGCGATCGGGTCTCCCGGTCGATGACCTGGATGGCGATGTCGGGGAGGGTTTCACCAGGCTGGATGCTCATGCCGATCTCGGTTGGGGATGGGGATATCCGGGCATGCTAATTCGCCCGACCATACGCTGTCGCCTTGAATCGACCGGAGGAGCACATATTTTCCCGTGCAGGCGGTGGTGGCACCGCAATCAAACGAGGAGACAGCGAGATGAATCTGAGCCGTCATTCCATCTGGAACCCGGACCATGGTCTGCCCGAGGATTTCCGGCGGGCCTTCAGCCGCTTTTTCGTCCCGGACGAGAGCGACCAGTCGACTGTGGAAACCAGTCAGTGGGCGCCGCGGGTGGATATCCGCGAGGAGGACAAGCGCTTCGTGATCCTGGTCGATGTGCCTGGCGTGGACCCCGCCTCGATCGAGGTGAGCATGGACAAGAGCATTCTCACCATCAAGGGCGAGCGCAAGGTCGACAATGACGAAAACAGCGGCAAGCTGACCCGCCAGGAGCGGGTCTACGGAGTTTTCCATCGCCGCTTCGCGTTGCCGGAGAGCGCCGATGCCGATGGCATCAGCGCCCACGGCAGGCACGGTGTGCTTGAGATTTCGATTCCCAAGAAGCCGGAAACGACGCCGCGGAGGATTACCATCAATACCGCCGGGTAATCGCTACGCTGTATCAATGCGCGGTCCGCAGTGGATAATGACCCGCTGCGGACCGCAGCCTTGTGCTGTGCGATGCCAGTGATCGGGAGCTTGCGTGGAATTCAAAGATTATTACGAAATCCTGGGTGTCAAGCCGGATGCCAGCGAGGCCGAGATCAAGGCGGCCTATCGCAAGCTGGCGCGGAAATTCCACCCGGACAAGAACAAGGAGGCTGGCGCCGAAGAGAAATTCAAGGCCGTCAACGAGGCCAATGAAGTGCTCAAGGATGCCGAGAAGCGGCGTTCCTACGATCAGCTGCGTTCCGGTGGCTACCGACAGGGTGAGCAGTTCCGGCCACCGCCGGGCTGGCAGGGACACAGTCAGGGCTTCGGCGATGCCGGGGAAGGTGATTTCAGCGACTTCTTCGAGAGCCTGTTCGGTCGCGGTGGCGCGGCCGGCCATCATCGCGGCCAGCCGCGGCCGCGCCGTGGCCAGGATGTGCAGGCGTCGGTGCAGATCGACCTGCAGACGGCTTTCAACGGGGGCCGCACGCGATTGGCGATGCATGATCCCTCCGGTGGCGAGCGCGTGCTGGAGGTGAAGATTCCTGCCGGCATCCAGCCGGGGCAGGTGATTCGCCTGTCCGGGCAGGGGCAGGGCGGCATGGCCGGCGGGCCGAACGGCGACCTGCTGCTGGAGGTGGGGGTACGCGACGATGCGCGCTTCCGCCTGGACGGGCGCAACGTGGTGCATGTGTTGCCGATCACCCCGTGGGAGGCTGCACTGGGCGCCACGGTGCCGGTGCCGACGTTGGCGGGCACCGTCGATCTGCGCATTCCGCCCGGTTCACAGTCGGGGCGCAAGCTGCGTCTGAAGGGACGCGGCATGCCGGGCGCGCATCCGGGAGATCAGCTGGTGGAGCTGTCGATCCGCGCCCCGGTGGCGGATACCGATGCGCAGCGTGCCTCTTATGCCGCGCTGCACGAGCAATTCAAGGACTACAACCCGCGCGCTTGATCGGGAGATCCACACGCAGAAACGGCGCCGAAGGGCGCCGTTTCTGCGTGTCCGGCAGCCGTGGCTGCTCAGTGAGGCAGGAACTCATTCAGCGCCTTGACCAGTTCCTCTTCCTTGATCGGTTTGGTCACATAGGCCTTGGCGCCCTGGCGCATGCCCCAGACCTTGTCGGTCTCCTGATCCTTGGTGGTCACCAGAATGATCGGGATATGGGCGGTATCGGCATTCTTGCTGATCGTGCGGGTGGCCTGGAACCCGTTGAGGTTGGGCATCACCACGTCCATCAGGATCAGGTCGGGCTTTTCCTGCTTGGCTACCTCGACACCGGCGGCACCGTCTTCGGCAGAGAGCGTCTCATGCCCGAGTTTTTCGACGATTCGCTTGATGCCCAGCAATTGCGACGGCGAGTCGTCGACGATCAGGATGCGTGCCATAAGGTAAAGGTTCCCTGCGAGTTGTGCTGATTCTAAGCCGTGACGATGGTACTTCCAAGCACGCTTTCGTCAAACCGTGTGGTCGATGCGTACCAGGGTGCGCCCGAACGAGTCGCCGGCGAGCATGCGCTCGAATATTCCGGGCAGTTCGTCGAGGCCGATTTCGCGGGTGGCGATCCGATCCAGGTGCCGCGGTTTCCAGTCGCTGGCAAGGTGCCGCCAGATGTCGTCGCGAATGTCGCGGGCGGTGCCGGCCGAGGCGATCCCCAGCAGGCTCGCACCGCGAATGATGAATGGCATCACCGTGCCGGCGAATTCGACCCCACCGGCATTGCCGCAGATCGCCACGTTGCCGTAGGGACTGATCAGCGGCAGCAGGCCACTCAACATGCTGCCGCCGACATTGTCCAGCGCGCCGCCGAAACGGGCGGAGTCGATCGGCTTGCCGCTGAAGGCCAGTCGATGGCGATCGACGCATTCGGTGGCGCCCAGGTCGCGCAGGAAATCGAAGTGTCCGGCCTTGCCGCTGATCGCGTGCACCTGGTAACCGGCGCGGCTGAAGATGTCGATCGCCAGCATGCCCACGCCGCCGCTGGCGCCGGTCACGGCGATCGGTCCCTGTGCCGGCGTCTGCCGGTTGTCCTGCATGCGCAGCAGCGCCAGCGCGGCGGTGAACCCCGCCGTGCCGATGATCATGCTCTCGCGCAGGCTCAGGCCCGAGGGCAGCGGAATGGTCCACGCCGCCGGCAGGCGGATGATCTGCGCATAGCCGCCGTCGCGGGTTTCCGACAGGCCGCTTCCCGTGCACAGCACCGCGTCGCCTTCCCTGAATGCGGGATCGGTGGAGGCCATCACGTGACCGGCCACGTCGATGCCGCCGTTGAGCGGGTAGCTGCGCAGGATCCGGCCCTTGCCGGTGCCAGCCAGTGCGTCCTTGTAGTTGACCGACGAGTAGGCGACCCGCACCAGCAGCTCCCCCGCGGACAACATGTCGGTGGTCATGGTCTCGATGCCGGCGCGGTAGCCGGCGTCGTCGTTGTGGATGCGAAAGGCGCGAAAGTTGGTGGAAGCGGTCATGGCGACTCCTTCTGGAATGGGGGCCGGCGGGCGGTCGGGCGCATCAACTCTTCACGCTGCTGTCGTCGATCCACTTGGGCATGTAGCTGCCCTCGAAACGCTCCATCCAGTCGAACAGCCGGGTCATGTCCTTGCCAAACCATATGCTGTCGCGCTGGCCCGGTTTGACGAAGCCCTCGCCGACCATGTGATCCATCATCGCGCCGAGTGAGCTGTAGTAGCCCCGCACGTCGAGAAACGCGCAGGGGTAGCGATGCAGGCCCAGCTGTGCCCAGGTCAGCATCTCGAACATCTCGTCCATCGTGCCGAAGCCGCCGGGCAGGGCGACGAAGGCGTCGGACAGCTCATACATGCGCGTCTTGCGCTGATGCATGGTCTCCACCACCTGCAGCTCGCTGAGGCCCGGATGGGCCACTTCGAGCTCCACCAGCTGGCGCGGAATCACCCCGATCACCCTGCCACCGCCCGCCAGTACCGCATCGGCCACGGTGCCCATCAGGCCGACCTTGCCGCCGCCGTAGACCAGCGCGAGGCCACGTCGGGCCATCTCGGTGCCGAACGCGCGTGCCTGCTCGGCGTATTCGGGATGCTTGCCGCTGCTGGAGCCGCAGTAGACGCACAGGGCGGTGGGTTTGGGCATGGGGCACCTGGGTTGAGAGTTGAGAGGAGTCAGAAACGAGAGAGAGGCTGATCACTCCTGTTCTCATTTCTCTTCACTCATTTCCAAAAAAGAGCGGCCCGCCCATGTTGCCACGAGCGGGCCGTGACCGAGCGCTGCAACGAGCCTCAGTTGCCCTTGTGGATCGCTCGCTTGTCGACCGCCAGGGCGGCTTCGTGGACGGCCTCGGACAGGGTCGGATGCGCATGGACGATACGTGCCATGTCCTCGGCCGAGCCCTTGAACTCCATCGCCACGACGCACTCGGCGATCAGCTCGGACACACCCGGGCCGACCATGTGCACGCCGAGGATGCGGTCGGTTTCGGCGTGGGCGATCATCTTGACCTGGCCGATGGCTTCGTTCATCGCCACGGCGCGACCGATCGCGGCGAACGGGAAGGAACCGACCTTGTACGGCACGCCTTCTTCCTTCAGCTGTGCCTCGGTCTTGCCGGCCCAGGCGATTTCCGGTTCGGTGTAGATCACCCACGGAATGGTGTCGTAGTTGACGTGACCGGCCTTGCCGGCGATCCACTCGGCGACCGCCATGCCTTCCTCGAAGCCCTTGTGCGCCAGCATCGGCCCGCGCACCGCGTCGCCGACCGCCCACACCCCGTCGACGCCGGTGTGGCAATGCTCGTCGACCACGATGCGCCCGCGCTCGTCGAGCTTGACGCCCACGTCGTCGGCCAGCAGGCCGTCGGTGTAGGCACGACGGCCCACGGCCACCAGCAGCTTGTCGACGATGAGCTTCTGCTCGCCATCCTTGTCGGCGTAGGTCAGGTGCACGCCGTCCTTCTTCACTTCAGCCTTGCTGAGCTTGGCATTGAGCTTGATGTCCAGGCCCTGCTTCTTGAACTCGCGCTGGGCCACCTTGGCGATATCCGCATCGGCGGTACCGAGGAAATCGGGCAGCGCTTCGATGATGGTGACTTTCGCGCCGAGCCGGTTCCACACGCTGCCCAGCTCGAGGCCGATCACGCCGGCACCGATCACGCCCAGGCGCTTGGGCACGTCCGCGATGTCCAGCGCGCCGGCGTTGTCGATGATGTGCTTGCCGTCGAACCTGGCAAACGGCAGCTCGATCGGCACCGAGCCGGAGGCAAGGACCACGTTGGTGGCGCTGATGGTCTGCTTGCTGCCGTCGTTGCCGGTGATCTCGACCTGGTTGCCTTTCAGCAGCTTGCCCTTGCCGAAGAAGCTGACGATCTTGTTGACCTTGAACAGCTGGTCGACACCGCCGGTGAACTGCTTGACGATCTTGTCCTTGCGCCCGATGAAGGTCGCCATGTCGACCTTGGCGTTCTCCACCGAGATGCCGTGAGCGGGCAGGTTGTGCGACAGGTTGAAGAACTGCTTGGACGAATCGAGCAGCGCCTTGGATGGAATGCAGCCCACGTTGAGGCAGGTGCCGCCCAGGGCCGCCTTGCCGTCCTTGCCGACGAAGGCGTCGATCACGGCGGTCTTCAGGCCCAGCTGCGCGGCGCGGATGGCGGCGTGATAGCCGGCCGGGCCGCCGCCGATGACGATGACATCGAATTTGTCGCTCATGTGCGTTCCTTGATACTGGCGAGCTGCGCTCGCAGATGCAGCAGATATGAGCCCTGGTGGCGCGAAAGCAACTCAAAAAGCGTTGCTTCAACAATCGTCCGGCACCAGAGCTCCGTTACCTATTTTTTGATCGCCGAGACGGCGATCAAAGACCCAGCAGCATGCGCTGCGGGTTCTCCAGCTGGTTCTTGATGTCGACCAGGAACAGCACCGCATCCTTGCCGTCGATGATGCGGTGGTCGTAGGACAGTGCGATGTACATCATCGGCGCGGCGATGACCTGGCCGTTCTCGACGATGGCGCGTTCCTTGATCGCGTGCATGCCCAGGATCGCGCTCTGCGGCGGGTTGACGATCGGCGTGGACAGCAGCGAGCCGAACGTGCCGCCGTTGGTGATGGTGAACGTGCCGCCCTGCAGGTCGTCCAGCGACAGCTTGTTCGCGCGCGCCTTGGTGGCGTAATCGGCGATGCCCTGCTCGACCTCGGCGAAGCTCATGTCCTGCACGTCACGCAGCACCGGCGTGACCAGGCCCTTGTCGGTGGAAACCGCGATCGAGATGTCCTGGTAGCCGTGATAGATCACGTCGTTGCCGTCGACCGAGGCGTTGACGAACGGATAGCGCTTGAGCGCCTCGGCGGCCGCCTTGACGAAGAAGCTCATGAAGCCGAGCTTGATGCCGTGTTCCTTCTGGAACGCGTCACCGAGCGCCTTGCGCATCTTCACCACCTCGGCCAGGTTCACCTCGTTGAACGAGGTCAGCATCGCGATCGAGTTCTTCGACTGCATCAGGCGTTCGGCAATGCGCGCGCGCATGCGCGTCATCGGCACGCGCTCTTCCGGACGCGCGCCCGGTGTCGGCTTCGCTACCGGCGCCGCGGCCGCCGGAGCGCCGCCACTCTTGCCGTAATTGACCAGGTCTTCCTTGGTCACCCGGCCGTCGCGACCGGTGCCGGCAACCTTGGAGGCATCGATCTTCTCTTCGGTGGCCACGCGCAGACCGGCGGGCGAGAGATCCTCGTTGCCCTTGCCGGCGGACTTCGGCGCGGCGGGGGCGGGTGCGGGTGCGGCAGCGGCCTTCGGTTCCTCCTTCGCCGCGGGCGCCGGCGCGGCAGCGGCTGCACCTTCCTCGATGATCGCGATGATCTGCTCGCTGTTCACCGTGTCGCCCACTTCATGCCGGATCTCCTTCAGCACGCCATCGACCGGCGACGGGACTTCCAGCACCACCTTGTCGGTTTCGAGGTCGACCAGGTTCTCGTCGCGCTTCACCGCGTCACCGGCTTTCTTGTGCCAGCTGGCGATGGTGGCGTCGGAGACGGACTCGGGCAGGACGGGGACTTTGAGTTCGATGGACATAGCGATCCTTGGGTGTCTTTATTCTGCAGAGTGGTCGGTGCCGACGGGCGCGGTCAGCGCCTGTTCGACGAGTGCCGCCTGTTCGGCGACATGGGTATTGAAATGGCCAGCCGCCGGTGCCGGCGAGCGCGCGCGCCCCGCGTACGAGAGGCTGTGCTTGCTGCCGATGCAGGCCTGCAGATGGTGGCGGATCTGGAACCAGGCGCCCTGGTTCATCGGTTCTTCCTGACACCAGATCACTTCCTTCGCGGCGGGATACCTGTCCAGCTCGGCCGTGACCTCGGGCCGCGGGAACGGATACAGCTGCTCGACGCGCACGATCGCCACATCCGTCAGCCCGCGCTTCTCGGCGTCCTCCAGCAGGTCGTAGTAGACCTTGCCGGAGCACAACACGATGCGTTTGACTTTCTTCGCTGCCAATTCGCGATGTTCGCCGATCACCAGCTGGAAACTGCCGTTGGCCAGCTCGTCCAGCGAGGACACCGCCAGCTTGTGCCGCAGCAGCGATTTCGGCGTCATCACGATCAGCGGCTTGCGCACGTTGCGCAGCATCTGCCGGCGGATCATGTGGAAATCCTGCGCCGGCGTGGTCGGCACGCAGACCTGCATGTTGTCGAACGCGCACAACTGCAGGAAGCGTTCCAGGCGCGCGGAGGAATGTTCCGGACCCTGGCCTTCGTAGCCATGCGGCAGCAGCAGCACCAAGCCGCACAGGCGGTTCCACTTCGCCTCGCCGGAGCTGATGAACTGGTCGATCACCACCTGCGCGCCGTTGGCGAAATCGCCGAACTGCCCTTCCCAGATATTGAGCGTGTCCGGGTCGGTGGTGGAGTAGCCGTACTCGAACGCCATCACCGCCTCTTCGCTCAGCAGCGAATCGATCACCTCGACATCGGCACCATCGCGCACGGTCGCCAGCGGCATCCAGGTGTGGCCGTCCTTCTGGTCGTGCAGCACCGCATGACGATGGAAGAACGTGCCGCGGCCGGAGTCCTGGCCGACCAGCCGCAGGTTGTGACCGCCATCGATCAGGGTGGCGTAGGCCAGGTTCTCGGCGAAGCCCCAGTCGGCCGACTGTTCACCGGCGGCCATCTTGCGACGGTCGTCATAGATCTTGGCCACGCGCGCCTGCAGCGTCATGTCGGCGGGCAGGGTGAGGATCTTGCCGGCCAGCGCCTGCAGTTTCTGCATGGGCACGCGGGTGTCGACCGGCATCGACAGCTTGCCGCCGAGGAAACGGGCCCAGTCGACATGGCCGTCGCGCGATGGCGAGGTGTCCAGTTCGGTCATCGGCGCGCCGGCTTCGAGACGATCGCGGTAAGCCTCGAACTGCTGCTGCGCCTCGCCTTCGGCCAGCACGCCTTCCTTCACCAGTTGTTGCTGATACAGGTCGCGGGTGGTCGGGCGCTTGCGGATGATCTTGTACATCACCGGCTGGGTGGCGGCCGGTTCGTCGGCCTCGTTGTGGCCATGGCGGCGATAGCAGACCAGGTCGATCACCACGTCGCGGCGAAACCGCTTGCGGAAGTCGTAGGCGAGCCGGGTCACTTCGATCACCGCCTCGGGGTCGTCGGCATTCACGTGCAGCACCGGCGCATTGACCATCTTGGCCAGGTCGGTGCAGTACATGGTCGAACGGGCGTCCTGCGGATTGGAGGTGGTGAAGCCGACCTGGTTGTTGATCACGATGTGCAGGCTGCCGCCGATCTTGAAGCCGCGGGCCTGCGACATGTTCAACAGTTCCATGTTGACGCCCTGACCGGCAAAGGCGGCGTCGCCATGGATCAGGACCGCCATCGACTGCTGGTGCATGGTGTCGTGACGGCGGGTCTGGCGGGCCTTCACCGAACCGGTGACCACCGGGTTGACGATCTCAAGATGCGACGGGTTGAACGCCAGCGCCACGTGCACGCTGCCCCTGGGCGTCTTGACGTCGGCGGAAAAGCCCATGTGGTACTTCACGTCACCCGAATGGGCCGGGTCGTCGGGATGCTCGAATTTGCCCTCGAACTCGTCGAACAGGGTCTTCGGCGGCTTGCCGAGAATGTTGACCAGCATGTTGAGGCGGCCGCGGTGGGCCATGCCGACCACGAGTTCCTTGATGCCGTTGTCGCCCGCGGCGCGCACCACGTCATCGATCATCGGGATCAGGCTGTCACCGCCCTCCAGCGAGAAGCGCTTCTGGCCCACGTACTTCGTGTGCAGGTAACGCTCCAGGCCCTCGGTGGCCGTGAGGCCGTCGAGCACCCGCTGCTTGCCGGCCTTGTCCAGGCTGCTGCGGCCGGCCTGCTGTTCGAGCCGGCTGTAGATCCAGTTGCGCTGTTCGTGGTTGCTGATGTGCATGAACTCGGCGCCGATCGTGCTGGCGTAGGTCTTCTGCAGACGGCCCAGCAGTTCGTGCAGCTTCATCCGCTGGCCGGTGCCGGCGTAGTTGCCGGTATCGAACTCGGTATCCAGGTCCGCATCGCTCAGGCCATGGAAGGCGAGGCCGAGATCCGGCGCCTGCATCTTTTCGGCGAGGCCCAGCGGATCGAGGTCGGCGGCCAGGTGGCCGCGCGAGCGATAGGCCGTCAGCAGGCGCAATACGCCAGCCTGCTTGCGCGCATGCTCGTCGCTCATCGGAACGGCAGCCGCACCGTTGTGACGTTGCTTCTGGGCAGCCTCGATACGTGCAATGGCCGCGAGGTGGGAGACATCTCCCGATTCGCGGCCATTGAAGGATTCGAAATAGCTGGCCCATTCTGCGGGAACCGCCGAGGGTTCGGCCAGCCAGGCGTCATAGAGGGATTCGACGTAGTCGGCGTTGCCGCCAGCGAGTTGGGAAGATTCGAAGAACTCGCGGATCAGGTTTGTACTCACGTCACCACCGGCAGGGAAGGGATGCTTGCAGTCATCTGTGCGACCAGGGAAATCGCGGTTTTCAGTCGGTTTTCAAGCCCGACTGACCGTTCTGACGGATGACTGGGGAGAATCCGGACAATTATACCCTTGGCCTGCCGCGACGCGGCAACCCACAAAGTGCGTGGAAGCGAGTGCTGGCGGCGATCCTGGCGGACGGCGCGGCGTCCCTCGGCATCGAACTCTGCTGTTTCATGGGGTTTGCCGTTGTCCCGGAGGGGTTCGACCCCGCGAACATCGGGCCAGCTGCTGTTCAGCCGGTCGGGCCATGCCGGTCAGATATTCAGCGTCTGCAGCACGCTGGCGCGTTCGGCGCGGTCCCACACCTCGTTGAAGTGCTGCTGCAGCGGCGCCTGGCTGGCGCGGTCGTCGCGCGCGGCACGACCCTGCGGGCGATCTGCCTCGGGGAGGAACAGATAGCCGCCGACGTCGTTGAGCAGGTAAGCCGAGACGTAGGCCAGGTCGGCCTCCTCCACCGGCACGCGGACCTGGATCGAGCTGGGCAGGCGCTGCGCCAGTGCGATCAATCGATGATCGTTGCGCAAGGCGCCGGCCGGATCGTGCAGCAGGATCCGGATCTGTGCACCGCGGCCGGAAATCGCGATGCGCCGCAGCTGATCCAGCTCTTCCGTGCTGGCGTAGCTGTCGTTGCCGAGGATGGGCTGGTAGATCGCCAGCCGGTGGCGGGCGTCCCCCAGCAACTGCAGGCGCGCCGCTGCGCTTTCGCTGCGCGTGCCGGTGGGCAGGGCGCCGATGTCATGCAGCGGCAGATCCTCCCTGTCGTCGCTGCGGGACAGGGCCAGCCGCATCGCCCGATGGGGCAGGCCGGCATCCTCGAATTCCTCGCCATGCGCCATGAAGCCTTCGCGCTCGTAGAAGCCGATCGCGCTGACCTGGGCGTCCAGCGTCACCTCGGGCCAGCCGGCGGCGCGCGCATGGGCGATCAACTCGCGCAGCAGCGCCAGTCCGACACCCTGGCCGCGCCACGTCTGCAGCACGGCCATGCGCCCGATCTTGTGTGCCGGACTGATCCGCCCGCAGCCGATCGGCTGGCCGGCATCGTCTCGCGCCAGGACATGCCGGCAGTCGCCGTCGAGGCCATCGCGCTCGCGCTCCTCGGGCACGCCCTGTTCCTGCACGAACACCGTCTGGCGCAACTCGAGCAGGGCGGCGCGCTGATCTTCGCGAGACCAGTCGACCAGCTCGACATGGAAGTTCTGCAGCTTCATCGGCGGCGACGGGATCTGCGCGGCAGCAGGTGGCCGTCATTGACCAGCGCCAGCAGCAAGCCCTGCTCGGTGCCGTCCAGTGGACGGTCGACGCTGAGTGCACGCTGCTCGCACAGTTGTTGCGCCAGGGCGGCGGTGGCCGGATAGGCCTGCCCGCTGACATACAAGGTGCAACCGGTTCTGCCGGTGGTCCACGCCAGCCGTGACCACGGATGGCGCAGCAACTGCGCGCCGGCAGCGAGCTGTTTGGCCAGTGCTGCGTCGGTCAGCGGCTTCTCAAGCGGCGCCGGCACCTGCGCGTTGCGGTAACGGGTGATGAAGCGCCCGAACCAGTCGCGCAACATGTCGTCGCCCAGCGCCGCGGCAAATGGCAGCGCCGCCCTCAGGCGATCGATCGCGGCGCGGTCGATCTCGCCGGTGGCCCTGGCCGGCTTCAGATCCGGATCGGCGTAGCGCAGTTCCTCCGGCAGGCGCTCGGCGATATGGTCGGCCAGGTCACCGGTCAATTCGGCCTGCGAAGGTGCGCGCATGCCGATCGAGAAGGTCATGCACGGTCCACCGAAGGCAACGCCGTCGTGCGGCACACCCGGCGGCAGGTACAGCATGTCACCCGGTTCCAGCAGCCACTCGTGGGTCGGCTCGAACTGCGCCAGCTGCTTCAGCTCGACATCGTGGCGAAATTCCTTCGGGGCCATCGGGTCGTCGCTGATCGCCCAGTGGCGCTGGCCCAGTCCCTGCAGCAGGAACACGTCGTACTGGTCGACATGGGCGCCGACGCCGCCGCCCGGCTCGGCATAGGAGACCATCACGTCGTCCATCCGCCAGCTCGGCAGGAAGCTGAAGTGCTGCAGCAGTCCGGCGACATCCGCATCCCATTTGTCCACGTCCTGCACCAGCAGGGTCCAGTGGCTGTCCGGCGTATTGGCGAAGTCGGCTTCGCTCAGCGGACCGGGATTGACCTGCCAGCGGTCGCGCTTTTCGTCATGCACGATCAGTCGCGCCAGCGCGGCGGGTTCGCAGGCCAGCCCGGCCAGGTCGTCCGGCTGCAGCGGCGGCTTGAAGTCGGCAAATGCGTTGCGGATCAGCAAGGGCCGCTTCTGCCAGTAGTCGCGCAGGAACCGGGCCGGGCTCATGCCCAGCGGGCGTGTGCTGCTGCCGCGGACTTCGATGGGGAGGTCTGTCGTGGTGGTCATCCGGCCATTGTAATGGTCGCGGACGGGAACCGGGCAGCCTCAGGCAAACAGGTGGAACGCATTGTTGGCGCCCAGCGCGAGCACCGCGATGCCGGCCAGCATGCTCGCCGCGCGGGCCGGGATGCGCCGGATGAACAGCGCACCGAACGGCGCGGCCAGGACGCCGCCGATGATCAGGCCGAGCACAGCCGGGGCGTGGCTGACCCCGATGGTGAGCAGGAAACTCACGCTGGCGGCGATACTCACCACGCATTTGGCCAGATGCACGCTGCCGATCACCGCTCGGGGCGGCAAGCCCCGAGCGAGCAGGATGGTGACGGTCAGCGCGCTCCAGCCACCGCCGCCGATCGCGTCGGCGAAGCCGGCGAGCAACCCCAGCGGTGCCGTGCCGCGTGGCACGTCGTCGCGCAGGCCGGATGGTCGGCTGCTCCGGAACAGCAGGAACACGCCCATGCCGAGCAGGTAGGGCGTCAGGATCATGCGCATCCAGGCCGCCGGCAGGTGGATCGCGACCAGGACCCCGAGCAGGGCGCCCAGCACGCCCGGGAAGACCAGGGCCAGGAACAGCGGGCGGCGCACGTTGCCGGCCAGCAGATGGCTGATGCCGGAGGCCCCGCAGGTGAACGTCTCGGCGTAGTGCACGCTGGCGCTGGCCGCCACCGGCGGCATGCCCAGGCCGATCAGCAGCCCGGCCGAGGTCACGCCGTAGGCCATGCCCAGCGCGCCGTCGACCAGCTGGGCGAGGGCGCCGACGGCAATGAAGACAAGCAGCTCGCTCACGTGGGCAGGTCGATCGGGCAGTCCGGGTGGCTGCAGTATCTGTCCGCGGCGACCGTGCGCAGAAATGAAGAGCGGGCATAACGACATGCCGACATATGTTTTCACGGACGAGTGGAGTTTTCATAGCATGGACGTCAAGAAGTAAAGACGTCCAAAAGGAACTGCCGTGAATGCCGCACTCAAACCGATTCCGCCATCCTCGACACTCGATGCGGAGAAACTGGCCCTGCTCAACCGGCTGACTGCCGGCCTGGCGCCGGCGGACCTGTACTGGATCGCGGCCTACAGCGCGGCACAGGCGGCCCGCCTGCCGGCACACGCGGGACTGGCCGTGGTAGGCGAGCCGGCGACCACCCCGGCGGTGGAGCCGGTCGAGCGATTGAGCATCGTCTACGGCAGCCAGACCGGCAACTCCCGCCGGGTCGCCGAGCAGCTGGCGGAGCGCGCGCAGGCGGCCGGATTGCCGGTGCGCCTGCTCAGGGCAGGCGCCTACCCGCTGCGCGAACTGGCGCAGGAGCGCTACCTGGTGGTGGTGATCAGCAGCCAGGGCGACGGCGACCCGCCGGACGACGCGATCGGCTTCTTCGAGTTCGTTGCCGGCAAGCGCGCGCCGAAGCTGCCGCAGCTGAAGTTCGCCGTGCTGGGGTTGGGCGACTCGAGCTATCCCAAATACTGCGCGGTGAGCCGCGAGCTGGATGCCCGGCTCACCGCCCTGGGCGGCACCCGTTTCGTCGAGCTGGGCGAGGCGGATGTGGATTTCGAGACGGTGGCCGCCACCTGGTCGGCGCGCACGCTGGAGACCGCGCGCGAGGCCTTGAGCGGGTCGGGCGCACCGGCGCGTCACGCCAGCCCGCTGCACGCGGTCGCTGCGCCGCCGCGTCCACTGCATGCGCGCGAGCGGCCGTTTGCGGCCGCCGTGCTGGAAAACCAGCGCATCGTGTCGCGCGACAGCGCGCGTGACCTGCGTCATGTCGAGCTGTCGCTGGAAGGCTCCGGCCTGCGCTACGAGGCCGGCGATGCGATCGGGGTCTGGCCGCGCAATCCGCCGCAGCTGGTGGAGCAGTGGCTGTCGGCGCTGAAACTCGATGGTGCGGCCGAGATCGAGCACGACGGCCGGCGGTTGCCGTTGGCACGCTGGCTCGGTCAGGAGCGTGAACTCACCCGGCTGAGCCGCCCGCTGGTGGCCGCCCAGGCCGCCGCCTCCGGATCCGGCGAGTTGCAGCGACTGCTGCAGCCGGAGCAGAGAGATGCGTTTGCGGCACTGCTGGCCGGCCACCAGCCGATCGATCTGCTGCGGCGGTTCCCGGTGGCGTGGGAGCCCGCGCAACTGCTGGCCGCACTGCGTCCGCTGACACCACGGTTGTACTCGATCGCCTCCAGCCCCGCGCTGGTCGGTCAGGACGAGGTGCACCTGACGGTCGCGGTGGTCGAGTACATCGCGCATGGGAGTGCCCATGTCGGTGCGGCATCGGCATTTCTGGCCGGCGCGGGCGACGATGTACGGGTACCGGTGTTCGTCGAGTCGAACGAGCGCTTCCGGCTGCCCGCCGATGGCAGCCGCGACGTGATCATGATCGGTCCGGGCACCGGCGTCGCGCCGTTCCGCGCGTTCGTGCAGGAACGCCAGGCGACCGGAGCGGGCGGGCGCAACTGGCTGTTCTTCGGCAACCGCCACTTCCAGCAGGATTTTCTGTATCAGGTCGAATGGCAGGAAGCGCTGCGCAGCGGTGCGCTGGATCGGCTCGATCTGGCCTTCTCGCGCGACTCCGCCAGCAAGGTCTACGTGCAGCAGCGCCTGCGCGAACAAGGGCGCGAGCTCTATGCGTGGCTGCGCGAAGGCGCGCATCTGTATGTCTGCGGCGACGCCACCCACATGGCGCGCGACGTGCACGAGGCGCTGGTCTACATCATCGCCAGCCACGGCGGGCTGTCCATCGAGGACGCCGACAGCTGGCTCGGCGAGCTGCTGCAACAGGGCCGTTATGCCCGCGACATCTACTGATCGGAACAGCCCATGTCCAGCTCATTCGAAACCATCAAGCAGCAAAGCCGCTACCTGCGGGGCGGCATCGCCGAGGGACTGGCCGATCCGGTCACCGGCGCGATCAGCGAGGACGACGGCAAGCTGATCAAGTTCCACGGCACCTACCAGCAGGATGACCGCGACATCCGCGACGAGCGGCGCCGGCAGAAGCTGGAGCCGGCCTATTCGTTCATGGTGCGCGCGCGGCTTGCCGGCGGCGTGATGACGCCGGCGCAATGGCTGGCGTTCGATGCGATCGCCAGCGACTACGCCAGCAGCGGACTGCGCATCACCACCCGGCAGACCTTCCAGTGGCACGGCGTGATCAAGCACAACCTGAAGCCGACCATCGCCGCGATCGACGCGGCGATGGCCAGCACCATTGCCGCCTGCGGCGACATCAACCGCAACGTGGTGTGCAACGCCAACCCGGTCGAGTCGGCGGCGCACGAGCTGGCGTACGCGTGGGCGGTGCGCCTGTCCGAGCACCTCAAGCCGCAGACCCGCGCGTACCACGAGATCTGGCTCGACGGCGAGAAGCTGGTGGGCGAGGAAGAGCATGAGCCGCTGTACGGGCCGACCTACCTGCCGCGCAAGTTCAAGATCGGGCTGGCGATCCCGCCGCTGAACGATGTCGATGTGTTTGCCCAGGACCTGGGCCTGATCGCGATCGTGGATCAGGGCGAGCTGCTGGGTTTCAACGTGGCGATCGGCGGTGGCATGGGCGCCAGCCATGGTGACCCGAGCACTTATCCGCGGCTTGGCGACGTGATCGGCTTCGTGCGGCCGGAACGGTTGCTGGCGCTGGCCGAGTCGGTCATCTCGGTGCAGCGTGACTGGGGCGATCGCCAGGAGCGCAAGCACGCGCGGCTGAAGTACACCATCGACACGCGTGGGCTGGAGGTGTTCAAGGCCGAGGTGGAACGTCGTCTCGGCGTTGCGCTGGCGCCCGCGCGCGCATTCCGCTTCGAGCACAACGGCGATCGCTACGGCTGGATCCAGGGCCACGCGGGCCGCTGGCACCTGACCTTGCAGGTCGAGTCCGGGCGCCTGCTCGATTGCCCCGGCCAGACCTGGCTCAGCGGCATGCGCGAGCTGGCGGGCGTGCATACCGGCGACATCCGGCTCACCTGCAACCAGAACCTGATCATCGCCAACGTGGCCGCGGTTGACCGCGCCGGCATCGACGCGATCGTGGCCCGCCACGGTCTGGACGGCTATCTGAAGCACAGCGCGATCCGCCAGCACGCGGTCGCCTGCGTGGCGCTGCCGACCTGCGCCCTGGCGATGGCCGAAAGCGAACGCTACCTGCCACAGATCCTGCCGAAGCTGGAAGCGTTGCTGGACAGCCATGGCCTGATCGATGCCCCGATCCTGCTGCGCCTGTCCGGCTGCCCGAACGGTTGCTCGCGGCCCTACCTGGGCGAGATCGCCCTGGTCGGCCGTGCCCCAGGTCGTTACGACCTGCGCCTGGCCGCCGATTTCAGCGGCCAGCGGCTGAACCAGGTCTACCGCGAGAACATCGACGAGGCCTCGATCCTCGAGGCGCTCGATCCGCTGTTCGCGCGTTACGCCGCGGAGCGCTCCGCAGGCGAGGGCTTCGGCGATTTCCTGCTGCGTGTGGGCATCCTCGCCGCGCCGCCTTCGCGGCGTATCGCCGCCACGGTGCTGGCATGAGCGACATCGTGTTCGACCAGGCTATCGTCGAGCCACAGGCACTGGCGGCACTGAATGCGTCGCTGGCGCCGCTCAGCGCCGAGCAGCGCGTCGCCTGGGCATTCGAGCACCTGCCCGGCGAGCACGTGCTGTCCTCCAGCTTCGGCGCGCAAGCGGCGGTGTCGTTGCATATGGTGACGCGGCAGCGGCCGGATATCCCCGTGGTGCTGATCGACACCGGTTACCTGTTCCCCGAGACCTACCGCTTCATCGACGAGCTGACCGCACGGCTGGCGCTCAACCTCAAGGTGTACCAGTCACCGCTCAGCCCCGCGCGGATGGAAGCGCGCCACGGGCGGCTGTGGGAGCAGGGCGTGACCGGCATCGATCGCTACAACCAGCTGCGCAAGGTCGAGCCGATGCAGCGCGCGCT
The DNA here is from genome assembly GCF_042657065.1 of Rhodanobacter ginsengisoli. Classification (NCBI taxonomy): domain Bacteria; kingdom Pseudomonadati; phylum Pseudomonadota; class Gammaproteobacteria; order Lysobacterales; family Rhodanobacteraceae; genus Rhodanobacter; species Rhodanobacter ginsengisoli. Next base: position 1,569,789 of record NZ_JBHSNF010000001.1, read on the forward strand.
GGCCGAGTTGAATGCGGCCAGCTGGATCGCCGGGCTGCGCCGGCAGCAGTCGCGCAGCCGCGCGGTGATCGACGTGCTCGAGCAGCGCAACGGCCGCTGGAAACTGCACCCGCTGGCCGACTGGAGCGATCGCGACATCGGTCACTACCTCACCCGCCACCGCCTGCCGTACCACCCGCTGTGGGCACAGGGCTACGTATCGATCGGCGACCGCCACACCAGCCATCGCTGGGAGCCCGGCATGGACGCCGAGGACACCCGCTTCTTCGGGCTCAAGCGCGAATGCGGGCTGCACGGCATCGCCTGAGCCGGCTCCGCTGCCACCTCGGGGCGGCCTTTCTCTTCCGATCGAACGCACTTCGGCATGCGCCGCACCACACTCGCCACCGACCGCGCCCTGCGCGGACGCCCGTGCCGCGGCGCGCGAAACCGGCGTCATGCTGCTGTCGTACGAGCACAAGAACGGCGTCACGATCGGCTCGCACACTGCGAGGCTCCTGCTTTCCCGGGTCAGCATCGTGCTTGCGCAATACGTTCTTCCTTCCAAGGCCGGCCTGTTGCGCATCGTGCAGCACGGCCGCCGCTGGCGAGCCCTGCTGGATGAGCGGGAGCTGGGGCGCCACGAAACGGCGGAGCGCGCACTGGCGGCATTGCGCGAGGCATGCCCGCGGGCACGGATTCCGGCGTCTTTCGCGCAATGGCGACCGCTCCCGGTGCCGACCTGGAGCTACTCGGGCCCGCCGCGCCGGCTTCGCGCCGGCTGATGTGGCTGCCGCTGCGGCGGTCGCCGAAGCAAAGCCGCACGGTTCCGCCACCCATGCTGGATCATCCTCGCCCGGCCGGAAACCGGCCGGGCCGCCATGGCTATACTGGGCCGGCAACCACGCAGACAGCCCTTCGCAAACCGATGCCCAGGCAAGGCGGTGCCGCAGATGGACAAGCAGATCGAGACCTGCACGCTGCCGAGGGTGGCCGCCGGGCGGGCACGGGGCGGGCGGGCGACCCAGCAGGATCACCTGGTATGCCTGCACGATCCATCCGGTGATGCTCGACTGCTGGTGGTGGCCGACGGCATGGGCGGCGACGGTGCAGGCGAGCTTGCCGCCGAGGGCGTCATCCATGTCGCTCGCCGATTGTGGGAGCAGGGCCTGTGGCGGGAGCAGCCCGGGGCGGTGTTTCTGGAGACGCTCTGTCAGGAAGCACACGCCGAACTGCGCCGCCGTGGCCGGGATCTGGCCAGCGGCGAGCCGCATTCGACCGTGGTGGCGTTGCTGATCCGGGGGCATCACATCAGTTGGGCGCACGTGGGCGACAGTCGCCTGTATCGGTTCCAGGGACGGCGCTGTATCGGTCGCACCGAGGATCACAGCCTGTCCCAGCTGAAAGTGCGCCGTGGTGAACTCGGCGCCGATCAGCTGGCCAGCGATCCCGACCAGCACAAGTTGCTGCGTGGCCTCGGTGGTGCGCAGCCACCGCAGGTCGAGCATGGCGGCGCGATGTTGCGCGCGGGGCAGGCGTTCGCGCTGTGCAGCGACGGCGTGTGGGAACATCTGTCGGCGCAGGAGCTGGGTCGGCTGGCGCACCGTCGCGATCAGCCGGGCGCATTGCACGAGGCACTCACGCTCGTGCTGGAGCGCGCCGGGGAAGCAGGCGACAATGTGGCCTTGATATTGTTTCGCGCGGGCTGGGTATCCTGGCTTCGGGGCCGCGCGGGCCGTCGGGGCGGTCTGGTGGCCTGACGGTCAGGTCGAGTTGAGCAGGCGGAACGCATGGTTTCAAGACGAACGTGGTGTGGTGACTGCCGCTGGCTGAAGCGGGCGATCCTGATCGCCTTGCCTGCGGCCATGCTGGTCGTCGCCGGCTGCGCCCAGATCGCCAGGCTCAAGGCGCGGGTGGTCGTGCAGCCGACTACGCCATCCGTGGCGACGCCCGTGCGTGCCGTCGAGTCCGGCAAGGACTACCCGTCCGTGGCGGCGATCGTCAGGCAGGAAGTCCAGCCCGGCCATTATGCCGAGGCCGAAAAGGCGTTGCGCCGGTATCTGACGAAGCATCCGGGGGATCGTCCGGCCCAGGCGATGCTGCGACAGCTCACGGTCGATCCGGAGCAGATGCTCGGCAGCAAGCGGCGCATCTACGTGGTGCGACCGGGGGATTCCTACAGTGGCCTGGCCGCCCGCTATCTCGGTGACCCGAACCTGTTCCTGATCCTGGCCCGGTACAACGAATCGACCCACCCGTCGTTTCTGCGTGTGGGCGAGAAGCTGAAGCTGCCGCTGTCGGTTCCCCGCATGGCCGAGCCCGTGGGCGGTGACGTCGCCGAATCGGCAGCCCATCCCGGACCGGCCAGCCCCGACCCGGGCAGCACCGGGCCGAGCAGCCCCGGACCGGCGATCAGTCCGGGGGCCGGGACCATCGGCGAGTCATCGGCGACGAAGGCCAGCCGGCTGCAGGACGAAAGCGTGAGCCTGCTGAACAAGGGCCGGAAGGGCGAGGCGCTGATGCGACTCGATCAGGCGCTGCTGGTCGATCCGCAGTTGCGGTCGAACGGCTCGGCCTCCGCCTCGATGCGCCGGCAACTGGTGGCGCAATACCACCAGCGGGCCATCGTGCTGTATCGCGATCAGCAGCTGGATCAGGCCATCACGCTGTGGAATCGCGCGCTGGCGATCGACCCGACGTTCGAGCCGGCGATCATCTACCGGACCCGTGCACTGGAGCTCAAGCGTCGTCTGCGCCAGCTCTGACCTCGGCGTGGCCGCGCCGCACCGTGGTCGGACCTCTCAACCGGGCGGTTGCCGGACATCGTCTTCGGGGGTCGCCACGGGCATGATGCGGGTGGGTCGTCCGATGTCTTCCAGCGGCGTGGTGGGGTCGGTCTTGCGGCTTCGGCTATGCCGCGATTGCAGGGCACCGTTCATCAGGTTGAACGCGGCGAACACCCGGCCGATTTCGTCGCGGCGGGCCAGCCGGATGCGGTGTCGGAAATCACCCCGCGCCACCCGCAGCATGGCGCTGCCCAGCAGATCGAACAGGGTCAGCAGCCGCCGCGACAACCAGTAGGCCGAGCCGACCACCGCCGCGAGCGTCACCACCAGCACGGCGACGATCACCCACAGCGTGGTCTTCTGGGCGGCGCGCAACGGCGCGTCGCTGATGCCCAACCGCAGAGCGCCCACCGTGGCGGACTGATAACGGATCGGCATGTCGAACAGCAGCATCTCGCCCAGGTCCGCGTCACCGGTGATGTGGCCGCGATAGCTGGTGACGTCACGGTTCGCGGACAGGCGTTCCTGCCCGCTCAACAGCGGCAGTCGCCGACTGACCTGGTCCTGCTGGGTGCTGGCGATGATCTCGCCGTGGCGGTCGGCAATCGCGAGGTAGCGGATCTGCTGGTTGCGGGCGATATCCTCGACCAGGGCGCGCGTGGCGGCACGATCGCCCAGCAGAAGGTCCTCGGCCGATTCGCTGACGATCATGCGCCCCAGCGAACTGCCGAAGTCCAGCGCCAGGCCGGTGACGGCGGTGTTCTGCTTGGCGTAGATGGCGCTCAGCCCAATCAGCAGGGTGAGGCTCAAAACGATGCCGAGCAGGCCGGACCAGCGCAATCGCAGCGACACGATGCGGCTGGTCAGCGGCTTTTCGTACAGGCGCTCGTACTCGCGGCGGGCCAGGCGCAGGTCGTCGACGACCTCGGCACCGCGCTGATAGCGTGCCTCGGCCGCGGGTGCCAGCAGGGTGCGCACGATGTCGAGCAGGATCGACGGGGTGGACGGATCCCGTGGCTGGAGCTTTGGCCGGCGCACCCTTCGCCGTTCACGCAGCAGCTGGCGCAGGTCGTCGGTCTCCCGCCAGGGCAACTTGCCGCAGACGAGCCAGTACAGCACCACGCCCAGCGAAAACAGGTCGCTGCGGGAATCGGTGGGTTCGCCGCGCAGGTGCTCCGGCGCCATGTAGGCCGGGGTGCCGCCGATCTCGGTGCGCGGGCTGGCAGTCTCGCCTTTTGCCCGACGCCGCTCGGCGATGCCGAAGTCGTTGACCCTGACCTGATGCCAGCCGTCACCCAGCATGATGTTTTCAGGCTTGATGTCGTGGTGAACGACGTCCCGACTGTGGGCATACTCGAGCGCGGCGGCGACTTGTTCGGCCACCTCCAGGATGACCGTGACGGGCGGGAATCCTTCGCGTGCGACACGACTGGCCAGCGTCTCGCCCGAGAGGCGTTCCATCGCGATGTAGGAGTAGCCGTCGTCGCTTTCCCCGGCATCGAAGATGGTGAGGATATGCGGATGCGTGAGGTGGCCCGCGGCGCGCGCTTCGGCGAGGAAGCGCTGGCGGCAGGCGGGATCGGCGGCGACCTCGCGATGCAGGCATTTGATCGCGACCCGACGCTCGATATCCGGGTCGAACCCCGCGTAAACCACTGACATGGCGCCCTCGCCGAGGACGCCTTCGATGAGATAGCGGCCGACCCGCTGCGGGATGTCGCGGTCGGTCATGACCGGCGGTTCAGATCAGCCGCCAGGCCAGCACACCCAGCCCGACCAGCAGCAGGCTCGCCGCGATCCAGCGCGGGCGTATCAAGCGGGGCGCACCGCGTTCGCGGGTCAGGAACAGGAACTCGGCCTGGCCCAGCCGGATGTGGTCGCCGTGCTTGAGGGTCGCTTCATGGACGCGTCGGTCATTCACGTACGTGCCATTGGTGGACAGCGTGTTCATGATGACGTAGTGCCCGTGCTGGATGATGATCCAGCCATGCGAGGCGGACACGCTGGAGTCGTCCACGACGATGTCGTTGTCGCTGTTCCTGCCGATGGTCTGCCGACCCGGGCGCAGCGAGAACCGCAAGGTCTCCAGTCCCGGACTGATCCCTTCCAGTACCGGCTCGTGCTTGCTGGCCGGCTCATCCGATGCAAAATCCGCCTCGCTCGCGTACTGGCGCAAGGCTTCGGTGGAAAACAGTCGGGTTCCCTGGGGGCCGGAGGATGTTCCTGCTGCACGGCGAGACGGCGGTTGACCAGGATGGCTCATGAAGGATCTCGGCTCTCGAATCAGGTTTTCACTATAGCCAATTACGCCGCCGAGCGAATGTGAACGGGACGCGGAAATCGTTCGGCCCGGTGCCGGGCGGTTTAGCCACCAAACCCTTGTGCGGTGCGGTCTCAGGCGGCAATCAGGATATCCGGCCGCTGGCTGATGCGGTAGACCGCCGCCGGCGGCAGGTTCAGCAGGGCACTGCCCACGCGCTGGGCCTGCAGGTTCAGCCGTAGCAGCAGGGCGGCCGGCAACGGGCAGCGCATGCCGTAGGTGAACTGGTAGAACATGCCGCCGGCACGCAGTTGCCGCTCGAACACGCCCTGCACGATGGCGGCGACCTGGCTGGCGGGCATCGACAGCAGGGGCAGGCCGCTGACCACGGCACAGGCCCGTTCGTTGCCGAACAGCGAGTCGGTCTGGCCCAGCTGTGCCGCATCCATGCGCAGGATCTTGGCCTGCGGGTAACGTCGGCTCAGCGCTTTGGCAAAATGCGGGTCGGCTTCGATCAGCGCCAGCCGATGGGGTGGCACGCCACGCGCCAGCAGCGCGCGGGTCAGGGCACCGGTACCCGGGCCCAGTTCGATCACCGGCCCGTCCAGCTGGCTGACATGCGAGGTCATCAACCGCGCCAGCGCTGCGCCCGATGGCGTCACCGCACCGATACCACGCGGATCGCGCAGCCAGGCACGCAGGAAGTCCAGGGTATCGTTCAACGGCATGCCGCAGTTTCCGCAATCGGCCAGGTGGAAGGCAAGGTAACCGACGCGGCTGAACAGGATGTTCGCCCGCGCCGGTTTAGATGCCTCACGGTGAAGCCGGGGTCGACGTCCGCTCGCGTACTGGCACGTCGATGTCGCACAGGCCCACCTTGCCCGACGATGTTTCATAGAACGCGTCATGCCGGTGGCGTTTGGCATCCAGCAGCGCGGCGAACGTGGCGCTGTCGGTACGCAGCACCTCGACGGCGGGGCGTTGCGCCGGCGGCAGATCGGACGCCAGTCGCACGGACTCGATGATCGTGCGCTGCGCGGGTTTGCCGTAGAAGCCCATCGCCCCGTCGCCGCGCGGCAGACCTGACAGCAGCGGCATGCCTTCGAGCACGCGGCCGGCAATCGCCAGGTTGCGATCGAGCCGGCGTGGTGCCTGGCCGATCACTGCATACAGTTCGCTGCCGTTGCCGGTCTGCGGGTCGTTGCCGCGGCCCACGCCGACCATGCCGTAACAGTGGGTCGGCCACTCCTGTCCGCTGGCCGGATCGCGCGCCACCGGAAAGCCCTCGGAGAAACCGACCTCGGGCGCGTAGACATCGCCATCGGGCAGGGCGGTCCACTCCCGTTTCGGGTCGATCGGCCGGGTGTATTCCGGCGGCAGCGTGCCGCGCGCCTTGCCCAGCGAGCGCAGCTTCGTCTTGTCGCCGGTATCGTCGCTGGCCGGGTCGCCCCACTGGGTCACGAAGTTGTCCTGCACCCGCACGATCGCCAAGCCATCGAAATAATGCTGCCGCGCCAGCGTGCGGATGTTCGCCGCGTGCAGCGGGGTGAAGTCCGCGGCCAGTTCGATCAGCACGCGACCGGTCGGCAATTGCATCACCAGCAGGTTGCGCGGATCGGGCGTGCGCCATTCGGCAGCACGTGACCGTGCCAGCAACTGCCCGGTGGTCGGCGTAGGCGCGTTCTTGTCCGCCGCGGCAGCCGCATGCGACAGCAGCAGACCGGCAAGCAACGCGAGGGCGGCAGCAAGGCGGCGTGCAAGCATCGGATTCCCCTTCAGATGACTGAGCAACAGGTCTGGCAACTTAGCAGAGCGCAGTGGACATGACATCAAGGTCGGTGCGGGCCCGGAAACCGGGGCGATGCCGCTGGGCAGTCCATCAACGCCCCGGAGTGCACCGCTCTCGATGCGCTTCACCGCGAAAGCAGTGTCGGGCCGCCATGCCGCGCCGGCTGCATGGAGGCTCGACGAAATCCATGAAGGCGGCACCGATCAGGCCACCGGGAAAGGCCCGGGCTGGAATTTCCATTCGCTCTCCCGCACGAGCCAGTCCAGGGCAAAGGCTCGATCCGTGAATCGCTGGTAGAAGTAGCCGCGCACTGCGGCCAGCATCTCGACGGATTCGACTTCCTGTGGGCCGAGGCGAGACACGTAGGCAATCCGTGCGCCGCACATGACGTTGTATTCGAACGCCAGATTTCTTGCGTGTTGAATGGTCGCCTCCGGTGACGCTGGAACGACACGTGCCTCGGTGAAATCGAGCAGGATGCGTTGCGGATTGTTCCGGCTGAGCCATTGCAGACTGTGCTGCAGCGTGAGCGCGCGCTCTTCGATAGTGACGTCGCCGTAAAAGACTGCCTGAAACACGCCAGGCAGTGAGTCTGTGAGGATCGAAACCGTCATGCGGCAAATCCAGGGGGCGAGCGGTATCGCCGCAGAGCAGGCAAGGCTGCCGTGCAGGAAATGGCTCTCGCTGCACGGACGGCGTCCGGGCCATCCGTGCAGCTCCAGGTCAGCGTGGACCGCACTGGCAGGGCTTGCCCTGCTGGCAGCCGCACTGGCAGGTCGATGCAACCGGGGTTGCGGTCTGGCAACCGCAGCTGCAGGCGGTACCGACACAGTCGGTGCAGGGGCAGGGGTTCGTATGGGTATTCATCAGGCAGGCTCTCCAGGAAAGGGGCAGGCCGGAGGTGGCCTGCGGGGCGTATTCTGTGCACTCCCGCCCCAGCGATCTTGAACAAAGGGGCTGATCGGATGGCTGCTTATGACCACCGTCGCCGCCGAACCCGAGGCACGCAGACGTCCCGTCGCCGGGGTGGGGCGGGTCATTGGCTGGCCAGGCGGCAGCCTGTGGATTGGTCGTTCCATCGGACTGGTCCAGGACCACGCTCACCACGCCATCCAGATATCACTGGCGATGGAGGGAAACTTTCGCGTTCAGGCCGATGCCTGGGCCGATTGGCGCGAGACCCGGGGGATGGTGGTGATGCCCGATTGTCGTCATCGGTTCGACGGCTGCGGAACGGCGATCGCTACGCTGTTCGTGGAACCCCATTCCACCCGCGGTGCAGCCCTCAGGGCGCGGTTTTCGGGCTTCGAGGTGGCTCTGCTTTCCGATGTGGAGGCCCTCGATGCCGTGAAGCATCTGCACGCGCAATACCTTGCCGTCACGCCGGACGACCTCATGGCGCAGTTCGCCCAGGGCGCTGTCTGTCGTCTGGCAGGAAATCCGGCGATGGCACCCAGCCAGGACGCCCGCATCACGGCGGCACTGGCATGGATGCGGGCACGCCTCGAAAGACCCATCCGGCTCGAAGAGGTGGCGGCCACAGTCCATCTTTCGCCGGGCCGCTTCCGCCATCTCTTCGTATCCCAGACAGGCACGTCGCTGCGGGCCTGGCTGCTATGGGCGCGCATGGAACAAGCGGTGGCATTTGCCTTCCAGGGCCGTTCCTGGACCGAGGCCGCGCATGAGGCCGGATTTGCCGACGCCGCCCACCTGACGCGGACGTGCCGGCGCGTATTCGGTCTGGCTCCGAGCATGCTCGTACCAGAGGATCAAACCGGCAGAAAGTGATTCCGGGAGGGTTCTGCCCCCTGACGCCAATGTTTGTACGACGCGTACATACATTGGTTTCATGCCCAAAACCGCGCTGCGCACCGTCCATGACTTCATACCCATGTACTAGTATGAACTTCGTACTATGGTTCACGTCGACCCAAGTGGCAGTGCAGGCGAGTCCGTGGACGAGATCACCAGCCAACTGAAGAAATTCCAGAAGGAGCTGTCCAGCGGCACGGTGTCGCTGGTGTTGCTGGCGGTGCTCGGCCAGTCGCGCCAGCCGATGTACGGCTACCAGATCGCCAAGCGGCTGGAGGAGGTGGGCGAGGGGGTACTGGCCGGCAAGCAGAGCGCGTTGTATCCGGTACTGCGCAACCTGGAGGGGGCCGGGTTGCTGGCCAGCGAAGTCGAACCATCGGTCAGCGGGCCACCGCGCCGTTACTACCGCATCACCAAACCCGGGCGCGAGTCGTTGCGCGAGTGGACCGCGGCATGGACCGCTACCCGGGATTCCGTCGATAACGTCTTGCAAGGAGGGGTGTAATGAACGCGCCACGCACGATTGCCGAATACCTGAGCCAACTGCGCGCGGAGTTGCGCGGCGCCGACCCGGCCCTGATCCAGGACGCGCTGTACGACGCCGAGGAACACCTGCGCGCCGAACTGGCCGAGCAGCCCGGCCGCGACGAGGCGGCCATGCTCGAACACGTCGTCGGCAGCTACGGCGCGCCGGATGAAGTGGCCGATATCTATCGCGACCAGGAGATCCGTATCCAGCGGGCGATCCGTCCGCCGCCGCCGCCACAGAGGCGTTCGCCGATCGGGCGCTTCTTCGGTGTGGCAGCCGATGCGCACACCTATGGCGCCTTGTTCTACATGCTGCTGGCGCTGGCCACCGGCATCTTCTACTTCACCTGGGTGGTGACCGGCATCTCGCTTTCGGCCGGGTTCTCGGTGTTGATCATCGGCATCCCGTTCGTCGTGCTGTTCTTCGGCAGCGTGCGTGGCCTGTCCCTGCTGGAAGGGCGCATCGTCGAAGTGATGCTCGGCGTGCGCATGCCGCGCCGGCCGCCCTATCCGGCGCAGCAGGGCGCGCCGCTGCTGAAGCGGATCGGCGCGATGTTCACCGACGCGCGCAGCTGGACCACGCTGCTCTACATGCTGCTGATGTTGCCGCTGGGCATCATCTATTTCACGCTCGCGGTGACCCTGCTGAGCGTGTCGCTGGCTTTTGCCGCCGCACCCGCGATCAAGGCGTTCGGCTTCAATGTGATCAACATGAACATCGACGGCTATCGCTATGACGGTCCGGACTGGGCCGGCACGATCGGGCTGTGTCTGCTCGGTATCGTGCTGTTGTTCGCCACCTTGCATCTGGTCCGCGACATCGGTCGACTGCATGGCCAGATCGCCAAGCACCTGCTGGTGACCAGCGCCGCGGCATGAGCGCGGACGAAGCCGTCATGCGGGTCCGTACCAGTTAAAGCCCGCACGCTGGTGCCCGGGAACATGCTCTGCGTCTGGCGGTCCGACAGGCCGCGGACGCGCGTGAACATTCCGCTGAGCGTGTCGCGGTAATTGTTCGGTTCCGGGTAGTCGAGGTTCTGCGACGTTCAGAATTCGTCGACGAACTCGATGCCGGCATTGCAGTCGCGTGCGATCGCCCCGGCGCATTCGCGCACGAGTTCGGCCAGGCTGTCGTCGGCCGCATCCACCTCGATGCAGTACACATGTCCCTCGGTGTCGCTGACCGACTCGCTGGAGCTGGAGTCGTCGCGCATGCCGGAGATCAGGTCGTCGATCTCCTCGACGTGCTCGATGTCCTCGATGCCATGCAGGCCGGCGATGACGGCGTCGGCATCGGCGCGGCTGCCGATCAGGCGGAAGCGAACCATGCTCATGCGGATATTCCTGCTCGGGTCGTCACACGATGCCGATGCTGGCAAGCCCGGCGCATACATGAAGTGATGCCCGGCAGACGAATGGTAGCGCGCACCGGCTACCATGGCGCTCCGTCAGCCCCACTGCGCCGCCATGCCCAAGACCTACGACCGCGACTATTTCGACAAGTGGTACCGCGACCCGCAGCACGCGGTGAGCTCGCCGGCCGAGCTCAAGCGCAAGGTGGCGATGGTGGTGGCGCAGGCGGAGTACTACCTCGGCCGGCCGATCCGCAACGTACTCGATGTCGGCTGTGGCGAGGCGACCTGGCGCAAGCCGTTGCGCGCCCTGCGTCCGGACGTTGCGTATCGGGGGCTGGATGCCAGCGAATACGTGGTGGCGCGCTATGGGCGCAGCCGCAACATCGGGCTGGCCCGCTTCGGCCAGCTCGAACACTTGCGCTTCGATACGCGCTTCGACCTGATCGTCTGCACCGACGTGCTGCACTACCTGAAGCCGACGGAGATCCGGGCCGGCCTGCAGGGCATCGGCGAGATGCTCGAAGGCGTGGCGTTTCTGGAGGTGTTCACCAGCCGCGACGACGTGGCCGGCGACCATCACGGTTTCGTGTCGCGCGCGCCGGCCTGGTACCTGCGCGAGTTCGGTCGGGTCGGCCTGCTGCCGTGCGGATCGCACTGCTACCTCGGGCCGCGGCTGGAGCGCCACATCGCGGCGCTGGAACGGGCGCAACTCGCCGGCTAGAGCATCCAGCGGAGTCCATGAAGATCGGGCGTCGTGCAGCGCAGGTACAGCGCATCAATGCGCGAGGGAACACGCCAGCGGCACGCCCGGCGTCGCCTCGGCCACGCTTGTCCACGCCCGGGATCAGTTCGTCAGGTCGGGCCGATCGGCGTCGGCGCCGACCGCGGATTCCTCCGCGGTCAGGGCACGTATCGCCGCCACCGGATCCGTGCCATGCACCTCGATCGCGACCGCGGCGATGCTGTGCGGGCCGAGGCTGACATGGCGCCGGCCCTCCCACAGATTGGCCTCGCGTTGAGCCTGCGCGAATTCGGTCGATGTATGGGCCACGATGCCCATGACGGCGAATCCGTTGTTGAGGCTGACGACGTACCTGGCCAGATGGGAGGTCTCGGCAGAGGCCGTGTTGCAGACACCAGCGAGACCCATGAAGGCGGCTGCCATGAGGATCGATCGTTTCATGATGCCCTCCAACGCAGTTTCCGGAAGCATCGGATTCCCGGCCGGGATGCCGAGCATCCAGGGTGGAAAGTAGCTCCGTGACCTGAAAGAAAGCGTGACAATGGCGGGATGAAACCGTGAGGCTGGCGTGTACGCCTCCTGCCGTGGCGGCCGTCATGCTCGGGGGGCCCGAGCGGCCGTACTCCGATCGATTCCACGTGTGCCCTCAGTCTTCGACGGTCTTGTCCCGGTAGCGGCACAGGTCACGGATAACGCAGTGTGGGCAATCGGGCTTGCGCGCCTTGCACACGTAGCGCCCGTGCAGGATCAGCCAGTGGTGCGCGTCCTGCCTGAACTCGGCCGGGATCACCTTGACCAGCTTGTCCTCGACCGTGCGCACGTCCTTGCCCGGCGCCAGCCCGGTACGGTTGGCGACGCGGAAGATATGCGTGTCGACCGCGATGGTCGGCTCGCCGAACGCGGTATTGAGCACCACGTTGGCGGTCTTGCGACCCACGCCGGGCAGCGCTTCCAGTGCCTCGCGGGTGCGTGGTACCTCACTGCCGTGATGCTCGACCAGCAGGCGGCACAGTGCGATCACGTTCTTCGCCTTGGCGTTGAACAGGCCGATCGTGCTGATGTAGCGCTTCAAGCCCTCCTCGCCGAGCTTGAGGATCGCCTGCGGCGTGTTGGCTACCGGATAAAGTTTTTTCGTGGCCTTGTTCACGCCCACGTCGGTGGCCTGCGCCGACAGCACCACCGCCACCAGCAGTTCGAACGGGCTGGCGTAGTCGAGTTCGGTGGTCGGGTGCGGGTCGAGTTCACGCAGGCGCGTGAACATGTCGATGACATCGGCGCGCTTCATGATTTCGGCTCCTGTTTCGCACGGGCCCGGGCCAGCGCCTCCAGCACCGGGTTGCGCTGGACGCTGCTGTCGACGGCCGCCTTGCGCGCGGCCAGCTCGGCCTCGCGCCGGACATGCTGGCGCTGCAGGCGCGCCTCGCGGCGCTGAAAATGCGCGCGTGCGGCATCGGCGTGGGCAGCGTCGAGCTGTTCGGCCGGCATCGGCAGCAGCACGATGCAGTCGACCGGGCAGGCGGATACGCACAGTTCACAACCGGTGCAGTCGTCGGCGATCACCGTGTGCATCAGTTTGGCCGCGCCCACGATCGCATCGACCGGACAGGCCTGGATGCACTTGGTGCAGCCGATGCAGTCCGCTTCGACGATGCGCGCCAGCGTGCGCGGCTTCTCGACGCCATTGGCCGGGTTCAGCGGCAGCACCGGCGTCTGCAGCAGGGCGGCGAGCTGCTCGATGCCGGCGGCGCCGCCGGGCGGGCACTGGTTGATGGCCGCTTCGCCGCGCGCGATCGCCTCGGCATAGGGCCGGCAACCGTGATAGCCGCACTGCTCGCACTGCGTCTGCGGCAGCAATGCGTCGATGCGGTCGGCCAGCGTTAGGAGATCAGTCATCCTGTTCTACTTTCCTGATGCTGGCGGCCTGCGAGTTCAGCTCGGCATAGCTGTCAGGCGCGGCTGCTTTCCAGTGATGGCCACATGACCGGCAGCGCTCCCGCCATTTCAGTACAGGCCACAGAGGCAGTCCGACGAAGCATGCAAAAAAGAACGCCCAGCCTCGGTAGTTGGGGTTCTCCTCGATATCGCTGCTGTTGCAGCGCGGACAGCGGTCATCATCTTCAAGGCAGTAGTCACCCCGCCGCCAGCGGGTAAGTACATCGGTGGCAGCATCCAGGTATTCATCGGGCACCATCACCACGGTGCCTCCGAATGCAATCACCTGATACCACTTGAGCCTCGACAGTCCGTTTTCGAAGGCGTAGGCGGGACAGCCTTCTGCACGCAGCAGGCTGGCGACGATCTCTGCTTCGGTGTGATCGAAGGAGCGATGGACGCGAAGCATGCGCGGCCTCCTGATCAGCGGACGCTGGCGCCCGGTTTCGCGCCCTGATCGGCATCGAGCAGGAACAGGTCGCTGCCGCCGTCGCCGGCCGAGAGGATCATGCCTTCGGACAGGCCGAAGCGCATCTTGCGCGGGGCGAGGTTGGCGATGAACACCACGTTGCGGCCGACCAGCTTCTCCGGCTCGCCATAGGCGGCGCGGATGCCCGAGAAGATCTGCCGGGTGCCCAGTGGGCCGCCGTCCAGCTCGAAGCGCAGCAGCTTGTCCGAGCCCTCCACCAATTCACAGGCGGTGACCTTGCCGATGCGCAGGTCGAGTTTGGCGAAGTCGTCGATGCCGATGGTGGCGGCTTCGGTGGTGGCGGGGGCGTTCTCGCTCATGGGCTTGCCGGATTCCTTGGGTTTCTTTGCGGGTGTCGGTGTGGACACAGTCTCCATGCCGCCGAGCGATTCTTTCGATGACTCGACCATGGCTTCGACAAGCTTGGGGTCGATGCGGCCGAGCAGCGGCTCGAACGTACTGACCACGTGACCGGGAAGCTCACGGCGGGCGTCGTCGAAGCTGGTGATGGGGGCCGCCAGAAACGCTTCGGCGGCCGCCACGGTGGCGGGCAGCACTGGCTTGAGCAGGCCGGCCAGCAGGCGGAATGCGTTCAGTGCCAGGGTGCAGACTTGCTGCAACTCATCGCGGCGGCTTTCGTCCCTGGCGATCACCCATGGCGCCCTGGCCGCGATGTAGCCATTGACCAGGTCGGCGATGGTGACGAAGCGGCGGGTGACCTCGGCGAACTCGCCACTGTCGTACAGCGCGTCGACGCCGTCGTAGTGCGACAGCAGGGTCTGCCACAGCACGGTCTCCTCGTCGCCGAAACGTTCGGCCAGCTTGCCGTCGAAGAATTTCTGCACGAAGCCCGCGGTACGGCTGGCGATGTTTACCCACTTGCCGACCAGGTGCGAGTTGACCCGTTCCTCGAAGGCCTTGAGGTCGAGATCCACGTCGACCGGCGCATCGCTGAGCATGGTGGCGAAGTAGTAGCGCAGGAATTCCGGATGGATGCCGGCGTCCAGGTAGGTGCGCGCCTGGATGAAGGTGCCGCGCGACTTGGACATCTTGGCGCCGTTCACGGTGAGGTAGCCGTTGACGTGCAGCGCGGTCGGCGTGCGGAAACCCGCGCCGTGCAGCATCGCGGGCCAGAACAGGCCGTGGAAGTTGATGATGTCCTTGCCGATGAAGTGATGCATCTCGGCCGTGCTGTCGGCGCCGAGGTAGTCGTCGAACTTCAGCGACGAGCCGGGCTGCTCGCACAGCGCCTTGAAGCTGGCCAGGTAGCCGACCGGTGCGTCCAGCCAGACGTAGAAGAACTTACCCGGGGCGTCGGGGATCGGGAAGCCGAAGTAGGGCGCGTCGCGCGAGATGTCCCAGTCCTTCAGGCCGCCGTCCAGCCATTCGCGCAGCTTGGCCGCCACGCCGCTGTTGGCCACCGGCTTGCCGCCGCTGTACTTGCCCGCGAACCAGTCGCGCAGCAGCGGCTCGAACTTGCTCAGCTCGAAGAAGTAGTGCTCCGAATCGCGCAGTACCGGGGTGGCACCGGACATCACCGAGTATGGGTTGATCAGGTCGGTCGGCGCGTAGGTGGCGCCGCAGTGTTCGCAGTTGTCGCCGTACTGGTCCGCCGTGCCGCAGTTCGGGCACACACCCTTGATGTAGCGATCCGGCAGGAACATCTGCTTTTCCGGATCGAACAGCTGCTTGATGCTGCGTCGGGCAATGCTGCCGCCGTCGCGCAGGCGCGTGTAGATCAGCGAGGCCAGCTCGCGGTTCTCGTCCGAATGGGTGGTGTGGTACCAGTCGAATTCGACACCGAACGCCTTGAAATCCGCCTCATGGCCCCGGCGGATGCCCTCGATGTAAGCCTCCGGTGTCATGCCGGCCTTTTCCGCCGCCAGCATGATCGGCGTGCCATGGGCATCGTCGGCGCAGACATAGGCCACCTGGTTGCCCATCATGCGTTGCGCGCGCACCCAGATATCGGCCTGGATATAGCCCAGCAGATGCCCCATGTGCAGCGGGCCATTGGCATAGGGCAGGGCGTTGGTGACGAGCAGACGACGACTCATGGGGGGCAGGCACTCCGATTGGACTGCGCATTATGGCATGGCCGTCCAAATCTCCCGCCAGGCGTTCGACGCGTCCACGCAACGAAAAAGCGCGCCGAAGCGCGCTTTCAGTTCGTGGACGGGATGCCGATCAGGGTTGCCGTTCCCACACCTGCGAGCGACCGATCCAGGAGAAGCCGATGAAGCCGCGCACGTTGAGCTTCTCGCCACCGTCCCGCATCGACAGCTTGACCTTGTAGACCTTGCCACTCTTCGGGTCGAGGATCTTGCCGCCGTCCCAGACGTCGTCGTCCTTGTGCACGCCCCACATGATGTTCATGCCTTCGACCGGCTTGTCCTTGCGCTCGCCATCGCACTTCTTGCACAGCGCGACCACGCCGTCGCGGGCGATGTCTTCCGGGCTGCGGTTCAGCAGTTTCACGATGTGTGCCTGCAGTTCGCCGTTGTTGTCGGTGATCTGCACGATCGACTTGGCCTGGCCGGTCTCGTCGTCGATGGTCTTCCAGTTGCCGACCGGGGTGTCATTGGCCGCGAGGGCGGTGCCGGCAGCGAGCAGCAGGCTGGCGGCCATGGCGAAACGAAAAGCATGCTTCATTGAGTATTACTCCCGTACGAAAGCGTATGGTTTGCAGACTGGCGAGGATTTCGGTACGCGTCAAGCTGCATTGCGCAAACCCGGGGCCGGGGGTTCAGCGGCGTGCGCAGCCGGGCCGGTGCGCTGATCTGGGTCAGCCAGCGGGCTTCGGCCGGCTGGCATAATGGGCGTTCCAATCATCCTCCCGAGCCGACATGACACAGGCGAATGAAGCCCTGGTCCGCCACATTCTTGGCGACCTGACCGATACCCACACCGGTGCCCCGCTGGCCGAGGCCGTGCGCGCGATCGGCGTGGACGGCGAGAAAGTTTCGGTGGACCTGCAACTGGGGTATCCGGCGGCCGGTGCCATCGAGCGCCTGACCGGGCAGGTGCGCCAGGCACTGGAGGCCGATCCGGCGATCGAGTCCGCCGCGGTCTCGATCACCAGCCGGGTCCACGTGCACAAGGTGCAGGGTGCGCTGGGACCGCTGCCGAACGTGAAGAACATCATCGTGGTGGCGTCGGGCAAGGGCGGCGTGGGCAAATCCACCGTGTCGGCGAACCTGGCGCTGGCGCTGCAGGCCGAAGGGGCGAAGGTCGGCGTGCTCGACGCCGACATCTACGGCCCCAGCCAGCCGCGCATGCTGGGTGTCAGTGGCAAGCCGCAGTCGCCGGACGGCAAGAGCATCATCCCGATGCAGGCGCACGGCCTGTCGGTGATGTCGATCGGCTTCCTGGTGGAGGAGGACACGCCGATGATCTGGCGTGGTCCGATGGTCACCCAGGCGATGATGCAACTGCTCACCGACACGCGCTGGGAGCAGTTGGACTACCTGATCGTCGACCTGCCGCCGGGTACCGGCGACATCCAGCTGACCCTGTCGCAGAAGGTGCCGGTGGCCGGCGCGGTGATCGTCACCACGCCGCAGGACATAGCCCTGCTGGATGCCCGCAAGGCGCTGAAGATGTTCGAGAAGGTCGAGGTGCCGGTGCTGGGCATCGTCGAGAACATGGCCACCCACGTCTGCTCGAACTGCGGCCACGAGGAACACATCTTCGGCGAAGGCGGTGGCGAGCGGATGGCCACGCAGTACGGCGTGCCGTACCTGGGCTCGTTGCCGCTGGACATCCGCATCCGCGAACAGGCCGATGGCGGCACGCCGACCGTGGTGGCGATGCCGGAGTCGGATCTCGCGGCGCGCTACCGCGAGATCGCCCGCAACGCGGCCGGGCGGCTGTCGCGCCAGCCGCGCAACAAGTCGCTGGGGCTGGGCAAGATCGTGGTGCAGGGCACGCCGGCTGCATGACGCCGCGGCGCGTCCTTTGCCTGTCGGGCAGCTTGCGGCGGGCTTCCGCCAATACGGCGTTGCTGCAGGCGGCCCGACAACTGGCGCCCGCCGACCTCGAGCTGCAGCTGTATGCCGGGCTGGACACGCTGCCGTTGTTCAATCCCGATGACGAAATCGAGCCGCTGCCGGCCGCGGTCGCCGCCCTGCGTGAGGCAGTCGGCGCCAGCGATGCGCTGCTGATCGCCTGTCCCGAGTACGCCCATGGCGTGCCTGGCGCCTTCAAGAATCTGCTCGACTGGCTGGTCGGCAGCCTGGAGTTCCCGGGCAAGCCGGTGGCGCTGCTGAACGCATCCGCCCGTGGCTCGTTTCATGCGCAGGCAGCCCTGCGCGAGATCCTGCTCACGATGGCCGCACGGCTGGTGGCCTCGGCGACCGTACCGTTGCCGGGTGCCGGCTGCGAGGTCGGCACGATCCTGGCCGACCCGGCGCGCTGCGACGAGTTGCGCGATGTCCTGGCGGTACTGGCCGGAACGCTCGCCGGCGACTGATCCGCGCGGCGATCGCGGGCGCGATGGCCGTACCGTGGTATTTTGCGCATCTTTGGCCGGGCCGATCGACTGGCCCCGTTCCGATTCGAGACTGGAGATCGCGTGAGCATCAAACCCGACAAGTGGATCCGCCGCATGGCGCAGGAACACGGCATGATCGAGCCGTTCGAGGCCGGTCAGGTCAAGTTGCGCGACGGCCAGAAGCTGGTGTCGTACGGCACCTCCAGTTACGGCTACGACGTGCGTTGCGCGCGCGAGTTCAAGATCTTCACCAACATCAACTCGACCATCGTCGATCCGAAGGCGTTCGATCCGTCCAGCTTCGTCGATGTCGAGGCGGACGTGTGCATCATTCCGCCGAATTCGTTCGCGCTGGCGCGCACCGTCGAATTTTT
Organism: Rhodanobacter ginsengisoli; assembly: GCF_042657065.1. NCBI lineage: Bacteria > Pseudomonadati > Pseudomonadota > Gammaproteobacteria > Lysobacterales > Rhodanobacteraceae > Rhodanobacter > Rhodanobacter ginsengisoli. The sequence continues at coordinate 1,588,307 of NZ_JBHSNF010000001.1, forward strand.
CCGCATTCCGCGCAAGGTGCTGACGATCTGCCTGGGCAAGAGCACTTATGCCCGCTGCGGCATCATCGTCAACGTGACGCCGCTGGAGCCGGAATGGGAGGGCCACGTGACGCTGGAGTTTTCCAACACCACGCCGCTGCCCGCAAAAATCTACGCCAACGAAGGCGTGGCGCAGATGCTTTTCCTCGAGTCCGACGAGGAATGCGAGACCAGCTACAAGGATCGTGGCGGCAAGTACCAGGGCCAGCAGGGCGTCACCCTGCCGCGAACCTGAGACCGCCGCTGAACGCCGTACGCGAATGCACCGCGTTTGCCCGGCGTGGAGTTACACTTCATCCGATTCGTCCGATTGATATCCAGGAGACATGCATGATCCGATTTTCCACACTGCTGAAACGCGCCACGGCTGCGATCATGCTGGGCAGCCTGCTGGTGCTGGCTGGGTGTCACCTTGGCGGAACCAAGGGCGAGGTCAGCACGGCCTCGATGAAGGGACAGTTCGACGTAGTCATCAAGGCGTACAAGGATGGTCAGTTCCTGGTCGACGGCGCGGTGCTTTCCGCCATCGATACCGGCAGCCATTTCGCCTACCTGAAAGATCAGGGCAAGTTGCCCAAGACGGTGTTGCTGGAGCCCAGCGACGACTCGAAGATCCGCAAACAGCATCTGCAGTACATGGCGCGGATGGTGCTCGACTACGGGTTCCGCGGTTACTACGACGACAGGGGCACGCTGACCGAGATCAATCCGGTCGACATCAAGGCGCGCCAGCTCGAGGACCATCATGAGCTTCGCTCAGCCCCGACGCCTCCGGTCCGGGATCACAGCCAGGGCGGCTGACTGCGTTCCGGCATGCCGGACAGACATCGAAAAGCCCGCGAACCGTTCGCGGGCTTTTTCGTATGGGAGACCCGGGGACGGCGCAAGCCGGGTCCGCCGAACGAGGATCAGTCGAGGGTGCCCGCGCCAAACTTGCGGTCGGTGGTCGTCCTTGCCGCCGTGCGCAGGGCGATCGTCAACCCACGCTCCACCTCGGCCTGCGCCATGCTGGCGGCGCCGCGCAGCCGCGCGGCCTGCAGCGGCAGATACGGGATGTGGATGAAGCCGGCCCGCACGCCACGTCGTTTCGCAGCCAGGTGCAGCATCGCGTAGGCGATGTGGTTGCAGACGTAGGTGCCGGCACTCTGGGATATCTCCGCCGGCACGCCCGCGGCATGCAGCGCCGCGAGCATCGCCTTGATCGGCAGCGTGCTGAAATAGGCCGCCGGGCCATCGGCGATCACCGGCTCGTCGATCGGCTGGGCACCGGCATTGTCCGGGATGCGCGCATCCTGCACATTGATGGCGACCCGTTCCAGTGACAGCTGCTGGCGTCCGCCCGCCTGGCCCACGCCAAGCAGGATCGCCGGCCGCACTTCGCGCTCCGCCGCCTTGAGCAGCCGCAGCGAGGCGGCGAACTCGGTCGGCAGCTGGCGCGCCACCACCAGATGGCCGCCGATGCGCTTGCCATGCAGTGCGCGCACGGCTTCCCACGAAGGGTTGATCGGCTCGCCGCCGAACGGATCGAACCCGGTCAGAAGGATGCGCGGAAGGGATGGGCTCATGCTTGCCTCGATCGATGGTTCAACGGAATACCAGCAACCACATCAACAGCACGGTGCTGCCGAAGATCCACAGGGCGCTCCAGGCCTGGGCGCGGATCACCCCGTAGGGATTGCGCAGTTCCAGCAGCGCGGCGGGCACCAGGTTGAAGTCCGCCGCCATCGGCGTGACCAGCGTGCCGCAGTAGCCGCACAGCATGCCCATCGAGCCGAGGATCGCCGGATCCGCGCCATGTTGGCGGATCAGCAGCGGCAGGCCGATGCCGGCCATCATCACCGGAAACGCGGCGAACGCGTTGCCCATGATCACGGTGAACAGCACCATGCCCAGCGCGAACGCCAGCAGGGCGGCCGTGGCGTTGCCGGTGGGCAGGAAGGCGGTGGCGATCGCGGCGATCGCCGTGCCCACGCCGCTCTGCGTGAACACCTGGCCCAGCGCGGCCAGCAGCAGCGGCAACAGCGCGGCCCAGCCGATCGCGTCGAGCAGGCGCCGGCCTTCGGCCACGCCCTCGTGCATCGGCGTGCGTGCGACACGCGAGGCGGCGAACAGCGCCACCACGCAGGCCAGCCCCAGTCCGGTCAGGGTCATCTGCGGCGTGGCGAACAGCGCATGCCCGTCGATCACCAGCCAGGTGCCGAACAGCGCCACCAGCAGGGTCACCAGAGGGATCAACAGGGCCGGCACGAACAGCCAGTGGCCCAGCCGGATCGCCGACTGCAGCCGTTGCTCGGCACTGCTGCTTTCCGGGTGCGGTTTGCGGTGCAGGCGCGGCGCCAGCAGCGCCAGCACGATCACGCCGCCGCCGGCGAGCTGCGCGGGCAGCGCGTGGCCGGCCGCGGATTGCTTCAGGATGTAGTCCCCGCCCCCGAACAGCAGCCCCAGCATCAGCCAGAACGCGGCGTGCCAGCCGTGCCGGTCGCGCAGGTTGCGCAGCCCGGTGTAGAGCAGGAACGCGGCGATCAGCCAGTAGGCGTATTCGATCCGCAGCATGCTCAGTTCGCCTCTTCGATACGCAGCGCGGCGGCGCGGCGCTGCAACCGCCGCTGGTACAACCACACCCGCAGCGACTGGATCACGAACGCGGCGATCGCGGTGGGCAGCGCCCACAGGGCGATCGCCAGCGGGCTCAGGTCGATGCCGTGCTGGGTGTAGAAACCCTGGATCAGCAACACCGCGCCCAGCGCGATGAACACGTCCTCGCCGAAGAAGCGGCCTACGTTGTCGGTAGCCGCGGCGATCGCGCGCAACTCCTCGCGGTCGGCCTGGTCGAGGCCGGGCAGGATCTTCTCGGCCGCCGCCTCGCCCATCGGTGCCAGCAGCGGGCGCACCGTCTGTGCAGGGCCGGCGACGCCGGTGAGTCCCACCGTGGCCAGCAGCTGGCGCAGCAGCAGGTAGCCGATCAGCAGGCGCGCCAGGGTCAGGTTCTGCATGCGCGCCATCCAGCGCTGTGCGTGTTCGCGCAGGCCGGCCCGCTCCAGCAATCCGATCGCGGGCAGGGTCAGCACGAACAGCAGCAGCATGCGGCTGGACACGAAACTCTTGCCGAGCAGGGCCAGCAGGGCCGGCAGCGACATGCCGGACAGCAGCCCGCTGACCAGGGCGGCGGTCACCACGACCGGCACCGCATTGAAGCGCAACGCGAAGCCGATCACGATCACCGCGACGCCGAGCAGGGGCCAGTAGTTCATGCACGCCTCGCGCAAAGGGATGGAAGGAGGATCATGCCGCGCCCGGCGCGGCGATGCGCAGGCCCGCGGACTCGAGCGCGGTGCGCAGCTGGCGCGCCAGCGACACCGCGTGGGCGCCGTCGCCATGCAGGCACAGCGTATCGGCGTGCAGCGTTACCGGCTGGCCGTTCGCCGCCTTCACCGTGCCGTCGCGGGCGATGCCGATCGCCTGGGCGGTGGCCAGGTCGGCATCGTCGAGCACGGCGCCCGGCTCGCGTCGCGGCTGCAGCGAGCCGTCGGCGAGGTAGCGCCGGTCGGCGAACGCCTCGGCCGCCACTGGCAGGCCCAGCGCCTTGCCGGCATCGATCAGTGCCGAGCCGACCAGGCCGAACAGCCGCAACTGCGGGTCGAAGGCGTGCACGGCGCGGGCGATTGCGTCGGCCAGCGTGCGGTCGCGGGCGGCCATGTTGTACAGCGCACCGTGCGGCTTGACGTGGGCCAGCCGCGCGCCGGCGGCGCGGACAAAGGCCTGCAGCGCACCGATCTGGTACAGCGTCATCGCATGGACCTCATCGGCACTGACGCTCATCTCGCGCCGGCCGAAGCCCTGCAGGTCCGGCAGCGAGACATGCGCGCCGATCGCCACGTCGTGGGCCACCGCCAGCGCCACCGTGTGCTGCATGATCGCCGGGTCGCCGGCATGGAAACCGCAGGCGATGTTGGCCGAACTGACCAGCGCCAGCAGCGCGGCATCCTCGCCCATGCGCCAGGCGCCGAACGATTCGCCCAGGTCGCAATTGAGGTCGATGCGTTTCATGCGTGCGGCTTCACTCGGGATGCTCCAGTCGTTGCGCGATGTGGCGCCGCAGCCGCGCGAGTCGCTGCTCGCGTTCGGCCAGGCGGGCCAGTGCCTGTTCCAGCGTGCTGTATTGAAAGCATACGGTATCGCCGGGGCGGCGTTGCGCCAATCGGGGCAGGTCGACCGCAGCTATCTGGCCGATGCGCGGATAGCCGCCGGTGACCGGCGCCTCGGCCATCAGCACGATCGGCTGGCCGGAGGGCGGCAACTGCATCGTGCCGGGCAGGGCCGCTTCGGAGATCAGTTCCAGCGGCTCGCGCAGCTGCAGCGTCTGGCCGTCCAGACGGCTGGCGGTGCGGTTGCTGTCCGTGCTGATGGCGAAACTGCCGCCCAGCACGTGCTGCCGGGAAGCTTCGTCCAGCCAGGCCCAGTGACTGCCGTGCAGCAGCGCGATGGGCTGCCGGCCGAAGTCGAACCAGGGCTGGGGATCCAGCCCCCACGGCAGCACGCCGACAGCTTCGGTGGCGCCCCGGACGCGCAGCGGAATCTCCGCGCTCAGTGCCAGCACGTCGCCTGCGCGCAGGGCGCGGCCGAGTCCCGCATGCAGGTCGCTGCTGCGGCTTCCCAGCACCGGCGCCACGGCGAAGCCGCCGCGGACCGCCAGATAGCTGCGGCAGCCGAGCGGCATGCCGCCCAGCTGCAGCACGCTGCCGGCGGGCAGATGACAGGTGGTCCAGGGTGGCAGGGACAAGTCGCCGACCCGCGCCGCGATCGGCGCGCCGGTCAGGGCAATCCACGCGGCCCGCTCGAAACGCAGGGTCGGACCGAGCAGGGTGCATTCGATCGTCGCCTCGTCGCCGCGGTTGCCGACCAGCGCGTTGGCCAGTTGCCAGGCCGGTCCATCCATGGCGCCGGCGCGGCCCACGCCGATCGCGGCATGTCCGCGCCGGCCGCGATCCTGCAGGCTGCTGAGCAGGCCCGGCTTGAGCACGCTGACGCTCATCGTGCGTGCTCCCGCTCGAGCCGCCGGAATTCATCCGGCCCGATCGCCCGGAAGCGGACGCGGTCGCCGGCTTCCAGCAACGAGGGCGGTTCGGCCGCGGTGTCGAACAGGCGCAGCGGTGTACGGCCGATCAGCTGCCAGCCGCCCGGCAGTGGCGCGGGGTAGATGCCGGTCTGTTCACCGCCGATCGCCACGCTGCCGGCCGGCACGCGCTGGCGCGGGTCATGCCGGCGCGGCATCGCCAGCGCGGGGTCGAGCCCCAGCAGATACGGAAAGCCCGGCGCGAAGCCGATCATCGCCACCGCATAGTCGGCGGCGGTATGGCGGGCGATCACGCCGTCGATGTCCAGCCCGGCATGGCGCGCGACGTCGTCGAGATCCGGCCCGTACTCGCCGCCATAGCAGACCGGGATGAGCTGTTCGCGGCTGGCCCGGATCTCCGTCCCGACCATCTCCAGCACCGTGCCGACGGCCTGCTGCAGTTGCTGGTGCGGCGTGCCGGCCCCGGCATCGGGCCAGGCCAGCGGATCGAAGCGCAGCAGCAGGCTGGCATAGGCGGGCACGCATTCCAGTTGGGGCAGCTGTTGCCGCAACGACGCGGCGGCAGCCTGCACGCGGGCATTCAGCGCGATGTCGATGCGTTCCCCAAAGCGCAGCAGCAGCGCATCCTCGGCGATCGCCTCGAACCCGATGTCGAGGGCCGTCATCGACTCATGCAGCCGCAGCCAGTGCCCGGCACAGTGCCTCGCGCCGTTCGTCCAGCGCCGCCTCGGCGTAGGCCTGGGCGGCGCCATGGCCCCAGACCGGGCCGGGCCAGGCGGGATCGCCCTCGCAACGCGCCACCACATGCACGTGCAGCTGGCGCACGATGTTGCCCAGGGCGCCGAGATTGAGTTTGTCGCACGGGGCCACGGCGCGTAGTGCCCGGCCGGCGAGGTTCACTTCCTGCCACAGCGTGGCCTGTTCGTCGGCGCTCAGGTCGGCGATCTCGACCAGGCCGTCGCGGCGTGGCACCAGCACCAGCCACGCATAGCGGGCGTCGTCCATCAGGCGCAGATCGCACAGCGGCAGTCGCGCGACCGGCCGGGTGTCGGCGGCGAGCCGGGCATCGAGCACGAACGGCGCGCTGCTCATGGGCCGGCCACGTACTTGTCGAAGAAGGCGAGGGTGCGCTGCAGCGCGAGTTTCGCGCTGGCCTCGTCGTAGGGCGCGCTGCCGTCGCGGTTGAACGCGTGGTCGGCGGGGTAGGTGAACACGTCCATCTGCGGCAGCGCCTCGCGGTGTTTCGCCACCATCTCCGGGGTGATGTGCTGATCCTTCTCGCCGAAATGGAACATCACCGGTGCCTTCGGCGCCTCGTGCAGGAACGGCAGGTTGCGCGCACCGTAGTAGCTCACCGACGGCAGGCCCAGCCGCAGCGCGGCCAGCAGCGCCACGGTGCCGCCCCAGCAATAGCCGACGGTACCGATCCTGCCGGCCGAGGCAATCGCCTCGGCCGCGCTGGCGACATCTTCCAGCGCCCGCTCCAGCCCCAGTTCGCCGACCAGCTGCCGACCCCTGGCGTAGCCAGCCTCGTCGTAGCCCAGTTCCACCCCGGTTTCCAGGTGGTCGAAGAACGCCGGCGCGATCGCGGTGTAGCCGTATCCGGCGAAGCGGTCGACCACGCTGCGCATGTGTGCATTGACACCGAAGATCTCCTGGATCACCACCAGGCCGCCCTTCGGCTTGCCCGCGGGTTGAGCGAGATAGGCCCCGATGCACTGGGTGCCGCTGGTGGGAAGGTTGATGTGCTGGCCCATGGCGTGTCCCGGTTGCGTTCGAAGCCCTGGATGTTAGCTCCAGCGGCAGTGGCGCTGCGCTGACGTATAATCGGCTGTTTCCGCGCACGTTTTCACGGTAACCCAGACCCATGTCCCAGGCAGCACACAAGATCGGTTTCGTCAGCCTCGGCTGCCCCAAGGCGCTGGTCGATTCGGAGCGCATCCTCACCCAGCTCAAGGTCGAGGGCTACGAGATCGTGCCCAGCTACGGCGCCGCCGATGCGGTGGTGGTGAACACCTGCGGCTTCATCGACGCGGCGGTGCAGGAGTCGCTCGACGCGATCGGCACCGCGCTCAACGAGAACGGCAAGGTGATCGTCACCGGTTGCCTGGGCAAGCGCGAGGGACTGATCCGCGAGGCCTATCCCGAGGTGCTGTCGATCAGCGGTCCGCAGGACTACGCCAGCGTGATGAGCGCGGTGCATACGGCGCTGCCGCCCAGGCGCAACAAGTTCATCGACATCGTGCCGGACACCGGCGTGAAGCTCACGCCGAAGCACTATGCGTATCTGAAGATTTCCGAAGGCTGCAATCACCGCTGCAGCTTCTGCATCATCCCCTCGATGCGCGGCAACCTGGTCTCGCGCCCGGTCGACGAGGTGCTGCTGGAGGCCGAGCGGTTGGTCAGGGGCGGGGTGAAGGAGCTGCTGGTGATCTCGCAGGACACCAGCGCCTACGGCGTCGACGTGAAGTACGCCGAGCGCCCGTGGCGCGACAGGACCTGGCGCACGCGCATGACCGAGCTGTGCGAGGGCCTGTCCGAACTCGATGCGTGGACACGCCTGCACTACGTCTACCCGTACCCGCACGTGGACGAGCTGATGCCGCTGATGGCGGCCGGCAAGCTGCTGCCGTACCTGGACATCCCGTTCCAGCACGCCAGCCCGCGCATCCTGAAACTGATGAAGCGCCCCGGCAACATCGACAAGACGCTGGAGCGGATCAACAACTGGCGCAAGGTGGTGCCCGACCTGACCATCCGCAGCACCTTCATCGTCGGCTTCCCCGGCGAGACCGACGCCGAGTTCGAGGAACTGCTCGACTTCCTGCGCGAGGCTAAGCTTGATCGCGTGGGTGCGTTTGCCTACTCGCCGGTGGATGGCGCGAAGGCCAACGAGCTCCCCGATCCGGTGTCCGAGGAACTGAAGGAAGACCGTCTCGAACAGTTCATGGCGGTGCAGGCGGAGATCTCCGCGGCCAAGCTGCAGCACAAGATCGGCCGCACCATCCGGGTACTGGTCGACGAGGCGGGTGCCGATGGCGCGGTGGCGCGTTCCGCCGCCGACGCGCCGGAGATCGACGGCACCGTGCTGATCGCCGACGGCCAGAAGCTCCGGCCGGGCCAGTTCGTCGACGTGGAGGTGGAAAGCGCCGACGAGCACGACCTGCACGCACGCCTCGTCGGCTGAGCCATGCGCTACCACGCGCCGTCGCGCGAGGCAGTCGACCCGGCGGTGTTCGGTCGGCTGCCGCTGGCGGACTGGCGCGAATACGCCACGCTGCTCGAAGGCGCGGCGTGGCCCTCGATCGAGCAACTCAATGCCTGCCTCCCGGCGCAGGCGATCCATCGCTTCGCGGCGCAGACGCCCGCGCTGCTGGCCGACGGCCTGCACTACGAGCAGCGCATCGCCGAACACGGCCGGATCGCCACCCGCGAAGGCAACTGGCACGACCTGCTCAACGCGCTGGTCTGGCTGCGTCATCCCGCGCTCAAGCAGGCCCTGAACCGGCGCCAGATCGCGGAGATCGCCCGCATGGGCCCCAAGCAACGCTCGCGCCCGCAATACGCGCTGACCCAGTTCGACGAAGGCGGCGTCATCGTGTTGCTGCGCGATCCGGCCCTGCTGGCGCTATGGGATGCGCACGACTGGCATGGCCTGTTCTGGCAACGCCGACAGGCCTGGCTCGATGGCAGCATCCAGTGGTCGCTGTTCGGGCATGCGCTGCTGGAACTGGCCTTGAATCCGGGGAAGTTGCCGGTCGGCAAGGCGCTGGTGTTCCAGTCGAGCACGGCCGATATCGCGCCGGTGCAGGGCCTCTGCGTCGAGGCGATCCGCAGCGGTCGCCTATTGAATGATCCGCTGGAACTGCGCCCGCTGCCCCTGGCCGGTATCCCTGGCTGGCACGACGACAACGTCGGCGAGGCCTTTCATCTGACCACGCCGTGTTACCAGCGGCGGCGGGAAGGGCGGCAGTATCCCGCAGCGGTGGTTTGCTGAGGCCCGTTCCGGGCGCGGGCCGGTCGGAACTCAGGGCACGCCATGCCCCTTGCTGGCGACCCAGATCGCGTACCAGTCTTCGGCCTCCAGCCGGACGTCGAGTGTGGCGACCGCTTCGCGCAGGCCTTCGATGCGGCCGCTGCCGGTGATCGGGTGCGGTCGCGAAGGGTGGCGCAGGATCCAGGCGTAGGCCAGGCTGGCGAGGCCGATGCCGAGCCGCGCGGCGATCGGTTGCATCGCCTGGCGCACGCGCACGGCTTGCGCGTCATCGTCTCGGAACAGCCGGCCGCCGCCCAGCGGCGACCAGATCATCGGGCGCAGGCCCAGTTGCTGCGCCTGGTCGAGCGTGCCGTCGTCCAGCGCGTCCATCATCAGCGTGGACAGCTCGACCTGGTGGGTGACCAGCGGATGCTGCTGGTGCAGCAGGGCAAACTGGCTGGCGCGGTGGTTGGACACGCCCCAATGCGCCACCTTGCCCTCGCGGCTGAGCGCCGCGAAGGTCTGCGCCAGCGCACCGGCATCCATCAGGTAGTCGGGCCGGTGGATCAGCACCAGATCCAGTTGTTCGGTGTGCAGGTTGCGCAGTGACTGCTCGACCTGGGCGCGCACATAGGCGGCCGAGGTGTCGTAGTGATTCACGCGGTACGGCCGCTCCGCCGAGCGCAACCGGATGCCGCACTTGGTCACCAGCTGCATGCGTGCACGCAGTGCCGGCGCCGCCTGCAGTGCCTCGCCGAACAGCACCTCGGCGCGGTAGTCGCCGTAGATATCCGCATGGTCGAAGCTGCCGATGCCCAGCTCCAGCGCCTGTTCGATCCAGCGCACGCGGGCGGGCACATCGAGATTCCACTCGGTCAGCCGCCACAGGCCGGCGACGATGGGCGAGAGCTGGAGCGGCGGAGAGGCGTCGCGGGTCGGCATGGCGGCTTCGATGGTGACTGGGGCGCGCAGTGTGCCCATCGATCCGGGTCGCAGGCAATCGCCACGATGGTCATGTCCGGAATCGACGACAAGGGCGGGAGGCGCTGTTGCTGCGCCTGGCACATGTTCAGCGATCCATCCGGCAGGGACGCCTTGCCGTACTCGCGTTCGAGTCCTGCTTCAAATGGCGGCATGCAACCGGATGCGGTTTGCCGATCGAGCTGATCCGGCGTGCTGGCTCCGGGTACCTTTGCATGGGTAGCGGCTGCTAGCATGTACGGCCTTCTATTCATTGACGAAAGCACCATGGGCAACATCGTCTGGCTCGCTTCATATCCGAAGTCCGGCAACACCTGGTTGCGTGCATTCCTCGCCAACTTCATCGCCAATCGTGCCGATCCAGTGCCCCTGGATGAGCTGTCGAACTACGCGGAGGACGAGGCGAACCCGGATCTGTTCGGTGCGCTGGCCGGTCGGCCAAGCAGCAGTCTCGATATCAGCGAAATCGCCGCGCTGCGCCCCGCAGTACACGCGGCCATTGCCGAGCGCAGCGCGGGAACGCGCTTCGTCAAGACCCACAACATGGCGGGCAGCTTCGATGGTCACCCGCTGCACAACATGCAGGTCACGGCTGGAGCGATCTATGTCGTGCGCAATCCGCTCGACGTAGCGATCAGCATGACCCATCACTTTGGCATCGACACGGATGCCGCCATCGAGCGGCTTGGCAACGAAAGCGTGGCGACCGCAAACGACGAGTTGTTTGTCAGCCAGATTCTTGGTTCCTGGTCGATGCACGCACAGAGCTGGGCCGACATCAGGCACGACCGCGTGCTGGTGGTGCGTTACGAAGACATGATCGAGAAGCCGGTCAAGACATTCGTGAAGATCGCGAAACTGGTCAGCGCCGGTCAGGATCGCGCGCGCATCGAGCGCGCAATCCGGCACGCGGATTTCCGCAGTCTCGCCGCGATGGAGAAGCAGCATGGCTTTATCGAGGCATCCGACACCGGTGCGCGTTTCTTCCGCCGAGGTCGCCACAACGAGTGGCGCGAGCTGCTGACCCGTGAGCAGGTTCAACGGGTCGTGGCGAGGCACCGCGAACAGATGCAGCGGTTCGGTTACGTGCCCGCCGGGTATTGATCGCGGCCGTCTGGAACAGGAGCGGGTGCAAGGAAACGGCGCAATTCGCCCCAGCCGGGATCATCGCGAGACAGTCCACCCGGGTCGGCATGATTTCCCCGTCGCGCAGGTTGCGCTGGAAAACAACGAGGACGTCGAGTGCATGCCGCGTGCCTGATTCGCTCATGGGCCCCGCTGCGAGCCGGACCAGAGAGCACGGGGGTCAGTCGTACTTCACCGCCAGCACCGCGAACTGCGCCGGGCCGCCCGGCAGTTCGGCGTTGAACTCGTCGTCCATGCGCTTTTTCAGCACCGCCCGGGCGATCGGCGAGTCGATGCTGATCCAGCCCTGCTTCGCGTCGGTCTCGTCGGGGCCGACGATGCGGTAATGCAGGATTTCGCCGGTGTCGACGTTCTCCAGCTCGACGCGGGCACCGAAGAACACCAGGCCACGATCGCCCGGAGCGCCCTCGGCCACCTTCAGCGAGGGAATGCGCTTGGTCAGGTAGCGGGCGCGGCGATCGATCTCGGCGAGCTGCTTCTTGCGGTAGATGTATTCGGCATTCTCCGAGCGGTCGCCTTCGGCGGCGGCGGCGGTGATCGCCCGGACCACTTCGGGGCGCAGGGTGTGCCACAGGTAGTCGAGTTCGGCCTTCAGCCGTTCGAAGCCTTCGCGGGTGATGATCGGGGTCGAATGCGGGGCGGGCGGTCGCCAGCGGGTCATGCGGTATGCATCCGTTGTCCATCGTGTTGACGGGCAATCTTAATGCCTGCGATCGGACCGCGTGTGCATGAAAAAGGGCGGGCGCCTGTCGACGTCCGCCCCCGATCACGAGCTCAGGAACCATCAGGGACCGTTCACATGGTCCAGCATCTCGCTGACGGTCATCGGCCCCGCCGTCATGGTGTCGGTGTGCGAGGCGATGAACTCGCGGAACTCGATCGACGCCTTGGGTCCGATCGCCAGGCCCTTGGCCCGGGTGGCGTCGTCCTCCTTCTTCTGTTGCGCATCCGTCAGGACCGGCGAGATGGCAACGTAGTCCCAGGAATCGCCGTCCAGATGCGCATACCACTGGGCCCGCGGCAGGCCCTGTTGCTGGTCGACGGCGTCGCGACTGGCCATCCATTTGAGAAATGCCATGTGCTTTCCGGGCGCGACGTGATAGAGCGAGACCATCGCGCGAGGTTCTTTTTCCGACGTATTGCTCTGGGACAGGGCGGCCGGAGCCGCCATGGCAAGGCCGAGCAATACGCAAGTGCCGAGTAAACGATGCATGAGATTCTCCCTGGACACCGAAGTGCCCGATATGCCGGTCCGACAGGCAGCAGGGGAGTGCCGACAGGGCTCCCCCGTGGGGCGGTGCACACTCTTCAGAAGCGGGGAATGACGCCGCTACGCTACTCCTGCCATCGGCGAGGCCGCAATGGCGGCCCACGGGGCCGCTGCTGCGAGGCGGGGATCAGCGAGGTGGCACGGTGCTGTCGTCGAGTTGCCGTGCGGCGGCCTGCATCGCCGGTTGCAGCGGATGCCCGGGCCACGCCGATGCCAGCTGGCCCAGCAAGCGCATGGCTTCGGCGCGTTGCTCCGGTTGTTCGCCCAGCAGGCGGGCGCTGAGCAGTCCGTAATGCGGTGCCTGCGGATCGCGCGGCCAATGGGCGAGGTAGCCGCGGCCGAGTTGCAATGCCATCCGGCTCATGCCCAGCCGGGCAGCCAGGTCGGCCAACTCGCCGCAGCTGCGCGGATCGTCCGGTAGGAAATCGGCGTCGAGCCCGATGCATTCCTGCAGTACGCCGAGCGCGCGGCGCGATTCACCCTGGGCGATCAGCGCGGCGATCCAGATCTGGCCATGCACCAGCAGGGCGTCGCGCAGACCCTGCTGCTTCAGCAGCCGGCGGTAGGCGAGATGCAGCGAGGCCGGGGCGGCCCGGTCGCGCAGTCGCGGCACCAGCAGGTCGAGCGCCGCGCGCGGCTGCTCGCGCGCCAGGGCTTCCACTTCGTCGAGCAGATCCCGGTCATCGTCCTGATGGTTCTGCGTGGCCAGTACGCGGGCTTGCGGCTGCATCCCGAATTGCTCGTGACGCTGGTGGATCAGCACGCCCATCAGATGAAAGTTGAACAGGGTGGCGTAGTTGGCCACGAAGTAGAACAGCGGCAGTGCGAGCAGTCGCGGCAGGATGATCTCGGCGCCGTGCTGCGTCATGCCCACGATCAGCGCGATCAGCAACTGCACGCCGATCAACAGCAGGTAGGGCAGGCCGAAGCGCGACATCACCTGCAGCCAGGTCAGTGGATTCAGGGCATGCGCCACGCTGCCGTCCAGTGCCAGCGACATCGCGATCGCCGGCAGGCTGACCGCCATCAGCGCGGTGACCAGCCAGCCGCCGCCACCGAAGTTCAGTTTCACCAGCAGGGTGAGTACGGTGGACCACAGCAGGATCGCCACCAGCGCCCAGCCGCCGTGGCCCGGCTCGGCGAACTCCGGTGGCTGCGCGAAACCGTCGGCGCTGTGGCGCAGGCATTCCAGCGCATACAGGTAGGTGGCGGCCCAGATCACCAGCTCCAGCAGCCAGCCGGCTACCGGCAGCAAGCCCAGGTAATGCGCCAGGGTGAACGCGGCAAGGGCGGGCAGGGCTGCGGCGCGGAATGGATAGCGCAGCGCTTCCAGCAGCTGTCCGGACAACGGCTGGCGGGGATCGATCAGCTCGATTTTCGACATGCCAGAACCGGCTCAGCGCTTGCCGCCGAAGATCCCGCCCAGCACGCCACGCAGGATCTGCCGCCCGAGCTGGCTGCCCATGGTGCGCACCATCTGCTTGCCCATCGTCTCGACCATGCCCTGCCGCCGCCCGGTGCCGAACAGGGCGTCATGCACCGCGCCGCCCCAGGCGGAGCCTGATTCTGCCGCGGTGCCCTTGTCGGGAGTTTCGGCGGCGACTCTGGCGGCATCGGCGGCCTTGTCGTCGGCGCGCCTGGCCAGCATTTCGGCCGCCGATTCGCGATTGATCGTGGTGTCGTACCGGGCGCCGACCGGCGAGCGCTGGCGGATGGTGGCGCGCTCGGCCTCGGTGATCGCACCGATGCGGCAGCACGGCGTGGTCACCAGCACCTGTTGCACCGGCGTGGGCACACCACCGTTGGCGAGGGTCGAGGCCAGCGCTTCGCCCACCGCGAGCCGGGTGATCGCTTCGGTGACATCGAGTCCTGGATTGGTCACGAAGGTTTCCGCCGCCGCCCTGACCGCCTTCTGGTCGCGCGGGGTGAACGCGCGCAGGGCATGCTGGATGCGGTTGCCGAGCTGACCGAGGATCACGCCCGGCACGTCATCCGGATTCTGCGAGCAGAAATACACACCCACGCCCTTGGAACGGATCAACCGCACCACCTGCTCGACCCGCTGCAGCAGCGCCGGCGAGGCATCGTCGAACAGCAGGTGCGCCTCGTCGAAGAAGAACACCATCTTCGGCTGGTCCAGGTCGCCCACTTCGGGCAGTTGCTCGAACAGCTCGGACAGCAGCCACAGCAGGAAGGTGGAATACAGCCGCGGCTTCATGATCAGCCGGTCGGCAGCCAGCACGTTGATGATGCCGCGCCCGCTCATGTCCTGGCGCATCAGGTCGGCGAGCTCCAGTGCCGGCTCGCCGAAAAACTGGTCGGCGCCGTCGCCCTCGAGCTTCAGCAGCGCACGCTGGATCGCCGCGATGCTCTGCGTGCTTATCAGGCCGTAACGGGTGGAGATGTCCCTGGCGTTGTCGGCGGCGAACGAGAGCAACGAGCGCAGGTCGGCCAGGTCGAGCAGCAGCAGCCCTTGCTCGTCGGCGACCTTGAACACGACTTCCAGCACACCCTCCTGGGTGTCGTTCAATTCCAGCACGCGACCGAGCAGGGTCGGCCCCATCTCGCTGATGGTGGCGCGCACCGGGTGGCCGAGCTTGCCGTAGATGTCCCAGAAGATGACCGGGTTGGCCTGGCCCTTCCAGTCGCCGAGCTGCAGCCGGGCCAGGCGCGCCTTGAGCTTGTCGCCAGGTTCGCCGGCGGCCATCGCCAGTCCGGCCAGGTCACCCTTGGCATCGGCCAGGAAGCACGGCACGCCGAGCCGCGAAAAGCCCTCGGCCAGCACCATCAGCGAGACCGATTTACCGGTGCCGGTGGCGCCCGCGATCATGCCGTGGCGGTTGCCGTAGTGCGGGTCCAGGCTGACGCTCGTGCTGTCGTTGCGGCCGATCAGGATGTCGGTCATGGCGTTCCGTCCCCGTGGTGGTCGAGCGATTGTAGCGAGGATGCGGAAATTGTCGTGCGTGTGACCGGGTGCGTTGAGTCGAAGGGCGGCCCCGGCTATCGTGGGCGTTTTGCGCGGGTGAAGTTTGTGATGCTGTTGCGTTCTGCTGTTCGTTCCCTGCGGCATACCCCGCTGGTGGTTGCTCTGGGCCTGCTCGCCGCTTGTGCCAGTGGTCCCGGAAGCAAGCCCTCGGCCTCGGTCAACGAGCTCTACAGCCAGCTGGATCAGGCCAGCAAGGGCTACGAGACCGCGCTGCAGCAGGCCCGCGCCGGCGACCAGCAAGCCTCGCAGCAGAGCCTGACCGAGTCGCTGAACCGGCTGAAGGAAGCGGCAGCGCGCTGCGGCAGCACCGACGGCTGCGATCCGCAGCGGTTCTTCTCGGTATTCGATCGCCTGCTGCGATTGAAGGATGGCGATTTCAGCGACGAGCAGGATCTCAACAGCGATGTGGATGCCTCGCAGGCGGCGCTGGCCGCCGGCCAGACCGGGGCGGCCAGCCTGCCGCAGGCTCAGCGCAGCGTGACCCTGCTGCGCGGGCAGAAACTGTCGGAATTGATCGCCATGAACGGCCCGGTGAAGTCGGCGCTGGAAGACTGGCTGACCTGGCGGCGTCCCAATCTGATGGATGCCTACGTCAACTATGAACATCTGCGCTATCAGATGTGGCCGCAGTACCAGAAGGCCGATCTGCCCGAGGCGCTGCTGTTCGGCATCATCGCCAAGGAATCCGGCGGCAAGGTGCACGTGGTATCGCGCTCGGGTGCCGCCGGGCCGTTGCAGTTCATGTATGCCACCGGGTTGCGCTTCGGGCTGGGCACCGAAGACGGATTCGACATGCGTTACGACCCCGCGGCGTCGGCGCGGGCGAACGCCGCGTACCTCAATGAACAGCTGAAGACATTCAACAACAACCTCGAGCTGACCATCGGTGCCTACAACGGCGGCGAGGGTCGCATGCGCCGGCTGGTGGGGGACGACAATTCGGTGAGCTTCTACGACCCGCGCATCTACAACGAGCTTGCGCCCGAGACCCGCGAATACGTCCCGGCGGTGCTTGCGGCTGCCTGGCTGTTCCTGCATCCGAACAGCTACAACCTGAAGTTTCCCAAGGTGGATGGCGCGCCGGGTTCGATCGTGCTGAAGCGGGCGGCGTCACTTTCCGAAATCACGGTGTGCCTGGGTTCGGCGGCGGGCATGGACGATGGCTGGTTCCGTACCCTGCGCAATCTCAATCCGCGGCTGGACCCCCAGGTGGCGCAGCCGATCGGGACACGGCTGCAGGTGCCCAGGTCGCTGGAGAAGGTCTATGCGTCGCGTTGTATCGACGGACCCTGGCCGATCCTGGCCGCCGACCTGCACAGTGCGCAGGTGCCGGTAGTCGCCGCGGCGGCGCCCGCGCCGAAGGCCAGGGGAGAGCGTCGTTATCGGGTACACCACGGCGACACGCTGATCAGCATCGTGCGCGATCTGCACTGTTCGAGTGTGCAGGAGGTGGCCGAGATGAACGGGCTCAGGCACCATCGCATCCGGGCCGGCCAGCGGCTGAAGGTGCCCATCTGCAACTGAGCCTCGAGGGGCAGCCAGTCGCGCTGGATCAGGCGACCGCGGTCTCCTGCATCCAGCTGTCGACCGTGTGGCCGCCGCTGTTGCTGCGGATTTCCTTCAGCTCGCGCAGCAGCTGCATCAATTGCCGATGTTGCAGCTGCAGCCGGGTGTGCGGTGAGTTCTTGGTCTCGTGATAGGCCACGGCCAGCCACAAGGCGATGCCGCGCAGCGCGACCTCGGCATTGTTCGAGCAGGCGCGTTCATAGCCGACGTCGGTACCCTGGCCCCACGGCAGATAGCGCGATTCCGGCGTGGTGCCGTACAGGTGGGGGAAGTCTCCGCGCGAGGCCTGGCCGATCTCGCGCAGGCTCAACGTGCTCAGCCGGTCCCGGTTGCGTTTGGGCAACGCCCGGATGCTGCGCTCGATATCGCGGAACTGGCGGCCCAGCTGACGGCTGCGCATCATCACGAAGAATGGAGTGAGTATCTGCATGAGTTCCCTCGACCCTGGCGTTTGGCAGCACTCAAGCGGTGCGCCGCAGCCGGGAGCGTAGCGAACTGATGCCGGCAATTGCGCCTAGAGCGTCACAAAATGACGCGCGACGTCAGTTTTCCGGGCCCGAGGGGTGGCTGGCCCCGCTGATCCGGCCGTGGCCGATCCGCTCGCCCACCCGCACGGCCTGCTGCGATTCCATCGCGTCCAGGGTGGTGCTTCCCTCGGGCAACAGCACGATCACGGTGGATCCCATGTTGAAGCGCGCCATTTCGGCGAAGCGTTCCAGCGTGATATTCCGGCCGGCGAACGACTTGCGCCGGATCGATGAAGCGTAGGGTGGAATCACCAGGCCATCCCAGACCGTGGCCACCGACGAGACCAGGATCGCGCCGACCATCACCACCACGAACGGACCATGCTCACCGTCGAAGTGGCACACCAGCCGTTCGTTGCGGGCGAACAGGCGCGGGATCGCCGCTACGGCAAACGGCGCCACGCTGAAGATGCGCCCCGGCACGTGCACGGTTTCGCGCAGCGTTCCCTTCAGCGGCATGTGCACGCGGTGGTAGTCGCGCGGCGACAGGTACACCGTGACGAACGCGCCGTTGCGGAAGGGTGCGGCGGCCGCCTCGTCGCCGCCGAGCAGCTCGGCAGCAGTGTAATCCTGACCCTTGGCCTGGAAGATCCGTCCTTCGACGATGGCGCCGGACTGGCTGATGCGGCCATCGGCCGGCGAGAGCAGGGCATCGGGGTCGGCGTCGGCCCGGCGCGCATCGGCGCGAAGCTTGCGCGTGAAGAACGCATTGAAATGCTGATAGGCCCGTGGATCGGGTTGCGCGGCCTCGGCCATGTTCACCTGGTAATTGCGCACGATGGTGCCGATCAGCCAGTCCTTCCACGGCCCGAACGTCCAGCGGGTGGCCCAGTAGACGATGCGGGACAGCAGGCGGTGCGGCAGGATGTATTGCAGGAATACTTTGAAAGTCATCCGCCCAGTATAGAGGGCGCCGGGTGGGCTGGCCCTATAATGGCCGGCCATTCTGCTTTGCCCCTGGATTGCCGTGACCGCCGAACTCGCCTCCATCATCGACTTCATCCGTTATGGCGCCAGTCGCTTCTCGGCCGCCGGGCTCACCTTCGGCCACAGCCACGACAATCCGATCGACGAGGCCACCCACCTGGTGCTGGCCAGCCTGCACCTGCCACCGGACATCCCGCCCGCATACGGTGCGGGGCGGCTCACCGCGGCCGAGCGCGAGAACGTGCTGGCCCTGATCGAGCGCCGGGTCAGCGAGCGCCTGCCGGTGGCCTATCTGGTCGGCGAGACCTGGTTCGCCGGTCTGAAGTTCAAGAGCGATCGCCGTGCGCTGGTGCCGCGCTCGCCGATCGCCGAGCTGATCGAATCGGGCTTTGCGCCGTGGCTGGACGAACGCCAGATCGAGCGCGCGCTGGACATGTGCACCGGCTCGGGCTGCATCGGCATCGCCATGGCCGAGTACAACCCGGGCTGGCGGGTCGACATCGTCGACATCAGTGAGGAGGCGCTGTCGCTGGCGCGCGAGAACATCGTGTTCCAGCACGTCGAGGGCCGGGTCGAGGCGATCCAGTCCGACCTGTTCGCCGGGGTGCAGGGACGCCGCTACGACCTGATCGTTTCCAATCCGCCATACGTCACCGAGGACGAATACACCGCGTTGCCGGGTGAGTACGCGCACGAACCGAAGCTCGGCCTCACCTCCGGCACCGATGGACTGGACCTGTGCCTGCGCATGCTGGACGAGGCCGCCGACCATCTCACCGATGACGGTCTGCTGATCGTCGAAGTCGGCGAAAGCGAGCACGCGCTGGCGGCATTGCTGCCCGAAGTGCCGTTCATCTGGATCGAGTTCAAGGTGGGCCAGATGGGGATCTTCGCGCTGGAACGGCGCGACCTGGTCGAGCACGCCGCGGCGATCCATGCGGTGGCGGCGGCACGGCGTCCGACCTGAGCCATGGAGCTGGACACGCCACGGCTGCGGCTGGATGCATTGCGGCCGGAAGATGCCCCGGCGCTGTTCGCCTATCGTGCCGATCCGGCGGTGTCCCGCTTCCAGGGCTGGTGTCCGGCCAGCGTGGCGGAGGCCGCGGCGTTCATCGCGCGGCAGGCCGGCGCCTCGCTGGATATGCCGGAGGGGTGGTGCCAGCGCGCGATCCGCCTGCGCGACAGCGGCGAATTGATCGGCGACCTGGGCATCCATCTGCCGGCGCAAGCCGAAGGCTCGATCGAGTTCGGCATCAGCATCGCGCCCGCCCACCAGGGCCAGGGGTATGCCACCGAGGCATTGCGAGCGGTGTTCGGTCTCATCTTTGGCCGGCTCGGCCGGCACCGCGTCCATGCCTCGGTCGATCCGCGCAATCTGGCCAGCATGGCGATGCTGCGCACGCTGGGCATGCGCCAGGAGGCGCATCACCGCGAAAGCCTGTGGCTGCAGGGCGAGTGGGTCGATGACCTGGTGTTCGCGCTGCTGGCCCGCGAGTGGCATGCTTCGCCGTCGACCCACTGACCCGATCGGCGCGCCATCGCGCTAAGCTGTGACGGTTTTCTTCGGACGTCCAAACACCGTGTCCAGCAATTCCTTCGGCAAGATATTCACCGTCACCACGTTCGGCGAAAGCCACGGGCCGGCGATCGGCTGCGTGATCGACGGCTGTCCACCGGGGCTGGCGATCGGTCCGGAGGAATTCCGCACCGACCTCGAGCGGCGCGCCACCGGCCGCAGCCGCTACACCTCGCAACGGCACGAGGCCGACGAGGTGGAGATCCTCTCGGGCGTGTACGAGGGCCGGACCACCGGCACGCCGATTGCGCTGCTGATCCGGAACACCGATCAGCGCAGCAAGGATTATGGCGACATCGCGTCGACCTTCCGCCCCGGCCATGCCGACTACACCTACTGGCAGAAATACGGCATCCGCGATCCGCGCGGGGGCGGGCGCTCCTCCGCGCGCGAAACCACCATGCGGGTGGCGGCCGGCGTGGTCGCCAAGAAGTGGCTGGCCGAGCGGCATGGCGTGCAGGTGCGCGGCTACCTGGCGCAGATCGGCGACATCACCCCGGCGACGTTCGACTGGCAGGCGGTCGAGCAGAACCCGTTCTTCTGGCCCGACGCGGCGCAGGTGCCGGCGCTGGAAGCCCATATCAATGCCCTGCGCAAATCCGGCGACTCGGTCGGTGCGCGGGTCAACGTGGTGGCCGACGGCGTGCCGCCGGGCTGGGGCGAGCCGATCTACGGCAAGCTGGATGGCGAACTGGCCAGCGCGCTGATGTCGATCAATGCGGTGAAAGGGGTGGAGATCGGCGACGGCTTCGCCGCCGTCAGCCAGCGCGGCAGCGAGCATCGCGATGAAATGAGCATGGCCGGATTCGCCTCCAACCACGCCGGCGGCATCCTGGGCGGCATCAGCAGTGGTCAGCCGGTCACTGCCTCGATCGTGCTGAAGCCGACCTCGAGCATCCTGATTCCCGGTCGCAGCGTGAACCTGGCCGGTGAACCGGCCGAGGTGGTGACCAAGGGGCGTCACGACCCCTGCGTCGGCATTCGCGCCACGCCGATCGCCGAGGCGATGATGGCGCTGGTGCTGATCGACCAGGCGCTGCGTCATCGCGCGCAATGCGGCGACGTGGGCGCGATCGCCCCGCGCATCCCGTGACGGGCCGGGAGCCATGCCGCGCGATGACCGCTTGGCGGTCGACCATGTGCCGTCGTCGCTCGGCCACGGCCCGCCTGCGGGACATCCGCCCACCATGCTCAACCCGAACGTACTGGCGCCGTGACCGGCCCGGCCATCCACCCCTGAACAAAGAACTTCATCCATGAGCAAGAAGAGCAGCTACAAAGTCGCCATGGTCGGCGCCACCGGCGCAGTCGGTGAGACCCTGCTGGCGATCCTCGCCCAGCGCGATTTCCCGGTCAGCGAGCTGGTGCCGCTGGCCAGCGAGCGTTCGGCCGGCGGCAAGGTCGGCTTCGCCGGCCAGGAAATCACCGTGCAGTTGCTGGACACCTATGATTTCGCCGGGGTCGACATCGCGTTCTTCTCGGCCGGCGGTTCGGTCAGCCGCGAACACGCGCCGCGGGCGGCAGCGGCCGGCGCGGTGGTGATCGACAACACGTCGGAGTTCCGTTACCAGGACGATATCCCTCTGGTGATCAGCGAGGTCAATCCGCACGCGATCGCGCAGTACACCCAGCGCGGCATCATCGCCAACCCGAATTGCTCGACCATGCAGATGCTGGTGGCGCTGGCGCCGATCCATCGGGCGGTGCAGATCGAGCGGATCAACGTGGCCACCTACCAGTCGGTCTCCGGCGCCGGTCGCACCGGCATGGAAGAGCTCGGTCGGCAGACGGCGGCCCTGCTGAACTTCCAAAGCGTGGAGCCGGGCAAGAAATTTCCTGCCCAGATCGCGTTCAATGTGATCCCGCAGATCGACGATTTCCAGCCGAATGGCTATACCAAGGAAGAGATGAAGCTGGTCTGGGAAACCCGCAAGATCCTGGAGGATGAGTCGATCCAGGTGAATCCGACCGCGGTACGCGTGCCGGTGTTCTATGGTCACTCCGAGGCGGTACACATTGAAACCAGCGACAAGATCACCGCCGAGCAAGCCCGCGAACTGCTGCTGCAGGCGCCGGGCGTGACCCTGATCGACGAGCGCAAGCCCGGCGGTTATCCGACGCCGGTGGGCGAGGCGGCCGGCAGCGATGCCGTGTTCGTGGGGCGCATTCGCGAGGATATCTCGCACGAGCGCGGGCTGGATCTGTGGATCGTCTCGGACAATATCCGCAAGGGCGCCGCGTTGAACGCGGTGCAGATTGCCGAGCTGCTGATTGAGGATTATCTCTGACGATGTTTCGATTGCAATGTGTTGTTTTCATTTGTCTTGTTGCGACGCTCCCGGCGTGGGCCGGCAGTGCCGGAGCACCCTCCGGAGCGTTGACGGGGGGGCAGCCGGCGAGCTCCTTGCCCCCTATCCGGCAGCGCCTGAAACAGGACCGGATCGAAGTGAAGCGGCTGCAACAGAGCGTCGCCCAGCAGGAATCCGACAGTCAGCGGGCCAGCCAGCGTTTGCAGCAACAGGACCAGGCGATCGCCGAATTGCGCAGGCAATTGCAGGAACTGCAGGCCGGGCCGGCGGCTGGCCATCACCCGTGAAGAATCACCGCGGTGAGAACGTACCGCAGCAATGTACTGCAAGTATTCGCAGCGGCTATTGTTGATTGGTCTGCATATAACTAAAGTGGCACCACGTTTGCCGCAGTATCCGCCACGGCGGAGACACCCAATTACAAAGTTGCGCCAAGGATAGTTCGGGGGAACACGCATGAATCGTTCGTTGAAATTGTCGATGCTGATGGCACTGGCACTGGGCAGCAGCCAGGTCATGGCGCTTGACCTCGGCCAGGTCCAGGTCAAGTCGGCGCTGGGGCAACCCTTGTTGGCGGAGATTCCGCTGCGGCCGGCGAATCCGGCGGAATTGCAGAATCTGACGGTTCAGCTGGCTTCGAGCGAGGAATTCGCGCGCGCCGGCATCGTCGGGGGGCGCACCACCATCCCGTTGCATTTCAGCGTGGCGAATACCGCAGGCGGCCACAAGGTCATCCGCATCACCAGCAGCGTGGCGGTGGACGATCCTTACCTGGATCTGCTGATCGAAGTGAACGGCGCCGCGGGCAAGAGCGTGCGCGAATTCGCGATCCTGCTCGATCCGCCGGGCGCGCAGGCAGCGGCGCCCGCTGCGGTCGCCGCGGCACCACGCCCGGTGAAGCCGAGCCGCACCATGCCGGCGAAAGCGCCGGCCGCGCCGGCGCCTGTTGCAGCAGCACCCAGGGCCGCTGCGACCGGTGTCAGCAACGGACAGTATGGACCGGTCGAGCGTGGTCAGACGCTATCGGGGATCGCGCACAGCACCGCTCCGGCGGGCGTCGACGTGCAGCAGATGATGCTGGCGCTGAAGCAGGCCAATCCCGATGCGTTCTACCAGGACAATATCAATGCCTTGAAGAGCGGTGCGGTGTTGCGCGTGCCGACCTCCGCCGAGGCACAGGCGATGACGATCGCGGCGGCGGTGGCCGAAGTGCGTCGTCAGAACAGCGACTGGCGTGCCGGAACGCCGGGCAAGCCCACGGTCGTGGCGGCAGCGGCGACACGCGCATCGGCGTCCAGTGCACCCAGCGGCAGCGCGGGTCGCACGGAGGATCGTCTGGCACTGGTTCCGGCGAAGAACGGTGGCGCGGGCAGCAATGCCACGGGCAAGGGCGACAAGTCCGCTGACAGCATCCGTCAGGATCTCCTGCGCGCCAAGGAAAGCGTGGCGAGCCTTCAGCAGCAGAGCGCGGACCTGAAGACCCGTCTGAAGGACCTGAACGACATCAACAGCAAGAATGAGCATCTGCTGTCGTTGAAGGACAACGAGATCGCCGAGCTGCAGCGCAAGCTGGCTGCCGCGCGCAAGGCCAGCGGCATGCCGGCGGAGGCAGTCAAGGCGGCGAATACCGCCGCGGTGACGACCCCGCCGGAGAGCAGTCTGGAAACCGCCGTCGCCACTGCCGGCACCAGCGCGGGGGCTGCCGGGCCGGTTGCAGCGGGGTCCGCCCCGAGGACAGCAACTTCACCGCTGGCCACGGCCGCCAGCGCGCCGATGTCCAGTGCTTCCGCCGCGGTCGCCGCAGCGGTTGCTCCGGCACCGCCGGCCAAGCCGGTGAGCAAACCTGCCGCCAAACCCGCCATCGTACCGATGGTCGAGCAGCCCTGGTACATGCAGACGTGGGCATGGGCAGCCGGTGCAGGCGCGCTGTTGCTGTTGATCGTGCTGGCCATGCTGGGTCGCCGCAAACAGGCAGGTACGGCATCGAAGTCTTCCTCCTCGCTGGCTGACCGTTTTGGCGCGGCTGCGCCGGCGGATTCGGACATCCTCGATGGCGAGGACCTCGATCAGGAGGAACTGCTCGACCAGTTGGCGGAACATCCGGACGACATCGGTCTGCACCTGGAGCTGGTCACCCTGTATTACTCGCGGCGCGACGTCGAGCATTTCGAGGCGGCGGCCGAAGCCATGCATGCCCACATCACCGATCCCGAACAGGACGAGTGGCAGGACGTGCTGCACATGGGCGAGGACCTGGTCCCGGGTCACCCGCTGTTCGACCACCATCCCGAGCGGCCGGCAGACGAACAGTCGGGCGCACGGCCCGGCTTCGACATCGACGACTACGCCGACGAGAACGACGCGCCGACCGTGGTGTCGTCGATGCCGCCGCTGCCGCCGACGGGACCGAAAAAGGTCAGCGAATACAATTTCAATTTCGACCTGACCACGCCGCCGGTAGCCAGCCCGACAGCATCGGACGATGCCACGGTGGTTGCACCGCTGGTTGCGGATACGCAGACGACCGACGAGGCCGCCTCTAGCTGGCAGTTCGATGAATCCGCCGATACGCATCAGGCAACTGATCTCGGCCATGATGTCACCGAGTTCAGCGACGATCCGATTGACACCAAGCTGGACCTGGCGCGCGCCTATGTGGACATGGGCGATACCGATGGCGCCCGTGCCATGCTTGGCGAGGTGATCAAGGAAGGCAGCCAGATGCAGCGGGATACGGCCAAGCGCCTGCTCGAGAGTCTGAGCTGAGTTTCCGTACCCTGCAGCCCGCAACGCACTCGGGCCGGCCTGGCAGCCGGCCCGAGTGCGTTGCGGGCTGCTAATCTTCAGCGTCTTTCATCGAACTCTTGCAGCACAGTCATGCGCATTGCCCTGGGCGTCGAATACGACGGCACTGATTATTTCGGTTGGCAGCGGCTGACCGAAGGCCCCAGTGTGCAGGCGCAACTGGAACAGGCGTTGTCGCGGGTTGCCGCGCATCCGGTCCAGGTCAGCTGTGCCGGGCGTACCGATGCCGGCGTGCACGGTCGCTGCCAGGTCGTGCATTTCGATACCACGGCCCGGCGCGAGATGCGCGGCTGGATGCTCGGTGCCTGTTCCAACCTGCCGGGAAGCGTGGCGGTGCTGTGGGCGCAGCCGGTGCTGGACAGCTTCCATGCGCGCTTTGCGGCGCGCAGTCGGCGTTATCGCTACCACATCCTCAACCGGCCGGTGCGGGCGGCGCTGGATGCGCGTTACGTCACCTGGGAGCGGCATCCGCTGGATGCCCAACGCATGCATGCGGCGGCACAGGCGCTGCTGGGCGAGCACGACTTCAGCGCGTTTCGGGCCTTGTCATGCCAGGCCACGCATCCGCGCCGCACGGTACTGGCGGTGAGTGTCCGGCGTGTCGGCGAGCAACTGTTCGTCGACATCGAGGCCAACGCCTTCCTGCATCACATGGTGCGCAACATCGTGGGGTCGCTGCTGATGATCGGCCGCGGCGAGCAACCGGTCGAATGGATGGCCGGGTTGCTGGCCGGATGCGATCGCCAGGTGGCCGGGCCGACGGCGCCGGCTACCGGGCTGACCTTCCTCGGTCCGCGTTACGAGACCCACTGGGGCCTGCCTGCCGAGGTCTGTCTGGCCGATGCCGGTCCGGCTGGAGTCGATCGATGACCCGCATCAAATGCTGTGGCATGACCCGGATCGAGGATGCGCTGCTGGCGGCCCACCTCGGCGTCGACGCGATCGGCCTGGTGTTCACCGCGCGCAGCAAGCGCCGGGTATCCCTGGCGCAGGCGCGGGAAATCGTCGATGCGCTGCCGCCGTTCGTCACCACCGTGGCCTTGTTCATGGACGACGATGCGGGTCTCGTGCAGGAGGTGCTCGACGAAGTGCGCCCGGCGCTGCTGCAGTTTCACGGCAGCGAGCGCGACCCGTGGTGCATGCAGTTCGACCGGCCGTTTCTGAAGGCGATTGCGATGGGCGAGGGGGCGGCGGCCCTGCCACGGTTGCGCGATTACCCACACGCGGCCGGCCTGTTGCTGGATGGTCACGGCTTCGGCGAGGCTGGCGGCAGCGGCAAGGCATTCGACTGGTCATTGCCACCCGCCGACCTGACACAGCCGCTGATCCTCGCCGGCGGCCTTGATCCCGTCAATGTGGGAGCGGCCGTGCTGAGGGTGCGGCCGTGGGCAGTGGACGTGGCCAGCGGCATCGAGTCGGCACCCGGGATCAAGGATCCGGCCCGGATGGCGGCGTTCGTCCGCGCCGTCCGCGAGGCAGATGCCGGATGACCGCTGCTTGATCCCCATGCGCTCGCCAGGGCGGCGCTTCAGTCATGACTAGCCCGGATCGGCGCGATAGCATGACCGGACGATCGCCACTCGTCACCGGATGAATTGCATGCCCGCTGCTGCCATCGAGGAGTATCACGGTGCCGGCCGGCCGATCGGGCTCGGCGACTTCGTCGGTCATGATCGGCCGCTGGTCGTTCGCGGGCTGTGCCGGGATTGGCCACTGGTCAGACTGGCGAGCGAGTCGGATACCGCGTTCGCCCGGGGCCTGGCTCGTTGGGACAACGGGGCGGAAGTGGATGCGCTGCTGATGCTGCCCGCCGAGGGCGGCGTGATCGGCTACAACGCGGCTTTCGACGGATTCAACTACGCGCATCACCGCGTTTCGATCACCCAGGGCCTGCAGCGGCTGGCGGCGTACAGCCGCCAGCCGGACCCGCCCGGACTGGCGCTGCAGAGCGCGCTGATTTCCGCCTGCCTGCCGGGTTTCCTCGAGGAGCATGCGCTGCCTTTCCTGGGGCCGGCGATCCAGCCACGGTTGTGGATCGGCAACCAGGTGACCACGCCGGCGCATTTCGACGAGTACCACAACATCGCCTGTGTGGTCAGTGGCGGTCGGCGATTCACCCTGTTCGCCCCGGAGCAGGTGCGCAACCTGTACATCGGGCCACTGGATTTCGCGCCCACCGGTGCCGCGATCAGCATGGCCCGGCTCGACCAGCTCGACGACCCGCGGTTCCCGCGCCTGAAGCAGGCGCTTGCGGCGGCGCAGACGGCGGAATTGCGCCCGGGCGACGCCATCTACATCCCGCCGATGTGGTGGCACCACGTCGCCTCGCTGGAGCGGATCAACGCGCTGGTGAATTACTGGTGGCTACCCGGTGCGGACAATGGCCGGGTGGCGGAGACCGCGCTGGACGGCTTGATGCATGCCATCCTCAGTTTCAAGTCGCTGGGCCCGGCCGA
This sequence comes from Rhodanobacter ginsengisoli, assembly GCF_042657065.1. NCBI lineage: Bacteria > Pseudomonadati > Pseudomonadota > Gammaproteobacteria > Lysobacterales > Rhodanobacteraceae > Rhodanobacter > Rhodanobacter ginsengisoli. Next base: position 1,615,945 of record NZ_JBHSNF010000001.1, read on the forward strand.
GCGTGCCGCCTGGCGCGGGCTGCTCGACCACTACGTCTTCGGTGACGAGGATCCCGCCACGCATATTCCCGGGCACGCTCGCGGAATCCTCGGTCCGCTCACGCCCGACGTGGTCGAGAAGCTGAAAGGCATGATCCGGCGATATCTCTGACCGGCAGACGCGCCGGCCTGACTCAGCCACCGGCCAGTTCGTCGCGCAGCCAGGCGGCCAGTGCGCTGGCGCGCGGATCGGGTAGCCGCGATGGCGTGGCCAGGAGCCAGGCCGCCGTGGTCGCCCGAAATCCCCACGGCGCCAGCAGGCGCCCGCTGGCCAGATCCTCGCTGACCAGCGGGGCCGGAGCGATCGCCACGCCGAGTCCGGCAATCGCCGCTTCCAGCAGGTGGTAGAGATGGGGAAAGCCCGGGCCCGTGCCGGCCGGCGGGGCAGGGAGACCCATGCAGCGCATCCAGTCCGGCCACGCCTGCGGTCGCGAGGTCGTGTGCAACAGCGGTTCCTCGAGCAGTCGACTGGCCGGCTGATCCTGCAGCCGGGGCCAGCCGGCATAGCGCGGGCTCACCACCGGGCCGATCCGCTCCGGCGCCAGCACCTCGACCTGCCAGTTCGACGTCGCCGGGGGCGCCGCCAGTTGCAGAACCGCATCGAGCTTGCCGGGTTCCGGCATCAGCGGGGGTTCCTGTGCCGACAGGTGCAGCCGGAGTTCGGGCAGGTCGCGACCGAGCCGGTCCAGCCGCGGAATCACCCAGCGCGCCAGCAGGCTGCCCGAACAGCCGAGCACGAACGGTGCCTGGGCGCTGCGCTGGCGCAGGCTGGCCCAGCTCTCGCGCAACTGCTCGAACGCCGCGCCGGCTCCCTCGTGCAATTGCTCGCCCACGTCGGTCAGCGCGAGGCCGCGCCCCTGGCGCACGAACAGCGACCGGCCCAGCGCCTCGTCGAGCAGGCGCAGCTGCCGACTCACCGCGCCGTGGGTCACGTGCAGTTCGGCGGCGGCGCGGGTGACGCTGCGCAGCCGAGCCACCGCCTCGAATGCGCGCAGGGCGTTCATCGGCGGCAGGTCACGATCGGTCATATGTGATTTTTACTGACATGTAGGCGCGATCTTATCGCTTTTTCGCCCCGCCGCCCTGAGTTAATCTCGACCATCACGGCGGCAGCGACCATCGTATCCATCAGTTTTACGCACAGGACATGCAGCATGCCCACGATCCAGGACTATCACCGCTGGCCCGATGCCCACGGGCGCTTTGGCGACTACGGCGGCAGCTATGTCGCCGAGACCCTGATGGCGCCGCTGGCCGAATTGAGCGAGGCCTATGAGCGGCTGCGCACCGATCCCGCGTTCCTGGCCGAGCTCGATCGCGACCTGAAGTACTACGTCGGCCGGCCCAGCCCGATCTATCACGCCGAGCGCCTGTCGCAGCACGTCGGCGGGGCACGGATCCTGCTCAAGCGCGAAGACCTGAACCACACCGGCGCGCACAAGATCAACAACACCATCGGCCAGGCGCTCGTCGCCCGGCACATGGGCAAGCAGCGGGTGATCGCCGAAACCGGCGCCGGCCAGCATGGTGTGGCCACCGCCACGGTGGCGGCCCGTTTCGGCATGCAATGCGTGGTCTACATGGGTGCGGTCGACATCGAGCGGCAGAAGATCAACGTGTACCGGATGAAGCTGCTCGGCGCGGAAGTCATTCCGGTGACGTCGGGCTCGAATACGCTGAAGGATGCGTTGAACGAGGCGATGCGCGACTGGGTCACCAACGTGGCCGATACCTTCTACATCATCGGTACCGTGGCCGGCCCGCACCCGTATCCGAAGATGGTGCGCGACTTCAATGCGATCGTGGGGCGCGAGGCGCGGGCGCAGATGCTGGAGCAGTACGGTCGCCTGCCGGACGTGCTCACCGCCTGCGTCGGCGGCGGCTCGAACGCGATCGGGCTGTTCCATGAATTCCTCAACGACGCCGACGTGCGCATCGTCGGCGCCGAAGCGGCGGGTGAGGGCATTGCCAGCGGCCATCATGCGGCCTCGCTGGCGGCGGGCCGGCCCGGCGTGCTGCACGGCAACCGCACCTACGTGCTGTGCGATGACAACGGCCAGATCACCGAGACGCATTCGGTATCCGCCGGCCTGGACTATCCCGGCGTCGGTCCCGAGCATGCTTTCCTCAAGGATGCCGGCCGCGCGGAATACGTGGGCGTGACCGATGACGAGGCGCTGGAGGCCTTCCATCTGCTGGCCCGCACCGAGGGCATCCTGGCGGCGCTGGAATCCAGCCACGCCGTGGCCCAGGCGATGAAGCTGGCGCGCGAGCTGCCGAAGGACGGCATCGTGTTGTGCAATCTTTCCGGTCGTGGCGACAAGGACGTGCATACCATCGCGGCGCGCGAAGGTGTCGAGGTATGAGGCAGGAACGAGTGAAGAGGAGTGAGAGATGAGAGAAAGGCAGCGGCTAGCGCACCTTCAATTTTCAACCCGGTCAACACAAGGCGTCAGCATGAACACGCGTTCCTCACTCCTCTTCACCCGTTCCTCGCCATGAACCGCATCGACCGCCGCTTCGCCGAGCTCAAGGCTGCCGGCCGCACTGGCCTGATCCCGTTCGTCACCGCCGGCGATCCCTCGCCCGAGCATATGGTCGGACTGATGCATGCGCTGGTCGAGGCGGGCGCCGACCTGATCGAGCTGGGCGTGCCGTTCTCCGATCCGATGGCCGATGGCCCGGTGATCCAGCATGCCAGCGAACGGGCGATCGCCAGGGGCGTGGGGCTGCTCGACGTGCTGGGCTGGGTCGCTGAATTTCGCCAGCGCGATGCCACCACGCCGGTGGTGCTGATGGGTTATCTCAACCCGCTCGAAATCCACGGTTACGCGCGTTTTGCCGCCGAGGCGGTGGCCGCCGGCGTGGATGGCGTGCTGCTGGTGGATTGTCCGCTGGAGGAAGCGGACGTGCTGAGCCCGCTGCGCGAGGCGGGCCTGCGCCGGATCATGCTGGCGGCGCCCACCACCGCACCCGCGCGTATGGCGCAGCTGTGCGGGATGGCGGAGGGTTTCCTGTACTATGTGTCGTTTGCCGGCATCACCGGCGCGGGGCATTTGAGCACCACGGACATCGCTGCCCGTGTGGCCGATATCCGATCCCGTGCGAGTGCGCCGGTGGCAGTCGGCTTCGGCGTGCGCGATGCGACCAGCGCGAAGGCGATCGCCGGGTTTGCCGATGCGGTAGTGATTGGCAGTGCGTTGGTCGAGCGGTTGGCGGGTGCCGCGACGGCGGCGGATATCGCCGATCGCGTGCGGAGCTTCCTGCTGCCGATCCGTACCGCGCTGGATGCACACTGAGACGGTCAGCTGGCCGTTTCGGGTCAGGAACGTTTGAGGTGTTGCGATGAACTGGTTGCAGAAAATCATGACTCCGCGTGCACGCACGCAGAACACGACGGCCGGCAAGGGCTCGGTGCCCGAGGGCGTGTGGGACAAGTGCAAGGGTTGCGGCACGGTGCTGTACCGGCCGGAGCTCGAGCGCAATCTGATGGTCTGTCCGAAATGTGACCATCACCATTACATCAGCGCGCGGATGCGCCTCGACGCCTTGCTGGATGAAGGCTCCACCCAGGAGCTGTGGGCCAGCATGGAGCCCACCGATCCGCTGAAATTCCGCGACTCCAAGAAGTATCGCGAGCGCATCAATGCCGCCCAGAAGAAATTCGGCGAGAAGGATTCCCTGCTGGCGATGAGCGGCAAGCTCAAGGGCCGCCCGCTGATGGCCGTGGCCTTCGATTTCGCCTACATGGGCGGTTCGATGGGCTCGGTAGGCGGCGAGAAGTTCGCGCGCGCCGCCGAGCGTGCGCTGGCCGATCGCAGCGCCTTCGTGTGTTTTGCCGCCAGTGGCGGCATGCGCATGCAGGAAGCGCTCTTTTCGTTGATGCAGATGGCCAAGGTGTCGGCCGCGCTGGCCCGCCTGCGTGATGCCGGGGTGCCGTACATCAGCGTGCTGACCAATCCGACCACCGGCGGTGTGTCCGCCAGCCTTGGCATGCTCGGCGACATCAACATCGGCGAGCCGAAGGCTTTGATCGGTTTCGCCGGTGCTCGCGTGATCGAGCAGACCGTGCGCGAGACGCTGCCCGAGGGCTTCCAGCGGTCGGAATTCCTGGTCGAGCATGGTGCCATCGATCTGATCGTCGATCGACGCGAGATGCGCGACAAGCTGGCCGACCTGCTCGGTATCCTGATGAAGGCGCCGCGCGCCGCCTGACGCTGCGCCATCGATCCGAAGCGATGCCGCCGCCGGGCGGCATCGTCGTTTTGGCGCAAGTGTTTTCCACAGCGGCTGTGGAAGCGTTCCGGTAAAGCCTGTGGACAAGCCGGGTTTGCCGCTTGTCCATCAAGCACTTGCTACGCGTTGCTCAGGTATTGCGCAGTGGCGGCCTGCCGGATCGGTTCGTCGCACCGGTGGCTGCGCCCGGGATCGGCGCAACAGTTTTCCACAGCAACTGTGCGTGCCTCCTGTACAAGCCTGTGGACAACAGCGGCTGTGCTCTTTGCCGACAAGCACTTGCCACGCGTTGTCGTTGTCTTGACCAGTCGCCATCGGCTCGCGCGAAGTTTTCCACAGCGATTGTGGAGCGCGGGCGGTAAAGCCTGTGCACAAGTAGGCTATCTGTCTGACCGCAAAGGAGCTTGTGACGGCGTGCGCAAAGGCTGCGCAGCGCGAGGCCGACGAGGCACACTCACATCGGCAGCGGCAGCAGCCACAGGGATGCCGTGCCGAGACTGCCGCCGATCGCGATGGCGGCCAGCACGTCGCTGGGGTAGTGCAGGCCGAGGATCACCCGCGATGCGGCGACCAGACCGGTGAAGCCCAGCAGCAGCGGTGCCAGCAGGGGATACCAGGCCAGTGCGACGATGCTGAAACTTACCGCCTGCAAGGTATGCCCCGAGGGAAAGCTGAATTCGTCCAGCGGCGGCACGTGGGCGATCACGCCCGCACAGACGCGGTACGGTCGCGGTCGACGGGTCCAGCGTTTCAGCAGGCGGTACAGCAGCAGGGCGGCGAGTCCGGTAACGGCCATGTGCGCGGCCGCGGTCAGGCCGCGCTGACCCCCGACCAGGGCCAGTACCGTCATCAATGCATACCAGAACACGCCGTCGCCGAGCCGGCTGATGGCGCCGAAGAACACGCCGACCACACGTCGCGCGCCCCAGCGATTGGCCAGCACGCAGACATGTCGATCCAAGGCGAAACGTGGCCCGAGCGGAAGCTCAGGCGTGGGCAACGGTGGCAGCGTGCTCATGCGGATGCTCCTCGGCCAGTTCGCGCAGCAGGGCTTCGAAATCGCGGATCACCGCGTCCGGTGACAGTCCGGCCATGCCGGCATGGGCGGCACGGCCCATGTGCCGGATCAGGCCCGGATTGCTGGCCAGCGTGGCGGTCGCCTCGACGAATGCCTTGGCGTTGCCCGACTCGATGCAGTAGCCGTTGACCCCGTCGACGAGATGCTCGCGCGCGGCGCCCTCGGCGTAGGCCACCACCGGCAGCCCGGCCGCCAGTGCCTCGATGATCACGTTGCCGAAGGTTTCGCTGAGGCTGGGAAACGGGAACAGGTCGGCGCTGGCGAAATGCCGTGCCAGCGCTTCGCCGCGCTGCACGCCGGCGAAGATGAAATCGGGATGCGCTGCCTGCAGTGCCGCGCGCGCGGGGCCGTCGCCGACCCACACGTAGCGTGCGCCCGATACCCGTTGCTGCACGGCGCGAAAGGCCTCCACCGCGAGTTCGAGATTCTTTTCCGCGGCGATGCGTCCCACGTACAGCACGATCGGGGCCACCGCATCCACGCCCCAACCGGCGCGCAGTCCGTCATCACGCTGGCGCGGATGGAACAGCTGCGTGTCCACGGCGCGACGCAGCAGGCGTGCGTTGGATATGCCCATGCCGAGCAGCTCGTCGGCGAGGGCGTCGGTCGGCACCAGGGTGGCGGCGGCGCGCTGGTGAAAGCGGCGCAGGTAGCCGCGCACCAGTGGTGTCAGCAGCCCCAGGCCGTAATGATCGGCATAGCTGTCGAAGCGGGTATGGAAACCGCTGCTGACCGGGATGCCCAGCCGTCTGGCCGCACGCACGGCCGACCAGCCGAGCGGCCCCTCGGTGGCGACATACACCGCATCGGGTCGATGCTGCTGCCAGTGCTGGTGAAGCTTGCGTCCAGCGGGCAGGCCGAAGCGCAAGCCGGGGTAGCGGGGCAGCGCTCCGCCGCGCATGCTGAGCACGTCGATGCCGGGCTCGTCGGCGTGGGGTTGCGATTGCCGCGGCCGGATCAGGTCGACGCTGTGGCCGCGCTCGGCAAGGCCGCTGGCGAGGCTGTGCACGGTCAGTGCGACGCCGTTGATCTCGGGTGGATAGGTTTCGCTGACGATGCCGATGCGCATGACGATACCCGTGCTGGCTGGGCCACAGCTTGGGCGAGGGGCGTTGCGGATGAGTGGCGGCGGCGTGACATCGCGATGACGCGAGGCCGCCGGCGGGCACCGGGGCAGGGTGCATTCGCGGAGCCGGGACGCCTACACTGCAGCTCTCGCCGCCGTGGAGATCACCGATGAAACGCATCCTGCTTGCGCTTTCCCTCGCCGCCGGACTGAGCGGCGCCTCGTTGGCTGTCCGCGCTCAGGGTCTGCCGGTGACCAGGGCCCCCGGCGGGGCCGAGGTCTACATCATCTCTCCGCGCGACGGCGCCAGCACCGGGCAGCAGGTGACCGTGCGTTTCGGACTCAAGGGCATGGGCGTGGCACCGGCCGGGGTCGACAGGAAAGATACCGGCCATCATCACCTGCTGGTCGACGTGAAGGTCCTGCCGGCGGCCGGGCAGCCGATCCCGAAGGATGCCCACCACCTCCATTTCGGTGGCGGGCAGACCCAGACCACGCTGCAGCTGTCTCCCGGTACGCATACCCTGCAGCTGGAGCTGGGCGACCAGAACCACGTGCCCTTCGATCCGCCGCTGGTATCGAAGAAGATCACCATTCACGTGAAATGATCGCCGACAGGATCGCGCCGGCGTCGGTTGCGCCGCACGGATCGGTTAAAATCGACGGCTTCGTTCCCATGCCGTCGATATCCTGATGACCGTACGCACCCGCTTCGCTCCCAGCCCCACCGGTTTCCTGCACATCGGCGGGGCCCGCACCGCGTTGTATTGCTGGCTGGAATCGCGCCGTCGCGGCGGGCAGTTCGTGTTGCGGATCGAGGACACCGATCGCGAGCGTTCGACGGATGTCGCGGTGCAGGCGATTCTCGATGCCATGCAGTGGCTGGGCCTCGATCATGATGAAGGCCCGTTCTACCAGACCCAACGGCTGGACCGCTACAGGCAGGTGGCCGATGAACTGGTCGCTGCCGGCAAGGCCTATTACGCCTATGAGAGCAAGGAGGAAATCGAGGCGATGCGCGAGGCGGCGATGGCGAAGGGGGAGAAGCCGCGTTACAACGGCTACTACCGCGATCGCAACGAGCCGCTGCGCGATGATCCGAATCGGGTGATCCGCTTCCGCAACCCGAGCGAAGGTTCGGTGGTGTTCGACGACAAGGTGAAGGGTCGCATCGAATGGAACAACAGCGAGCTGGACGATCTGGTGATCTTCCGCTCCGACGGCTGGCCGACCTACAACTTCGCGGTGGTCGTCGACGACATCGACATGGGCATCACCGAGGTGATCCGCGGCGACGACCACGTCAACAACACGCCACGCCAGATCAATATCTACAAGGCGCTGGGCGCCACGGTGCCGGAGTTTGCGCACTTGCCGATGATCCTCGACAAGGAGGGCAAGAAGCTGTCCAAGCGCACCAGCGCGGTCAGCGTGATGGAGTATCGCGACGACGGCTTCCTGCCGCATGCGTTGCTGAACTACCTCGTGCGGCTGGGCTGGTCGCATGGCGACCAGGAAATCTTCTCGCTGCAGGAGATGATTGCCCTGTTCGATGTCGCCGATGTCAACAAGGCGGCCTCGCGTTTCGACACCGAGAAGCTGGCCTGGATCAACCAGCATTACCTGAAGACCGACGAGCCGCAGACGCTGGCGGCGGAGTTCGCCTGGCACCTGGCGCGCGCCGGCATCGACACCGCGCACGGGCCGGCGCCGGTCGACGTGATCGTGGCGTTGCGCGATCGGGTGCATACGCTCAAGGAAATGGCCGAGCGCGCGAAGATCTGGTACGGCCCGATCTCCGAATGGGACGACAAGGCGGTGGCCAGGCACCTGAGGAACGACAGTGCGGTGGCCGTGCTCGAGGCGGCGAAGCTGCTGCTCGCCGATTGCGCCTGGCAGCCGGAGCCGATCCACCAGGTCATCGAGCAGGTCGCCGCGAAGCTCGGGCTGGGCATGGGCAAGGTCGCCCAGCCACTGCGCGTGGCGATGACCGGCACCCAGGTTTCGCCGTCGATCGATCACACGATCTACCTGGCCGGGCGCGGCCCGGCAATCGGGCGCATCGACAGCGCGATCGCCCTGGCGCAGGGCTGAGCTTTCCGGCATGTCGATGGCGTACCGGTGTCGACATGGATGAGTTGCTGGCCAGGGCGACCCGGGGCGTCGACCTCGACGCGCCCGGTGCGTCCTGGCATGTCTTCCTCAACCTGTTGAATATGCTGCCGTGGGCAGCCATGTTCTGGTGGAACCTGCTGTTCGTGGCTGTCGGCCTGCTGCTCGGCTGGTGGCGTGGCAGGTTGCTCGAGGGTGCGTTGTGGGCATGGGTGCTGGGGCCGATCGGCTGGATCGTGATCGTGCTGAAGCCCCGCCCGAAACCACCCGCGGAACCACCGCCATTGCCCCGCTGAATGTTGACGCGGTGTGGGCGGGTGGCGATGTATGATCGACGGCGAGGTGAAGGTTTTGAGCCATGAAGGCACCGACAAGCAGCACGCGCATCATCCGCATCATCATCATGATGACGCGAAGGGGTTCGTGCGGGCGGTGGAGCTTGCCAGCAAGCAACGCGGCCTGCGCCTGACGCCCTTGCGCAGGGAAGTGCTGGAGCTGATCGCGGCCGTGCGCAAGCCGGTCAAGGCATACGACCTGCTCGACCAGTTGCGCGAGAAGCATGGCAATGCGGCACCGCCGACGGTCTATCGCGCGCTCGACTTCCTGCTCGAGAACGGTTTCATCCACAAACTGGAATCGGTCAACGCATTCGTCTCCTGTCATCACCCGGCGGAAGCGCACCAGGTGCCGTTCCTGATCTGCGATATCTGCTCCAACGCAGAGGAAGTCTGCGACGACCGGGTGGCCGAGCTGATCGAGGCGCAGGCAAAGGCGCTCGGGTTCCGTCCCCAGGCGCAGACGCTGGAAGTGCACGGCACATGCAAGGATTGCCGCAAGTCCTGATGGCCGGAGTCGGTGGGGGTCTGGCGCTTGATTATGTTATAAAGTAACATGTCGCCACCGGGAGCAGAGTCGCCATGTCTGGCGACGCCGGACAGGCCGATGGATTCCGAGCAGGCAAACAAGACCCGTTGGTGGCGCATGGCCGATCGCATCGGTGCGACGGCGTCCTTCCTGTGCGCGATCCACTGTGCGCTGCTGCCGTTCGTGCTCGCGCTGTTGCCATTCCTGGGCCTGGAGTTTCTGGCGTCCCCTCATTTCGAGCGCGGGTTCGTGTCGTTTGCCTGCCTGCTGGCGGTGTTCGCTTTGGTTCGCGGCTATCGTCGGCATCAGCAGCCGTTGCCGCTATTGCTGGCTGCGCCGGGACTCGCCCTGCTGCTGCTCGGCGTCACCTATGCCGAGGGTTATTCGGTCATCGTGCACAGCGTGATGGTGACGTCCGGTGGCCTGCTGCTGGCGGCGGCGCATTTCGTCAATCTGCATCGGGACAGCCGTCACGGCGATGACCACGTGCATGGTCCCCAATGCGCGCACTGAACCGGTCGGGTCGCGCGATCCCCCCGGGGCGCTGTGATTGTGTAACGGCGACCGGCATTCCTAGCATGCGCGCATGAGCACACCGCATACCCATTCGCACGATCATTCGCATTCACACGGGCATTCGCACGACCGGACGGGTGTTGCCGATCAGCGCGGTCGCAAGCTGATGTTCGCCTTCGTGTTGACCACCGTGATGATGGCGGTCGAGGTGATCGGTGGTTTCTGGTCCGGATCGCTGGCCCTGCTGGCCGATGCCGGTCACATGATGGTCGATGCGCTGGCCTTGCTGCTTGCGGTGGTCGGCGCCGTGATGGCCACCCGGCCCGCCGATGCGCGGCGCAGCTACGGCTATGGCCGGATCGAGGTGCTGGTCGGCTTCGTCAACGCGCTGAGCCAGTTCGTGCTGGTCAGCTGGATCTTCTACGAGGCGATCGGTCGGCTGCTGCACCCCGGGGAAATCCTTTCCGGGGTGATGCTGGTGGTGGCCATCGCCGGCCTGCTGGTGAATGCCCTGGTGCTGCGCACGCTGCACGGACATGCCCATGACGACGTCAATCTGGCCGGCGCCAGCCTGCATGTGCTGGGCGACCTGCTTGGCTCGCTGGCGGCCGTGCTCGCGGCACTGGCGATCCGCTGGTTTGGCTGGCTGTGGGCTGACCCGGTGCTGTCGTTGCTGGTGTCGCTGCTGATCCTGAGCAGCGCGTGGCGGCTGCTGCGCCAGTCCGCGCATATCCTGCTGGAAGGTGTGCCGGACGGCATGGACAGCGCGGCCGTGGCGGCCTCCCTGCGCGACGCCGATCCCGCCATCCGCGGCATTCACCACCTGCACGTATGGCAACTGGCCTCGGGTTCGCGCATGGCGACGCTGCACGCGGAGCTGCACGAGTCGGGCGACAGCGCGCAGGCGCTGCAGGCGATAAAGCGGATATTGCTGGAGCGCTTCGAGATCCAGCATGTGACGGTGCAGATCGATCCGGGCGAGTGCCAGGACCGGGCGCAGGGCTGTGCCAGGCATGGCCACGCCTGACTATGGTGTTTGCCCCCGCACTGCTATCATGGTCGACCGTTCATCCAACAAATCAAGGTGTTCCCATGGGCAAGGGCGATCGCAAGACCCGTCGCGGCAAGATCAATCGCAGCAGCTACGGCAATTCCCGTGCGCATACCGTGTCGCCGGCCGTTGTCGGCGCCAAGCCGACCGTAACCAAGCCGGCTGCTGCCAAGAAGGCTGCGCCGAAGAAGAAGTCGGCCTGAGTTGGTTTCAGTCTGCACCGATCGACAAGACCCCCGCTTCGGCGGGGGTTTTTGTTGGTGGGTCCGGCACGAGCCTGGTCCGGCGAGCGGGCGCATGGCGGCAGGTGTGAACCGCCTGCGCCTGCAGCGCAGCCGGGATCCTGAACACAGGCGGACAGTGGCTGGCGGCTGGTTTGTCGCGCCGCCGCATGCCATGTATGATGTCATCTCACGTATTAATGCATTAGTACATTATGAAGCGACGATCGATTGATCCCGAGACCCCCGCCGAATCCGCCAGCCTGAGCTTGTACGAGGCGCTGCTTTCGCTGAAGAACGCCGACGAGATGGGCGCCTTCCTGTGCGACCTGTGCACGCCGGCGGAGCTGGAAGTGCTGGTGGATCGCTGGCGGGTGGTTCCGTTTCTGCTCGAGGGGGTGTCTTATCGGGAGATCCACGAGCGCACGGCGGTCAGCATCACCACCATCGGGCGCGTGGCCCGCTATCTCAATCAGGGCAGTGGCGGCTATCTGGCTGCCGCCGCACGGGCCGCGCGACGGCAATCCACAGCAGCAAGGAAGGCAAGGGCATGAAGACGCGCGACCGTTTGCGCATTGCGATGCAGAAATCCGGCCGGCTTACCGAGCCGGCGCTGGATCTGCTGAACCGTTGCGGGCTGAGTTTCCGCCAGAGTCGCGACAAGCTGTTCCTGTTCGGCGAAGGCGAGCCGGTGGATCTGCTGCTGGTGCGCGATGACGACATTCCCGGCCTGATTGCACAGGGCGTATGCGACCTGGGCATCGTGGGGCGCAACGTGCTGAACGAATTCAAGCTCAGTACGACCGGCCTTGAAGCGGAGCCGTTGAACGAGTGGCGCCCGTTGGGCTTCGGTCGCTGCCGCTTGTCGATCGCGGTGCCGCAGGAGCTGGATTACGAGGGGCCGCAGCACCTGGAAGGCCGGCGCATCGCCACATCCTATCCCGGCCTGCTCGGCGAATGGCTGCGCACGCATGCGGTGAAGGCCGGTGTGGTGACGCTGGCCGGCTCGGTCGAGATTGCGCCGAAGCTGGGTACGGCCGATGCGATCTGCGATCTGGTGCAGAGCGGCGGCACCCTGGTGGCGAACCAGTTGCGCGAGACCGAAGTGCTGCTGGAGAGCGAGGCGGTGCTGGCCGGTCCGTTGACCTTGCCGGTGGATGAGCGCGGCGACATGCTGGAATTGCTGCTGAAGCGGCTGGACGGGGTGATCCAGGTGCGCGAGTCGCGCCTGTTGCTGCTGCAGACCTCGCGCGCCACGCTCGAGGCGGTGACCCGGCTGCTGCCGGGCGGGCCGCAACCGACCCTGATGCCGGTGGCCGGCCAGCCCGATCAGTTGATGCTGCAGGCGTTGTGCGCCGGCGAGGTGAGCTGGCGGCAGCTCGAGGAAATCAAGAAGGCCGGCGCGCGCGAGATGTTCGTGCTGCCGGTCGAGAAGATGCTCGCATGAGTCCGACCTGGATGAAGCGGATTTGCACGAATCGGTCCCGTACGAGGAGCTGGTCGAGATGAAACGCCTGGACTGGAATGCACTGGATGGAGCGGGTCGCCGCGAGGCGCTGGCGCGCCCGGCACAGTCGCGCTCCGACGAATTGCGCGCCGGTGTCGCGCAGATCATCGCCGCCGTGCGCGAGCGCGGGGATCCCGCCCTGCTTGAGCTCAGTGCGAAATACGATCGCTGCACGCTGCGGGCGATCGAAGTCGACGAGGCGGAATTCGCCGCCGCCGAGGCGTCGCTGGATGAGGTATTGAAGAACGCGATCCGCGAGGCGGCCGGGCGCATCGAGCTCTTCCACCGTGCCGCCGCCGCGCAACCGGTGGCCGTCGACACCGCTCCCGGCGTGCGGGTGGAACGGATGCTGCGCCCGATCGGCCGGGTCGGCCTGTACGTGCCGGCCGGCAGTGCGCCGCTGCCATCGACCGCGCTGATGCTGGGGTTGCCGGCGCAGATTGCCGGTTGCCGCGAGGTGGTGCTGTGCTCGCCGGCGCGGGCGGATGGGCGTTGCGACGAGGCCGTGCTGTATGCCGCCCGCATCACCGGGGTGCACCGGGTATTCAAGCTCGGCGGCGCCCAGGCGATCGCGGCGATGGCCTATGGCACGGCCAGCGTGCCTCGCTGCGACAAGCTGTTCGGTCCCGGCAACGCCTGGGTGACCGAGGCGAAGCTGCAGGTGTCGTCCGATCCGGACGGGGCGGCCATCGACATGCCGGCGGGCCCGTCCGAGGTGCTGGTGATCGCCGATGCCGCGGCCAGTCCCGCGTTCGTCGCGGCGGACCTGCTGTCGCAGGCCGAACACGGGCCGGACTCGCAGGTGATCCTGTTGAGTCCGTCCGGCGAGCTGCTGGACCAGGTGGCGGTCGAGGTCGAGCGGCAACGCGCCGGGTTGCCGCGCGCCGCGATCGCCGCGCAGGCGCTGGCGCAGAGTCGCCTGATCGCGGTGGCGTCGCTGGCGCAGGCGGTCGAGGTGAGCAACCGCTATGCGCCCGAACACCTGATCCTGCAGGTAGCCGAGCCACGTGCCTTGCTCGAAGGCATCGAGAGTGCCGGATCGGTCTTCCTCGGCGAGTGGACGCCCGAATCGGTGGGCGACTACTGCAGCGGCAGCAACCATGTGCTGCCCACCTACGGCTACGCGCGCAGCTACAGCGGCGTCTCGGTCGCAAGCTACCAGAAGCAGATCAGCGTGCAGGAGGTCAGCGCGGACGGCCTTCGCAACATCGGCCCGTGCACCGCGATCCTGGCGCAGGCCGAACAACTGGAAGCCCACCGGCGTGCGGTGACGATGCGGCTGGCGGCGCTGGATACGGTCATCATGGAAGCGCCCGACGCGGAGAAGCTGGCATGAGTGTGCTCGACCTCGCACGGCCGGAAATCCGGGCCATGCAGCCGTATTCCTCGGCGCGGATGGAAGCCAGCGGCGGCCAGGTGTTCCTCAACGCCAATGAATCGGCGTGGGCCCCGCTGGGCGACAACGGCGTGGGCTGCAACCGCTATCCCGAGCCGCAGCCGAAGGCGCTGGTCGAGGGGCTGGCGGCGCTTTACGGCGTGCGCCGCGAACAGCTGCTGGTCGGCCGCGGCAGTGACGAGGCAATCGATCTGCTGGTGCGGGCGTTCTGCCGCGCCGGCCAGGACGCGATCCTGATCCAGCCGCCGACCTTCGGCATGTATGCGGTCAGCGCGCGGATCCAGAACGCGGCCGTGATCGAGGTGCCGCTGGCAGACGATTTCACGCTGGATGTGGATGCCGTGCTGGCGGCCATCACTCCGGCGGTGAAGCTGGTGTTCGTGTGCACGCCGAACAATCCCAGCGGGCAGTGCGTATCCCGGGACGACATCGAGCGACTGCTGCAGGGCCTGGACGGCCGGGCCCTGCTGGTGGTCGACGAGGCCTATGTCGAATTTGCCCACCATGGCAGCGTGGCCGACCTGATCGACCGCTATCAGCACCTGGCGGTCCTGCGCACCCTGTCCAAGGCCTGGGCCCTGGCCGGCGCCCGCATCGGCAGCCTGCTGGCCAGCGCCGAGGTGATCTCCCTGCTGCGGCTGATCATGCCGCCGTATCCGATACCGCTGCCGTGCCTGGCCGCGGCATTGGCCGCCTTTTCGGAGCAGGGCCAGAATCAGGCCCGCGAGCACATGGCCTCGGTGCGGAGCGAGCACGAGCGGATGCGCGCGGCCCTGGCCGCCTTGCCCGGCGTGCGCGCGGTGCTGCCTTCGCAGGCGAACTTTCTGGCGGTGCGCTTCGGCGACGCCGGCGCGGCGTATCGAAAGCTGCTGGATGCCGGTGTGGTGGTGCGCGACATACGCCGCTACCCGAATCTTCACGACGCGCTGCGCATCACCATCGGCCGGCCGGAGGAAAACGACCGCGTGCTGGATGTACTGGGCAGTCCACCCGTCGCCGGCCGTGGTGCGACCGAAACCTCGACGGCAGGTGAACACCCATGAGCCGCAAGATTCTCTTCGTCGACCGGGACGGTTGCCTGATCGAGGAGCCCGCCGACCAGCAGATCGACAGCTACGAGAAGCTGGCCCTGTTGCCCGGTGTCGTGGCGGCGCTGCAGCGCTTTGTCGGCGCCGGTTACGAACTGGTGATGGTGACCAACCAGGACGGCCTGGGCACCGACAGTTTTCCCGAGTCCCGGTTCAGCGGGCCGCACGATCTGCTGCTGCGCATTCTGGCCTCGCAGGGCGTCCTGTTCCACGAGATCCTGATCGATCGCAGTCTTCCGCACGAAGGCAGGGATACCCGCAAGCCGGGCATCGGCATGCTGCGGCACTATCTTGCCGACGATGGCTGGAGCCGGGCGGCTTCGGCGATGGTCGGCGATCGCGAAACCGACCTGCAACTCGCGGCCAACCTCGGCGTGCGCGGCTGCCGCGTGGGACCGCTCGGCATGGCGTGGGACGAACTGGCGCATCAGCTGCTGGATGCCCCGCGCACCGCGACGGTACAGCGCAACACCAGGGAGACCCGCATCACGGTGAGCGTGGATCTGGACCGCGTGGCCGAGCCGCAGGCGCATACCGGCCTCGGCTTCTTCGATCACATGCTGGAGCAGATCGGCAAGCATGGCGGCTTCGCGCTGGCGCTTCGCTGCGACGGGGATACCCACATCGACGAGCACCACACGATCGAGGACTGCGCGCTGGCGCTGGGCCAGGCGTTGAAGCAGGCGCTGGGCGACAAGCGCGGCATCGGTCGTTACGGTTTCACCCTGCCGATGGACGAATCGCAGGCCAGCGCGGCACTGGATCTGTCCGGTCGCCCGTACTTCGTGTTCGAGGGCAGTTTCCCGCGTGAGCGGGTGGGCGAGGTGCCGACCGAGCTGGTGCCGCACTTCTTCCGCTCGCTGTGCGAAAGCCTGGGCGCGAACCTGCACCTGAGCGTGCACGGCGACAACGCGCATCACATGGTCGAGGCCTGTTTCAAGGCGGTCGCGCGCACGCTGCGCCAGGCCATCCGCCGTGAGGGCAGCGAGCTGCCCAGCACCAAGGGCGCACTCTGATGAGCATCGTGCTGGTCGATGCCGGCGGTACCAACATCGGTTCGGTGCGCTATGCACTGCAGCGGCTGGGCGTGGATGCGGCGCTGAGCGCGGATGCCGCGGGCATCCGGGCGGCCGACAAGGTGATCCTGCCCGGCGTGGGCGCGGCCGGTCCCGGCATGGCGCGGCTGCGCGAGCTGGGTCTGGTCGAGCTGCTGCGTTCGCTGACCCAGCCGGTACTCGGCGTCTGCCTGGGCATGCAGTTGCTGTGCGCGCATTCGGAGGAGGGTGACACCGAGTGCCTGGGTCTGGTCCCGGCCAGCGTGCGCCGCTTTGTCGAGGCGCCCGGATTGCGCGTGCCGCACATGGGCTGGAACACCCTGGTCGCGCGCCGGCCGCACCCGTTGCTGACCGGCCTGGTCGAGGGCGACCAGGCCTATTTCGTGCACAGCTACGCGGTGCCGCTGGGCGACTACAGCCTGGCCAGCACCGACTATGCCGGTGCGTTCTCGGCGGTGATCGCGCGCGACAATTTCCACGGCATGCAATTCCACCCCGAGCGTTCCGCCGCCGTCGGCGCGAAGCTCCTGCAGAATTTCCTCGAGCTATGAACTTCGACATCATTCCCGCGATCGATCTGCGCGACGGCCGCGTGGTGCGCCTGCGGCAGGGCGACTACGCCCAACAGACGACCTACGCGACCGATCCGCGCGAACTGGCCCTGCGTTACCTGCATGACGGTGCGCGCTGGCTGCACCTGGTCGACCTCGACGGTGCGCGCTCCGGTGGCCTGGACAACCTCACGGTGATCAAGGCGATTGCAGAGGACGGCCTGCAGATCCAGGCCGGCGGCGGGGTACGCGTCGAGGACGACCTGCGCCGCCTGTTCGACGTCGGCGTGCATCGGGTGGTGCTCGGCAGCGTGGCCATCCGCGAACCCGAGCAGGTCGCGCGCTGGCTGGAGACCTACGGCAGCGAGCGGATCACCATCGCGCTCGACACCCGGCGCATCGACGACCGCTGGACCCTGCCCAGTGCCGGCTGGACCGAACCGGAGGCGCGGACGCTGGACGAGCTGGCACCGTGGTATGTCGCCCGCGGCGCCCGCCACCTGTTGTGCACCGACATCGAGCGCGACGGCATGCTGGCCGGTTTCAACCTGGACCTGTATCGCCACCTGGCGGATATCGCGCCGCAACTGGCCGTGCAGGCTTCCGGCGGCGTGCGCTCGTTGGCCGATATCCGTGCCGCGCGCGAGGTGGGTGCGCGGGGCGTGATCCTCGGGCGTGCCTTGCTCGAGGGTCGCTTCACCCTCGAGGAAGCGCTGGCATGCTGAGTCGCAGGATCATTCCCTGTCTGGATGTGCGTGACGGCCAGGTGGTCAAGGGCGTGCGCTTTCGCGATCACGTGGTGATGGGCGAGATCGTGGATCTGGCCTTGCGCTACCGCGACGAAGGCGCCGACGAGCTGGTGTTCTACGACATCACCGCGAGCCCGGAAGGGCGCAGCGTGGACCGCGACTGGGTCGAGCGGGTGGCGCGGGTGATCGACATTCCGTTCTGCGTCGCCGGCGGCATTCGTTCGGTGGACGAGGCGCGCGCGGTATTGCATGCCGGCGCGGACAAGGTCTCGATCAATTCGCCGGCACTGGAACGGCCGCCATTGATCGACGAACTGGCCGCTGCCTTCGGCGTGCAGTGCGTGGTGGTCGGCATCGACTCGCTGCGCGATGCCGATGGCGAATGGCGCGTGCGGCAGTACAGCGGCGATCCGGCGAAGACCCAGGCGCTGGCGCGCCGGACGCTGGACTGGATGGTCGAGGCGCAACAGCGCGGTGCCGGCGAGATCGTGCTCAACTGCATGGGCAGTGACGGCGTGCGCCGCGGCTACGATCTGGAGCAACTGGCGGCTGCCCGTGCGCTTTGCGGCGTCCCGCTGATCGCCTCCGGTGGCGCCGGCGCGCCGGAACATTTTCGCGATGCCTTCGTCGAGGCCGACGTGGACGGCGCGCTGGCCGCCAGCGTGTTCCATTCGGGCGCGATCGCGATTCCCGAACTCAAGCGATTCCTGCACGGGCAGGGCGTGCCGGTACGGCTGAGCCAGGAGTGAGTGTGGAGGAGTGAGAAACGGGTGGGAGCGGTCGACCGGCTTTCCCTCATTGCTCACCCCTCCGCATTCGTTTCTTCAAACCACGAGAGAAACCATGAGTGCCAACAACGTCAATCCGCGACAACCCGACTGGGCCAAGGGCGACGGCCTGCTGCCGGCGATCGTGCAGCACTGGAGCAGCGGCGAGGTGCTGATGCTGGGCTACATGAACGCCGAGGCGCTGGCCCGGACCCGAGCCAGCGGCCAGGTCACCTTCTACAGCCGCAGCAAGCGGCGCCTGTGGACCAAGGGCGAAAGCTCGGGCCACGTGCTGGCGCTGAAGTCGATCCGCATCGACTGTGATGCCGACACCTTGCTGATCCAGGCCGCGCCGCATGGCCCGACCTGCCACCTGGGCACCTCCAGTTGCTTTGGCGACGGCATCGAGGTGCACCCGCCATTGGGTTTCCTGGCCGAACTCGATGCGCTGGTGGCGCAGCGCCATGCCGAACGTCCGCAGGGCAGTTACACCACCAGCCTGTTCGAGGGCGGTATCCGCCGGATGGCGCAGAAGGTGGGCGAAGAAGGCATCGAGACCGCACTGGCCGCCGTGGCGCAGGACGACGCCGAACTGCTGGGCGAGGCAGCCGACCTGATCTTTCACCTCACCGTGGTGCTGCGCGCGCGGGGGCTGTCACTGGCCGATGTCGCGGCGGTGCTGGCCAAGCGGCATACTCAACGCAACAGATAAGTGATGGCGGGAGGGATCATTCGAGTGTCCACACCCTCCCCCGAAACGGCCATTCGTGCGAATGTCGCGGGACGCCCGCGGTCCGCTGGTGCACCATTTCAGGCGGTTGCCGATTCCATGGCTGTAACCACTGCTTGACGTGAATTCGCGCTGTCCTGGAGGCAGCAGCTCACATACGGAGGCCAGATGCCAGATTTCACCGTCCGTAGCCTGCTGGAAACGCCGTCCGTTACGGTCCGGGACGTCTGTTGCAGTGGAACGTGCCGGCACAAGAGCGGCGAAGAGTGTGCCAGCAAGACGCACCTCGTGTTTCCCTACCGGGGAACTTACCTGCGTCATGTGGGTGACTCCCAGGCGGTTGCCGAATCCAATCAGGTGCTCTTGTTCAATGCCGGGCAGGGCTATCAGGTCAGCCATCCCGTGGCAGTGGAAGGCGGGGATGCGAGCCTGGTCCTGGCGCTGGACGAGGCGTTGCTCCGTGAGTTGGCGCCCGCGACGCTGACCCGAGACAAGAACGCTTTCACGTTTCGACAGCAGCAATTGGGAATCGACCCGCGAACCCAGGCGCTGGTGGCGTTGTTGCGCCACAGTTTGCGCGAGAACAGCGTTGAACGACTGGAGGCGGAAAGTCTTTCATTGACGCTCGTGCAGCGCAGCCTGGATTCAGGCACGTCGCACAAGGCGGGTGCAAATGCAGGACGGCAGCGGCTGGCCGATCGCGCCAAACTGATACTGTCCAGTGACCTTTCCCGGAGGTGGACGCTGGCGGATATAGCGGCCGAGGTGGGTGTTTCGCCCGTCTACCTGACCCAGGTATTCCAGCAGGTGGAAGGCGTCCCGCTGTATCGCTATCAGTTGCGTCTTCGCTTGGCCCGCTCGCTGGATCTGTTGAGCCGGTACGAGGATCTGAGCCAACTGGCCCTCGACCTCGGGTTTGGCAGCCACAGTCATTTCAGCGCGTCATTCCTGAAGACATACGGCCAGACTCCGACTGAATTCCGCCAGGCAGCACTTCGCCGATAGGCTCCTGGCGTCAAGTTGCTAAAAATTCTGACAGCGCCCAGCGAAGGCTCCTGACTAAATAGCCTTACCCGGATTGCGGGTCATCGAGGGCAACACCATGACTGGAAATACTTGCGCGGCATGTGACTGCGAACTGGACGACAGCTCAGCATCCGTCACCCTTGGTTGGGAAACGGTCGAAGTCTGTTGCGATGAGTGCGCGGCAAAGCTGCAGGAATCCTTCAGTGCCGCCGTGTCGCCCACCGGGGACGGTGCATGAGCATGACCAGCAGACCATCGAGCGGGGAAGACAGAGCCATTGCCGTGTATGGCGCTTATGGTCACACCGGTCGTTTCGTCGTGGCGGAGCTGCGCAAACGCGGCTGTACCCCGATCCTGAGCGGGCGCGATCCGGTGCAACTGCACGCATTCGCTGCCATGTATCCGTCGCTGGACGCGCGGCCTGCCTCCATCGACGACCCGGCCTCACTCGATCGTGCGTTGGTCGGTGCCACGGCCGTGATCAACTGCGCAGGCCCGTTCCTGGATACGGCGGCGCCAGTCATCGAGGCTGCCCTGCGCGCCAGGATCCACTATCTGGACGTGGCTGCCGAGCAGGCGGCGGTACTCGACACCTTTGAAAATCATTCCGACGGCGCCCGTGAGGCGGGAGTCGTTCTGTTGCCCGCGATGGCCTTCTACGGCGGGTTGGCCGACTTGCTGGCCACCGCTGCCATGGGCGACTGGACGAGTGCCGATGAAGCCCGGATCGCCGTCGCCCTGGATAGCTGGTTGCCGACCAAGGGCACGCGCCTGACCGGCGAGCGCAACACCGTGCCGCGCGTTGTCGTATCCAAGGGGGCGTTGGCGCCCCTGGCCAATCCGCCGCAGACGCGCAGCTGGGAGTTTTCAGCGCCGTTCGGAACCCAGGACGTGGTTGCCTTGCCACTGTCCGAGATCATCAGCCTCTCGCGTCACCTCCAGATTCCCGAAATACACGCCTACATGAACCTGAATCCGTTGAGGGACCTCCGCGATCCAGGCACGCCCGCCCCCACTGCCTCCGATGACAGCGGACGCTCTGCACAGTTGTTTCTGGTGGATGTGAAGGTGCGCAAGGGGGGCCAGTGGCGACGTGCAAAGGCCAGCGGACGCGATATCTATGCAATCAGTGCGCCGTTGATCGTGGAGGCCGCGGTACGGATCGCCGAACACCCTGCCAAGCTCCGTGGTGCCTTTGCCCCCGGACAGATTTTCGACGCCCACGATTTCCTCCAGGCACTTGGTCCGGAGCAACTCACCATCGGGTTCTCATCGGGTAGCGCGGCGGAAGCGGAACACGAAGGCCGCGTGACAGCGCCCTCAGTCTCGATCACGAGAGCGAAGCCCGGATACTCGGGATAACGGCTGGCGGGTTTTCGAACTCAATTCCCCGATCGTCTGCCATCGCCCGCGGAAGACATTCGCGATCAGACACTCTGCGCCTGTGCGTCTGCTGGCTTGAGGTGTCCGCAGGACGCTATTTTGTCGTTGTCGCCGCAGCGGCTGGCGCTGCCACGGGGGGCTTGAACGCCACTGCTGGCCCGGGCGTGAAGCCTTTGCGCCACAGGGCGAGCTGGTTTTCGATGCCGATGCCAATGTCGATCTGCGGTTCCGACGGGGTCAGCTTGTCCTGCCTTTCCCACTGGCGAATCTCGCTGCTGGCCTGCCGGAACGCATCGACGAAATTGTCGGTGTGGTTCAGCGCATCGACCAGCCAGGCCTTGCCGAAGTAGGTGATGTCCGAATCGCTGCCGCAGCCGAACGAGCTGCGGTCGGTGCGGGCGGCGGCAAGCACCAGGGTATCGGGCGCGCGCAGGGGCGGCACGAAACCGCCCGAATAGCAGGCGTTGATCACGACCACCTTCCACTTGAACGGATGCATGGCGAGGATGCCGGCCAGATCCTGCGCGCCGATCTGATCCAGCGGCAGCGGATCCATGTCCACCAGCAGGGTGTGGTCCTCGCTGCCGTGACTGCTGATGTACAGCAGCAGGATGTCCTGTTCGGGCCGCATCAGCTTGCCCAGGCCCGCAAGGGCGGCATCCAGGTTGCTCCAGCTGGCCAGTGGGTGGCTGGTCAACGTGGCCGGATTGTTTTCCAGCACCAGCGAGTGAGCAGTGGCGCCGAAGCGGGTCGTGAACAATTTCGCCGCGTATTCGGCTTCGTTGTGGAACACGTCCTCGGCACCGTCACCGGCGAAGGTCAGCAGATACAGATTCGGTTTGCCGGCGATGCGCGGGGTGACTCTTGCCAGCGCATCGCGCAGCAGTCGTGGTTGGGCGTAGAGCACCTGCTCCGGGGTCGGGCCCTCCGGTGGCCAGTCGTCGCCTTCGCTGTCGGCCTCGAATCCCGCGGCGTAACTTACCCCCGGCGACATGCTGGCCGACGCCGGCGGCAGGTCCGCCGGGTGATGCTCCGGTAGCGAAGGCGTGCCTGGGCGACCAGGCAGCCACAGCGTTACCAGGACCCCGGCGGCAAACGCGAGCAGGATGGTCAGGACGCTGCGCATGGTTCGATCCGTGAGTCAGCTGGAGAGGGTGATGGCGTCGAAATCGGCGTAGACGGGATGGCGCGCTGCGTCCGGCATGGGCTGCTGCTCGCGGATCAGCCAGCCGGTATGGAACCCCGCGGCTTTCGCGGCATCGAGCTCTTCCACGATGTCCGACAGGAACAGCAGATGCCGGGGCTGTTCGTCGATCGCGTCGGCGATCCGCCGGTACGACTCGGTTTCGCGTTTCGGACCGGTTTCGGTATCGAAATATCCGGCGAACAACGGGGTCAGGTCGCCGGCTTCGCTGTAGCGGAAAAACAGCTTCTGCGCCGGCACCGAGCCGGAAGAGTAGACATACAACCGCAAGCCGTCGGCGCGCCAGTCGCGCAGTCGGGCGGCGACTTCGGGGTACAGGTGGGCGCGGTAGTCGCCGGCGGCGTAGCCCTCCTGCCAGATCATTCCCTGCAGCGCCTTCAGCGCGGTGGACTTGCGATCCTGATCGATCCACTGCAGCAGCAGTTCGATGATGTCCTGGCGGGGGGCCTCGACCAGACCGGCCTCGCGGGCGGCCTCATGCAGCCAATGCTGCAGTTCGGGCTTGTCGCCGTGCGTTTCGACGAAGGCGGGCAGGCGCTTGCGCGCATACGGGAACAGCACGTCGCGAACGAAGCTGATCGAGCTGGTGGTGCCCTCGATGTCGGTGACGATGGCGCGGATTTCGATCATGGCGGCAGTAGCGTGAGAGGGTGACCAGCAGCATAGACGAAGCGCAAGTCATGCGGCGGTTGCCGGCAAGGCATCAGTCCGGCCGGGCCTGTTGCGAAGGCATCCGCGGGAACCGCTGGGCGATGTCGTCGCCGGTGAACCGGGCCACCCAGCCATCCTTGTTGGTGAACAGGCGGATGGCCACGAAGTAGGGCGTTTCGCTCATGTCGAACCAGTGGCGGGTGCCATCCGGCACGCCGATCAGGTCACCCTGTTCGCACAGGATGTCGTAGATCCTGTCACCGATGTGCAGGGTGAACTGGCCGGAGCCGGCGACGAAGAAACGTACTTCGTCCTCGCTGTGGGTGTGTTCGCTGAGGAACTTCTGCCGCAGCGTGGCGCGATCGGGGTGATCCGGAGTGAGGCTGATCACGTCGACCGCCTGATAGCCTTTCTCCTCCATCAACCGTTCGATGTCCTTGCGGTATGCGGCGATCACCGCCTCCTGGCTCGCACCCGGCACGATCGGCTGGCTCGCTTCCCATTGTTCGAAGCGGACACCGACCTTGCCCAGCTCGGCGGCAATCGCCGCGTGGTCGTCGCGGGTGGCCAGCGGGGTGTGCGGTCGGGTTTCGTCGAAGATGCGCAGGCGGCTCATGATGCCCTCAGCTTGATCAGGTCCAGTTCGCAGCCGAGCAGGAACTCCAGCGCTTCCAGGTGGCGCTGGGTTTCGGCCATGTCACGACCCCAGGTATAGATCCCGTGACCGTCGATCAGATAGGCGTGCAGCGGCTTGCCCGTATCCAGCCAGGCTTCGACCCGGGCAACCAGTTCAGGCATGTGCTGGGTATTGGGGAATACCGGGATTTCCAGCACGCTCTCATGTGTGTCGTAGCCGGTGATCGCTTTCTGCAGTTCCCACCCCTGCAGCCGGATCAGCCCCTTGCCGGCAAACAGCCGGGAGGCCACGCTTTGCGTGCGTGAATGGGTATGCAGCACCGCGCCCATGTCCGGCCAGCGCCGATAGATCTGGGTATGCAGGGCAGTCTCGGCGCTGGGACGAGCGTCGCTGCCCACGGCGTGGCCGCGCAGGTCGATCAGCATGATGTCGTGGCGCCCAAGCCGACCCTTGTGCCGGCCGGACACGGTGATCGCGGCATGATCGGCATCGACCCGCATCGAGAAATTGCTGCTGGTGGCCGGGGTCCAGCCCAGCGCCGACAGCTCGCGCGCCGCGTCCGCGATGCTGTCCGCACATGCGTCGAACAGACTGGCGGGAATCGTGCCTGGCAGGGTCTGGCTCATGTTGTTTGGACGTCCAAATGGAAGTGGATGATAGCATGCGCGGAATCGGCGCCTGGCTTGAATGAGAGCCATTCTCGCAACTCAGCAAAGATTGCACCGGCTGGCGTAACATTGCGTCAAATTCGGCGCAGCGTGCACCGGATAGGTACCGATCGAGGCTTGCCCATGTCGAACGAAAAAGATATCGAATCGCGTCGCAAATTCCTCAAGGTGGCCGCCGGCACCACGGTGGCTGCGGTTGTCATGGGTGGTTTGCCACGATTTGCGCGTGCCGCGGATCTGCCGCCGGTCAGCGAGACGGATCCGACCGCGAAAGCTCTTGGCTACGTGGAGGATGCAAGCAAGAGCACCAACCCGAAACACAAGGCCGGCGACGATTGCAGCAACTGCCAGTTCTACACCGGCGGCGCGACCGGTCGCGGGGCATGCCAGCTGTTTCCGGGCAAATCGGTGGCTGCCAAGGGCTGGTGCGTGTCGCACACGCCGAAGAAGGGCTGACTGGATCGTCTTCATTCAGCGCCATCGAGCATGGTCAGGGGCCGGCATATTGCTGCCGGCCTCTTCATTTGCGCATGAGCGCGAGCGGATGCTGTGGGCGTTTGGCGAGCGGCAGTTGCGCGCGGGGAACGGGGATGTCCGGACAAAGTGCGGCCCGGACACATCAGGCTGAGGAGCTACCCACCTGACGCGCCGGGCCGCGATCCGGGGCCCACTGCCAAGTGATCAACCCGCGGACTGAGGATCATACTCCCGCGATCGGCGAATGGGCGACCAGGCTTCGGATTTCTCTTGAAAAATTCTCGTTAAATCAATTGAAAACAACAACTTGCTTTTGATTTTTCGACGAATTCTGTGAAACTAGTCACGCAAGGCGGTACGCCTCAAAAGGATGCTATTCAGTACATTTCGCCGAAAATGAGGCATTTTCGGCGAAATTACCGTCAAGGCAAATTCGTGGCGTCCACCGGATGGCGCAGGTAGCTGTGCCGGCGACCGTAGAAAAAGTAGATGGCGAACCCGAGCGCCGTCCAGATCCCCAGGATGGCCCAGTTGAACCAGTCCAGGCTGAGCAGCAGCGCCAGGCAGCTGAGTACGCCGGCCAGACAGGTGAACCAGACCCAGGGCACCCGGAATGTGCGCGGCAGGTCCGGCATGGTGTGACGCAGGATCAGTACGCCGGCGCAGACCGCCGAGAAGGCGATCAGCGTACCCATCGAGGTCAGGTTGGCCAGCAGGTCGAGTGGGAAGATCGCGGCCAGCAGGGCAATGAGCGTGCCGGTGATCACCGTGTTGACGTGCGGTGTGCGATAGCGCGGATGCACCCGGGCGAACACCGGCGGGAGCATGCCGTCACGCGCCATGATCATGAAGATGCGCGGCTGCGCGATGATCATCACCAGGATCACCGAGGACAGCCCGATCATCGCGCCGATTTCCACCACCAGGCGCAGCCAGTCCAGTTGCGGATGCGCGCCGACCGCGGTGACCACCGGCTCCGAGGTATCCAGCACGGTATAGGGCACCAGACCGGTCAGCACCGCCGCCATGGCTAGGTAAAGCACGGTGCAGATGACCAGCGAGACCAGGATGCCGAACGGCAGGTCGCGTTGCGGGTTCTTGCACTCCTGTGCCGCGGTCGATGTCGCCTCGAAACCGATATAGGCGAAGAACACCATCGCCGCCCCGCGCATGATGCCCGACCAGCCGTACTTGCCGTCGCCCTGTGCCGCCGGGATGAATGGATGCCAGTTCTCGGGGTTCACATAACGATAGCCAGCCACCACCACGATGATGATCAGGCCGACCTTGACCAGCACCATCAGCGCATTCAGGCCGGAAGACTCGCGGATGCCGATGTAACACAGCCAGGTCAGTGCCATCACGATGGCCACGGCGGGCAAGTTGAACAGGTGGCCGGTGGCGACCAGATGACCGTTGGTGAAGGCCAGTGGCGCCTCGGTCAGCGCGATCGGCAGGTGCAGCCCCATGTGGTCCAGCAGGCTGGTGAAATAGCCGGTCCAGCTGGCGGCAACCGCCGAGGCGGAGATGCCGTATTCGGCGACCATGTTCCAGCCGATGAACCAGGCCGCCAGTTCGCCCAGCGAGGCGTAGGCATAGGAGTAGGAGCTGCCGGAGATCGGGATCAGCGTGGCGAACTCGGCATAGCAGAGTGCGCTGAATCCGCTGCATATCGCCGCGATGATGAAAGACAGCAGGACCGCCGGGCCGGCGTGTTCCGCCGCCGCCGTGCCGGTAACCACGAAGATGCCGGTGCCGATGACCGCACCGATGCCCAGTGCGGTAATGCCCCAGGGGCCGAGCGTGCGGCGCAGCCCCGGGCCATGGACGTTGTCATCGTTGCTGAAATCGGTCTTGCGGGCGAACAACTGCTTGAGCATGGGATATCGTCTTTGGATGCGGATCGTCGAGCTCACGGGCCCGGGCTACGTGACGGCAGACACAAGGACCGGCGCCATGGGCGCCGGTCCTTGTCTGTCAGTGCGTTTTCTGGCGCAGCTTGCTGTGCCGGTAACCGTAGAAGCCGTAGATCAGGAAGCCGATGGTGATCCAGCTCATCAGCAACGGCCAGCGCACCTTGAACGCCTGCCAGAACAGGAACAGGCAGGCCGCGGCACCGACCAGGCAGACCGCCCAGGGCCATGGCACGCGGAACGCGCGCGGTAGCTCCGGGCGGGTGCGGCGCAGTACCAGCACGCCGATGCATACCGTGGTGAATGCCAGCAACGTACCCATCGACACCAGGTCGCCGAGAAGGTCCACCTGGAACAGTCCCGCCAATACCGCAGCGATCGAGCCGACGATGACGGTGCCGATGTAAGGCGTGCGATGTTTCGGGTGCAGACGGCCCAGCGCCTTCGGCAGCAGTCCGTCGCGCGACATCGAATAGAAGATGCGCGGCTGGCCCATCAGCATCACCAGCACCACCGAACTCAGGCCGGCCAACGCGGCAAACACGACCAGGATCTTCAGCCCGCTCAGGACGTGGATGGCGGTACCGCCGGGAGCGACCGTGCCGATGACGTAGCTGATCGCGGTGGCGACGGGCTCGGGCGTGTTGAGCATGCGGAATGGCGTTACGCCGGTCATGGTCGCGGCCATCGCGACGTACAGCAGGGTGCAGATGAACAGCGAGCCGAGGATGCCGATCGGCATGTCCCGTTGCGGGTTTTTCGCCTCGCCTGCGGCGGTGGAAACCGCATCGAATCCGATATAGGCAAAGAACACCAGCGTCGCGCCACGGTACACGCCAGCCCAGCCGAATTTCGAGCCGCCCTCATTGGCCGGTACGAACGGGTGCCACAGGGCCGGGTTGATGTAGTGGAACATCACCGCCAGGAACAGCAGGATCACGATGACCTTGATGCCCACGATGATCGCGTTGACCGTCGCCGATTGCGTGATGCCGCGGTAGCAAAGCCAGCTGATGGCCCCGACGATCAGGATCGCCGGCACGTTGACCAGGGCGCCGGTGGTGACGAGGTGGCCGGCGTCGTCCAGCCTCAGCGGAGCCGAGGACAGTACCGCTGGAAGGGTGAGAGTCATTCCGGTGGCCGCGCTGAGCATGCGCAGCAATTCGCCGAAATAGCCGGACCAGGCCACCGCCACGGTCGATGCCGCAAACAGGTATTCCAGCACCAGGTTCCAGCCGACGAACCAGGCGACGACTTCGCCAAGGGTGGCGTAGGAATATGAATACGCGCTGCCGGAGACCGGCAGCATCGCGGCAAACTCGGCGTAGCACATGCCGGCGAGGGCGCAGGCAAAACCGGCGATGAGGAAGCTGATGATCAGTGCCGGGCCGGCGAACTGGGCGGCAGCGGTGCCGGTAATGGCAAAGATGCCGGCGCCGATCACCGCGCCGATGCCTAGCATCACCAGGTGCCTTGCCGTCAGTACCCGTTTCAGCGTGACCTCACCCTCGGGCCCACCTTCGACCGGTTCGCCGGCATCCACGCGAGGCATTGCCTCAATGGCATGGGTGGCAAAAAGACCTTTTATCATCGAGCTCCCCTCAGGTGATGTTGTCCGCTTCCGCTCTGGGGCGGATGATTGATGCGGGCCGGCAATGGCGGGTCAACATAGCCTAGCGCCAAGGGTTGTACAAGCTTCATTCAGGTCGCGCAGAAGGCTGTCGCGAGGTATTCCACATCACACCACGGATGTTCATGCAGCAACCAGCCATCCCCATGATCGAGGCTCTCACTCGCTACCGTGACCAATGGCACGGAGAGGTTGCGACGGTCGCGCAGTTCCTGGCATTTCTGCAGAATCATCCCGAGGCGTTCGAGCGCAGCCATGCGAGCGGTCACTTCACCGGTTCGTGCTGGCTGGTCAGTGCCGATGGCGCACGCGTGCTGCTGATGCATCACCGCAAACTGGACCGATGGCTGCAACCGGGAGGTCATGCCGACGGCGACTGCGACCTGGCACGGGTCGCCTTGCGCGAGGCGCAGGAGGAAACCGGCGTGGCGGGGCTGCGCATCGAAGACGGCATCTTCGACATCGACCGTCATCGGATACCGGCGCGTGCCAACGAGCCCGAGCATTGGCACTACGACGTGCGGTACGTGATTCGTGCCGGAGAGGACGAACGCTTCACGATCAACCCGGAGTCGCACGCGCTGGCATGGCAATCGGTGGCCGAAATGGCGGACGACACTGCCCTGGATACTTCGCTGCGGCGGATGGCGCGCAAGTGGCTGGTCCGCTCGTAGCCGAGGCTGTTGTGGGAGCGGCTTCAGCCGCGATGCTCTTGAGAGTTTGCACAAAAGCATCGCGGCTGAAGCCGCTCCCACAAGCGCGATCCTATGGGTATTTCGCAGGCGCCGGGTTCAGGTGGCCGCATTCGCCGCAGGTGCGCAGTTCGCGTGAACCGTAGAAGCGATCGAATACCGGCGGGAAATCGTGTTCGATGTTGTCGAGCACGAAATACTCTTCGTACAGTTTGTGATTGCAGCGCTCGCAGAACCACAGCAGGCCATCCTTCTCGTGCGCCAGGCGTCGACGCTCGATCACCAGTCCGATCGATGCAGGCATGCGTTGCGGCGAGTGCGGCACGCGCGGCGGCAGATAGAACATCTCGCCGGCGCGGATCGGAATGTCGCGGGCCTGGCCGTCGTCCTGCACCTTCAGCACCATCTCGCCTTCGATCTGGTAGAAGAATTCCGGGCCTTCGTCGAGGTGATAGTCGGTGCGCGCATTCGGGCCACCGACGATCATGATGATGAAGTCGCCGTCGACGATGCACTTGTTGCCGACCGGCGGTTTCAGCAGGTGGCGGTGTTCGTCGATCCAGCGTTGCAGATCGATGGGGGGCAGCAGGGCCATGCGGGTTGCTCTCGAGAAACCAGTGCGCACCATAACGCCGACGTCGCTGCAAAAGAAGCCGCCCCGGCGAAGGAACCGGGGCGGCACGGGGAGAGCCCGGAAGGCGCCGCGGTTACGGCATCAGCACCTTGTCGATCACGAAGATCTCGCCGTTGGACTGGGCCACGTCGGCGATGGTGATGTTCGCGACATCGCCCTTGTCATCGGTGACGGTCCATTTGCCATGGTGCCTGGCGATCGTGATCGAATCGCCCTCGACGGTCTTCAGCACGGCCTTGCCGCCGCCGGCCTTCGCTGCCTTCGCCAGGTCATGCGCGGTGTATTTTCCCGGCACCACATGGTAGGTGAGGATCTTGCTCAGGGTGGCCTTGTTTTCGGGCTTCAACAGCGTGTCGACGGTGCCGGCGGGCAGGGCGGCGAACGCCTCGTTGGTCGGTGCGAAGACGGTGAACGGACCCGGACCCGACAACGTGTCGACCAGGCCGGCCGCCTTCACCGCGGCAACCAGGGTGGTGTGATCCTTCGAGTTCACCGCATTCTCGATGATGTTCTTCGATGGATACATCGCCGCGCCACCGACCATCACCGTCTTCTGCATGCTCATCGAATCCATCGAGCCGGCCAGCGCCATCGGGATCGTGGCCACCGAGGCCAGCGCCAGCGAAAGGCCGATGGCCAGTGTCCGCACGGGTGAATGAGTGTTCATGAGTGTTCTCCAGTGGATTTCCGCTTCGCGGAGTGGAAGCGTGTTGGAGATACGGCAACCGCGC
The DNA here is from genome assembly GCF_042657065.1 of Rhodanobacter ginsengisoli. Lineage (NCBI taxonomy): Bacteria > Pseudomonadati > Pseudomonadota > Gammaproteobacteria > Lysobacterales > Rhodanobacteraceae > Rhodanobacter > Rhodanobacter ginsengisoli. The sequence continues at coordinate 1,646,617 of NZ_JBHSNF010000001.1, forward strand.
CCGAACGGATGCACTCCCGCCGACGGGAAGTCCGGCGGGATGGAAATCGTCACGGCACAGGGACGGGCACGATGCCGCCATCGTCATCCGGATCGATGGCCGGTGACGATGGCGTGGAGTGAGGCGATCAGACTTCGAGTGTGGCCAGGTCGCCTTTCTCTTCCAGCCACGCCTTGCGATCGCTGGCGCGCTTCTTCGCCAGCAGCATGTCCATCAGCTTGCTGGTGCCGTCGTCGTCGCCGATGGTCAGCTGTACCAGCCGGCGCGTGTCCGGGTGGATGGTCGATTCGCGCAGCTGCGGTGGATTCATCTCGCCCAGACCCTTGAAGCGGGTCGTGCTGACCGCGCCCTTCATCTTCTCGCGCTCGATCCGCTGCAGCATCGCCAGTTTCTCGCTCTCGTCCAGGCAGTAGAACACCTGCTTGCCCACGTCGACGCGAAACAGCGGCGGCATCGCCACGAACACATGGCCTTCGCTGACCAGCTTCGGGAAGTGCCTGAGGAACAGGGCCGCCAGCAGCGTGGCGATGTGCAGGCCATCGGAATCGGCATCGGCCAGGATGATCACCTTGCCGTAGCGCAGGCTGGAAAGATCATCCTTGCCGGGGTCGCAACCGATCGCGATGGCGAGGTTGTGCACTTCCTCGGATGCGAGCACCGAACCGGACTCGACTTCCCAGGTGTTGAGGATCTTGCCGCGCAACGGCAGGATCGCCTGGAACTCCTTGTCGCGTGCCTGCTTGGCACTGCCGCCGGCCGAATCGCCCTCGACCAGGAACAACTCGGTGCGGGTCAGGTCGGTGGCGGTGCAGTCGGCCAGCTTGCCGGGCAGCGCCGGACCCTGGGTGATCTTCTTGCGCACGATCTGCTTGGCTGCCTTCAGCCGGGCGCTGGCGCGTTCGATCGCCAGCTGCGCGATGCGCTCGCCCATCTCCACGTGCTGGTTCAGCCACAGGCTGAAGGCGTCGTGGATGACGTTCTCGACCATGCCGGCGGTCTGTCGCGAGGACAGCCGCTCCTTGGTCTGGCCGGCGAACTGCGGGTCTTGCAGCCGCACCGACAGCACGAAGGCGAGCCTTTCCCACACGTCTTCGGGCGCCAGCTTGACGCCGCGCGGCAGCAGGTTGCGGATGTCGCAGAACTCGCGGATCGCGGTGGTCAGGCCGGTGCGCAGGCCATTGACGTGGGTACCGCCCTGCGCGGTGGGGATCAGGTTGACGTAGCTCTCCTGCACCAGTTCGCCCTCGGGCAGCCAGGCCAGCGCCACTTCCAGGCCTTCGACGTCGCGCGCCATGTGGTGCACGAACAGCTCGTTCGGCAACGCCTCGACGCCGTCGAGTTCGCCGCGCAGGTAGTCGCGCAGGCCGTCCTCGTAATGCCACTCGATCACTTCGCCACTGGCTTCGTCGGTGAGCTTCATGTTGAGGCCGGCGCACAGCACCGCCTTGGCGCGCAGCAGGTGCTTGAGCTTGCCCAGCGAGATCTTCGGCGAATCGAAATATTTCGCCTCCGGCCAGAAGTGCAGGGTGGTGCCGGTGCGCTTCTTCGGCACCGTGCCGATGACCTCGAGCGGGCTCACCTTGTCGCCGTGCTCGAACGCCATGCGGTATTCGGATCCGTCGCGGCGGATCGTCACCTCGACCCGGTCGGACAGCGCGTTGACCACCGACACGCCCACGCCATGCAGGCCGCCGGAGAAGTTGTAGTTCTTGCCGCTGAATTTTCCGCCCGCGTGCAGCCGGGTCATGATCAGCTCGACGCCGGAAACGCCTTCCTCGGGATGGATGTCCACCGGCATGCCGCGGCCGTCGTCGGTCACTTCCACCGATCCGTCGGCGTGCAGTACCACCTCGATGGTCTTCGCGTGGCCGGCCAGCGCCTCATCGACCGAGTTGTCCACCACCTCCTGTACCAGATGGTTCGGTCGGGTGGTGTCGGTATACATGCCAGGGCGGCGTTTGACCGGGTCCAGGCCGGACAGGACTTCGATATCGGCGGCGTTGTAGCGACTGCTCATGCGTGTGTTTCGGATGATTCAAGACAGCGAAGCATGGGGCGCGCGGGCGGGCAGGGTCAAGCCGGATGCTGCCGGCGGCTGGCGGAACCAAGATCGCGCTGGGGCCATCGCAAGGGTCAACCCCAGAACCCGCCAGATGCGCACGTCGAGTTGGCAAACCAGCTGGTCGGTCTCGGCGCAGGAGAGCGTGGCATGGATGATTCGGACACACGCTGAGCGGAGCGAGTGGCAACCCGTCATTCGTCCTGGCGATCCGGGTCACATCCTCTAGTGCTCCCGCAGGTTATCCTGTCACCTGAACGGGGCCGCCGGGCAGGATGCCAGAGATGATGCCAGGGATGCGAGGTGCGTGGATCGAGCTGGAGCAATGGGCGCATCGGCAGGCGTCTGCCCTCAGGGCTGATGCCCGCCTGCTGGCTGTCCGCAGTGTCTGCCTTGAGGATGCTTTGACGTTATCGACGCGTCTGGCCCTCGAGCAGATCGAACGGGACTTCCACGAGCTGGACGTCCGGGTGATTGCGAACGAAATCATCCGGCTGCTGACCGAATGTCTCGCGATCATGGTGGCGACCACCGGCACCGGAGCGGTACTGGGTGGCATCGCAGGGTTCTTCGGTGGCTTGGGTGCGGGGGCCATACCGGGGGCGGCAGCGGGTGCGGCGCTTGGCGCCGAAGCAGGCGAATGGATACTCGCTGCGATTGGCCTGAAGGTGCTCGCCGAATTTGTGGTCAACGGGTTGCCGGCGATCGGGCGCACTTACTGGGAAGGTCTGCGGGAGGCCTGGCTGGCCGCCCAGCCCACAGCCTCGCCGCAGAGCCAGCCGCATGTCGATCCCCTCGCCGTGAGGCACGCCGCCAGCAAAATGGCACGCGGCCATGTGGCGATGTTCGTGCTGCTGTTGATGGCTGTGGTTGCCTACGTCAGCAAGGGACGAGGCAGCATGCGCGAACTGGCCGAGAAGGCCGGCAACGGTCGGCTTGGACGCAAGTTCGGGGAATGGCTGCTCAGGAACGAGTCGAAACTCAAGGCTGATCCGCGGCTGCGCTCGCCTGACAAGCCAGTCGCTGGATCCGGTGGATTGAACGTATCTCACCAAAGCGGCGCGAGCGGACCGACACCGCCCCGATCATCCGTAGCGAAGCCCTCTCCTGTTGGAAGGGAGAGTGCCGTAGTCCAGAAGGATTCGATCATTCAGCGCGGAGGCGCCCACGGTGAGGTCAAGGGCCTGCCGGGGTACGAATCGCATCACATGCCGCCGGATTCGGTCAGCCCACTACCGACCAATCAGGGGCCTTCCATCGCGATGAAGGTGGACGATCATCGCATGACCGGGAGTTGGGGCAGTTCGCGGGAGGCGCGTGCGTACCGAAAACGACAGGCAGAACTGCTGGAGCATGGGAAATTCAGGGAAGCCCAGAAGATGGATGTAGACGATGTGCGGGAAAAGTTTGGTGACAAGTATGATGAAGCCATCGACCAGATGCTGAAGTACACGGACAAGAAGGGGCCTTAAGTGAAATACGAGATCGTTCCACTCAAGGGTCTGGACGGCATCCTGTTCGGGATGGATGCGCGAAGGGTCAGGGCGCTGATGGGCACCGGATTCAAGTCGTTCAAGCGTACCCCGGAGGCGGCGTTCCCTTGCGACTACTTTGCCGACGCAGGTGTGTTCGCCAACTACGACGGGACGGGGCATCTCGAGGCGATCGAATTGGCATCGCCCGCTACTCCAAGGCTCTACGGAATCAACCTGCTGGGCATGGGTTTTGACGCAGCGGTGAAATTTCTGATGGCCAAGGATCCCGAGCTTGATCAAGAGGCCGATGGCGCCATTTCCCTGGCAATGGGGATAAGCCTGTACGCGCCGCATGCAGCGAAGGACCCCAAAGCCGCGGCGGAAAGCGTGCTCCTGTTCGCGGCGGGCTATTACGACTGAGCCTGCGTCGCGGTGATGGCCTCAGCGATACCCCTGCGCCTGCAATGAGAACAGGTGGGCATAGTGGCCTTGCTGCGCCATCAACTGATCGTGGCTGCCGTGCTCGATGATGCGGCCGTCCTGGATCACGATGATCTGGTCGGCCATGCGCACGGTGGAGAAGCGGTGCGAGATCAGGATCGCGATGCGGCCGCCGGCGAGGTCGCGGAAATGCTGGTAGATGGTCGCCTCGGCCGCCGCATCCATCGCCGCGGTGGGTTCGTCCAGCACCAGGATGTCGGCGCGCGAGCGCATGAAGGCACGGGCCAGGGCGATCTTCTGCCATTGTCCGCCGGACAGCTCGCGGCCATCCTTGAACCACTTGCCGAGCTGGGTATCGAAGCCGGCGGGAAGGCTGTCGATGAACTCGCTGGCCATGCCCTTGTCGCTGGCTTCGCGCCAGCGCGCGGCGTCCTCGAAGTGGTTGACGTCACCGGCGCCGACGTTTTCGCCCACGCGCATCTGGTAGCGCGCGAAGTCCTGGAAGATCACCCCGATGCGCTGCAGCAGCACGCCCTCGTCCCATTCGCGCAGGTCGGTGCCGTCGAGCAGGATGCGGCCGCTGTCTGGCGTGTACAGGCGCGTCAGCAGCTTGATCAGGGTGGTCTTGCCGGAGCCGTTCTGGCCGACCAGGGCCAGTGATTCGCCGGGACGGATGTGCAGGTCGATGTCCTGCAGCGCGGGTTCGCCGGCGCCGGGATAGCTGAAGCTGACCTGCTCGAAGCGGATGCCGTCGTCTGGTTTCGCGCCACGCTGCACGACGCCGATGGCCGGCGGCACCGGGGTTTCCAGGTATTCGTAAAGAGTCGACAGGTACAGGTTGTCCTCGTACATGCCGCCGATCGCCGACAGCATGGCCGACACCGCCGACTGGCCCTGACGGAACAGCATCAGGTACATCGTCATCTGGCCCAGAGTGATGCGTGCGATGACGGTACTCATCGCGATCCAGGCGTAGGCGCCGTACAGGGTCAGCGTGCCGAGCAGACCCAGTCCGAAGCCCCAGCTGTCGCGGCGGACGGTGAGGTCGCGGTCGTCGCGGTAGAGCTTGTCGAAGATGTCGCGGTAGCGCTGCAGCAGCAGCGGGCCGAGGCCGTAGAGCTTTACTTCCTTGGCGTGATCCTCGCGCGCCAGCACCGTCTCCAGATACAGCTGCATGCGCGTCTCCGGCGAGCGCCAGCGGAACAGCCGGAAGGCGTCGCCGGAAAACTTCGTCTCGGCCAGGAACGACGGCAGGCCGGCCAGCAGCAGCACCAGCACGGCCCACGGCGAGAACTGGAACAGCAGGCTGCCGTAGCTGACCAGCGAGATCGCGTTCTGGCCCAGCCCGAAAGTCCGCGTGACCAGCGACAGCGGCCGGCTCGAGGCCTCGCGGCGGGCGCGGGTCAGCTTGTCGTAGAACTCGGAGTCCTCGAAGTGCGCCAGCTCCAGGGTCAGCGCCTTCTCCAGGATCATCACGTTGACGCGCTGGCCGAGCTGCGCGCGCAGCAGCGACTGGCACAGCGACAGCCCGCGTTGCGCGCCGGCCAGCGCCGCCACCAGCGCGCCTTCCAGCGCGACCCATTCGAACACCGGTCGCAGCGGTGCGGATCCGCGCGAGGCCCACAATCGGCTGGCACCGACCACCGCATCGACGATGTGTGCGCCGACAAAGGCCACGCCCGCCGGCAGCAGGCCGGCGACGAGGGTGAGCAGGGCCAGTGCGATCGTCAGTCGGCGACTGGTGCTCCAGACCAGTTCCAGCGCGCGCCCGCTGAAGCGGAACACGCCCAGGAAACTGCGCGTGAGGTCGGTGGGTTCGTTGGGCGGGATGGATCCGTGAGGCGGCACGTGGGGAGGATGTCAGGCAGGCGCGCGAGCGGGCGCGAAGTTACCGACATGGGGGCCGTGCCGCCTCATGCAAGCCATCGGCCCGCAAGTCGGACCTGACTGCCCGCTCAGTGCAGCTGTACCTCGACGAATTGCTGGTCCGGCTGGTACAGCTCGGGAAACAGCTGCTGCAGATGGGCCACCTTGGGCGCATCGTTAAAGACGATGTAGGGATTGTTCGGATGCAGCTGGAAGTAGTGCTGGTGGTAGGCCTCGGCCGGATAGAACGCCTTCAGCGGGACCACCTGGGTCACGATCGGCGCCGGGAACGACTTCGCGGTGGTCAGCTGCGCGATGTAGTTGCTGGCGATCTTCTTCTGCTCGTCGTTGCCGTAGAAGATCACCGAGCGGTATTGCGTGCCGCTGTCCGGGCCCTGCCGGTTCAACTCGGTCGGATCCAGCGCGACCGAGAAGAACACCTGCAGCAGCTGGCCGTAGCTGACCTGGGCCGGGTCGAACTGCACCTGCACCGATTCGGCATGACCGGTATTGCCGTCGCTGACTTCGTCGTAGTGGGCGGTGTCCGCATCGCCGCCGGAATAGCCGGCGGTCACCTTGTGCACGCCCTTGACGTGCTCGAACACGGCCTCGATGCCCCAGAAGCAGCCACCGGCAAGCACCGCCACCTGGTCATGCGCCGCGGCCATCTTCGGCGCGTCGACGGCGGGTGCGGGGAGTTTCACGAAATCGCTGGTGGCCGAAACCGGGCGGCAGGCGGTCAGGCCGGCCACGAGCAGGGCGGCGACCAGCGGAAGGGCTTTGAATGCGGAGCGGCGAATCATGGCAGGCCTCGCTGACGTTGGGGATGCGCAGGGCGGCATCCGGTGCATGCAGTTACGAGCCGGCCGTCGCGGTGGATGCAACCGCCCTGTCCAGCCGGGCCGGTCGCCATCGAATCCGCGGCGGATGGCTCTCACCCGTCAATTCGCCGTTCGGCCGGCCGGGGTTACATGCAGCGTCTATTCGTCAGGCCAGGATTGTCTGCGGCCGTTGCCAGACAGACCACGCCTGCAGGTCGGGGTCCCGGGTAGCGGTGGCGTGGCGGTGTTGTCGGCGGTTCGGGCGGCGCGTCGACGGGTGCTGCCGGTCGCGGCCGTGCCGCGCAGTGGTTCGGTGGCCGTGCGCCACGGGCCGGGCAGGGCGCCGCGGCGTCGACGGGTTCCCGCTCCGGCGTCAGCTCAGCCGCCGCTGTCTCCGTCGTTCAGCGCGAATCGGGCAGCACGTGGATTTCCACGTCGTCGATGGTGACGACCTGGCCCGCGTGGATCTTGCAGGTCTTGCGCAGCTCGATCTGGCCGTCCACGGCCACGGCGCCGGTGGCCACGATGGCCTTGCCCGCGCCGCCGCTGTCGCACAGGCCGGTCAGCTTCAACAGCATGTTGAGCTCGACGTAGGTGCCTTCCAGTTCAAAATCGATGGTTTGCATGGTTGTCCGGGGAATCGGTGGGTCGAGAGGGTGACACGCTTTCAGGCTGAAGTGGGGGCGGCATCGAAAGCGCTGTCGGGCAGGGCGACGAAGGCGAACCACGGCCGGTCGTTGTCCTGCCCGAACGTGGCCGCGTCGTCGAGGATGCCGAGCAGGATATCGAAGTCCGCCCCGGCCGCCCGGCGCAACTCGTCGGCATGCTCGAACAGCAGCACGTGTCCCCAGGCCGGTATCCAGCCGAGGTCGCGCAGGCAGTCAGCCAGTGCATCCCAGTTGTGGCCGAACGTGGCGGGAAGTTGCAGCGAGATGGCGAGCCGGCGCAACAGCTCGTCCTTGTCGCGGCAACCGGCAAGGTCGATCCGGCGGACCCCCAGCTCATCGCGCGCGGCGGCCCGGGCCAGCCGGTCCAGGTCGTTGACGCCGACGAAGTAGACGCCGCCATGGGCCGGCCGGGTGAGATCCAGGTCGAAGCCTTTCGTGCTCATCGGCTCGCCTCGAAACGGCGAAAGCTGCGGTAGTGGTCGTCGGTGTAGTACCAGGCCACGGGCGGCGTGCCACCGGTGATGATGCGCCGTGCGCCGCGACTGTGGGCGCCGGGGGTTTCCACCGTGTACTCGTGGTAATAGCCGCGCGGCTGCGCGGGCAGCAGGCCTTCGTAGTTGCCGAATACCGCACCGTCCTGGGGGTGGTCGTACGGGCCGCCGCTGGCGATCCTGGCCACCAGGGCGCGTGCTTCGACCGGCAGGAAACCCGGTGCCGCGGCTGTCGCGCCCTGATCGTGAGAAACCCGGCCCTGCCCGGAGCGAGTCACCTCGGCCGCGGGCCCCGCCAGCGTCGGCGCGGGCGCATGCCGTTGCCACAGCACGACCGCGAAGGCCAGCGCGGCGATCAGGATGACGGGATTGAGTCGGCGCATGCGGTTTCACGGGACCAAGGGCAGGGGTGGAGCTTAATGCGGCCCCGTTTGCCGATAAACCGGAACATCGAAGGTTGCCGTGCGACGCCATTCAGCGGAGCCGATCGATCCGCGACTGCAGCGCCATCGCGGCCGCCGGATTGCGATGCTTGGCGCTGGCGATGAAGAACACGAACACGTCGCGCGCCGGGCCATCCGGTTGCAGCGGCGCGACATGGGGCAGCGCGCCGATGTCCTTCCCGGCGGCCCAGTCGCGCGCCTGTCCGGCCCACCGGTCCAGTGCCTCGGGGGTGTAGCCGGTGGGAATCTCGTCGGCGCTGCGCATCAGCCGCGCATAGCTGAAGTCGCCGCTGAGGTCGGCCAGCGAGGGATGGACCGGCGAGTCGGTGAACACGGTCGGCACACCATGCGCGCGCACCAGCGCCACATAGGACTCGCACTGGAAGCCGGGGTGGCGTACTTCCAGCACGTGGCGTAGCGGCTGGCCGGCCAGTTCGCGCGGCAGCGCGTCCAGAAACGCGGCCAGGTCGCCGGCGTCGAACGGTCGCGACGGCGGCAGTTGCCACAGGATCGGCCCCAGCCGGTCGCCGAATTCGGCCAGTCCGCCATGCACGAAACCCGCGATGCCCTTGCCGGTCTCGGCCAGCCGCCGGCCTTCGGTGATGTAGCGCGGCGCCTTCAGCGAGAACACGAAACCAGCCGGCGTCTCGGCCGCCCACTTCGCATACGTCGCCGGTTTCTGGGCGCCGTAGAAGGTGCCGTTGATCTCGATCGCGCGCAACTGGCGGCTGGCGTATTCCAGTTCGCGCCGTTGCACCAGCCCGGCCGGGTAGAAGTTGTCGCGCCACGGCGCATAGGTCCAGCCGCCGATGCCGACGCGGATGTGCGGGCCAGCGAACGGTGCGGGGGCGAACAGGTCGTTCATGGCGGCGGCTCCGGGGAGGGGTTTCCTGCGCCGCGGGTCGTACTGTCGCGCAGGTATTCGGTAACGCCGATGCACGGCACCAGCCATGCCGCAGCGCCGGTGTAACCGGCCAGCAGGTCGCTGAAATCACGCGCCTGCGACAGGATCCGGCTGATCCCGATCGCTCCGATCAGACCCGGCCCGCCGACGGCCAGCGAGAGGATCCATGCGAGCAGTGCGTTTGCAGCCATCGATTCGGCCAGGGGATTCATCGGGCTCCCGGGTTTGCCATGCGTATGCCTGATGTTGCCATGGGCGAGATGATCGGGGCTGCGGCCCGGTGAGTCGAGCGAAGTTGTCGGGGGCGTGACTTCCAGCGCTGGCCTGGCGGGCGGTTTGCCGCGATAGTTGGAAGATTGCCTTCAGCGGAGCCCTCGATGCCCCAGCGATTCCACTCCCCGCGCCTGCCATCGGCCAGGCTGGCCGCCTGCTGCGCCCTGTTCGTCGTCGCCACGGGCGCCTGGGCGCAGGCGCCGGCGGCGGCGAAGCGGTTGCCGCCGCCGGTGTCGATCCACGACATCGTGCGTCCGCTGCCGCCGGCGCAACTGCAGGATCTTGCCGCCTATGTCGACAGCGCGCGCAAGACCTTCGACGTGCCGGGCATCGCGGTGGCGATCGTCAAGGACGGCAGGGTGGTGATGGAGCAGGGCTTCGGCCTGCGCGAGATCGGCAAGCCGGACAAGGTCGACGCGCACACCCTGTTCGCGATCGCCTCCAACACCAAGGCATTCACTGCCGCCTCGCTGCAGCAGCTGGCCGAAGCCGGCAAGCTGAAGATGGACGATCGGGTGATCGACCACCTGCCGTGGTTCCGCATGTCCGACCCGTACGTGACCCACGAGATGCGCATCCGCGATCTGCTGGCGCACCGCAGCGGGTTGAGCCTGGGGGCCGGCGACCTGCTGTACTGGCCGCCGACTTCGTACACCACGAAGGAAGTGGTCGAGCGGCTGCGCCACGTGCCGATCAAGAATGGTTTTCGCAGCCACTACGCCTACGACAACATCCTGTTCGCGGTGGCGACGCTGGTGATCGAGCAGGCCTCGGGCCAGAGCTACGCCGACTACGTGCGCGAGCACATCTTCCAGCCGGTCGGCATGGATGAATCGCGGATCGACAAGACCTACCTCAAGCCCGGCATGGATGTGGCGATGGGCCATGCCCGCCTCGACTTCAAGCAGCTGAAGCCGGTGCCGCCGATGGCCTGGCTCAACGATCCGGGGGCGGGCGGCATCTACGCCAGCGTGCACGACCTGGCCAAGTGGATGAACGTGCAGCTGGCCGGCGGCGCATTGCCGACCCTCGGCAAGGACGGCAAGCCGCAGCGGTTGTTCTCCGCGGACAGCCAGCAGCAGATGTGGTCGATGCTGACGCCGATCCCGATCGGCAAGCCGCCGATTCCGGAACTGGCGCCGCTGGTGCCGGACTTCTACGGCTATGGCGAAGGCTGGTTCCTGTCCGACTACCGCGGCCAGCGGCTGGTCTGGCATACCGGTGGCTGGCCGGGCATGGTCTCGCGGGTGACCCTGGTGCCGGGGCTGCACCTGGGGGTGGTGGTGCTGACCAATGCCGAGTCCGGCGCCGCGTTCAATGCCGTGACCTGGCGTGTACTCGACGCGTACCTGAACCCGGAACGCAAGACGGACTGGGTCGTCGTGTACGACAAGGCGGTGAAGCACGCCGAGGCGAACGCCGACGAGAGTCAGGCCAGGCACGAGGCGGCGCGCGACAAGCACGGCAAGCCGTCGCTGCCGCTGGCGAAATATGCCGGTACTTACCGCGATCCGTGGTACGGCGATGTCGTGATCAGCGACGAGCATGGCAAGCTGCGCCTTCGCTTCAGCAAGACCGCGCAACTGATCGGCACGATGACGCCGTGGCAGCACGACAGCTTCGTGGTGCGCTGGGACGACCGCGCGCTGAATGCCGATGCGTTCGTCGATTTCAGCCTGGACATGGACGGCCATATCCGCGAAGTGCGCATGCAACCGGTGTCGCCAATGACGGATTTCAGCTTCGATTTCCAGGACCTGCGCCTGGTGCCGGTACCCACCCCGAAGACTCCGGGCGAGCAGGACGACTGACCGCAACAAGGGCCCGCCCGGATGCGTCCGGTCGAGCCGCCGATGGCGCATGGGGTGCGGCGCCGTGGGTGGATTCATGCCACGCACCACCGCTTGCCACAGGGGAATGCATCATGCGCTGTCGTCGTCACGCCGTTGCGGCGTTGCTGTGTCTTGGATTGCTGGCCGGTGCGGCCCATGCGCGAACCGGTGCCGTCGAAGCGCATGAGTTCTTCCGGGTGCGGATGGGAGCCGCCTCGACCCAGCCGACATCCGGTCGGCTGCTGCTGTTCGCGATCGATGCGAAGGTTGCCGAGGCGCAGGCGCTGAAGCAGTCCAAGGGCAAGGACGGCACGGTCGGGGAGGTGGACGCCAACCCGTTCAGGGCCACCCAGACCGCGGTGGCCGCCCGCGAGGTAAGCCGATGGGAACCCGGGCAGGGCATCGACATCGACGCCGACCGGCGGGCCTTTCCGACCGGCTATTCGCAGCTGCCGCCGGGCGACTACCTGGTGCAGGCGGTGCTCGATGTCGATCACAGCTACAACTACGGCGGCCGCGGTACGGGCGATCTGGTCAGTGCCGTGACGAAATTGCATCTGCCGTCGAGCAGCGTGCCGACGCTGAGCCTGGTCAAGGCGTTGCCGGCGGACGATCCGTGGGCGCTGTCTGCCTCGACGCCGTCCGCGGTACGCCAGGCACTTCCCGACGCACGCCGGCACGCGACCCCGATCGACTTCGTCAGTCCCGCCCTGAGTGCGTTCTGGGGACGCCCGATCCACATGCACGGCCGGGTGCTGACGCCACCGGGTTACGACGCAAAGGCGGCCGCGCGCTATCCCACGGTCTATTACACGCAAGGTTTCGGTGGCAACAACGATCGGGTCATCGGCACCCTGGTCGATATCTACGCGGCGATGGACAAGCGCGAGATGCCGCCGATGATCTGGGTATTCCTGGACGAGTCGAGTCCCACCGGTACGCATGAATTCGCCGACTCGGTGAACAACGGGCCGTGGGGTCAGGCGCTGACCACCGAGCTGATTCCCGCGCTGGAATCGCAGTACCGGATGGATGGCCGGACGAGCGGGCGGTTCCTCAATGGCCATTCCTCCGGAGGCTGGGCCACGCTGTGGTTGCAGACGCGCTACCCGAAGATATTCGGAGGCACCTGGTCGACCTCGCCGGATCCGGGCGACTTTCATGACTTCACCGGCATCGACCTGTACGCGCCGCATGCCAATGTCTATCACCGTCCGGATGGTTCGGCCTGGCCGCTGGTGCGCGATCACGCCAGGGTGCTGGGCACGTTCGAGCAGTTCGCCGGGCTCGAGCGCGTCCTCGGTGGCTACGGTGGCCAGCTGGCCTCGTTCGACTGGGTGTTCTCGCCGCGTGGGCAGGACGGCCGGCCCCAGCCGATGTTCGATCGCGACACCGGCGATGTCGACCCGGCGGTCGTGGCGTACTGGCGCGATCACTACGACATCGCGTATCGATTGCAGCAACAGTGGCCGCGGCTGAAGCCCGATCTGGATGGCAAGATCCACCTGTATGTCGGCACCGCCGACACGTTCTATCTGGACGGTGCCGCGCACCGCCTGAAGGCCGTGCTGGACGGCCTGCATGCCCGGTCGGAATTCCGCTTCCTGCCGGATCGCACCCACTTCGACCTGTACAAGGTGGGCGACGACCGGCGTGGCCTGCTCAAGCAGATCAGCTGGGCGATGTATGCGATCGCGCGACCGGATTCACGTTTGAAGGCGGAGGCCGAAGCGCATTGAGTGATGCCACCGACCGGTCGACCGACGTCTTGCACGGAGGACGGCGGTCAACCCGGTTGGCGGGCCGCGCTCACGCCGGCTGCCATGGGTCGTAGCTGCCGAAGTACCACAGGTGGCCTTCCGGGTCGTGGCAGCTGTAGCCGGCTCCGCCGTAGTCCTTCTCGGCATAGTCGTCGACGATCACGGCACCGGCGGAACGGGCCCGCTCGTAGTGCGCCTTGCAGTCGCTGACGGTGACGCAGGCGCATTGGGTTTCGCGGCCGCCGATCTCGTCGGGCTGGGCGATGTGCTGGCCGAACGCGTTGTCGCTGACCTCGCCGAGCATGATCATGCCGTTGCCGTACGTCAGCTGGGCGTGTTCCACGCGGCCTCGCTCGTTTTCGTAGACGGCGTGCCTTTCGAAGCCGAACGCCTTGCACAACCAGTCGATGGCGGCATGGCCATCACGGTAGCGCAGGCAGGGGATGATGCTGCTGCCGTTCGAATGGGACATGGGAATCTCCCTGGTTGACCTGGCACGAGGTTAGCCAGCGACGCGCCGGCCGTCTTGTAGATTTCCGCCGGTCAGTCCAGCGGCAGATGGTTCGGGTACGGTCCGCGTGCGGCCATGAACGCGCCGGGCGTGATGCCCGCGAACCGCCGGAACTCGTGCGTCAGGTGGGCCTGGTCGCAGTAGCCGCAGTCGGCGGCGACGTGACTCCAGTTCACCGTCGGCTGGCCCTGGGCCTGCGTCACCACGGCACGGAAGCGCACCAGCCGGGCGTAGTGCTTGGGGCGCATGCCGACCTGGCGTTGAAATAGCAGACCGAGCCGGCGTTCGGACAGGCCGGCGTCGCGTGCCAGCAAAGGGATGCGGGTGACCTGCGGCAGCTCGGCAAGCGCAGTCAGTGCATGGGTCACCGCGGGCTCCAGCACCGGCGAGTGCAGTTGCTGCCGCAGCCATCGGGAGAGCGTGCGCAGGCGCTCGTGGGCGTCGCTCGTTTCCAGCAACTGCTGCCGCAGCAAGGTGGCGCGGCGGCCAAACAGGTCGGCGAGATCGATGTCGCGACCGGCCAGCCTGGTGGCGTCCTCGCCGGTCAGTGCATGAGCGCCGCCGGGACGGAACACCACGCCCATCACGCGAATCTGTTCGGCTGTGTCGATGATCTCGCTGCGCAGGGTGGGGCCACCGAGCACGCTGCCGGACGAGCGGATGCAGCGGCGCGCGTCATCGTCGGTGTAGACCCGCGTCTCGTCCTCGTGCAGGTTGATGATCAGCTGCGCGCCGGGTTGCGGCAGCACCCGCTCGTAGTGATGGGCGGCGGCGGGCATGTCCCAGTCCCACACCTTCGCGATCAGCGCATCGAGCGGTGGACCGGGCTGGCAGCAGTGGAATCCCATCGGCAGGCTCCTTGGCTGGAACCGATTGTATGCCCCGGCTCAGCCGGTGCCTTCGTCGTTCTCGGCCAGCGGCGGCAGGGTGCGGATCAGCTGTGGCCGGATCAGCGCCAGCCGGGCGAGCCGCAGGCGCTCGAGCATCTCGAACAGCAGTTCGCTCTTCACTCCGGCGACCTCGCGCGGGCTGCCGACGTAGGCCACGCAGTTGAACGTCATCGAGCCGGCATCGAGGTTCTCCAGCAGCACGTAAGGCGCCGGCGTGGCCAGCGTCCCGGGATGCGCGCCGAGGACCTCCAGCACCAGCTCGCGCACCTTGCCGGCATTGGTATCCAGCGGCATCGGCAGCTTGATCTGGGCGCGGCCCAGCGCATTGGACTGGGTCACGTTGCGCACGTTCTCGGTGATCAGCTGCGAGTTCGGCACGATCACGGTAGAGCGGTCCCACAGCTGGATCTCGGTGGCGCGTACGTTGATCCGGCGGATATCGCCCTCGACCGTGCCCAGGCTGACCCAGTCGCCCACCTTCACCGGCCGCTCGACCAGCAGGATCAGGCCGGAGATGAAGTTCTGCACGATCGCCTGCAGGCCGAAACCGATGCCCACCGACAGCGCGCTGACGATCCAGGTGATGCTTTTCAGGTCCACGTGCAGCGCGGCCAGGGTCAGCACCAGCACCAGCAGGCCACCGAGGTAGCCGAACAGGGTGATGATGGAATCCTGCATGCCCGGTTCCATCGTGGATTTCGGCAGCAGTTGCTCGCGCAACCAGCGCTTGAGCGTGCGCAGCACGAACCAGCCCACCAGCAGCACCAGCACGGCGGTGAAGATGCTGCCCGGGTCGATCGCCAGCTGGCCGAGCTTCAGCCCGCTGAACGTGCGGCCCGCGCTGGCCAGCAGGTCGCTCGGGCCGGCGCCGAACGGCGTCAGCACGGTGGCCATCGCCAGCACGACCAGCACGACCCGGATCAGTCCGGAAAACAGCGTGGCCGCCTGTTCCAGCGTGTGCGGCGCCAGCTCGAACGCGGCCTGCAGCCGCTTGCCGCTGCGCCCGCGCGGCAACAGCAGCGTGTTGGCCAGGTCGGTCAACAGGTGAATCAGCAGATAGACCGTGACCACGATCACGCCGACCCACAGCATCTGCACGGCGACGAAGAACGCCAGCGCGATGAAGCCGGTGGCCACGCCCAGCCAGCTGACGACCACGCCCAGGGTGGCCGCGGCCGCCAGCAGTCCGATCCAGAGCGGTCGCGCCGGGAGTTCGCCGCCGGCGGCCGCCAGCTCCCTGCGGGCGTGCCGCAGGCGCAGCAGGGCCATCCCGATCAGGCCGCTGACCACCAGTGCCATCAGGCCGCGCGTGGCGACGGTGGCCGGCAGGCTGGAGCCGATCGCGCGGCTGGTACGCTCGAACAGGCCGAACAGCAGGGCGGCGGCACCGAGCAGCCAGGGAAACCGGCGCAAGCGCTGGGCGGCCAGATCGGGCAGCGCCGGCAGGCGCCACGAGGGCCGGCGCACCGACAGCAGGGCGCGCCCGAGCCCGGTCACGTAGGCAGCGAAGCAGACCAGCCGCACCGAGGCTTCGGCCAGCGCGTCCAGGTCGGGATCGAGGATGTCGTTCCAGTTCAGCCCCAGGTACACCAGCTGCGCCGCCAGTCCGGTGGTCAGCACGGCGGTCAGCGCCACCGCCATGGCCATCGCGCTGCGGCGCAGGTGACCGTCCGGCACGTGATGCGTGGCCAGCGTCAGCAACAGCCGCTCCAGCAACCAGCGCCCGCCCGCCAGCAGCAAGGCCGCGGCGATCAGGCACAGCAGCAGGGGTTGCCGGTTCGGCGGTTGCCAGGCCTCGCTCCAGGCGTCGGAGCAGCGCGCAAGCAGCCGCTTCAGCCGCGCCTCGTCGTCCGGAAAGGTGCGCACCGGATCGACCCAGAAGGTCTGGCTGAAGGGAGTCGCCGTGCGTGATGCCAGTCGTGCCTGGAACTGGTCGTTGCGCAGGCCGGTGAGCTGCTCGGTGAGCTGCAGCGCGTTCTGGTCGAGCAGTTGCGCCTGCTTGATCTGCGCGTCGAGCCCGGCCTGGGCCTTGTCCAGTTGCCGGCGCCGGGAGGCGACCTCCGCGGCCTCGGGTGGCGCGCCCTTCGCCGGCGGCGGGCCGAGCACGGCGAGCTGGGCCTGCAGCGCGGCCATCTGCGGTGCCAGGCTGGCGGCCAGCTGGCGCGCCTGATCCTGCACGCTCAGGGCGGTGCTGCGCAGGTCGGCGATCGGCGCGTCGGCGCTCTTGTCCTTCAGCACGCTCCTGACCGTATCGAGCTGGCTGTCCAGTTGATCCAGCGTCTGTGCAGGCGTCGCCGCGGACGCCGCGGAAGCGGGCGAGGGGTTGCTGCTCTGGGCGTGCAGCAGGGAGGCGGTGCCGAGACTCAGCAGAAGGAACAGGACGTAACGCAAAAGGATAGGCATCCGGGCATGATCGGAGCGATGCCGCAGGCGGTCAATCGCGACGAGGACCTGCGCGGGCGCCGACGACGGCGAGCGTTCAGATTGGCGGCGTGCCGGCCCGCCGGCGACGGCCGCCGCGGCTTCGATGCCTCAGGGCTGGCGTGCCGCGCTCGCCAGTGCCGCTTCGCGCCGCGCCAGGCTCTCCGCCGGCCAGTAGCTGGCCCGATCGTAGTACTCGGCCACCGCGGGGATGTCCGGCGACAGCTGCACCCACGGCTGCCTGGTCGAGGTGAAGATATGGATGTCCGGCGGCATCCGCGCCGGTTCCTTCAGCGTGCCCACGCGCACGAAAGCCAGAGCCTTGCCGGCGCCGGCGTAGTGGCTCCACAGCGCCACGCGGCAGCGCGGACAGCGTGCGATCAGCTGGCCCTTGCCGCTGTTCGAGGGCGTGTCCACCAGTTCCGGCGTTCCCTGCAGCAATTGCAGTCGATCGGTCTCGATCATCGCGTTCAGGGCGAACGCCGCGCCGGATTCGCGCTGGCACCAGGTGCAATGGCAGCAGTGCACGAACAGCGGTGCGCTGGTCATCCGGTAGCGGATCTCGCCGCAGGTGCAGGCGCCTTCGAAGGTCTCGCTGGTCATGGCGGGTTCTCCTGTTCGAGCAGCAGCTCGGTGTCGTCTTGTCACTGCCACGGCGGTCGAGCTTCAATCACAATGGCGGAACACGCAAGCCCGGAACACCCCATGATCTTCCGCTGGTTCGAATCCCTGATCGACGCGTTCAAGGAACCCGTCGACGACATGCCGCCGAAGTCGGTGTGGCGCTTCTACGCGTTCTACCTGCGCCAGGTCTGGCCGGTGTTCCTGGCCGCGATCGTGGTGGGGTTCGGCGTGGCGACGGTGGAGGTCTCGCTGTTCGGTTTCATCGGCAGCATCGTCGACATGGCGAAAGGCACGCCCGGTGCGGCGTTCTTCCATCTGCACGGCCACACGCTGCTGTGGATGGCGCTGGTGGCGCTGGTGGCGCGACCGCTGCTGAACAGCCTGCACGACCTGCTGGTGAACCAGGCGATCCTGCCCAGCCTGACCAACCGCATCCGCTGGCAGAACCACCGCTACGTGATCCGCCAGAGCCTCGGCTTCTTCCAGAACGACTACGCCGGGCGCATCGCCAACCGGATCATGCAGACCGGCGCCAGCCTGCGCGAATCGGCGGTGCAGATCGTCGACGCGATCTGGTACGTCACGATCTATACCGGCAGCGCGATCGTGTTGTTCGCGCAGGCCGACGCGTGGCTGGCGGTGCCGCTGGTGCTGTGGGTTTTTGCGTATGTCGGCCTGCTCGGGTTCTTCATCCCTCGGGTCAAGCAGCGCTCGTGGAAGGCGTCGGAGGCCCGGTCGAAACTGATGGGACGCATCGTCGACGGTTACAGCAACGTGCTCACGCTCAAGCTGTTCGCGCACACCCGGCGCGAGGAAGCCTATGTGGCCGAGGCGATGGCCGAACAGACTGACCGGTTGCGCCGGATGACCCGGTTGACCACGGCGATGGACGCCAGCATCACCGTGCTCAACGGTTTCCTGATCGTCGGCACCTCGGCACTGGCACTGTGGCTGTGGAGCGAGGGCAGGGTGACCGTGGGCGCGATCGCGCTGTCGACCGGGCTGGTGATCCGCATCAACAACATGTCGGGCTGGATCATGTGGGTGGTCAACGGCATCTTCGAGAACGTGGGCACCGTGCAGGACGGCATCACCACGATCTCGCAGCCGCGTGCCGTGCAGGACCGCGAAGGCGCGATGCCGCTGGAAGTGACCAACGGCGCGGTGCGCTTCGAGCACATCCACTTCCATTACGGCAAGCGGGGCGGCGTGATGGCGGGGCTGGACCTGGCCGTGCGCGCGGGCGAGAAGATCGGCGTGGTCGGCCCGTCCGGCGCCGGCAAGTCGACCCTGGTCAACGTGCTGCTGCGGTTGTACGACCTCGAGGGCGGGCGCATCCTGATCGACGGCCAGGACATCGCGCAGGTGGCGCAGGAGAGCCTGCGTTCGCAGATCGGCGTGGTCACCCAGGACACCTCGCTGCTGCATCGCTCGATCCGCGACAACATCCTGTATGGCCGTCCGGATGCCAGCGAGGCACAGATACGTGCCGCCGTGCGCAAGGCACGGGCCGACGAGTTCATTCCGCAACTGGTCGATGGCGAAGGCCGGGCGGGCTATGACGCCCTGGTCGGCGAGCGTGGCGTGAAGCTGTCGGGCGGCCAGCGCCAGCGCATCGCGATCGCCCGCGTGCTGCTGAAGGATGCGCCGATCCTGGTACTGGACGAAGCCACCTCCGCGCTGGATTCGGAAGCC
Organism: Rhodanobacter ginsengisoli; assembly: GCF_042657065.1. NCBI lineage: Bacteria > Pseudomonadati > Pseudomonadota > Gammaproteobacteria > Lysobacterales > Rhodanobacteraceae > Rhodanobacter > Rhodanobacter ginsengisoli. The sequence goes on from NZ_JBHSNF010000001.1 coordinate 1,665,791, forward strand.
GAGGCGGCGATCCAGGACAGCCTCGACCTGCTGATGCAGGGCAAGACGGTGATCGCCATCGCGCATCGCCTGTCCACCATCGCGCGAATGGATCGGCTGGTGGTGCTGGACAAGGGCGTGATCGTGGAGAGCGGCACGCATGCCGAGCTGATCGCGCACGAAGGCTTGTATGCGCGGCTGTGGCGGCGGCAGACCGGCGGCTTCGTGGCGGCCGACGACGCGGCCTGAGCGAATTCGCCTGGCGGGTATGGCCTGACCCGGCTGGTACGGGCATCGGGTCAGGCCAGCCCCGGCCCGGCGCGGGGCCGGCCAACGCGCATGGGGTTTGCGGCACGCCCGCTGCTGGCACGTCGCTTGCTCGGTCTCGACACGGGTCGAATGGCGTCGGCAGCCCGCAAGCCGGCGGGCACATGCCAGCTCGACCCGAATGACCGTCCGGGCACCGGGCAATCCGCCGCAGGAGGCAACTTCATGGCCACGACTCGCAAGACCGCAAGCAGCGCAGACAGGGGCTCCGCCAAGCTGTTCACGCTCAAGCCCAACGACCACGCCGGCATCGCGAAGGCACTCGGCATGGCGCGCAGCGATTACGAAGTGAAATGGTGGTGGAAATACGGGCAGCCGGCGATCGATCTGATCAATGCGCAGCTGCAAGTCGATACCAAGCAGATCGGACCGGTCATCAGCCAGCTGATGCACCTCAACGGTCCCGCGATGCAGGTGACCGCACGCTGCTTCCCCTACGGCATTCCGGTGCCGGAGTGGTATCGCGTGGAAGTGTCGATCCGCAACGCCGTCGGTCGCTGAAGCGGGCGATCGCTCGTCCCCCACCGCCGGGCGGGGCTTCCCGCCCGGCGTGCCGCCTTGCTGCGAGAACGCCATGGGCCCCACCGGCGACGCCGTCAACGTCATCCAGATCCATCCCACCTTGCGCTGCAACCTGCGTTGCCAGCACTGCTATTCGACCTCCGGGCCGGAGCAGAAGGGGGAGCTGGCGCTGGACGTGCTGCAGCGCTTCCTCGCCGACGCCGCGAGCGAGGGCTACAACGCGATCGGCCTGTCCGGTGGCGAGCCGCTGACCTGGAAGCCGCTGCCGCGGCTGCTGGCATCGGCCCGCGCGCTGGGCTTCACCACCTCGGTCACCAGCAACGGCTTGCTGCTCGACGCCCGACGGCTGGCGCAACTGGCTCCGCACCTGGCGCTGCTGGCGATCAGCCTCGATGGCGTGCCGGAAAGCCACGACCGCATGCGCGGGCGTCCGCGCGCGTTCGAACAGATGCGTGGCAAGCTGGATCTGCTGCGCGCGGCCGGCGTGCCGTTCGGCTTCATCTTCACCCTGACCCTGCAGAACCTGTCCGAGCTGGACTGGGTCGCCGCCTTCGCCTGCGCCGAGGGCGCGAAGTTGCTGCAGATCCATCCGCTGGAACAGGTGGGCCGTGCCCGCGACTACCAGCTGTTGCCGCCGGACGAGCTGGAGCTGTCGTACGGCTTCCTGGAGGTGGCGCGGCTGCAACGGCAGTATCGCGACCGGCTCACCCTGCAGTTCGACGTCGCCGATCGCCAGCTGGTCGCGCGCGAACCCTGTCGTGCATTCGCCGGTCCTGCACCCGCCGCGGAGGTGGCGATCGCCAGTCCGCTGGCGTCGCTGGTCTCGCCGCTGGTGGTGCAGGAGGATGGCTGGGTGGTGCCGATCCAGCACGGCTTCGGCACCGACTACGCGATCGCCCATCTGGATCGCGGCCCGTTCCGGGCGCAGGCGGCCCGTTGGAAGCGCCAGCAGCATCCGCGCTTCGCCGCGCTGGCCCAGCGCGTATGGGCGGAGATCGGGGACGCTCCCGAGCACCTGCCGTTCACCAATTGGTACGCGGCGATCACCACGGCGAGCGCCCGTCGCCGGGCGGCACGGCCGGTGGGCACGCCGGTGCAATTGAGCGTGTAGGGGCGATCAGGGTGCAGCCCGTCTGACGCGGCTCACAGTGGCGGCCGGAATCCGCCCCAGGGTCGGGCCTGTTCCAGTTGCGCGGCCAGGCGCAGCAGGGTGGCTTCCTCACCGAACCGCGCCACGAACTGCACGCCGTACGGCAGCTGCGCGCCGCCCGCTTCGGCCGGCGCCCGGTGCAACGGCACCGACATGCTCGGCGTGCCGGTGAGGTTGGACAGCTGGGTGAACGGTACCCGCTGCAGGCTGGTGGTCACCAGCGTATCGACCATGCCGCTCTTCAGTAGCAGGCGCCCCGCATGCAGCGCGAGCACCACCTTCGCCGCCGCTTGCTGCAGCGGCGGCGTGGCCAGCTCGCCGATGCGGTTCGGCGGTTGCGCGGTGGTCGGGGTGAGATACAGGTCGTAGGTTTGATGGAAGCGTCCCAGCGCCCGCGCATAGTCGTTCCAGCGCAGCCGTTCGTCCACGTAGTCACCGGCACTCAGGCTGCGACCGAGCAGGGCCAGGATGCGCGTCTCCAGTTCGAACGCCCGCGCGCCCGCGCCGGTCAGTCGCCGCGCCCGCGCGACGCTTGCCGCGGTCTGGCCGAAATACATGCCGATGAAGCTGCGGGCCAGTGCGTGGCCGTCGATCTGGGGCCGGGCCGGTTCCACCGCGTGACCGAGATCGGTCAGCAGCCTGGCCGCGTGCATCACCGCCTGCACGCATTCCGGATGCACCGGCGTGCCCAGCGGCGACTCGGTGCTGAAGCCGATGCGCAGTTTCCCCGGCGGACGCTGGATCTCCTCGGCATACGCGCGCTCGGGCAGGCCGATCGCGAACGGCGCGCCGGCATCGGCGCCGGCGATCGCATCGAGCATGCGCGCCGAATCGCGCACGCTGCGGGTCAGCACGTGCTGGCTCGACGCGCCATCCCAGAACTCGCCGTAATCGGGGCCGCTGGGCACGCGGCCGCGCGAGGGGCGCAGCCCGAACAGGCCGCAGTAGGCGGCGGGAATGCGGATCGAGCCGCCACCATCGGAGGCTCCGGCCACGGGCACGATGCCGGCCGCGACCGCCGCCGCCGCGCCGCCGGAGGAGCCGCCGGGCGTGCGCGCAAGGTCCCATGGATTGCGCGTCGGTTGCTCCCACAGCTGCGGCGCGGTCTCCGCCTTCAGCGCGAACTCCGGCGTGGCGGTCTTGCCGAACACCACCAGGCCGGCATCGAGGAATCGTTGCACGATCTCCGCGTGCTGCCGCGGCACCCAGTCACGCAGCGCACGACTGCCCGAGGTACTCGGTACACCGGCATAGTCCTGCGCGATGTCCTTGAGCAGGAACGGCACGCCGGCGAACGGTCCGCGCAGCGGTGCCTGCGCCCGCTGCCGCGCGATCGCCTCCATCGGTATGCAGATCGCCGCCAGCCGCGGATTGACTTCGGCCATCCGCGCCAGCGCCGCTTCCAGCGCCTCGCCGGCCGATATCTCACCGCCGGCGATCAGCGTGGCCAGGCCGGTGGCGTCGTGGCGGAGGTATTCCTTGAACATGGGCAGTCCGGGCGGCAAACCTGGTCAGATCATGGCACGGGCGCCGGCGGCTGTTGCTCGCCGGCCATCTGCGTCGATCATCGGATTTGAACGCCGGCCGGGGTACAGTGCGTCAACGTCGCGGATGTCTTGCGGAGGTCGCCGTGGTCACACGCTGGTTCTCGCGGATCGGATTGGCGCTTCTTTGCCTGCTGGCGACGCCGTTCGTCTCGGCCGATGCGCCGATCGCTGCCGACCAGGCGGCGAGCCCCGGCAGCGTGGCGCAGATCGCGCTGGATGGCCCGATCGGCCCGGCGGCGGCCGAGTACTTCGACGACGCCTCGGATCGTGCACAGGCCGACGGCGCGCTGGCCATCGTGCTGCGGCTGGATACGCCCGGCGGGCTGTCCGATTCGATGCGGCAGATCATCAGCAGCATGCTGGCGAGCCGGATCCCGGTGCTGGTGTACGTGGCGCCGGCGGGCGCGCGCGCCGCCTCGGCCGGCACCTACATCCTGTATGCGGGGCAGATCGCCGCGATGGCTCCGGCCACGCACCTGGGCGCGGCGACGCCGGTGAAACTGGGCAGGCGCACGCCGATGCCGGCGTTGCCCGGGGCCGACGATCATCCGGCCGGCGCGGGATCTTCCGCGTTGGACAGGCCGGACCAGGCCGACGACGATGCCGAGTCGCACAAGGTCGTGAACGACGCGATCGCCTACATCCGCTCGCTGGCGCAGCTGCGGGGACGCAATGCGCAGTGGGCCGAACAGGCGGTGCGCGGCGCGGCCACGCTCACCGCCACCGAGGCGGCGCAGCAGCACGTGATCGACTTCGTGGCGACCGACGTGACCGACCTGCTGGCCAGGGCCGACGGCCGCACGGTGCAGGTGGGCGGTCGCAACGTCACCCTGCGAATCAAGGGTGCCACGGTGCGTGACTATCCGCCGGGCGCCCGCACGCGCTTCCTGGCGATCATCACCAACCCCACGATCGCCTATCTGCTGCTGCTGGGCGGCATCTTCGGCCTGCTGCTGGAGGCCCTGCACCCCGGCGCGATGCTGCCGGGCATCGTGGGTGCGATCTGCCTGCTGGTCGGCCTGTATGCGCTGCAGCTGTTGCCGGTGAACTACGCCGGGCTGGCCCTGATGGCGCTGGGCGTGGGTATGCTGGTGGGCGAGGCGGTCCAGCCCACGGTGGGCGCGCTGGGCGTGGGCGGGGTGGTTTCCTTCGTGACAGGGTCGGTCATGCTGATGAATACCGGGGTACCCGGTTATGCGGTCAATCTCGGCGTCATTGCCGGCATCGCCGTGTGCGCGGCGGCGCTGCTGGGCCTGATCCTGTGGCTGGTGTTTCGTTCGCGCCGGGCCCGCCAGTTCACCGGCGACGAGGCCATGCTGATGGATACCGGCGCGCTGCTGGAACCGGTATCCGCCGATGGCGAGAGCTGGATGATGCTGCACGGCGAGCGCTGGCGCGTGCGCTGTACTTCCGCACTGCCGGCCGGCGCGCCGGTACGCGTCGTGCGGCGACAGGGGCTGTTACTGTGGGTTGAGCCCGTGTGAGTCACCGCGCGACGAAGTCAGGCGTGGTGCAGTGCCGGGACAACTTGCGATTCACTGGAGATGATCATGTTCGGATTCCTGGGTGTAGTGGTAATACTCGTGGTGATGCTGCTGTTCTCGGCGATCAAGATCCTGCCGGAGTACGAGCGCGGCGTGGTGCTGACCCTGGGCCGCTACACCGGCACCAAGGGGCCGGGCCTGGTGCTGCTGATCCCGATGGTGCAGCGGATGATGCGGGTCGACCTGCGCATCACCGTGATGGACGTGCCGCCGCAGGACGTGATCTCGCGCGACAACGTGTCGGTGCGGGTCAACGCGGTGGTGTATTTCCGCGTGGTGGAACCGGACAAGTCCGTGCTGCAGGTGGCCGACTTCTACCAGGCCACCAGCCAGCTGGCGCAGACGCGCTTGCGCTCGGTGCTGGGCCAGCACGAGCTGGACGAGATCCTGTCGCAGCGCGAGTCGATCAACCGCACCCTGCAGACGATCCTCGACGAGGCCACCGATCCCTGGGGCATCAAGGTGGCGAACGTCGAGATCAAGGATGTCGACCTCAACGACACCATGGTCCGCGCGATCGCCCGCCAGGCCGAGGCCGAGCGCGAGCGCCGCGCCAAGGTGATCCACGCCGAGGGCGAGATGCAGGCCGCCGAAAAACTGCGCGACGCCGCCGCGATGCTGTCGCAGCAACCGCAGGCCCTGCAGCTGCGTTACCTGCAGACGCTGGCCGACATGTCCAACAACGGCAAGTCCTCGACCATCGTGTTCCCGCTGCCGCTGGACCTGATCAAGCCGTTGATGGATGCGTTTCCCTCGAAGTCGTAGTCGGCCCCGCCCGCGGAACTGGCGCAATCGCCCGCAACGGCGATAATGCGCCCGACCTCACTGTCCGCACGAGCCACTCGCATGGACGACACCCGTTTGCCCGGAAGCCTGGTCTGCGTGGGCATAGGCATGACCCTGGGCTCGCATCTGGGCCCGCTGGCGCGCAGCTACATCGAGCAGTCCGATGTGGTGTTTGCCGGGGTTTCCGACGGTGTGGTGGAGCTGTGGCTGCAGCGCATGCACAAGGACGTACGCAGCCTGCAGCCATACTACCGCGAGGGCAAGTCGCGCATGCAGACCTATCGGCAGATGGTCGAGGCGATCCTGACCGAAGTGCGTGCGGGCAAGAAGGTCTGCGGCGTGTTCTACGGCCACCCCGGCGTGTTCGCCTGGGCGCCGCACAAGTCGATCGCGGTGGCGCGCAGCGAGGGTTACGCCGCGCACATGGAGCCGGGCATCTCCGCCGAGGACTGCCTGTACGCGGACCTGGGCATCGACCCGGGCACCTACGGCTGCCAGCACTACGAAGCCAGCCAGTTGCTGTTCTACCAGCGTCGGATCGATCCCACGGCATACCTGGTGCTGTGGCAGGTAGGCATGGTCGGTGACCAGTCGCTGGCACGCTTCTCCACCGGCCCGGCTTACAAGCAGGTGCTGGTCGACGTGCTGGCGCGGGACTATCCGCTCGACCATGAAGTGATCATCTATCGCACGCCGACGCTGCCGATCCAGCAGGCGCGGATCGTGCGGGTGGCGTTGGGCGACCTGCCACGGGTAGAGATCGACATGGCGGACACGGTGGTGATTCCACCAGCGCACCCGCTGCAGGTCGATCACGAGATGCGGGCACGCCTCGCCGCGCTGGATCGAGACACGTCCGATACTGTCTGAAGGAAACTGCAACAGGCATTTCACATGCCTCGGAAAATCAGGGGACACCGCGCGGGGAAGAATTGCGACTGACGAGAGCGTTTCTGCAAGTCTGGCATCGGGCGGAGGGACTTGGCTTGCCGGACACTGCAAAGTGGTACCTTGTCCGGGAAGGGTGTCGACCATCCAGATAACAGGGGGATGATCCGTGTTCGATGTCATCGATTTTCTCGAAAGTGTCGGTGAGGGTGCACAGTTGCGTCATGCGGACACGGCGGCGCTGGCGGCCGCATTGAGCGCAACGCAAATTGATCCGGAGTTGCAGGTGGCGATCCTTGCCAGGGATGAACGGGGGTTGCAGGTATTGCTGGGCCGGGATCCCTTCTGCTGTCTGATCAATCCTGCCAAACCAGATGAGGATCAGGATGAAGAGCAGGAAGAGTGTGACGGCAGCTGTGAGAACGGTGAGGACAAGGCCGGCGACAAAGACAAGGGCAGGGATAGTGATTAAAGACCAGACGTCACGACTGGCCGTTTCCGCGCCTGTAACCACCGGCTAGCCCATGGACCGGGCGGGCAAATGCAGGTCGGTGTTGCCCCGCTGTGCGCTTCTGCTTTCGTTTGTCGCCGGCGTGGTTGCTGCGGCTGCGCCCGTATCCAATGATCCTGCGCAACTGATAAAACGGGCTGAAAGCATCGAACCCTCCAGTCATGCCGAGTTCAACGAACTCATGCGTCGACTCGACGAGGCCGCAACGAGGCTCTCACCGCAACAGAAGCTGCATTGGCGCTATCTCCACGCGCGGCAAATCGCCTTTGCGGGCAACTTTGACGCAGCCCTGCCGCCGTTGACGGCAATCGCTGATCAAACGGCGGATCCTGTTCTGGCATTCCGCGCCGACGCCAACGTGATCGATCTGTTGGTGGCCGAATCCCGCTATGAGGAAGCCTTTGCGAGGTTGGATCCATTGCTGGGCCAGTTGCCGAAGATGAAGGAACACGACGTTCGCATGCAGGGTCTCGGTGTCGCGGCACAGTTGTATAACGAGGCGAGTCAATACGATGCGTCCATTCGCTATGCCGATCAAATAGTCAAGGAAAGCACCGACGCCAAAAACGCATGTAGAGGCTGGTTCTACAAGTCCGCCGCGCTGTTTGGAAGTGGCAGTGCACAGTTGCCCGCCGATCAACTTCACGATGGCGCGGAAGCATGCGGAAAGGCAGGCGATACGCTGTTTTCTCTCAGTTATCGGTATTTGCTGGCCAGTTTCGACATGCGACACGGCCGGCCTGATTTGGCCATCCGCCTGCTGCAAGCGAACTACCCAAAGGTCCTGCGAGCAGGCTTTCCGCCGCAGATTTCGGAGTTCGAGGCTACGCTGGCCAGGGCTTACCGGATGGAGGGCGACCTTGTCTCGGCAGCGAAATTCGCCAAAAGCGCCCTGGCTACCAATATCAACAGGCCATATTCGGAGTCGACAGCCATCGCCTATCAGGTGCTTTACCAAGCTGACAAAAAGGCGGGTGACGGCACCGGTGCCTTGGCAAACCTCGAAAAATACGTCGTCGCCGAAGGGGGCTATCAGAGTCGCCTCAGCGCAAAAGCGCTTGCCTATCAGATCGTCAAGCAGAAGGTGTTGGCGAAAAAGCTGCAGATCGAGGGGCTGGACAAGAAGAACAGGATTCTCACCCTGCAAGGAGAGCTGGATCGCAAGGCGGCTGAAACCAGTCGGCTGTCTGTGATGCTGCTGTTGCTGGTGCTGGCGTCGATCGCCGTGTGGACCTACCGGATCAAACGTTCGCAGTTGCGTTTCATGAAACTGGCCCGACGGGACGGCCTCACTGGCATCTTCAATCGGCAGCACTTCGTCAGCTCGGCCGAGCAGCAGCTGCGCTATTGCAGCAAGTCGGGACGTGAGGCCTCCCTGGTCCTGATCGACCTGGATCATTTCAAGGAGGTCAATGACTCGCATGGTCACGACGTCGGCGATCACGTGCTCAAGCGCGCCGTAGCGACTTGCAAGGCACACCTTCGCTCCATGGATGTGTTCGGCCGCCTGGGTGGTGAGGAATTCGGCATACTTCTGCCCGAGTGCGATCTGGATCAGGTGATGAGCCGGGTTGAGCAGATGCGCGCGGCAATTGCCACAGTCTCTGTTGGCAAGGACGTTTCCGACGTTGCCATTTCGGCCAGTTTCGGTGTCAGCACCGTGACGTGCTCGGGGTACGACCTGCGGCAGTTGATGAAGGATGCCGATAATGCGCTGTATCGGGCCAAGCGCGAGGGCCGCAACCGGGTCTACCTGTTCGAACGCCCGCCGGTTCAGCCGAATCTCGTCTGAGGCATTGCGTGCAACGCATGTTTCAATCTGGCCCGCTCCCCCTGTTCAAGGCGCTGGTCATCACGGCGGCCAGGGCCGAGCGCGGCGACCGTGCCGCGGTGGTCCATGCCAAAGGCGTGCCAGATCCACAACGGCAAGTCCTCGGTGCTGCCATCAGACCGGATCCGGGCGCTGATGGAGGCGTTTTCATCGGTGTCATGGTGGCGCCGTTCCGCCGGGCTGGAGTCATTGCAGGCAATCGCGATATGGTCGCGTTTCCCTTTACGACATGAATCCATCGCATGGACGACACCCGTTTGCCCGGAAGCCTGGTCTGCGTGGGCATAGGCATGACCCTGGGCTCGCATCTGGGCCCGCTGGCGCGCAGCTACATCGAGCAGGCCGACGTGGTGTTTGCCGGGGTTTCCGACGGTGTGGTGGAGCTGTGGCTGCAGCGCATGCACAAGGACGTACGCAGCCTGCAGCCGTACTACCGCGAGGGCAAGTCGCGCATGCAGACCTATCGGCAGATGGTCGAGGCGATCCTCACTGAAGTGCGCGGGGGCAAGAAGGTCTGCGGCGTGTTCTACGGCCACCCCGGCGTGTTCGCCTGGGCGCCGCACAAGTCGATCGCGGTGGCGCGCAGCGAGGGCTACGCCGCGCACATGGAGCCGGGCATCTCCGCCGAGGACTGCCTGTACGCGGACCTGGGCATCGACCCGGGCACCTACGGCTGCCAGCACTACGAAGCCAGCCAGCTGCTGTTCTACCAGCGCCGGATCGATCCCACGGCATACCTGGTGCTGTGGCAGGTGGGCCTGGTCGGCGACCAGTCGCTGGCGCGCTTCTCCACCGGTCCGGCCTACCGGCAGGTGCTGGTCGACGTGCTGGCGCGGGACTATCCGCTCGACCATGAAGTGATCATCTATCGCACGCCGACGTTGCCTATCCAGCAGGCGCGGATCGAGCGGATGGCGCTGGGCGACCTGCCGCGGGCGACCATCGAGATCGCCGACACCGTGGTGATTCCGCCGTCACGGCCGCTGCAGGTGGATTCCGAGATCCGGGCGCGGCTGAAGGTGCTGGACCTGGCGATGGCTGAGAACGCCTGATCCCGATGGATGCGCTCGGCGTGAAATCGTTTTCGTGCGAGACCGAGCGGTTGCTCCTGCGACCGCTGGCGGAAGGCGATGAAGCTTTTTTTCATGCGATCTACACCGATCCGGAAATCATGCGCTTCATTGGCACGCCTTTGACTGAAACGCAGGCCGCAGGCCGATTCCGGAAGATCGTCAGGCGGCAGCTCGAAGCCACCGCGGAGGGCAAGTACCTTGTGATACTGGTACGGGAGACGCACAAGGCTATCGGCATTTGTGGTACTTCCGACTATGATGCGAAAACGGGGGCGTTGGAGGTCGGGCTGGTCTTGACTCACGAAGGGCGCAAGCAGGGGTTTGCAAGGGAAGCCTTGGCCGCATTGGTGGAAAACGTTTTTTTGGCTTCCCGGATTCAAGAGCTGTGTGTGCGGTTTTCTCCTGAAAACGTTGCTGCGCAAAAGTTGGCTTCCAGCGTGGGCTTCTTGCCTTGTACTAGTGTTCCATCGGATGGTCGAGATTCGTCCAGATGCTATTGGTCAGCCCAGCGACAACCGCAGTGCCCTACCAGATCATTTCAATAGGCAAAGGGGAATGTGCAAATGTCCAACGTGATCGACTTGCTTGAGAAGATGGGGCAGGACCCTCAGATGCGTGACGCGTCGTCCAATGACGTGGCACAGGCTCTGGACAGCGCTCAGATCGATCCGCGAGTGAGGGAAGCCATCCTCGCCAAAGATCAGCGGCTTCTTGAGGCTTTGCTGGGGAGCAGCAATGTCTTCTGTGGGTTGTTGCCCGGCAAACAGGATGAGGAAGAGGAGGACGATGGCGAGGAGATGCCTTCACGCGAGGATTCCGAAATTTCCTTGCGCGGCCCACTTCGAGTCGTGGCCTCGGCAGGCTAATTGATGTTTCGCTGTGGCAACGTGCGCAGGACATTCCTTTATGGGGGTGTCCTGCTGCCGCTTTTTCTGGTGGCTGCGGCTTTTGCACAGTCGCCTTCGGTTGACCGTGCAGAGCAACTGCTGGGGCAAGCGCGGGCCGTTGAAACGTCGGACGTTGCCAGGTTCTCGGCGATTCTTCAACAACTGAACAGCGGTTCGATCCCCCTCTCCCACGAGCAGCAGTTGCGGCTGCGCTATCTCAACGCGTTTCAGCTTGCCTACAAAGGCGACAACAAGGACGCGGTGCTTCTGCTCGATAGCGTGATCGACGAAAGTTCAAACCCTACGTTGCGGCTCCGCGCACTTTCCACGGAGGTCAATGTCCTTGGGCTGTCTTTTCGCTATGAAGAAGCTTTTTCCAAACTCAATCAGTTGTTGGATCTGCTTCCCCAGGTGACCGATAAGCCGACGCGATTGCAGGCCATGGGTGTTTCATCATTGTTGTACACGGAAGCTGGTCAGTACGATCTTGCCGCGAACAGTGCCGATCAGATGCTCTATGAAGGTTCGACCCCGGGCGATACCTGTAGAGCAAACTACGTAAAGCTTTTTGTGCTTCACAAAAGTGGAAAGTTTTCGACACTTGATCCGGAAGTCCGTCAGGCAGTCGGCATCTGTGTCAGGGCCAAGGAACCTCTTTTTGCAAACTTGATTCGTTCATTCATAGCGGACTACGAAATCCGCCATGGACAGTTCAAAGAGGCGATCACGTTGTTGCATGCCAATGCCAGAACGGTTCGCAACACGCACTATCCAAGGCTGATTTCCGAGTTCAATGAAGTGCTGGCGCGAGCTTACTGGGGATCCGGCGATGCTACCCGGGCACAGGAAGCTGCGCTCGACGCGGTAAGCAGCGCCATCAAGAACGAATATACCGAGCCGCTGGCCCTGGCTTACAAATTGCTCTACCAAATAGAAAAGCAACAAGGCAATTTCGCTGCAGCCCTCGACTACCACGAAAAATACATGGCGGCCGACAAGGGCTATTTGAACTCGCTGAGCACCAAGGCGCTGGCCTATCAGACCGTCAAGCAGCAGGTACTGGCGAAGAAGCTGCAGGTCGCCGCGCTGAACAAGGAAAACAGGATACTGCAACTGCAGCAGGCGCTCAGCAAGAAGGATGTGGAAGCGGGCCGGTTGTGGATCATCCTGCTGCTGTCGGTGCTGGCGTTCATTGCCTTCCTGACCTACCGGATCAAGCGCTCCCAGCTGAAGTTCATGCGACTGGCTCGCCGCGACGGGCTGACCGGAATTTACAACCGGCAGCATTTCGTCACCGAGGCCGAGCGGCAATTGCAGTACTGCAGGAAGTCGACGCGTGATGCCTGCCTGGTCCTGATCGACCTGGATCATTTCAAGGTCGTCAACGACACGTTCGGCCATTCGACCGGTGATCGTGTACTCAAGCGCGCGGTGGAGGCTTGCCAGGCGCATCTGCGCTCGACCGACATCTTCGGCCGCCTGGGCGGGGAGGAGTTCGGCATCCTGCTGCCCGAATGCTCGCTGGAGCAGGTGGTCGGACGGGTCGAGCAGTTGCGTCTGGCGATCGCCTCAGTGGCCGAGCGGGACACGCTCGATGTCTCGGTGTCCGGCAGCTTCGGCGTCTCGGCGACGGAGCAATCCGGCTACGATCTGCGCGAGTTGCTCATCCATGCCGACGACGCGCTGTACCAGGCCAAGAATACCGGGCGCAATCGTGCCGTCGTATTCGATGCCTCGAAAGGCGATTCCCACGAAGAGATGCGAAAGTCGCGCGCGGGTGCACCCGTGGTCGATATCGCCGATCAGGTCTGATTCCAGCGACAGGTGATGCCGTGGGTTGCCACGTCTGCGCGGTGCGGATGGAGCGCGCGTTGATCGCTGCATCGCGTTGAGGGGCTTGCTCCAGCCGCGGCGCATGCGCTGCGCGCAAACAGGAGGCGACGCGCGTTGGGGATGCCGGGTCGTGGACAGCAGCGGACAGGCGCGTTAGAAAGGACGCTTGTTCGCCAATGCAGGAGCTGTCCGATGCGCGTCACGATGTTCGTTTCCCTGGTTGCCTTGAGCGCGTTCGCGAGCCCGCTCCTGGCGGCCCAACCAGCGCAGGCGCCCGATCCCGCGACCAGCAAAGCGGTTGAGCTGGCACCGCAGATCAATGCCACCGATTTCGCCCGCTTCGACAAGACGCTCAGTTCCGACGCGTTCGGCGGGCGCAAGCCAGGCACCGTCGGTGCCCGGCGCACCACCGATTTTCTGGTGGCGGAGTTCAGGCGCATGGGACTGCAGCCGGGCAATCACGGTTCGTTTTTCCAGACCGTGCCGGCTGACGGCACCCTGCTGCTGAATACCGGTGTCGCGCTGAATATCGCCACGCACGGCAAGCACGCGAGCTTCGCCTACCGTACCGACATGATGGCGCAGACGCTGCAGGCGAAGGCGCAGGTCGATCTGAAGAACTCGCCGATCGTGTTCCTCGGCTACGGCGTGGACGCGCCGAACTGGCACTGGAACGACTACCGGGGCGTTGACGTGAAGGGCAAGACGGTGATCGTGCTGGTCAACGATCCGGGTTTCGCCACGTCCGATCCCAAACTCTTCAACGGCCGCGCGATGACCTACTACGGCCGCTGGACCTACAAGTACGCCGAGGCCGCGCTGCAGGGTGCCGCCGCCTGCTTCATCGTGCACACCAGCGACGCGGCCGCGGGCTACCCGTTCAGCGTGCTGCAGAACAGCGGCAGCGGTCCGCAGCTGAGCCTGCCGCCCAGCGTCGATCCCGCGCCGCGCCTGCCGGTGGCCGGATGGCTCACGCATTCCGCGGCGACCCGGCTGTTTGCCGATGCCGGGCTGGACTTCGACGCGCTCGCGGCCAGCGCGGCGAAGCCCGGCTTCAAGCCGGTGCCGTTGCAGGCCACCGCCTCGATCAGCCTGCACAACAAGATCAGCCACTTCGAGTCGAGGAACGTGCTGGCGATGGCGCCGGGCAGCGACAAGCCGGACGAAGTGGTGGTGTACACCGCGCACTGGGATCACCTGGGCACGGATCCCTCGCTGAAGGGGCACAAGGTCTACGGTGGCGCGATCGACAACGGCACCGGCCTGAGCATGCTGCTCGAACTGGCCGACGCTTTCGCCCACCAGCGCACGCCGCCGGAGCGCAGCGTGCTGTTCTTCATGCCCACGCTGGAGGAGTCGGGCCTGCTCGGCTCGCAATACTATGCGGCCCGGCCGGTGTTCCCGCTGCGCAAGACGGTGGCCGACATCGCGGTGGATGCGCTGCCGATCATCGGCCGCGCCCACGACATGACCGTGATCGGCAAGGGCCAGTCGCAACTGGAAGACATGCTGGCCGATGTGCTGAAGACGCAGGGGCGGGTGATCTCGCCGGAGGCCACGCCGGAGAACGGCTTCTACTTCCGTTCCGATCACTTCAACTTCGCCAGGGCCGGGGTGCCGGCGATGCTGGCCAGCTCGGGCCTGGACCTGCTCGACGGCGGCAAGGCGGCGGGCAAGAAGGCTGCCGACGACTACACCGCGCATCGGTATCACACGCCGAACGACGTGTTCAATCCGGACTGGGACTACTCCGGCATCCTCGAGGACACCCAGGCGCTGTACGACCTGGGCGAGTACCTCAGCCACGCCGGCGTCTGGCCGCAGTGGTATGCCGACAGCCCGTTCCGGGCCAAACGCGAGAAGATGATGGCGCCGCCGGTCAAGCCGGCAGCGAAGTAGTCGCCGGTACGAACGGGAACCTCGGACAGTCGCTGTTCCGAGGTTCCCGCCTGAGCCGGCGTCAGGGCTTCGCCGGCGTATCCAGCCTGTCGAAGTGGGTGATCGCGTTGAGCACCAGCGGGTAACTGCCGATGGTTTCGCCGCGCCACATCGGATTGCTGGCGAACAGCAGCACGTGGCCCTTGCCGTAGCGGGCGTCGACCACGGCGGCCCGTTCGGCCATCTCGCTGCCGCCATCGAGCAGGCCGGCAATCAGCAGCTTGTCCGCCGCGGCGAAGCGCAGGATCACCTGCGGCCGCTGGTCGGCCGGAATCACCCACGGGTTGTGGCGCATCTGCTCGGCATTCAACGGCAGCGCCTGCCACGGCTTCACGTCCGGCAGTGCCGGTGGCGCGATCGAGGCACGTCCCTCGGGCAGATCGGTGTCGTGCGGGCCGCCGCGTCCGGTCGGGCGCTGGAAGTCCTTCGCGGTCGGCAGCCCCTTGTCGCCGGTGACCAGGTTGGACACGGTGAACGACTGGCCCGCGGCGCTGTAGATGGCCAGGTCGTCCGCGGTGTAGCTGGCGGCGATCGGACTGCGGCGATCGACGAAGGTCGTCTGCAGCACGCTGCCGACGACCTTGAGCTTGCTGGTGGGGGTGACGAACACGCCGGGGGCCAGGCCTTCGTCGATCGCGAACTTCGCACTGTCCTCGGCGGTGATCAGCAGGCCGCCGTCGCGCACGAAGCGCTTCAGGCTGGACACGCCGCTTTCGCCCAGACCGGGGCGGATATCGTCGGTGCTGTCGATGCGACCGAGGTTCGGGGTGAGCTTGCTGGTTTTCCAGGGCATCGGGTTGCCCCACATCGGCAGGCCATCGACGATCTGCTGCGAGCTGGCGCCGCCGATCGGTCCGAACAGGATCACGTCGTACTTCGCGCGCAGGTTGCCGATCTTCGCCACGTCCTGGGTGCTGATGTAATCGTATTTGACGTGCAGGTTGTCCAGCGCCATCCGCCACCAGCCTTCGGTCTGTGTATCCAGCCAGGTGTGCATCAGCGCGATGCGCGGCAGTCTCGCGTTCGGCAGGTCGACCGCGGCCAGCCCCTGCGGCACCGTGACGGCACCGCTGACCGGATTCATCGGCGCCTTCAGGATGCTGTCGTCGGTGACCCGCACCACCTTGACGTCGAACAGGTCGCCCATCGACCACGCGGTATCGTCGTAGGGATGCTGCTGGGGATCCTTCGGCGACCAGTACTGGCGATCGAGCAGGGTGTCGGCGATGCGCGAGTACGGTTGATCCATCCGCACGATGTAGCTGCCGGCGGCGAACGTGCGCGAGCGGGACTGGTCGGATTTTTCGCCCTTCTCGTCGCGGTCGGACTGCTGCGCGGGCAGGCTCACCGTGATCGGTGCCGTGCTGCGACTGATCTCGACATGCTGGCGCTGCATGATCCGCAGCAACTGGGCCTGCGAGCCGGGGCGCTTGTCGTCGGCCGGCAAGACGTAAGCAGCCGGGCCCGCGTCCTGCGGCTTCTCGATCGAGCGTTTGCTCTTCAGATAGAAGTTCTTCAGGAACAGCTGGCTGTTGCTGGAGAAATAATCCAGCGCGGTGAGCAGGCCGGTCTGCTCGTAGTTGTTGTTGTCGCGCTGCGACCAGGTCACCACCGGCAGCGGCGGGTTCGGCTTGTACCAGGTGCGCTGGTACTCGCTGGGGTCCAGCATGCGCTTGACCGTGTCGGCGCCGCCGTTGCCGAAGGTCTCGTAGAGCCGGCTGATGCCGTTGTGCATGGCGGCGATGAACATCAGGTAGCCCGGGCTCCAGGTGTCGAAGTCGCCATGGGTGAACACGCCCGGCATGCCGAACTTGGTCATCTGCTGCACGTTGTTCCAGCCCAGTTGCTGCCATTCGCCGGTGAGGATCGGGTCGATCCAGGCGTTGTAGGGGCCATCGCCGACGGTGTTGTCGTAGAAGAACGGCACCGACTCGTGCAGGTCGTGCAGCACCTGCGCATGCCAGCCGATATAGGTGTCGGCCACATTGCGCGTGAGGTTCAGCGTCATCGCCATCGCATCGCGGTTGTTGTCGTGCGCGACATAGTGACCCCAGTACAGCAGCGGTGGGTATTCCTGCCCCGGGTGCGCCAGGTGCCAGTTGTACAGGTCGACCATGCGGTCGCGGCCATCGACCTCGACCACCGGGGTGATCAGGGTGATCACATGGGAGCGGATGTGCTTGACGTACGGCGCGTCGTCCACCGCCAGGCGGTAGGCCAGCTCCATCAGCGCGGTGGGCGCGCCGGTCTCGACCGAGTGGATGGTGCCGGTGATGTAGTAGATCGGGGTGGACTGGGCGATCAGCCGGTCGGCGGTGGCGTCGTCCATGCCGATGCTGCGCGGATCGGCCAGTTTGGCCAGGCGCGCCTTGTTCGCGTCGAGGTCGGCCAGCAGGCTTTCGTCGGCGATCGCCACGGCGATCATCTCGCGGCCTTCCTCGGTCTTGCCGATGGTGAATACCTTGACCCGCGGACTGGCCGCGGCCAGCGCACGGAAGTAGCGGTAGACGTCGGCCGAATAGGGCAGGTAGTTCGGTGCGCCCGCGATGTGGCCGAGCACCTTCTCCGGCGTCGGCACGCTGGCCGAGGCGGGCAGGTAGTCGGTCAAGGGCGAATTGAACGACGGATCGGTGGTGTCCTTGAGGATCTGCGCGGTATAGGCCTGATCGATCGGCTGTGCCGGATCGCGCGCGTAGGACATCGAGCCATTCGGGGCGGTGGCTGCAACGGCGCTGAAGCCGCCGAGCGCGAGCAGGGCGGACAGTGAAAATCGACGATAGGCATGCATGGCAACAATTCCCCGGGATGACATGGCAACGGATCGCTGCACTTTGCCAGAACCCGTGCGATGGCGCGTAGCCCATCCGTTGGGTAGCGAAAAGGTTCCGGGGCAGGGCCGGCGGATTGGGGGCTGCCACCCTCGATCCGCCCGAAGCGCCGCAGCCCCCGTTCGGAGAGCGGCGGCGTACTTCGGCGGGGGACTCAGTGCGTGGGTGCGCTGCCCGCGGTGGCGCCCCTGGCGGTGACGCCGGGGCCGATGCTGGCGCCGAGGAACTGCACGATCTGCGTGTACAGCTCGGTCAGGTTGCCCTCGTCGTAGAAGCCATGCGTCTCGTTCGGCTTGTCGATCCAGACATGGGGTATGTGCCGGTTGTTCAGCGCCACGTGGAGGTTGCTGCCCTGGATTGGCGGTACCCTCGTATCCTTGCCGCCGACCACGAGCATGACGTGGGCCTTGAGTCGGTCGAGCTGGTCGATCGGCGAGCGCTGGGCCAGCACGGCCATGTCCCCGCCCAGTACCTGTTTCAGATAGCTCTCGCCATAGCTCGATTGCGGGATGTCGCCGCGCCTGTACATCAGCGCCAGATCGTAGACACCGACATAGCCGATGGCGCACTTGTACAGGTCCGGCTCCTTCACCGCGCCTTCGAGCGCCGCGTAGCCGCCGTAGCTGCCGCCGAAAATGCAGATACGCTGCGGATCGGCGATGCCCTGGGCGATCGCCCAGCGCGTGGCGTCGGTGACATCGTCCTGCATCTTGCCGCCCCACTCGCGCCAGCCGGAGTGCATGAACTCGTAACCCCGTCCGCCGGAACCGCGATAATTGACCTGCAGCACGGCGTAGCCGCGGGTGGCCATGGCCTGCACATAGGGATCGAAGTCCCAGTCGTCCTGAATGCCGTACGGGCCGCCGTGGACGAAGACCACCATCGGCAGGTGTTTGGCAGTCTCTTCACCCGGCGGATAACTCACATAACCCTGCAGCTTCAAGCCGTCGCGTGCGGCAAACTCGAACGGTTGCTTGGACGCCATCTGCTCCGGATCGATCCACGACGCCCGCGCCAGCAAGGCGGAGAGCTTGTGCGTGGCGCGGTCGTACAGATAGAACGTGCCCGGATCGGCATCCGCCTGCACCAGCAACACGCTGAGCCGACCGTCGCGGGTGCCGGAGGTGAATCGCACGTTCTCTCCCGGAAACCGCTTCATCAGCCTGATCAGCGTCTCCGCGTCGGCCTGGTGGCCTTCGAACAATCCCACACCCGGGCGGCCATCGAGGAAGCCCACGCCGATGAAGTCGTCCTCGGCCATGCCCTGCACGAGCGAGTCCGCTTCTACTGTGGGATTGCTCCAGACCGCCTTCCATACGCCGGTGGTCGGGTTCAATTCGCACACGCCGAGGCCGTTTCCGGGTAGGCAGTTGAAATACACCACGCTGTCATCGCGGCTGAACGCCCAGGGAAACGAGCGCTCATCGCTACGCTGCTGCATAAATTGCCAGCCCCCTCCGCCGATCGGATACTGATAGACCTTTGCACTGCCGTCATTCGCCTCGGCATAGGCAAAGCGGATTCGCCCCTGATGATCGGCGACGAAGGTCGCGCCGCGCATGGGCGCCGTGACGATCTTGCTCTTCATGCCATCGCGCACGTCCATGCGATACGCGATCGGCAGCTCCCGCTCGAATCCGGCGGCATTCCAGGAGCTGATCGCCACCAGCATGTGATGTGGATCGTCGGGAATGGCTGCAATGAATTCGGCCGTGCCGCGTTCCGGCGGCACGCGCTGGATGTGCGAAGCGGCGTTGCTCATGCCACCGGCGCGGTAACCGTACAACAACTTGGCACCGGTCCCGTCGGCATTGACTGCGAACAGTTCGCCGGTACGCAGTGGCACGTCGTAGCCGCCCAGGCGGACTCCTACGGAGTAGACGACACGGGTAGGCGAGACCCACCGAAAGCTGATGACATCGTCCTCTCCCCGGGGGCGCACCAGATTGCCCTTCTTGTCGGAAAGGCGAATCAGCGCCAGCACGGTCTGCCCCTTCACCACGGCGGTGGCGGCCAGGTACTTGCCATCCGGCGAAATCTTCACGTCCCTGTACTGATCATGGCGCGCCAGGTCAGCGAACGACACTGGCTGTGCATGCAGCACGCCACCAGCAAGCGCAAGCAACCCGGCAACGATCCAGCGTCGCATCCCCGTCATCACATTCCCCTGTCCTGATGGCCTGGCGGTACTTCATGCCCATCCGCGGGCCGGTTCACTTTATCGCAATCGTGGACATTTGCGAGCGGGCCGGGCGTCCTTTCGCCCAGATCGGCGAGTGCTCCAATGGCCAGCAAGCCCATCCAGGATTTGGCGCTGGCATCAGAGTCTGTCATGGCGCGGCTTGCTGTCGCGCGCATCGTGTGGCTGCGCGGTAAATATCAAACAGGTGGAACAGCGCGAATCGAGGGGGGAGACGGGCCGCGGCGGCGATGGGATGGCGTGGCTGCGCGCAACAGGCGCAGAGGGAGCGTCCGAGTGGGGCACAACTGCTGGCGCTTGAGTCACGTCAGTCGTCGAGGTGAGTGGGTGAGCCACGACCGAAATGAAAAGGGCGGCCCGGCGGCCGCCCTTTTCATTCGGACCGGATGACTTCCGGGGTCACTTGTCCAGCAGCGTGGTCAGTCGGTCGAGTTGCACCCGGTAACCGTCGAGCACCCTGGCGGTGATCACGGCATAGCGGTTGGCTTCGTCCCAGCGTCGTGCCTCGATCGCCTCGCGCACGCCGGGCACGGTCTTGACGCCGTAGCCGGTGAGCATGCCAGGGGCATAGATCATGTGCTTGAACCAGGGCCGGCCGGGCAGGCCGTCGGGGTTGGTCAGGGCCTGTTCCATGCGGCCCATCAGCTGGTTCAACTGGCGCTGCTGCGGGGCGGGCAGATTGAAGCCCGTACTGGCGCGCCTGGCGTAGGCGAGCTGGAATGCCTGCGCACTCTGTCCGAGCTGTTTCGCCGCCCGATCCAGCGGGGCCAGGTCGATCGCAGGAACATCGGAATCGCGCGCCGGTGGCGCCAGCGGTCGGGCCGGATCGGCATCGAGCGAGAACGCGTGCATATCCAGCAACCGGTGCTGCTGTGCGGTGTCCTTGCGCGTGCTGTCGACCAGCTTGTGCAGCTCACCCACATAACGGTCGAGCGTGCTGCTGAAGTCGCCGAAGCGCATCGGCAGCACGCTGGCGTCGGCGCTGCGCAGCACGATGTGGCCTGCGACCCTGGATAGCGCCACGCCGTACTCGAACGTGGGGTCGCCGAAGCGCACATAGTGGTCGAACGAATCGTAGCGCGAGTGGTAGATGCCGCCGTTGTCGTCCTCGCCGCCGAAGCCGAGGTTCAGCGAGGCGATGCCTAGGTGTTCCAGGAAGGCGCTGTAGTCCGAGCCCGAGCCCAGCGCGCCGATCGGCACGTCGCCGCCGGCCTCGGCCAGTTTGGCGATGGCCTTGGCCTCGGGCTTGGCGTCCTTGCGGGTTCCGTCCACCAGCATGTGCGCACGCAGACGTTCGCGCACGCTCACCCGGGTTTCCGGATCGGTCACGCCATCGGCGACCTGGTTGACCAGGTGTTGCAGCGAATGGCTGCCTTCGGCATCGAGAAAGCCGCGACCGTTGGTGTCCGAATTGACGTACAGCACGGCCTTGGCCTGCAGCTCCTTCGCGTGGGTTTCGGCCCATTCGGTGGAGCCGAGCAGGCCCGGCTCCTCGCCGTCCCAGCTGGCATAGACCAGGGTGCGCTGCGGCCGCCAGCCCTGCTTGACCAGACCGCCGATCGCCTTGGCCTCGGCCAGCAGCGCCACGTTGCCGGCGAGCGGATCCCAGGCACCGAACATCCAGCCATCGTGATGGTTGCCACGCACGATCCATTGATCCGGTGCGGTGGAGCCCTTGAGTTTCGCGATCACATCGTAGATCGGCTTGCGGCTCCAGTCCGACTCCACGGTCAGGTGCACCCTGGCCGGCCCGGGACCGACGTGATAGGTCAGCGGCAGCGCGCCCCGCCAGCCGGCGGGGGCGACCGGCCCGGTCAGGGCCTCAAGCAGCGGCGTGGCATCGGCATAGGAGATCGGCAGCACCGGAATCTTCAGGATGGTCCTGGCATCTTTCAGCGCCAGTCGTTTCGCGCTGGCGGTGGAACCGATGCCGGGCGTCAACGGGTCGCCCGGATACAGCTGCATGTCCGCTACGGAGCCGCGTTGCACGCCCTCGGCCGGACGCCAGCCTCCCTTGGGATATACATCGCCCTGGGCGTAACCGTCATCGCTGGGGTCGGAATAGATCAGGCAGCCCACGGCGCCGTGTTCCTGCGCCAGCTTGGGTTTCAGTCCGCGCCAGCCGCCACCGTAGCGGGTGATGACGATCTTGCCGCGAACGTCGATGCCACGCCGGGCCAGTGCCTTGTAGTCGTCCGGCATGCCGTAGTTGGCATAGACCAGTTCGGCGGTGACGTCGCCGTCACCACCGTAGACGTTGTACGGCGGCAAGCTGTCCTTGCGGATATCCGAGGTGGCGTCGCCGGCCACCGCCGGCTCGCGCAGCGTGGCGGTGTACGGCTTGGCGCCGAGCAGTTCAAGTGCCACCTTCTTCGGCGTGGGGTAGAGCACGCTGAAGGTTTCGATATGCGCATCCCAGCCCCATTCACGGAACTTCGCCAGCATGAACTCGGCGTTGGCCTTGTCATGCGGCGAGCCGACCTGGTTCGGTGCAGACGACATCTGCTTGAGCCATGCGCGCTGGTCGGCCGGATCGAGCAGGGCATCGAAGCGTTGTTCCAGCTGCCGTTGCGCGATGGCGTTGTCGGAGCTGAAGCCCAGCATGGCGCCGTCGTCGTGAGTCCCCTGGGCGGCGGCCATGGCCGAGCCAACGGTGGCCAGCAGACAGGCCGCGGCCAGCAGCGGCCTTATCCTCAAACTTGTCATCGGTTCATATCCCTCTGGGTGGTGGTGTCGTCTCGATTTGCCATGCCTGTCGGTATGCCGCGGGGATCAGCCACGGATGGCGGGTCCCTCGGCTTGCACGGAAACGGCACGGGTGGGCGTCGCTCGATCTGTCTGCCGCAGGCATCCCCGTTCAGCGAGTCATGCAATCGGAGACGCGGCCCTGGAATTTCCCGGGCAATGTCACCGGGGGCACACAGGGACGCGACAGGTCCTTTGCCGTCTTCGCAGTCGCAGGGGAATCATCGGGGGAAGCCGCAGCGCCATTTTCCGGGACGGTGATCTCCTGCTGGAACAGCAGCTGTGCGTCCTGATCGCTGTAGGTGAGCCGGTATTTGCCCGGGCGCAGATAGAGCTCGCTGACCGGCATGATGAAACCGTTGCTCACCTTTTCGCTGGTTACGGCATCCAGTGGCACCGGATCGAGTGCCATGCGGTCGGCAGGAATGGCGTCGGCGCCTTCGTCGGCATAGCGTGCCTCGACGAGGCAGGGAAAGGTGTGGTTGCACCGCTGGCCGCTGACGAAGTAGCGCTTGCGCAATCCGCCGAGAGTGAGCCAGGTGGGCCGCTCCCGGTGGAACTGTTGCGGCGGAAAGAACACGCTGACGTCATAGCCATCGCGCAGCGCCCACGGCTTCCCTGCCTTGTTCATGAACACGATCGGTACCGCGGGCTGCAGCTTCTGCATGACCGCGGTGTAGTAGGGGTAATCGTCAGCGGCGGATTGATGCGGGAACAGCACGGTCTGCTCGACCGTGAGTGGATCGATGCCGGTGAGCTTGTGCAGGTGCTCGGCCATCGACGAGCCGCCGAGGTAAATGCCCGACTCCTGGATGTGGGCATAGCCGGCATCCACCACCAGACGGGCGGAAGGGTCCTTCTGGAAAACCTGCCGGTAGATGTTGCGCGCCTGCTCGGCTTCGCGGGCATTGCCGGTGGCATTGGAGAGGGCCTCGTAGGCGATCACCTTGAAGCCGAGCTTCAGCGCGGTGCGCACCATTTCGGCGCAGATCGGCTCCTCGGTGTAGAAACCGCTGTCCTTGACCGGATAGCCGCGCGACGCCAGCTTGGTATCTGTCTGGTAGAGCGTTTCGGCGGCAAAGTAGTTGAATCCTTCAGCACGCAGTTTGCTCAGCAGCTGCACCGTCAGGGTGCGCGTGAGGGGCACGTTGTGAGCTTCGTTGAAGAAGACGGACTGGTAGTTCCTGGCCAGTTCGGGAATGGCCTCCAGCGCCGGCCGGGCGGTGTAATCGGGATCGGACAGCGGCGAGGGATGGTCGCCTGGCAAGGGGAGCTGCTTGATCGAGAAGCTGGACGAGGCATCGGGATAGTCGCCGATGAAGGTCTGGTACCAGCTCACGTACTGGCCAAAGATCAGGCGGAAGGCGGGATCCTTGTCGCCGGCAAAGGCGTAGCGCATGACCTGGTATTGCGCCAGCAGGCCCCTGTGCTTGTCGGCATCGTGCATGATCGCTTCGGACTTGCGCGCAGCCTCGACCTGTCGGGCTTGCCACTGGGAGGCCGTTTGCGCCTGCGCGGCGACGACGCCGGCAAGCAGGGTGCAGCCGAGCGTGATCCATCTGCGGAACGTAGGCATGGAACTGTCGAGTGATCCGGGTCGGTAGGTTTGCATGTCTGTATTACCCATGGTCTGAAACGATGCCATATCGACAAGATAGCAGCGACGAGGCGGCTTGCCCGTGCCAACTGGCATAGAGCAGCGGAGAGGATTCCGTAGCACACTTCCGCAACTGAACCCAACAAGCGGAGTACGTCATGCGTCCGACCATGCTTGCCCTCTTGATCACCCTCGCGCTACCCGCGGTTGCACAGGCCGGGGTGCCTAAACCACATGACGGTGCGGTCACTGCCACCGTGCGCAAGGCTATCGCCGATCCGGCCCGCGCGACCGACAAGGCGGACGATGCCCGACGCAAGATGGCCCAGGTCATGATGTTCGCCGGCGTCAAACCAGGCCAGAAGGTGCTGGAGCTGGTGCCGGGCAAGGGTTACTGGACGCGGGTGTTCAGCGCCATCGTGGGTCCGAAGGGGCATGTCTACACCGTCTGGCCGGACGAGATGGGAAAATATTCCACCGAGAGCCTGGCCAGCTGGAACAAGC
Organism: Rhodanobacter ginsengisoli; assembly: GCF_042657065.1. NCBI lineage: Bacteria > Pseudomonadati > Pseudomonadota > Gammaproteobacteria > Lysobacterales > Rhodanobacteraceae > Rhodanobacter > Rhodanobacter ginsengisoli. The sequence continues at coordinate 1,690,481 of NZ_JBHSNF010000001.1, forward strand.
TGGTCGCCACGCCGCACTATGCCAATGTCAGCCTGCTGGTACAGCCGGCGGCGAAGTTGAGCGTGCCGATGCCGGTGGACCTGGTGTTCACGTCGCAGAATTATCACGATTACCACGACCCGTTCATGGGGCCGGTGGACATGGCGAAGTTCGACAGGCAGGTCTACGACGCACTGAAGCCCGGCGGCCTGTTCGTGGTGATCGACCATGTGGCTCCGGCCGGTTCCGGCCTCGCCGACACGAACACGCTGCATCGCATCGATCCGGCGGTGGTCAGGCGTGAGGTGGAGTCCGCTGGATTCGTCTTCGACGGCGAGAGCGATGCCCTGCGCAACCCGCAGGATCCACACACCAACAAGGTGTTCGACAAGTCGATACGCGGTCACACCGACCAGTTCATCTACCGCTTCCGCAAGCCGGCGAAATAACCCCTCGGACCATGGCGGTCCGGCCATGGCTGCGCTTGAGCTGAAACGGTGATTGGCTGCACCATCGGGCATCTCGATGATGCGGCTGCCGGGTGCGTGATGAAAACCGTGGGAACAACACCGTGAGTCCTGCCGACCCCGGCGCGCCGGAGACTGCGGCCGCCGATCCGGCGCCGGTGCCTCCGCTCGAGCCGGATGCGGCCGATTGCTGCGGCGAGGGCTGCGCGCGTTGCGTTTATGACGTCTACGACGAGGCGCTCGAGCGTTACAAGACCGCCCTGGCGGCATGGCGAGCGCGCCACCCCGAATCGTGAGCCCCGCCGTATTTCCGAGGAAACAGCATGTGGACTGCCATTACCCGCGAAGTCAGCGCCGCGCTCGCCGATTGCGAGTTGTCGCACATCCCGCGCAAGGCGATCGATGTCGCGCTGGCCGACGCGCAGCACCGCGACTACCGGCGTGCACTGGAGGCACTTGGTTGTCGCGTACTGGTTCTGCCGGCCGAGCCCGCGCTGCCCGATTCGGTGTTCGTCGAGGACGTGGCGATCGTGCTGGACGAGGTGGCGATCGTCACCCGACCCGGTGCGGCGTCCCGGCGCGATGAGGTAGCCAGTGTCGCGGTGGCGTTGCGCCGCCACCGGCCCGTGCTGGCGATCGATGCGCCCGGCACCATCGACGGCGGCGATGTGCTGCGGCTCGGTCGCACGCTGTACGTGGGCCAGTCGGCGCGCAGCAACGCCGAGGGCATCGCGCAATTGCGCGACCTGCTGGCCGGCTTCGGCTACGCCGTGCAAGGCGTGCCGACCCGCGGTTGCCTGCACTTGAAATCCGCCGTGACCCAGCTGGACGACGATACGCTGCTGCTGCAACCGGCGTGGGTCGAGCGCGAACGCTTCGCCGATTTTCGCGTGATCGAAGTCGATCCCGCCGAACCGCACGCGGCGAACGTGGTGCGCATCGGCGAGGCGTTGCTGATGCCGGCGAGCTTCCCGCGCACCCGGCAGCGATTGATCGACGCCGGCTACAAGGTCACCACTGTCGACGTCAGCGAACTGCAGAAGGCCGAGGGCGCGGTGACCTGCTGCAGCCTGGTGTTCCGGGCAGGCGGGTGAGCGCGGCGATGCGTATCCGTTACCGCCTCGGCCGGCCGCAGGATGCGCGCGCCATCGGTGTGCTGGCTCGACGGGTGACGCGACGCTGGATCCTGCCCGATCAGCCCGACAGCGCGGCGCCGCTGCTGCTCGCCGGCATGAAGGCCCGGGCGATTCGCAAGAAGATCGTGGCCGGCCAGCGCTTTCATCTTGCGTGGCTGGACGGCGAGCGCCTGGTCGGCGTGGCAGCGATGCGCGACGATGCCCACCTGTTCCAGTTCTTCGTGAGCACCCGGCTGCAGCGGCAAGGTATCGCGCGCCAGCTGTGGCAGCGCGTGATGCGCGATGCCGTTCGTCGCGCGGGTACGCGGCACTTCACGCTGAAGTCTTCGGCGATGGCCGAGCCGGTCTACCGGCGTTTCGGCTTCGTGCCGAGCGGGCCGCACATCGTTTCCGATACCGGTTTGATCACCCGCCCGATGCATCTGGATCTGCCTTCCGGCAGGTGAGGCGATGGGTGGGATCGGTCTACGTGCCGATGCCTTCCGCATTCATCGCATGACGCGCGGACCGTACGATCTTGCGGCGGTTCCTAGGACTTTTTGTCATACCGCTGCAAGCAGTGGTCGCATATAACTGCGCTGGGGGAATTCTTACAACCGCGTAGGGATATAGCGATGTCAATGAAAAAAATGATAACCCGCAGCCTCGTGCTTGCGGGGCTGGTAGTGTGTTTGCCGACGCTGGCCGGGCCAGCGGTATTGCCTGATCACCAGGAGTTCGACGCCGCCTTGCAGGTACCGTTTCAAGCGGCGGCTGCGCGCTCTTTCATCATGCATTTCGAATATCCCGGCGCCGCCGTGGGCACGCCGGTGGCGTGGCAGATCGTACTGCTGGATCGCAGCGGCAATCCGCTGAGGGAGTGGAACGGCAGCACCGCCCTGCACGCACGCCAGAGCCAGGCCAGCGTCAGCTGGGATGGCCTGGACAGCCGGCACCACGCGCTGCCAGCGGGTTATTACACGGTACGCATGCGGGCGATCGCACTCGACGAGGACAACGCGCGGCGCATCGGTACCGGCATCGCGACCCATGCGCTCAAGCTGGCCGAACGTCTGGCGCCGACCCAGGTCGAGGAACAGCGTCAGGACATCCAGGTGGGCCAGCTGACGCCTGCGACCATGCCCACGTTCAATGCCCTGCCGCGGCACGGTGCGGGTGGGGCGCATGCACTGTCGCTGTCGGTCGTCGCCAGCGGGCTGCCCTACACGATCTACTACGGCAACCTGCACAGCCAGACCAACCACAGCGATGGCGGTGGCGATCTCAGCAGTTGCACCGGCGCGCAGGCACCGCAGAGCAGTCCCTACGGCCCCGCCGACGCGTACCTGTACGCGATGAACCGTGGCCTGGACATCCTGATGACGTCCGAGCACAACCACATGTACGACGGCTCCACCGGCACCAACCTGTCCGCCGATCCGGCCACGGCGAAGAACCTGTTCGCCTCGGGCCTGGCGGCGGCCAGTTCGTTCCACGCCGCACACCCGGACTTCCTGCCGATCTATGGCCAGGAGTGGGGCGTGATCAGCAACGGCGGACACCTGAACATCATGAATGCCGATGGCCTGATCGAGTGGGAGAAGAACAGTGCCGGCCAGCTGATCGGCGACTACGAGATCGCCAAGGGCGACTATGCCTCGCTGTACACGCTGATGAAGACCAAGGGCTGGGTCGGCCAGTTCAACCACCCGGCCTCGAGCGGCCAGTTCACCGTCAACGGCACCAACTTCGGCTATACCGCGGACGGTGATCAGGTGATGGTGCTGGCCGAGGTGCTGAACAGTTCGGCATTCTCCAGCAACACCACCGAGACCGAGACCAGCCTGCACAGCTACGAGACGGCCTTCAACACCATTCTCGAGCGCGGCTATCACGTCGCACCCAGTTCGGACCAGGACAACCACTGCGCGAACTGGGGCGCCAGCTCCACCAACCGCACCGGCGTGCTGATCCCGAGCGGCATCGCGCTGAGCCTGAGCAGTTTCGTGGATGCCCTGAATGCCCGTCGCGTGTTCGCCACCGAGGACAAGAACGCGCAGATCGTGCTGACCGCGAACGGCCATGTGATGGGCGAGCGCTTCAGCAACAGCGGCCCGCTGACGCTCACCGTCAACTATGCCAGCGCCAACGGGCAGACCGTGCAGCGTGTGCAATTGTTCGAAGGGGTGCCCGGCAGCAACGGCACGGTGGGCAGCCTGTCGGAAACCGCGACCACCACCGTCACGCCAAGCCTGGGCGATCATTTCTACTACGCCAAGATCACCGAGGCCAACGGCCAGCTGCTGTGGTCGGCACCGGTCTGGGTGACCGAGAGTGCGGGCGGCGGCGACACCACGCCGCCGACGGTCAGTGCGAGCGAGAGCGGCGGCAGCGGCACGATCACGTTCGCGGCCAGCGCCACGGACAACGTCGGGGTCACCCGGGTGGAGTTCTACGTCGATGGCGCGCTGAAGGCCACCGACACCAGCTTGCCGTATGCGGCCACGCTGGATTCGACCACGCTGGCCGACGGCAGCCATACGCTGCTCGCGAAGGCCTATGACGCGGCCGGCAATGTCGGCAGCAGCAGCTCGGTCGGCTTCAGCGTGTCCAACGCCGTCGGCGACACCACGGCGCCGACGGTCAGCGCGTCGGAAAGCGGCAGCGGTGGCACGATCACGTTCGCGGCCAGTGCCACGGACAACGTCGGGGTCACCCGGGTGGAGTTCTATGTCGATGGCGCGCTGAAGGCCACCGACACCAGCTCGCCGTATGCGGCCACGCTGGATTCGACCACGTTGGCCGATGGCAGCCACACGCTGCTCGCGAAGGCCTATGACGCGGCCGGCAATGTGGGCAGCAGCAGTTCGGTCGGCTTCAGCGTATCCAACGGTGGCGGCAGCCCAGTCGAGCTGATCGGCAACGGCGGCTTCGAGAGCGGCACGGCAAGCTGGACGCAGACCAGCGGCGTGATCACCAGCTCCAGCAGCGAAGCGGCCCACGCCGGCAGCTGGAAGGCATGGCTGGATGGCTACGGCAGCACGCACACCGACTACGTGCGGCAGCAGATCAGCATTCCGGCCGGCGTGTCCAATGCGACTCTGGACTTCTTCATGCATATCGACACCGCCGAGTCCGGCAGCACCGCTTACGACACCCTGCAGGTCCAGGTGATCACGTCCACCGGCAACTACGTCACCCTGGCCACGTTCTCCAACAAGGACGCGGCCGGTGGTTACCAGGAACACACGATCAACCTGAATGCCTACAAGGGACAGACCCTGCAGATCAATTTCTACGGGGTGGAAGACAGCACCCAGCAGACTTCGTTCGTGATCGACGACGTCAGCGTCAAGGCGCTGTAAACCTGCTGACAGGAGGCGCCGCGGCGCCTCCTGTCACACGCCGGGCGGATTTCACCGACCCCGCGGCATGGCCGGGCTACACTGTGTCGATCACTTGTCGACACTCCAGGAAAATGCCCGTGACCGATGCCATGTACGCCAGCTCCATCCCCGTGTTCAAGCAGATGCTGGGCGGCCTCGCCGCGATCCTGGCCAAGGCCGAAGCGCATGCCGCCGAAAAGAACATCGACGTGACGGCGCTGACCCAGGCACGACTGTTTCCCGACATGTTTCCCATGCGACGGCAGGTGCAGATCGCCTGCGATTTCGCGCGCGGCGTGTCGGCGCGGCTGGCCGGGGCCGAGGTACCCAAGTACGAGGACCAGGAACAGAGCTTCGCCGAACTGCGTGAGCTGATCGAGCGCACGCTGGGCTTCATCGGCGGCTTCGGTCCGGCACAGTTCGAAGGGGCTGCCGGGCGTGAGATCGTGACACGGCCGGGTACGCCGAAGGAGCGTCGCTTCGATGGCCAGACCTATCTGCTGAGCTATGGCCTGCCGCAGTTCTTCTTCCACGTCACCACGGCTTACGCGCTGCTGCGCCACAACGGCGTCGAGATCGGCAAGCGGGATTACATGGGTCAGTATTGAGTGGCCTGACGCCGTCGCGGCGCCTTTCGCCGGTGCCGGACGGACCCGGTATCGCGCCACTGGCCTGCACGCGCAGGAACTCGCCCGGATCAGGCGTCCTCGTCGGGCGGGAAGTTGTTGCGCATGTCCAACTGGCAGCGCGCGAGCAGGGAAGGCGGGTAGCTGTCCGGCCAGCCTTCGTCAAAATCCAGTTCGCCGGAAATCAGCTCATGCTCGCCCAGCACCTGTGCCATGGCCAGCAGATTGGCGCTCAGAAGCGCCTTGCCAAGCGGTGTGGATACCGGCTGCCTGCCGGCGTTCTGGCGTTCGGTCAATGCGTCGATGACGGCCGGGGGCAACTCCCAGTAGTGCGCAGCCTGCACTGACAGCCGTGCGGCGAGCCTGGCGCAGCCAGCGAGAAACGCGGACGAGACCGCCTCGGGAGGGGACGGCATCAACCGGTCCAGCAGGCGTACCACCGCGCCGGTACCGGTCTGGCAGATGATGCCGGCCAGATACGCCTCGAAGGTATCGCTTCCCCCACTATTCTTGGCGAACCAGGCGCAGGCATGGGAGCAGCGCTCGGCGTGATCCCACAGCCGTTCGCCCGTGGCAGTGCGTCCCGGGGCGATCCCGCTGGCTTGCAGGATGGGCTTCATCACATGCTGGGTGAGTACCCGGTGCAGACCCTCCTGGCCCATCAGGATGACGGCCTGCTGCAGGCTGGTGATGGGTTGCGCGGAGCGGTAATACACGCTGCTGGTGGCACGCATGACTTCGCCGACCATCAGCGGATCCCGGCCGACCAGCTTGGCGACCTGGCCGCCCGAGGACTTGTCGCTCTTGAGCATGCGAAGCAGCTGGGGCAGCACCGCTGGCAGGCGCGGCAGGCTGCGCATGTCGAAGCGCTTGCTGAGCGGTTCCAGGCGATTGAGCGTGGCCAGCTCGGCGCTGGACAGTTGATGGGCATCGCTGTCCGGCAAGCCGAACACGAACCGATGGAAGCGATCCTCGATCTCGTCCGGCGTGGCGGCCGGGCAGGCCGCCGGGGCATTCCCCGGCTGGATGGTGGTCGCGGCGACCCGGGCACGCACAGGCGTGGCTGCATTTGGTCTCGCCCAGGTCGCAGCAACCCCGTAATTGCCGAAGAGGCGCCGCCAGATGCTCCTCATAGACTTTCCTTCATTACCAGGGCGCTGGCTCCGCTTGTGCTGCTCTGGGTATCGGCCGCTGCCCTGTAATATTTAGCGGCAGCAGGCCGGGCGGCCCTTGTCAGCCGGCGACATGCCGCGTCGCCGCCCCCGCCGGGCAAACCGCAGCGCTGCGATTTCCCCATGTCCCGCAGTGGAACCGTTTACTGGTTCTTCTTCTTTTCCTGCTTGGCGGCCTTCTTTTCCTTCATGGTCTTGGCCGGCTTTTTCTTCTCGCTTTTCTTTGAATCCATGCCCTTGCTCATGCTGCTCTCCCGGATGTGGATGGTGTGGGTTGCGGTTTGTGACAAAGCTGACGCCGGGCACCTTCAGCCACGGGACACGTGGCATGCGGCGCGCTGACGGAGTTTACGCCGCAAGCGGGGCCCCGGCGGTGGATTCCGGCGAGTGACGGTCAGATGCGTTCGCCCGGGGCCAGATAGCGCCATTGCCCGGGGGGCAGTTTCGCCAGCGGGATGCGCCCCACGCGCAGGCGCTTCATCGCCAGCACCTTGAGTCCGACCGCCTGGCACATCGGCTCGATCTGGGTGGGTTGCAGGCCCTTGAAGGCGAAGCGCAGGCGTTGCTCGCTCTGCCAGCTGACCTTGATCGGCGGCATGGCGTAATTGTTGAAGCGCAGGCCGTGATTGAGCAGGGCCAGCCCGTTCGGGATCAACTCGCCGCTGATGTCGACCTCGAACTCCTGCTCGACCCGGTCGATGTCTTCGCTGAGCTTGCGGGTGACGCGCCAGTCCTGGGTGAAGATCAGCAGGCCGCTGGCCTCCGTCGGCAGTGCCAGCGGCGAGAGCAGTCGCTGCAGATGACGCTTCAGCGGGCGCACGCCGGAGGCATCATCGGCCGAACGGGTGGCCGGAGTGACCAGGGCGCTGGCCGGGTTCGGGCCGTTGCCGGCGTCGTAACCCACCGGTTTGTGCAGTACCAGGGTGGCCGGCTCGGTGGGAATCAAGCGGGCCCCGGGGTCGAGTTCGACGGTCTGCGCGTCGACCATGAACTGCGGTTCTTCCACCACCTGTCCGTCGACCCGCACCCAGCCGCCTTCGATGTATTGCTCGGCCTCGCGGCGCGAGCACCCGGTCAGCGCGACGACGCGTTTGGCGAGGCGGACGGATTCGGTCATCGGGATGCCAGGCAGAGAGAAGTGCCCATTGTATGCGCCACGGCGGGGTCGCATCGGCTGGCAATCACGGCAAGCGCCCCCAGATCGGGGGCTTCCGCCATGCGAGGCCGCGCGATGATCCCGTTTTCCATTCTTGACCTGGCACCCGTCACCGAGGGCAGCGACGCGGCGCAGGCTTTTCGAAATACGCTGGATCTGGCCCGACTGGCCGAACAGCTGGGCTACCGACGCTACTGGCTGGCCGAGCACCACAACATGCCGGGGATCGCCAGCGCGGCCACGGCGGTGCTGATCGGCCACGTGGCCGGCGGCACCTCGCGCATCCGCGTCGGCGCCGGCGGCATCATGCTGCCGAACCACGCGCCGCTGCAGGTGGCCGAGGCGTTCGGTACGCTGGCCTCGCTGTATCCGGGCCGGATCGACCTGGGCCTGGGACGCGCGCCCGGCACCGACCAGCCCACCGCGAAAGCCCTGCGCCGCTATTTCGACAGTGCCGATGCGTTCCCGCAGGACGTGCTGGAACTGCTCGGCTATTTCGAGCCGGCCACACCGGGCCAGCCGGTGCGGGCCGTGCCCGGCGCCGGCATCGAGGTGCCGGTATGGCTGCTGGGATCGAGCCTGTTCAGCGCCACGCTGTCGGCGCGGCTGGGCCTGCCGTTCGCGTTCGCTTCGCACTTTGCCCCCGACGCGATGGACGAGGCACTGGCGCTGTATCGCCGCGATTTCCGTCCCTCGGCGCGGCTGCGACAGCCCTACGCGATGCTCGGCATCAACGTGGTGGCCGCGGATACCGATGCCGAGGCACGCCGGCTGTTCACCACCCAGCAGCAGAGCTTCGTCAACCTGCGTCGCGGCCGGCCCGGCCTGATCCCGCCGCCGATCGACGATATCGAGGCATTCTGGACGCCGGTCGAGAAGGCCGGCCTGGAGCGGGCGCTGGCCTGCGCCGTGGTCGGCGATGCCGCAGCCGTGCAGGACGGCATCGAGGCGTTCATCGCGCGGCACCAACCGGACGAGCTGCTGCTCACCGCGAACATCTTCGAGCACGCGGCAAGACGGCATTCGTTCGAGATGGCTGCGGCCGCGCGCGAGCGCCTGGGCACATCGAGCTTGCACGCCAGCTGAGCGGCAATGCCGGAAAACGGCCGAAGCGGGGTGCCGATCGGCCATAATGGGGGTTATTCCACGACGCAGAACCCTCCACACGCATGAAGACACCCAAGGGCCTGCAGGATCTGATCGATGAAGGTGTGATCGACCAGGTGCTGCGTCCGCTGAAGAGCGGCAAGGAAGCTGCGGTCTACGTCGTCCGCTCGGGCGAGGACATTCGTTGCGCCAAGGTCTACAAGGACATGGCGCAGCGCAGTTTCCAGGCGCGCGTGCAGTACCAGGAAGGACGCAAGGTACGCGGCAGCCGGCAGGCGCGCGCGATGGGCAAGGCGACCAAGTTCGGCCGCAAGGAGGCCGAGGCCGCCTGGAAGAACGCCGAAGTCGACGCGCTGTACCAGCTCACCGCGGCCGGCGTGCGCGTGCCCAAGCCGTACGGTTACTTCAACGGCGTGCTGGTGATGGAACTGGTCACCGACGCGGACGGCTATTCCGCGCCGCGGCTGGGCGAGGTGGAACTGTCAGCCGAGACCGCACGTGAGTACCACCGCTTCCTGATGCAGCAGGTGGCCAGGATGTTGTGCGTGGGGCTGATCCACGGCGACCTGTCCGAATACAACGTGCTGGTGGGGCCGGACGGCCCGGTGATCATCGACCTGCCGCAGGCGGTCAGCGCCTCGGGCAACAACAGCGCGCGCACGATGCTGCGGCGTGACGTGGGCAACATCACCATCAGCCTGTCGCGCTTCGCGCCGGAACTGCTCGATACGCACTACGGCGAGGAGATGTGGGCGCTGTACGAGCTGGGCGAGCTGCACCCGGATACCGAACTGAGCGGCCATTTCGAATTCGACGAACGCATCGCCGATGTCGACAGCGTGATGCAGTCGATCATCGACGCGCGCGAGGAGGCGATCATTCGCCAGCAGGGTCGGGACGAGGCGGCGCAGGAAGGCTGAGCAGCTTTCCCGCCGTCGCTGCAGGAGCGCACATGTGGGAGCGGCTTCAGCCGCGATGCTCTTCCACCATGAAGCAGAACATCGCGGCTGAAGCCGCTCCCACAAGCCGGGTTCAGGGAGCGCTGGCGTCCAGCAGTTCCACGTCGAACACCAGCGAGGCGTTCGGCGGGATGTCGCCGCCGGCACCTTCGGCGCCATAACCCAGCGAGGCAGGGATCAACAGGGTCCGCTTGCCACCGACGTGCATGCCGGCGACGCCCTGGTCCCAGCCATCGATCACGTTGCCGGCGCCCAGGACGAACGAGAACGGCTCGCCATGATCGCGCGAGCTGTCGAACTGGGTGCCGTGCTTGTCCTTCGCGCTGTCGTCGTACAGCCAGCCGGTGTATTGCACGGTGACCTTCATGCCGGCTTTCGCCTCGGCGCCGGTACCGACCGTGGTGTCGATCATGCTCAGCTTGTCGACTTGTCCGCTGGCATGCGCCGGCGGTGTGGCGGTGCAGGCGGCGAGGGTGATCAGGGCGAGCAAGGACAGCAACCAACGCATGGGATGACTCCGGGCAAAGGGATGAATGGAGGGATGGCAGGGCGATGCGGTCGGCCGGCCGGGCCAGCGGTCAGCTCACCGTCTCGGCCGGTGCCATGCGGATCTGCGGATCGACCGCCACCGCATCGGCATCGTTCATGACCTGCAGCTGGCCGTCCTGGATCAGGCACTGCAGGCGCATGCCACGCTGCAGCAGGGCGACCAGTTCGGCGACGGTGGCGGGAGCGATGTCGAGCACGGTGAGGTTCTTGCTGCGGGCCAGCGAAACACCGACCTTGCTCCACCATATCTCCGCCACGTTGCCACCGTAGTTGATCACCACCACCTGGCGCGAGCGGCCGCAGGCCTTGCGGATGCGCGTCTCGTCGGGCTGGCCCAGTTCGATCCACAACTCGATCTCGTCGGTGTACGCCTTGCGCCACAGCGCCGGCTCGTCCTCGTCGCTGATGCCCTTGCCGAACTCCAGCCGGTCGTCTGCATACAAGGCAAACGCCAGCAGCCGCACCATCAGCCGCTCCTCGGTTTCCGAGGGATGCCGCGCCAGGGTCAGCGCATGGGTGGCGTAATAGTGCCGGTCCATGTCGCTGATCTGCAGTTCGACTTTGTAGATGGTGGAATTGAGCGCCATGGGCCATGCCTCGGGACAACAACCACCCATTGTACGCCCTGGCGTTCCGGTTGGTTTCCTGGCGGGTGTGTATGGTCGGTGGGAGCGGCTTCAGCCGCGATGGTCTCGCCATGCCGGGAAAATCCACGGGCATCGCGGCTGAAGCCGCTCCCACGGTGCAACGCTAGACTGACGCCATCATGCCCAGCTCGACCTTCCGCCGCGACACCCACGCCAGCACCGTGCATCTGCCCGCGGGCGAGTGGGCGAGCGTGCTCGATGCGCTGTGCGCCCGGTTCGCCGCGATCGATCGCGACACCTGGCTGGATCGCATCGCGCGTGGGCGGGTGCTGGACGGGCAGGGCGTGGCGATCACGCCGCAGACACCGCACCGGGCCGGCCTGCGCATCCACTATTACCGCGAGGTGGAGGAGGAAACGCCGATCCCGTTCATCGAAACCGTGCTGTATGCGGATGAGCATCTGGTGGTGGCGGACAAGCCGCACTTCCTGCCGGTGACGCCGGCGGGCGGATTTGTCGAGCAGACCCTGCTGCGGCGGTTGATCCGGCGTCTGGGCAATCCCGCGCTGGTACCGCTGCACCGGATCGACCGGGCCACCGCCGGGCTGGTGCTGTTCTCGGCGAATCCGGGCAGCCGCTCGGCCTATCAGGCCCTGTTTCGCGAACGCCGGATCGACAAGGGCTACGAGGCGCTGGCGGCACCTTTGCCGGAGCTGGCGTTTCCATTGGTTCGCCGTTCACGCATCGCGACCGGCGAGCCGTTTTTCCGCATGCGCGAGGCCGAAGGCATGGCCAACAGCGAGACCCGGATCGAGGTGATCGAGCGCAGGGAGGATTGCTGGCGCTATGCGCTGCATCCGGTCACCGGGCGCAAGCACCAGTTGCGCGTGCACATGGCGGCGCTGGGCGCGGCAATCATGCACGACACCTGTTATCCGCAGCTGGCCGAAGCGGCCGACGACGATCATCGGCGGCCGCTGAAACTGCTGGCGCGGGAGCTGGCCTTTCTGGATCCGTTGTCGGCAGAACCGCGTCGGTTCGAGAGCCTGCTGCATCTTTGAGGGGGCTGCGGCTGGCGATCTCCGTGGGCACCTCGAGCTGCGGGCATACCCACCGGCCACCCATCCACGCTATCTTTCGCAGCAGCATCCATCGGGGGAGAGAGCTTCATGAGTCATCCATCATCGGCTGGGGCCGAGCCGCGCGCCGAGCTGACCGTCCGCGGCCTGATCATCGGCGTGTTGATCACCGTGGTGTTCACCGCGGCGAATGTGTTCTTCGGTCTCAAGGCCGGTCTGACGTTCGCCACCTCGATTCCGGCGGCGGTGATCTCGATGGCGGTGTTGCGCTACTTCAAGGGCGCCACGATGCAGGAGAACAACATCGTGCAGACGGTCGCCTCGGCGGCCGGCACCTTGTCTTCGATCATTTTCGTGCTGCCGGGCCTGATCCTGATCGGGTGGTGGACCGGCTTCAATTACTGGACCTCGTTCGCCATCTGCGCGCTGGGCGGCATCCTGGGTGTGATGTATTCGATCCCGCTGCGCCGGGCGCTGGTGACCAATTCCGATCTGCCCTATCCCGAGGGCGTGGCCTGCGCGGAGGTGCTCAAGGTGGGTGCCGGCGGCGGCGAAGGCATCGGTGCGGCGGCGGCGATCGAGGCCAACCGCATCGGCCTGCTGGCCGTGCTTTGGGGTGCGATCGTCTCGGGCGTGTTTGCCGTGGTGGTCGCGACGCGGGTGTTCGCCGGCGACGTGGTGCATTACTTCCGCGTCAGCGCCGACAAGGGCGGCGTGACCGGATTCGACTTCTTCCTCTCGTTCGCGCTGTTCGGCATCGGCCATCTGGTTGGCCTCTGGGTGGGCATCGCGATGCTGGTGGGTGCCCTGATCGGCTGGGGCTGGGGTGTGCCGCATTTTTCCGCACTGGCACCGGCGGTCGGTTCGATTGCGGATCTGGCCAATGCGACGTGGAGCCACAAGGTTCGCTTTGTCGGCGCCGGCACGATCGGTGTCGCCGCGATCTGGACCCTGGCCAAGCTGGTGAAGCCGGTGATCAGCGGGCTGGCCTCGGCGATGGCCGCCTCGCGTGAGCGGGATGCGGGCAACGCGGCATCGCTTCCGCGCACCGAGCAGGACATTCCGATCGGCCAGGTCACCCTCATTTCGCTGGCCTGCCTGGTGCCCATCGGCTGGCTGATTGCGAATTTCGTGAGGGGCGCGGGCCACGGCCTGTCCGATCACATCGTGGCGCTGGTGGTGGGTGGCCTGATCTTCGTGGTGCTGATGAGCTTCTTCGTTTCGGCCGTATGCGGCTACATGGCCGGACTGATCGGTTCCTCCAACAGTCCGCTGTCGGGCATCGGCATCATCGTGGTAATCGGCGCGGCATTGCTGCTGGTGTTCGGCGTGCGTTCGGCTCTTCCCGTCAGCAGCGAGAATGCGCTGGTGGCCTTCGCCCTGTTCATCACCTCGATCGTGTTCGCCGCGGCGGCGATCGCCAACAACAACCTGCAGGATCTGAAGACGGGCCAACTGGTCGACGCCACGCCGTCAAAGCAGCAATGGGCGCTGGTGATCGGCGTACTCGCCGGTGCCGCGATCATTCCGCCGATCCTCGACCTGCTCAACCATGCCTACGGCTTCGTCGGCGCGCCCGGTCCGCACCGTGACCATCCGCTGCCCGCACCGCAGGCCGGCCTGATCTCGGCGCTGGCGCAGGGGGTGATCCAGAACAACATCGACTGGGGCCTGATCAAGATCGGCGGGGTCATCGGCGTGGTGATGATCGCCGTCGACGAGGTGCTGCGCCGCACGACGAAGTCCGCCCATCTGTCGCCATTGGCGGTGGGCCTGGGCATCTACCTGCCGACCCAGAGCACCTTGATGGTGGTGGTCGGCGCGGTAGCCGGATGGTGGTTCGACCGTCGCGCCGATCGCGCGTCGAAGAATCCCGAAGCCACCAAGCAGCTCGGCGTACTGCTCGCCTCAGGCATGATCGTTGGCGAGGGATTGCTGGGCGTGGCGATCGCCGCCTGCGTGGCGTTTTCCGGACAGGACTATCCGCTCGCCCTGGTGAGCGGGACGTTCGCGAGCGGCCCGGCGCTCTGGATCGGCGGTACGGCGTTCACCGTGGTGATGCTGCTGCTCTACCGCTGGGTGAGCCGGCTGGGCCAGGGTACGACGGACGCAGAAGGGTAGCCGGGGCACGCTCCCGCAGCTCCGGATGGCCGGCTGCGGCCGTATGTCCATCGCCTGACTGAACGCAGGTCCTAAACTAGGCAGTTCCCCTCCGGAGTCGGGCGTCACGTGGAGCATCAACAGGTCGAACAGACGGTGAGCGCAGGGACGGTCCCGGCGCTGGCGAGCCAGCGCATGGTGGTGTGGCGCCGACTGGCCGGACCGTTGCTGTCGGTGGGCATGCTGTGTCTGGCGCTGTGGGCACTGCACCTGCTGGCCCGCGAGGTGAACTATCACCAGGTGCGCGCGTACGTGCACAGCCTGTCGGCGGGGCGGCTGTTGCTGGCGGCCCTGTTCACCCTGCTCGGCTATGCAGTGATGACCCTGTACGACCGCTTCGCGCTGGCCTCGATCGGGCACCCGCTGTCATGGCGCCGGGTCACCCTGATCTCGTTCATCAGCTATGCCTTCAGCAACGCGCTGGGCATGTCGCTGCTGGTCTCCGGGTCGATCCGCTACCGCTTCTATATCCAGAATGGCCTGAGCACAGGTGAGGTGGCCCGGGTGGTGCTGTTCTGCACCACCAGTTTCTGGCTGGGCCTGCTGGCGCTGACCGGGGTGACCTTGCTGTGGGTGCCACTTCCACCCGATCTGCCGCTGGCCTCATTCGGCCTGCCGCTTGGCGTGGGGCTGACCCTGCTGCCGCTGGCGTGGCTGGCCGGTGGGCGGATCCGGCGCCCACTGCGAATCTGGCGTTGGCAGGTCAGCATGCCTTCGACGCTGACCGGCCTGAAGCAGATCCTGGTGGGCGCATGCGACTGGGGGCTGGCGGCGGCCGTGCTCTACGTACTGATGCCGGATGAGTTGAACAACGGCTTCGGGCACTTCCTGGCGATCTTCGTGATCGCCCAGATCATCGGCCTTATCAGCCACGTGCCCGGTGGCCTGGGCGTGTTCGAGGCGGTGATGCTGGCCGGGTTCGGCGCCACCGGCAACGCGGCGCTGACCGCGCCGATCCTGGGTGCGCTGGCGGCCTATCGGGTCATCTACTACCTGTTGCCGCTGTGCACGGCCACGGTGCTGGTGCTACAGCGGGAGGCACGTGGGCTGCGCCGGAAATCGCTGCTCGCCCCATGGTTCACCGGCCTGCTGCCGGCGTTCTTCGCGGGGCTGACCCTGGTCTCCGGTGCCGTGCTGCTGTTCTCCGGCGCCACTCGTGCATTGCCCGTGCGCATGGCGATCCTCAGTGAAGTGTTGCCGCTGTCGGTGCTTGAGGTTTCGCATCTGCTGGCCAGCGTGATCGGCATGCTGCTGCTGATCCTGGCTCGCGGCCTGCAGCGCCGGCTGGATGCGGCGTACTGGTTGACCCTGTTGCTGCTGCTGGCCGGCGCCGTGTTCTCGCTGCTGAAGGGCATCGACTACGAGGAGGCGACCCTGCTGATCCTGCTGGCGCTGGCACTGGCGCCGGCGCACCGCCTGTTCTACCGGCGCGCCTCGTTGTTCAGCACCAGCTTTTCGCTGGGCTGGATCGCGGCGATCGTGGCGGTGTTCGGCTGCGCTGCCTGGCTGGTGATGTTCAGCTA
The DNA here is from genome assembly GCF_042657065.1 of Rhodanobacter ginsengisoli. Taxonomy (NCBI): domain Bacteria; kingdom Pseudomonadati; phylum Pseudomonadota; class Gammaproteobacteria; order Lysobacterales; family Rhodanobacteraceae; genus Rhodanobacter; species Rhodanobacter ginsengisoli. The sequence continues at coordinate 1,706,346 of NZ_JBHSNF010000001.1, forward strand.
CAAGCACGTCGACTACAGCGCCGACCTCTGGTGGGAGTTCAGTTTCCACCAGGGCGGTGCGCCCCGCGCGCTGCGGGCGCTGGTCGCGGCCGCGGTGGCCGGCATGTTGTTTGCGCTGGCCAGCCTGATCCGTCCTCTGCAACTGCATCGCCAGCGGCCCGGCGAGGCCGAGCTGGCGCAGGCGTTGCCGCTGATCCGGCAGTTTCACTCGGCACAGGCTCATCTTGCATTGATGGGCGACAAGAGCCTGCTGTTCGATCCCGCGCACAAGGCGTTCGTGATGTTCGACACCGTGGGGCGCAGCTGGGTGGCGATGGGCGACCCGGTGGGCAGCGACGAGGAGGCCCGGCGCGAGCTGGTTTGGACGTTTCTGGAGCAGTGCGAACGCGCGGGTGGCTGGCCGGTGTTCTATCAGGTGAGCCCGGCTGACCTGGATCTGTATCTGGAGGTGGGCCTGAACCTGCTGAAGATCGGCGAGGAGGCCCGTGTGCGGCTGGACAGCTTCAATCTCGATGGCAAATCCAGGAAAGTGCTGCGCAATACGGTCAACAAGCTGGGGCGTGAAGGCCTGCGCCTGGAGATCGTGCCGGCCCACGCGGTGGCGCCGCTGCTGCCGCAGCTGAAGCAGATTTCCGATGCCTGGCTGCGCGACAAGAACGTACGCGAGAAGCGCTTCTCGCTGGGCGCGTTCGATCCGGATTACCTGGTGCGCACGCCGATGGCGGTGGTATGGCAGGACGATCGGCCGGTCGCGTTCGCCAACCTGTTCCTCACCGAGACCCGCGAAGAAGCCTCGGTCGACCTGATGCGGCACCTGCCGGACAGCCCGGGCGGGATCATGGACTACCTGTTTGTGGAGCTGATGCTGTGGGCGCGGGCCGAGGGCTATCGCTGGTTCAACCTCGGCATGGCGCCGCTGGCCGGGCTGCAGAACCGGCGCCAGGCACCGCTGTGGAACCGCTTCGGTGCACTGGTGTTCGGCCGCGGCGAACGTTTCTACAATTTCCGCGGGCTGCAGCGCTACAAGGACAAATTCGATCCGGAATGGGAGTCGCGCTACATGGCGGTGCCCGGCGGCATCGCCTTGCCGATGATCCTGACCAACGTGGCCAGCCTGATCGCCGGCGGACTGACCGGCGTGGTGCGCCGATGAAACGAAGGAACAGGATCATGTTCGCTGCCGTGGGTACGTGCGCGCTGGCTCTGGCGCTGATCTGGAGTCCGTTTTCGCGGGTCAGCCTGGAAAAGGCCACCGTGGTGCTGCCGGTTGCCAGCACCTCCATCGCGCCACCGGCGGGGCAGGGCGACGTGATGACGATCATCTACTCCGGCGACGGCGGCTGGGCCGACCTGGACAAGCAACTGGGCAAGGCCATCGTTGCCCGCGGGATTCCGGTGCTGGGGGTCAGTACCTTCAAGTACTACTGGCGCGATCGCACGCCGGAGGAATCGGCGCGCCAGCTCGACGCGCTGATGACGAAATACCTCGGCGTCTGGCACAAGCAGCGTATCTGGCTGGTGGGATTCTCCTTCGGTGCCGACGTGCTGCCGAGCATCGTCGACCGGCTCAGCGCGGCCAACCGCGCGCGGATCACCCAGCTGGTGCTGCTGTCGCCCAGTCGCGACGTGACGTTCGAGATCGAGCTCGAGGGCTACATGATCAGGCAGGGCTGGTTCAAGCAACACCTCAAGGCCGCGCTGGAACACATCAATCCGATCCGGCATCACGACGCGTTGCCGCCGCTGCAGGCGTTGAGTGGGCGGCCGCCGGTGGTGTGCTACTACGGCCGGGACGACCGCGACGACAGCGCCTGCACCGATCCGGCACTGCCGAGTTGGGTCATCGTTCACCCGAAGGACGGCGGTCACCATTTCGATGGTGGCTATCAGCCGCTGGCCCGGCAGATGCTGGACGAGTTGCCGGCGCACACGACGGATGCCGGCGTCGCCCATTGAGCAGGGCTGTTCGTGTCGTCCGCCCGGGGCACTCGGCGCGTCGGGACGATCGGCTGCCACGTACAATGGCGCCTCACTTGCACTTGAAGACATGATGTGACTGCCGCAGGACTTTTCGCGGTCGCGCCGGATTCGGCGCTGGCTGCCATGTTTGTACCGTTCGAATCGGCGCAGCTGTCGCTGCCGGCGGAGGGCCGCGTGCTCTTTCTGCGGGCTCGCGCCGGCGTGCGCCTGCGCGAGACGGCGCAGCCGGGCTGGTTGTGCGAGCAGGGCTTCAAGCCTTTCGCCGACGAGCTGGCCCGCATCGGCATGCAGGTGGGCGAGCCGGCGGCGGGCGAGCTGTTCCCGCTGGTGCTGGTGCTGCCGCCGCGGCAGCGCGACGAGGCGCGCGCCCTGTTCGCCCGCGCGCTGACCCATGTGGCGCCGGGCGGCAGCGTGCTGGCCAGCATGCCGAATGCCGAGGGTGCGAAATCGGGCGAAGCCGACATGGCCCGGCTGGCCGGCCCCGTGCAGCACCTGTCCAAGCACAAGTGCCGGGTGTTCTGGAGCACGCCGGCGGCGGATCGGGTCGACCAGGCCCTGCTGACCGAATGGCTGGCGCTGGACGCCCCGCGCGAGATCGTCGATGGCTATGTCAGCCGGCCCGGCCTGTTCGCCTGGAATCGCATCGACCACGCCTCGGCCTTGCTGGCCGGGCATCTGCCGCACGACCTGCGCGGGCGCGTGGCCGATCTGGGTGCCGGTTACGGTTATCTCGCCTGCCAGGTCATCGCGCGTTGTCCGAACGTGGGCGCGATCGACCTGTATGAAGCGGAGGCGCGCGCGATCGGGCCGGCCCGGACCAATCTGGCCAGGGCCGGGCGCGAGAGCGGTCGCGACGTGGAGCTGGCCGTGCACTGGCACGATGTCACACAAGGCCTGCCGCAGCGCTACGACGCCATCGTCAGCAACCCGCCGTTCCACCAGGGGCGCGCCGACCTGCCGGAACTGGGGCGCGCGTTCATCGTCAGTGCCGCCGATGCGCTGGTGCCGGAAGGCCGCCTGTTGCTGGTGGCGAACCGGCATCTGCCGTACGAGGCGATCCTGGGGGCACGCTTTCGCGAAGTGCGCCAGCTGGCGACGCAGGAGGGATTCAAGGTGATCGAAGCGGTGGGGGTGCGGTCATGAAACTGGTCAAGCTGATTGCGAACCTGGGCTATGGCAGCCGCAAGGATGTCACCCAGCTGTTCCGTGCCGGCCGCATCACGGATGCGGCCGGCGAGGTGCTGTACGCCGACGACGTGGTGCCGTACGAGAGCATCCGGGTCGACGACGAGCCGCTGGATCCGCCGCCGGGCGTCGTGCTGATGATGAACAAGCCGCTCGGGGTGACTTGTTCGCGCAAGGACCCGGGCCGGGTCGTGTACGACCTGCTGCCGCCGCGCTACAACGTCCGCTCGCCGGTGTTGTCCAGCGTGGGCCGGCTCGATCGCGATACCAGCGGGCTGCTGCTGTTCACCGACGACGGCGCGCTGCTGCACCGGATCATTTCGCCGAAGGCGCAGGTGGCGAAGGTGTACGAGGCCACGCTGGCCGAGGATCTGCGCGGTGACGAGGGTCCGCTGTTCGCCAGCGGCACGATGATGCTGGAGTCGGAGAAGGAGCCGCTGGCACCGGCGGTGCTCCAGGTACTCGGGCCACGTCGCGCGCGCCTCACCGTTACCGAGGGGCGTTATCACCAGGTGCGGCGGATGTTCGCCGCCGCCGGCAACCACGTCGAGACGCTGCAACGTATTTCGGTGGGCGGGCTCCTGCTGGGCACGCTGCCGCTGGGGGAATGGCGCGTGCTGGATGCCGACGACGTGGCGCTGATCTTCACCGCCCCGGGGAACCTGTAGGAACGTCTCCCGTGCGCTCCCGCGAGCAGGGCCAGGTCGACGGACTCTCGCCGGGCCCGGTCGGGCTACAGCATGTGTACCGCGGTGGGGATCGTGGCGCCGAACCACTTGTGCCGCTCGTCGCGGCAGCTGGGGCTGCCCATCGCATACTTGCGGCAGATGGTGGGGCGATCCTCGTAGATCGTGCAGCCGGACGTGTTCGGATCGACCGCGACGCACCAGCCGTCCTCGCCCTTGGCCAGGGTTTCCATGCCGTGGCTGTCCCGGTCGATCAGCCATTCGGGGACGTGGTCCTCGGGCATCAACACGACGGTGAGGCGGCAGCACACGGCTTCGCAGGTCGTGCATTGCACGCTGGGGTCGACGCTCTCGGCGTAGGGGTCGGGAAGATTATTCACTCCCAAGCATGACAGCATCGGCGTGAATGCTTTGTTGTGCCAGGCGATCAGCTGGGCTCGTCGCGCCACAATGCCTGCCAGCCCTCGGTGCCCAGCCGTTGCAGCGTCTCGATATTGCGCCGGTAGATGCTGTCGGTGTCGCTCATCTGCTCCATCGCGCGCTCGATGCTCGATTCACGCAGCAGATGCAGGGTGGGGAACGGCGAACGGTTGCTGAAGTTCTCGATCGCCCCGGGCGCGCTGTCGGCGAACTGGTAGTCGGGGTGGAAGCTGGCGACCTGCCATTCGCCCTCCAGTCCCAGGGTCTGCACGGCCGCGTCGGCGACATCGAGGAAATCGTTGTAGTCGAGAAAGTCGTTCAGCACGAACGGGTGGATCAGCAGCCCGGTCTCGCACTCGTCCGGCGTCAGCGCATTCAGCGACTGCAGCTCGCCGCACAGGTCGTCGAGCAGGGCGTCGGTGTCGCGCGCCTGGCTTACCCGCATGCGCAACTTGCCCTGCACGTGCGGTGCGCGGGCGAACGGGCACAGGTTCAGGCCGATCACCGCCCGTTCCAGCCAGCGCGTGGTGGCGTTCAGATACGGCGCGTCCGCCGGCAGGGCGTCGGCATTGAGGTCGGTGGAGGGCGAGGCGTTCATGTGGCTTCCGGCGTATGGGCGGCGCCGACTATACCGCTCCCCGGCTGCTGCAGCCCGCCTTTGCAGGCGTGCCGGAAGGCGCGCAGGCAGACGCGGCCATCCGGCGTGCCCGGCATGGCGCTTGCGCGAGATAGGGGCTCGGGCATGGCTCGGCGTGAACAAGACGGATCAAGATGGCGGGCCTCGACACGTCGCGGCGGCCCATGGGCCTTGCATGGGGCCCCGGGTGCCCGGATATAGCCTGCATGTCTTCATTGGATTCCCCGTCCGCGATGTTTCCACTGCACTTCGACAACGCGTTCGTACGCGATCTGCCCGGTGATCCGGAGCACGACCCGCACCTGCGTCAGGTCGAGGGCGCACTGTATTCGCGGGTCGAGCCCAGCCCGGTTGCTGCGCCGCGTCTGCTGGCGTATTCGGCCGAGATGGCGGCGAAGCTGGGTTTCAGCGAAGCCGAAGTGACCGCACCGGAGTTCGCGCAGCTGTTCGGTGGCAATGCCTTGCTCGAGGGCATGCAACCGTTTGCCGCGAACTACGGTGGTCATCAGTTCGGCAACTGGGCCGGTCAGCTCGGCGACGGCCGGGCGATCTCGCTGGGCGAGGTGATCAGCGCCGCCGGCGAGCGTTGGGAGCTTCAGCTCAAGGGCGCCGGGCCGACGCCGTACTCGCGCGGTGCGGACGGCCGTGCGGTGCTGCGTTCGTCGGTGCGCGAGTTCCTGTGCAGCGAGGCGATGCATCATCTGGGCGTACCGACCACCCGCGCGCTGAGCCTGGTCGATACCGGCGAGCCGGTCGTGCGCGACATGTTCTACGACGGTCATGCCGCGCCGGAGCCCGGTGCGATCGTCTGCCGCGTGGCACCGTCGTTCATCCGCTTCGGCAATTTCGAATTGCCTGCCTCGCGCGGCGATACCGCGTTGCTGCGGCAGCTGGTCGACTTCACCATTCGCCGTGATTTCCCCGAACTCGCCGGGCAGGGCGAGGCGCTGTACGCGGAGTGGTTCGCCCAGGTGTGCGAGCGCACCGCCACGATGGTCGCGCACTGGATGCGGGTCGGTTTCGTGCATGGCGTGATGAACACCGACAACATGTCGATCCTCGGCCTGACCATCGACTACGGCCCGTATGGCTGGATCGACAATTACGATCCGGACTGGACGCCGAACACCACCGACGCCCAGCGCCGTCGCTACCGCTACGGCCAGCAGCCGAACGTGGCGTGGTGGAACCTGAGCCGGCTGGCCGGTGCGCTGGCGCCGCTGTTTGCCGATGTCGCGCCGCTGCAGGCCGGGCTGGATCGCTATGCGCAGGTGTACGCCGCGGCCGATCGCGCCAACATCGCGGGCAAGCTCGGCCTGGCCGCCTGCCGTGACGATGACGTGGCGCTGATGCAGTCGCTGCACGACGTGATGGCCGTGGCCGAGATCGACATGACGCTGTGGTTTCGCGCGCTGGCCGACCTCGATCCGCAGGCGCCGACACTGTTGCCGATGCGCGATGCGTTCTACGACGAGACGAAACGGCGCGAGGCCGAGCCGGCCCTCGCCGACTGGCTGGCGCGCTACGCCGCGCGGCTGGCCGACGATCCGCTGACGGCCGAACAACGCCGGGCGCGCATGCAGGCGGCGAATCCGCGCTACGTGTTGCGCAACTATCTGGCGCAGCAGGCGATCGACCGGGCCACCCTGGGCGATCCGGCCGGCATCCACGAGTTGCTCGAGGTGATGCGCCATCCGTATGACGACCAGCCCGGCCGCGAGGCGTTCGCGCAGAAGCGCCCGGACTGGGCGCGGCACAAGGCCGGTTGCTCGATGCTGTCGTGCAGTTCGTGAACCGGCCCCGACACCAAAAAGCACAAGGGCCGGCATGGCCGACCCTTGTGTGCGTTGCAGTTGGTGCCCTCGAGACGATTCGAACGTCCGACCTGCCCCTTAGGAGGGGGCCGCTCTATCCAGCTGAGCTACGAGGGCAGCGCGGCGATTTTCGCATGGATGACGGCGATGCGCGATCCATCCCGGTCGCGGGCACCGTGTTGCATGGGATGTCCGCTCCGGCGGGATAAAGGGCGGCCTGCTAGAATGAATGGTTTAAACGCTCTCAATTCACGGTGCCGGCGGGTACCTTCCAGTTTCAGGAGTCACGTATGTCCCATGCAATCCTCAAGTCGCTCGGTATCGGCAACGAACATTCCGGCGGCTACCTCGGTCAGGGCGAGTGGTCGAAGACCACCGATGCCGGCGCACTGCAGCCGGTGAACCCGGCGACCGGTGAAGTGATCGCCACGGTGCATGCGTCCAGCGCCGCCGACTACGAAGTGATCGTCAGGCGCGCGCAGGAAGCATTCAAGATCTGGCGCACCACGCCGGCACCGCTGCGCGGCGAAGCGGTGCGCCTGTGCGGTGAGGCGCTGCGCAAGCACAAGGACGCGCTCGGTTCGCTGGTGTCGCTGGAGATGGGCAAGATCAAGCCCGAGGGCGACGGCGAAGTGCAGGAGATGATCGACATCGCCGACTTCGCCGTAGGCCAGAGCCGCATGCTCTACGGCTACACCATGCATTCGGAGCGCCCCGGCCACCGCATGTACGAGCAGTACCACCCGCTGGGCATCGTCGGCATCATCAGCGCGTTCAATTTCCCGGTCGCGGTGTGGGCCTGGAACGCGATGCTGGCCGCCGTCTGCGGCGACATCTGCATCTGGAAGCCGTCGCCGAAGACGCCGCTGACCGCGATCGCCACCATGAAGATCTGCAATGACGCGCTGAAGGACGGCGGCTATCCGGACCTGTTCTTCCTGTTCAACGACGCCGGCAGCGACCTGGCGCAGGCGTTCGTCGACGACAAGCGCGTGGGCCTGATCAGCTTCACCGGTTCGACCAAGGTCGGCCGCATGGTCGGCGAGCGCGTGGCCCAGCGCATGGGCCGCTCGCTGCTCGAGCTGGGCGGCAACAACGCGATCATCCTGGACGAGTCGGCCGACCTGAAGCTGGCCATCCCGGGCATCGTGTTCGGTTCGGTCGGCACCGCCGGCCAGCGCTGCACCAGCACCCGCCGCCTGTTCGTGCACGAGTCGATCTACGACAACGTGCTCGAGACCCTGGTCAAGGCCTACGGCCAGGTCGAGGGCAAGATCGGCGATCCGAACGAAGCCACCACGCTGATGGGTCCGCTCAACAGCCAGGAAGCCGTGCAGGGTTATCTCGGGGCGATCGAGAAGGCCAAGGCGGCCGGCGGCACCGTGGCTACCGGCGGCAAGGCGTTGGCCGATCGCAAGGGCAACTTCGTGCTGCCGACGATCATCACCGGCCTGAAGAATTCGGATGAAGTCATCCAGACCGAAACCTTCGCGCCGATTCTCTACGTGATGAAGTTCAAGACCCTCGACGAGGCGATCGAACTGCAGAACGGCGTGCCGCAGGGCCTGTCCTCGGCGCTTTTCACCGAGAGCATGAAGTCGGCCGAAAAGTACCTGTCGGCTGCCGGTTCGGATTGCGGCATCTCCAACGTCAACATCGGCACCTCGGGCGCGGAGATCGGCGGTGCGTTCGGCGGCGAGAAGGAAACCGGCGGTGGCCGCGAGTCCGGCTCCGATGCGTGGAAGGTCTACATGCGCCGCCAGACCAACACGATCAACTACTCCGATTCGCTGCCGCTGGCCCAGGGCATCAAGTTCGACCTGTAAGCGATGCAGCCGGCCACGGGTGGTTCGCCACCCGTGGCCGATGACGATACGATGCATGCCGGTGCCGAGTTCCTTCGACAAAGTTCCCTTCGATGAGTGAGCGACCCGATGAGCGATCAACCGTCCTACAAACCCGCTTCCCCGACCAGTTCGCTGGCGGTGGTGAGCCTGGTCTTCGGCATTCTCAGCTGGTGCGTGCTGCCGTTCGTCGGCGCGATCGTGGCGATCATCTGCGGCCATATGGCGCGCGGTGAAATTCGTCGGGCGAGCCCGGATGCCCGTCTCGAGGGCGACGGCATGGCCGTGGCCGGGCTGCTGCTCGGTTATGCGCAACTGGTGCTGTGGGTGCTGCTGGTCTTTCTGGTCGTTGCGGTGATGGTGTTCGGTGTGGCGTTCTCGCACTGGCATTGAGGCGCAGTCGATGGTCAGCGGGCATCCTGTCACCCCTTTCGATTTTCATGGTTATCGCGTGGTCGTGGCCGGCGCCAGCCGTGGCATCGGTCGCAGCATCGCGCTGGCCTTTGCCGGAGCCGGTGCGGCGGTGTCGGTCTGCGCCCGCGGCGAAGCGGCGCTGGAACAGACCCGCCAGGCGATTGCCGCCTGTGGCGTCACCGCCCATGCACGCAGCTGCGACCTGGCCGATCCGAAGGCGATCGACACCTATGTGGCGGAGGCTGCCGGCGCGCTCGGCGGCATCGACGTGCTGGTCAACAACGCCAGCGGCTACGGTTTTTCGGATGACGACGAGGCGTGGATCGCCGGTTTCAATGTGGATCTGATGGCGGCTGTGCGGGCGTCGCGTGCGGCCTTGTCGCATCTCGAGGCATCACCGGCAGGCTGCATCCTGCACACCAGTTCTATCGCCGCATTCCGGCCGCGGGCCGGCGGTGCACCGTATGCCGCGGTGAAGGCGGCGCTGAGCCAGTACACGACGTCGCAGGCGCTGGCGCTGGCCGTGCAGCGCATCCGCGTCAACGCGATCGCGCCGGGTTCGATCGCGTTCGCCGATGGCCTGTGGGAACACCGGCGGCTCGAACAGCCCGAGCTGTATCAGGCGACCCTGGCGAAGATTCCGTTCGGCCGCTTCGGCAAGCCGGAGGAGATCGCCCACGCCGCCCTGTTCCTGGCGTCCCCGTGGGCGGGCTGGATCACCGGCCAGACGCTGGTGGTCGACGGCGGCCAGATGCTCAATGGCTGACGTGCACCCGCCGCTGCATGCCACCGCGCGCTTCAGCGATCGCGTCGACGACTACGTGCGCTATCGGCCGGATTACCCGCCTGCGCTGCTCGACTGGTTGCAGCGCGAGCAGGGCGTGGATGCCGACTGGCAGGTGGCCGATGTCGGCGCCGGGACGGGGATTTCCTCCAGGATGTTTCTCGATGCTGGCTATCCGGTGATCGCGGTGGAGCCGAATGCGCCGATGCGCCGTGCTGCCGAGGGCTGGTTGCATGCGTGCAAGGCATTCCGGGCCGTGGACGGTCGCGCCGATGCGACCGGGCTGGCTGACGCCAGCGTGGATCTGGTCACCGTGGCGCAGGCCTTCCACTGGTTCGACGAGGACGCGGCACGGCGCGAGTTCGCGCGCATCCTGCGGCCGGGCGGGCTGGTCGCGATCTGGTGGAATTCGCGCCGGCTGAGCGGCACGCGCTTTCTGGAAGGCTACGAAGCGCTGCTGCAAACCTTCGGTACCGACTACGCCAGCGTGGCCGAGCGCTACGCCGACGATGGGCGGATGCGTGCGTGGTTCGGTGCCGGCCTGCGTGGCAGCGCCTGTTTCGCGCACGGCCAGCAGCTGGATTTCGAGGCGCTGCGCGGTCGGTTGATGTCTTCCTCGTACGCGCCACCGGTCGGTCATCCGCAGCATGAGCCGATGCTGCAGGCGCTGCGCGAACTGTTCGACCGTTGCGCCGAACGGGGCACGGTAAGCTTCGATTACGACACCCGCATCTTCGCGGGCCAACTGGTTTGATCATGTACGACTTCCTGCGCCCGCTGCTGTTCAAGCTCGATGCCGAAACGGCTCATCGCCTCACCCTGTACGGGCTGGGCGTGGCCCAGCGCAGCGGCTTCGCCCATCTGGTCGCCCGACCACCGGCGGATCTGCCGACCAACGTTTTCGGGATCACCTTCCCGAACCCGGTCGGCCTGGCCGCCGGGCTGGACAAGAATGCCGAGCATCTCGACGCGCTCGATGCGCTGGGCTTCGGTTTCATCGAAGTGGGCACGGTCACGCCGTTGCCGCAGCCGGGCAACGACAAGCCACGCATGTTCCGGCTGCCGCGGCACGAGGCGATCATCAACCGGCTCGGCTTCAACAACGGTGGCGTCGATGCCTTGTTGCGCAACGTGCAGGAGTCCAGCTACCACGGCGTGCTCGGCATCAACATCGGCAAGAACAAGGACACCCCGAACGAGAAGGCGGTCAACGACTACCTGACTTGCCTGCACAAGGTGTACGAGCGCGCCAGCTACATCACCGTGAACATCTCTTCGCCCAATACCCAGGGCCTGCGCGACCTGCAGCAGGAAGCCACGTTGTACAAGTTCATCTCGCTGTTGCGCGCGGCGCAGGAGCGGCTGGGCTCGCAGCAGGGCCGGCGCAAGCCGATGCTGCTGAAGATCGCACCGGACCTGACCGAGGCCGAGCTGGATGCGATCGCCGAAGTGCTGTTGCGCACCGGTATCGACGGGGTGATCTGCAGCAACACCACGATCGATCACTCTGCGGTTGCCGATGACCCGCGCGGTGGCGAGGTCGGCGGGCTGTCCGGCAAGCCGCTGTTCGAGCGTTCCACCGCGGTGCTGGCCGGCATGCACAAACGGCTGCAGGGACGCATCCCGCTGATCGGCGTGGGTGGCATCCTCGACGGCAGCGACGCCGCCGAGAAAATCGACGCGGGCGCGTCGCTGGTGCAGATCTATTCCGGCCTGATCTATCGGGGGCCGCAGCTGATCGAAGAGTGCGTCAACGAAATCCGGCGCCAGCGCGAGGATACCCAGGGTGGCTGAACCATTCGACCTGCCGACGGAGCGGACTGGCATGCCCGCGGAGCGCATTGACATGGGCGGCTATACGCTGACCGAACGGGCTTCGCTGGCCACGTTCAACACCTTGCGCGTAGCGGCACGGGCGACCTTGCTGGCCGATATCCGCGATGCCGGCAAGCTGCCCGAACTGCTCGATTTTCCCGCGGTGCGCCAGGGCCGCCTGCTGGTGCTGGGCGAGGGCAGCAACCTGCTGTTCACCGGCGACTTCGACGGTACCGTGCTGCTGATGTCCACTCGCGGCGTGCAGGTGGAAAGCGACGGCGACAGCGAGCGCATCGCGGTGGCCGCCGGCGAGCGCTGGGACGATTTCGTGCGCTGGACGCTGGGGCAGGGCTACGCCGGCCTGGAAAACCTGATCCTGATTCCCGGTACGGTGGGCGCCGCGCCGATCCAGAACATCGGCGCCTACGGTTGCGAAGTGGCCGAGTTCATCGAGAGCGTGGAAGCCTGGGACATCCGTGAGCGGCGCGTGGTGATGCTGGACCACGCCACCTGCGCGTTTGCCTATCGCGACTCGCTGTTCAAGCGCGAGCCCGGTCGCTACATCGTCACGGCCGTGCGCTTCGTGTTGCCGCGCAGCCGCGCCTTGCGCACCGATTACGCGGGCATCGCCGAAGAGCTGCAGCGGATGGGGGTGGACAAGCCCGCGCCGTTCCATGTCGCCGAAGCGGTGGTGCACCTGCGCACGCGCAAGCTGCCCGACCCGGCGGTGATCGGCAACGCCGGCAGCTTCTTCAAGAATCCGATCGTCGAAGCGGCGGTTGCCGAGGCACTCGTGCGCGAACATCCCGAGATGGCTTCATGGCCTCAGCCCGATGGCCGGCGCAAGCTGTCCGCCGCCTGGATGATCGAAGCCGCCGGCTTCAAGGGCGTGCGCGAAGGCGATGCCGGTATCTCCAACCGGCATGCGCTGGTCCTGGTCAATCACGGCAAGGCCACGGGACCGCAGCTGTGGGCACTGGCGCAGCGGGTGATGCTTGGCGTGCACGAGAAGTTCGGCGTGCAACTGGAGCCGGAGCCGGTGGTGATCGGCGCCGCCTGATTCCGGGCGCCGTTGCGCCCGCGTTCCCCCGAGGGGAGAAGGGCGGGCCTCATACGACGCGCTGTCGTTCCATCGAGGGGCCTGTTTGCCCTTCGTGCCGCGCTCAGATGTCCCTTGCCAGCGACTCGGCCAGCCCCACATAGCTACCCGGTGTCAGCTCCAGCAGACGCTGCTTCGCCTCGGCCGGCAAGTCCAGCCCGCTGATGAACGCGTGCATCGACTCCTGCGTGATCCCGTGACCCCGGGTCAGCGCCTTCAGCTGCTCATATGGCTCGGGCAGGCCGTAACGGCGCATGACGGTCTGCACCGCTTCGGCCAGCACTTCCCAACTGGCGTCGAGGTCGGCACCGATGCGCTCGGCGTTGACGTTGAGCTTGCCCAGGCCTTTCTTCAGCGACTCCAGCGCGACCAGGCCGTGGCCGAACGCGGTGCCCAGTGCGCGCAGCACGGTGGAGTCGGTGAGGTCGCGCTGCCAGCGGCTGATCGGCAGCTTTTCGGCGAAATGGCCGAGCAGGGCATTGGCCAGGCCGAAGTTGCCCTCGGCATTCTCGAAGTCGATCGGGTTGACCTTGTGCGGCATGGTCGAGGAGCCGACTTCGCCGGCCTTCAGGGTCTGCTTGAAATAGCCCAGCGAGATGTAGCCCCAGATGTCGCGCGCCAGGTCGATCAGGATGATGTTGGCGCGGCGCACGGCATCGCAGTATTCGGCGATGCCGTCGTGCGGCTCGATCTGGGTGGTCCAGGCGTTGTAGTCGAGGCCGAGGCTCTCCACGAAGCGCTGCGAGAATGCGCGCCAGTCCACTTCCGGGTAGGTGATGACATGGGCGTTGTAGTTGCCGACCGCGCCGTTGATCTTGCCGGAGATCTCCACCGCGGCGAGCTGCCGGCGCTGGCGCTGCAGGCGTGCCACCACGTTGGCGACTTCCTTGCCCAACGTGCTGGGTGAGGCGGTCTGGCCGTGCGTGCGCGAAAGCAGCGGCAGTGCGGCGTTGGCATGCGCCAGTTCGCGCAGCTGGGCGAGTACCGCATCGAACTGCGGCAGCAGCACCTGATCGCGCGCGTCGCGCAGCATCAGCGCGTAGGACAGGTTGTTGATGTCCTCGCTGGTGCAGGCGAAATGCACGAATTCCTTCGCCTGCGCCAGGCCGGCGTCGGCGCCGATCTTTTCCTTGATGAAGTACTCGACCGCCTTCACGTCGTGGTTGGTGGTTGCCTCGATCGCCTTGATCCGTTCGCCGTCGGCCACGCTGAAGGTCTCCGCTATCGCCTTCAAGGTGGCGACCTGCGCCGGATCGAACGGCGGCAGCTCGGCGATGTTCGGATCGGCAGCCAGCGCCAGCAGCCACTCGATCTCCACCCGCACGCGCCGGTGCATCAGGCCGAATTCGCTGAAGATCGGGCGCAGCGTTTCGACCTTGCCGGCGTAGCGGCCGTCCAGTGGCGACAGGGCGGTGAGGGCGTGAGAGGACATCGACGGTTTCCGGTGGGTCAGGGAAACGCGCATTCTACAGCCTGCGCCGCGCGGCCCGAACCCGCCGAGGCGATGACGGTCCCTTGATTTGCGGCGAATCACGCCTATCGTGAAGAAGATGGCCATCGGCAAACCCCTCCGCCTCCCCAGGACAGCGCATGAACACGTTTCGTACCGAACACGACAGCATGGGCGAGCTGAAAGTCCCTGCTGACGCCTTGTATGGCGCGCAGACCCAGCGCGCGATCGACAACTTCCCGATCTCCGGCCTGCACCTGCCGCGCCCGTTCATCCGTGCCCTGGGCCTGATCAAGGCCGCAGCGGCCGAGGTCAACCTGGCGATGGGTCACCTGAAGAAGAACCAGGCGGCGGCGATCCGCAAGGCGGCGCTGGCCGTGGCCGACGGTGAACATGACGCCCAGTTCCCGATCGACATCTTCCAGACCGGCTCGGGCACCAGCACCAACATGAATGCGAACGAGGTAATCGCGCATCTGGCGGTGAAGGGCGGCGCGAGAGTGCATCCGAACGATCACGTCAATTACGGGCAGAGTTCGAACGACGTGATCCCCACCGCGATCCATGTCAGTGCCACGCTTACTGCCAGTGAGCAACTGCTGCCGGCGTTGAAGCATCTGGGGAAGGTGATCGACAAGCGTGCCCGCGAATTGAGGAACACGGCCAAGACCGGTCGCACCCACCTGATGGACGCGATGCCGATCACCTTCGGGCAGGAGCTGTCCGGCTGGTCGGCGCAGATCGGTTCGGCGAGCGAGCGGATCGAGGATGCCTTGAAGCGGATGCGCCGGCTGCCGCTGGGCGGTACCGCGGTCGGTACCGGCATCAATGCCGATCCGGCGTTCGGCCCGGCGGTGGCGGCGCAGCTGAAGAAGCTGACCGGGGTGAAGTTCGAGTCGGCGGAAAACTATTTCGAAGGCATGGCGGCACAGGACGCCGCGGTGGAACTGTCCGGCCAGCTGAAGACACTGGCGGTGGCGCTGATGAAGATCGCGAACGACCTGCGCTGGATGAATTCCGGTCCGCTGGCCGGTCTGGGCGAGATCGAGTTGCCGGCGCTGCAGCCCGGCTCCTCGATCATGCCGGGCAAGGTCAATCCGGTGATTCCCGAGGCCACCGCGATGGTCGCCGCGCAGGTGATCGGCAACGATGCCTCGATCACCATCGCCGGCCAGTCCGGCAATTTCCAGCTCAACGTGATGCTGCCGCTGATCGCGCACAACCTGCTGCAGTCGATCGGCATCCTGGCCAACGTGTCACGCCTGCTGGCCGACCAGGCGATCGCCGGCTTCAAGGTCAACCGGGAACGGGTCAATCAGGCGCTCGCGATGAACCCGATCCTGGTCACCGCGCTGAACCCGGTGATCGGTTACGAGAAGGGTGCTGCCACCGCCAAGCAGGCGTACAAGGAAAAGCGGCCGATTCTCGAGGTGGCGCTGGAGACCACCGGTCTGCCGAAGGACGAGCTGAAGAAGCTGCTCGATCCGCTGGCGCTGACCCGTGGTGGCATTCAGGGCGAGGGCAAGTAGCCGACCTCGCCCGTGTCGATGCCCATCATGGCTGAGGGCCGTCGTCGGCGGCCCGGGTCACCACGCGGTCGTGCTTGTGGCAATCCTCGCCATCATCGGCGGCGAGGATGCCGGCATAGGGCTTGAACGCGGGCAGCTGGACCGCCAGCGCATCCTGGGCCGTCTTGATCTGGACGATATCCAGGCAGATGTTGTTCGCCTGTTCCTCGACCTGTTTCGCCTTGGCGTCGACGTGCTTGTCGATCTGGTTGCTGTCGCCGCTGGCGATGCTGGCCACCACGCCCTGGATTGCCGCACCCGCCACGGCCGCACCGGCCTTGCCGGTGGCAATGCCGTGCTCGCGCACGGCGAGCGCAGACTGGGCATAGCGCTTGAGCAACGCCTGTTGTGCCGGGGTGGTGGCGACAGGTTTCCCGTCGATGCTCAACTCGCCATCGGCGGAGATCACCGCGTTGGGGGCGCCGTTGACATGCAGGATGGCGACCCCGTGCTTGACCCGAATGCCGCCATTGGCAATCGAGGTGCCGCCGAAATCGCTCATGTCCGAACCGTTGCCGCAGCCGGCCAGCAGTCCGGTGGCGAGCAGGGCGAAGAACAAGTGACGTGGTGACATGGAAACTCTCCGGTGCAGGCTTGCGTTAAAGGTTTTGGTGAGCGTCGATGAAGCGACTGGGAACTCGCCGTTCAATGAAAGCGGATGGGCCGAGGCGACCCATCCGTGGCATCACTCAGCTGTCATCGCGCCAGCGGCGGAACCAGATGGCGCCGACGAGCAAGGCGGCTCCCGCCACCACGCCGATCCACAGGTTGGGCGAACCCAGCAGCTGGTAGGTCGAGCCCAGGTCCAGCGCGTTCAGGCCATCGATGTTGGAGACATGGTGCGGCATGCCGCCGAACAGGCTGCCGGTGCCGGGAAATACGCTGAGCAGGCTGCGTTGCACGACGTTGCGCCAGAACCAGGTGGTCGGCAGGTTGAACAGGCCCATGATGCCGAACCAGCTGATCAGCAGGCCCGTGGCGACCGGCAAGGCCACTGCCCACAGGAAGGGCTTGTTGCGTGCCCAGGCCGAGCAGAGCAGCAGCCAGCCGACGGAGGGCAGCGCCCACAACACATAAAGCGGGATGTAGCCGATCAGGTTGAACATCACCTTGAACGGATGCGCCAGCACCAGCAACTGCCACACGTTGATGCCATGGAAGGACAGGGTGACCGCCACGATCAGCAACTGCAGCATGCCCACGACGATGCCCGCGATGACGGCGATGACCGGGGCCAGCACGGTGGCACTGACCACCTTGGACAGCACGGTGCTGGCATCGGAGATCGGCAGCGACTTCCAGAACAGGATGCTGCGGTCGCGACGGTCGTCGTACAGTGCGCCGATGCAGTAGAAGAACACCACGAAACCCAGCACAACGATCAGCAGACCCATCGCCGAGTACATCGCGACATCCAGCGCCAGGCCGACCTTGCTCATGTCACCGGCGTCCATCTGGGCGATGACCTGCTTCAGCCCGCCGCTGGCACCGATGCTGATGCCGTGGCTGGCACCGAGCACCTCGGCGGTGATGATGCCCATGATGTTCAGCAGCAGAAAGACGCCGCCGGTGATGATCGGGGCCCAGAAGAAGCCGCCCCGGTGCTCCCAGAACTCGCGTTTCACGAGCCAGTAGAAGGTTTTCATGCGTAGGTTCCCTTCATGGTGGCGACGAACAGGTCGCTGATGGATGGTCGGCGGATCTCGCCCAGTTGTTCCAGTACATCGCGGCCCACGCCGTCGAACAGGAAAATGCTCTTGCCGAACACCTGGCGCTCGTCCAGTGGTTTCAGCTGGCGCGCGGTGTCGGCCTTGTCGGCGTTGACCATCACCTCGATGAAGCGCTCGCCGACCGCATCCATGTCCGCATCCAGCACGATCCGGCCGTCGCGGATGAACATCAGGTCGGTGAGGATGTGCTCGACTTCCTCGACCTGGTGCGTGGTCACGATGATCGTCTTGTTCTCGTCGAAGTAGTCCTCCAGCAGGTTCTGGTAGAACTGCTTGCGATAGAGGATGTCCAGGCCCAGCGTCGGCTCGTCCAGGATCAGCAGCTTGGCGTCGATCGCCATCACCAGGGCCAGGTGCAGTTGCACGATCATGCCCTTGGACATCTGCCTGACGCGCTGGCCTGCCTGCAGCTTGGTGCGGGCCAGGAACGCCTCGCACTTGCTGCGATCGAAGCGCGGGTGGACGTGGGCGACGAAGTCGACGACCTCCGAGACGCGGATCCAGCGCGGCAGCACCGCCACATCGGCAATGAAGCACACCTCGCCCATCAGCTTGTCACGCTGCTTGCGCGGGTCGAAGCCCAGCACATTCAGTTCACCGGTGAAGTCGGTGAGGCCGAGGACGGCCTTCAGCGCGGTGGTCTTGCCGGCCCCGTTGGGGCCGATCAGGCCGACGATGCGCCCGGCGGGGATCTGGAAGCTGACATTGTCCAGGGCCACCGACGAGTTGTAACTCTTGCTCAGGCCACTGGCCGTGATCACCGCGCTCATGACTGCTCCTCCTGGTTGGCCTGATCCTTCTCGGCGCTGGCTTCGCGCAACAGCGTCTTGAGATCCAGCCCCAGCCGCTGCAGTCGTGCAAACAGCATCGGCCATTCCTCGCGCAGGAACCGCTCGCGTTCCGATTTCAGCAGCGCCGCGCGGGCGCCCTCGATGACGAACATGCCTAAACCCCTCCTTTTTTCAACCAGTTGTTCGTCGACCAGTTCCTGATACGCCTTCGACACGGTCAGCGGGTTGATCTGATAGTCCGCTGCCACCTGGCGCACCGACGGCAGCGGGTCGCCCTCATTCAAGGCGCCGTCCAGGATCATCGCCACCACGCGCTGCTGCAGTTGGCGATAGATCGGGACGCTGTCGTTCCAGGTGATGGTCATATGGTTTATTCCTTGGTGATACGGCCAAACTTTTTGCCAAACGAATAGTAGGGCATGACCAATTGCGACCCGAGCAGACTGAACTGCTGCATGTCGCTGCCACCCTCACCGCGGGACAGCGATGGCGTCGTGGCGAAGCTGACCGTGCCCATGTCGCTCATCAACGCGGCAGCGCGCAGTTCGGCGGCGCCGGGATGGACGGTGACAGGAGCCAGATCGGTGATCGTGGCGGTGTGGTTGCCGGTGGCGGCCGGCTGCTGCGGCGCCACGTTGTAGTTCACGGCACTCAGGCTGGCGAACGTGAACAGGACAGCGGCGAAGCTGGAGATCAGGTTTTGCGCTTTCATGACGGGCCTCCTTGGTGAGCTCGTTGGGTGGTGTTGTGGTGAACTATAACACCGAGTTTCAGGTCGTCAATAGGCAGAATGCCAATTCGCAACATGACTGATGGCCTATGCGCGGTTTTCCCGGCGGGGCAGCGTGCGCGCGGGCAGGCGCGCCGGTCGGAACAGGCTTGCGCCTGGGCTGGAGGCTGCCCGCAAGCAACCTCGGCCGTCGTTGCTGACAAGCGTTACTCGCCGGTGGCGCGGGCTACCGGGGATGATCCCGACGTCACCATCAGCAAAAAGCCCACCGCGGAGGTGGGCCTCTTGTCGGGGGATGCTCCGCACTCACTCTTGGGCGGGGCAGGTCTGTGTCTGTCGCCAACCCGGTCGACGGCGCGAGTCCTCACGTGTGTCGGCAAGCCCGCCGGTGTGCCACCGGCCACCGTGGCGCAGCCCCTGCAGAAACGCGAACGCCCTCCCGGGGCGGGAGGGCGTCGATCGGTATCAGGATGACCCGGGACGATCAGGCGGCCTTGGCCACCAGCGTACCGATGCTGTCACGCGCCGACTGGATCGCCGCGGCCTTCTGCTCGTCGCCGAAAGCCACGCCTTCGGCGCGCACGAACTCGACGTCGCCGATGCCGATGAAGCCGAACGCGGCACGCAGGTAGGGCTCCTGGAAGTCCATCGCGGCGGCGGCGGTGTCCTTGCCGTACAGGCCGCCACGGCTGGAGGCGATGATGACGCGCTTGCCGCCGGCCAGGCCTTCGGGGCCGTTCGCGGTGTACTGGAAGGTCTTGCCGGCCACCAGGATGCGGTCGATCCAGGCTTTCAGCGAGCTGGTCACGCCGAAGTTGTACATCGGGGCGCCGATCACCACGATATCGGCGGCCAGGAACTCGTCCATCACCTCGTTGCCCACGATGGCGACCGGGTCGCTGGCGTCGCTGACCGGCGTCCAGTGGGGCAGCGGCTGGCCGGCGAGATCGCGATAGCTGATTTCGACATCGGGCGTCTGAAGCTTGAGCTCGGCTACGATGTCGGCCGTGAGCTGGCGCGAAACCGAGTAACCGCCGAGTGCGCTGGAATCGATATGCAACAGTTTCATGATGAGGTTCCTGGTCGAGCCGGTTGATCGGCGATGCAAACAGGATATATTCGAAACAATCTGCCGATAAGACGGCAGTAAACGGACTTATCGTTCCACTTTGGAAACAATCATGACGATATTGAGCGGCGCCCTGCAGGACCTCAATGACCTGTATTTCTTTGCTGCCGTGGTCGAGCATGCCGGTTTCTCCGCGGCCGGCCGCGCGCTCGGTGTGCCGAAATCGCGACTGAGCAAACGGGTGGCCCAGCTGGAAGAGCGACTCGGGGTACGGTTGCTGCAACGAACCACCCGGCGCTTCGTGGTCACCGAGGTCGGCGAGCGCTTCTATGCGCATTGCCGTGCGGTGCTGGAGGAGGCGCAGGCGGCACAGGATGCGGTGGACGAGTTGCGTGCCGAACCACGGGGCGTGGTGCGCCTGAGCTGCCCGGTCTCGCTGGCGCAAACCGTCATCGCATATGTGCTGCCGGATTTTCTGGCGCAATACCCGAAGATGCAGGTACGCGTGCTCTCGAGCGATCGTCGGGTCGACGTGATCGGCGAAGGCTACGATCTGGCGATTCGCGTACGCAACAAGCTGGATACGGATGCGAACCTCGTTGTCCGCCAGTTCGGCCAGGCGCGGACCAAGCTGGTGGCAAGCCCCGGCCTGCTGGATGAGCAGGGCCGCCCGAGCACGCCCGACGAGCTGGCCAGGCTGCCGGCGCTGTCGATGCGTGAACACGAAGGGGCTCAGGTATGGGAATTGATCGGTGCCGACGGTGCGCAGGTCAGTGTCGAGGTACGGGCGCGCCTGATCACCGGCGATTTCGCGGTGTTGCTGGAGGCGGCCCGGCGCGGCATGGGCGTGGCCCTGCTGCCGGAGTTCGTCTGTGCACCAGCGATCACCCGTGGCGAGCTGGAAGTGCTTCTGCCGGACTGGAGCGCGCCCGAGGGTATCGCGCATTTCGTCTACC
This sequence comes from Rhodanobacter ginsengisoli, assembly GCF_042657065.1. Lineage (NCBI taxonomy): Bacteria > Pseudomonadati > Pseudomonadota > Gammaproteobacteria > Lysobacterales > Rhodanobacteraceae > Rhodanobacter > Rhodanobacter ginsengisoli. The sequence continues at coordinate 1,727,318 of NZ_JBHSNF010000001.1, forward strand.
CGAGTCGGCGCGGCATGTTGCCGGGAGTGCGCGCACTGGTCGATTTCCTGGCCGAACGATTGCCCGCCGCCACCTTGCTCAGGCATGAGCAATGCAAGCGCCGGCCGCTGGATGAACTGCCGCCGGCGCCCTGATGCGCATGCCGCCATCGATGCGCTACGCTGGACACTTTATGGACATCCAAACGGCCGAATGACGATGATCGAAACAAAACTCCCGAAAGTCGGCACCACCATCTTCAGCGTGATGAGCCAGCTGGCGCTGGAGCACAAGGCGGTCAACCTGGGTCAGGGCTTTCCCGATTTCGAGCCGCCGCAGGGGTTGCGCGACGCACTGAGCCGGGCCATGAACGAAGGGCGCAACCAGTACGCGCCGAGCCATGGCACGGCGGCGCTGCGCGAGCAGATCGCGATCAAGACCGAGCAGCTGTACGGGCGCAAGGTCAACGTCGATACCGACATCACGGTCACTTCCGGTGCCACCGAGGCGCTGTTTTCGGCGATCGCCGCGCTGGTGCGCACCGGCGAGGAAGTGATCGTGTTCGATCCGGCCTATGACTGTTACGAGCCGGCGATCGAGCTGCAGGGGGCACGAGCGGTGCATATCCCGCTGAGCGTGCCCAGTTTCGCGATCGACTGGCAGCGCGTGCGCGACGCACTGACGCCGAAGACCCGCATGATCCTGATCAACAGTCCGCACAATCCGTCCGGCGCGGTGCTGTCGGCAGCCGATCTCGAGGAACTGGCGGCGATCGTGCGCGACACTCGCATCGTGGTGTTGTCGGACGAGGTCTATGAACACATCGTCTACGACGGTGCCCGCCATGAAAGCGTGCTGCGCCATCCCGAACTGGCCGAGCGCAGCATCGTGATCTCCTCGTTCGGCAAGACCTATCACTGCACCGGCTGGAAGGTCGGCTACGCGGTGGCGCCGGCGGCGCTGTCGGCCGAGTTCCGCAAGGTCCACCAATACCTCACGTTCTGCACGTTCCACCCGGCGCAGGTGGCGTTTGCGGAGTTCCTGGCCAGCGACCCGCAGCACTATCTGGATCTGCCGGCGTTCTACCAGCCCAAGCGCGACCGCTTCCGCGCATTGCTGCAGCCGTCGCGCTTCAAGCTGCTCGACGTGCCGGGCGGCTATTTCCAGCTGGTCGACTACTCGGCGATCCGTGACGAGGATGATGTCGCCTTCAGTCGCTGGCTGGTGCAGCACGGTGGCGTGGCGGCGATCCCGCTGACCCCGTTCTACGAGAGCGCGCCGGGGACACGCCTGTTGCGGCTGTGCTTTGCCAAGAGTGACGCGACCATGGATACGGCGGCGGAGCGGCTATGCCAACTGTGAAGCTGCAACCGCTGAAGGTTTCGCTGGTGCAGGGCGCCACGCGCTGGCACGACTCGGCCGCCAATCGCGATTACTACGGCGGTCTGGTGCGCCAGGTCGTCGGCAGCGACCTGATCGTGCTGCCGGAGACGTTTCTGTCCGGCTTCAGCAACGATACCCGCAGCGCCGCCGAAGGCATGGACGGCGAGGGCGTGGCATGGTTGCTGGCATTGGCGGCGGAGGTCGGCGCGGTGATCTGCGGCAGCCTGGCGATCCGGGAAGACGACACCGTCTACAACCGGCTGTTCTGGGCGCGCCCGGACGGCAGCTTCGCCCGGTACGACAAGCGTCACCTGTTCCGCATGGCCGGTGAGCATACCCGTTACGGCAGTGGCAGCGAGCGCTTGATCGTCGAGCTGAAGGGCTGGCGGATCCTGCCGCAGGTCTGCTACGACCTGCGGTTCCCGGTATGGCTGCGCAATCGCCGGCTGGAGTCCGCCGGCGCCGGCATGGAATACGACCTGGCCCTGTTCGTCGCCAATTGGCCGGCACCGCGCCGGCAGCCGTGGCGGACGTTGCTGCGGGCGCGGGCGATCGAGAACCTCAGCTATGTGGTCGGGGTGAACCGGGTCGGCATGGACGGCAACGAACTGCCCTATGCCGGCGACAGCGCAGTGATCGATCCGCGGGGCGAACCGCTGATCGAATGCGGTGCGCAGGAGCAGTTGGCCACGGTCACGCTTGATCCGCTGGCCTTGCTGGAGCATCGCGAACGCTTCCCGGCATGGATGGATGCCGACGGATTTTCGCTCGACCCGGGTTAGTCCATCGGCCGATCCGGTACCGGAAAGGCGGGTTTCCCCGTCTGGGAAGTCCGGTGCATTTCCTGTCCCTGTCTGCGCTGGCTGGATGATGAAAAAGAAAGCCGCCCGTGGGCGGCTTCTTCAGACAGGCCGGTGTGGATCACAGTAGCGCCAGCACCGCTTCCGGTGGACGACCGATCACCGCCTTGCCGTGGGCTACCACGATCGGACGTTCGATCAGCTTCGGGTGCGCCACCATCGCCGCGATCAAGGCGTCGTCATCGAGCGCCGGATCAGCCAGTCCGAGTGCCTGATACTCCGCCTCGCCGCGGCGCAGCAGTTCGCGTGCATGCATGCCCAGCTGTTGCAGCAACACGGCCAGTTCGGCCGCGCTGGGTGGCGTGTCGAGGTAGTTGATCACCTCGACCTCGGCGCCGTGCTGCTCCAGCAGCGCCAACGCGGCGCGTGATTTGGAGCAGCGGTTGTTGTGATAGATACGCAACATCGCTCAACAGCCTGGGAGGGTCAGCACGAGCCCATGCTCACCGATTGCCCGAGCGGTTGCCGCCACCGCCCCGGCCCGGCGGGCGTCCGCCGCCGTGGCCTTGCGGGCGGGCACCACCTTGCGAGCGGTTGCCACCCTGACCCTGCGGCCGGCCGGCTCCCTGCGGGCGATTGCCGCCCTGGCCCTGCGGCCGACCGGCAGCCTGACCCTGCGGACGCGCCTGGTTGCCATGTGCCGGGCGATTGCCCTGGCCTTGACCCTGACCCTGCGGGCGACCCGCATGGGCCGGGCGGCCAGCCGGCGAACGGTTGCCGCTGGCGGCGCCGCGTGACTCGCCGCCAAAGCCGCTGTACGGAGCGCCGGCCGGGCGGCCTTCACCACCCGGACGTGCGCCAAACGGCTTGCCGCCGGCAGGGCGGCGATTGCCGGCGCCGGCGCCCGTGTTGCCGCGCGGGGCACCCGGGCGGCTGCTGCCGTCGCGGTTCTCACCCGCAAACCAGGTGCGTACCGACGGCAGTTCCTGCCCCGGAGCCACGCGTCGACCGCGTCCGCCGCCGGCACCACGTTCCGGGCGGGCGACGTTGCCGTTGACTTCCTTGCCGTCGCGACGCGGTGGCTTGCGGCCGCGCGTCGGTTCCTCGCGGATGCGGTCGTACGCGCGCAACTCGCGTGCCTCGTCCTGACCGCCGGTCCAGGCGGTGCCGGCACCACGTTCGGGACGGTATTCGGTGACGCTGCGATTGGCGCGGCGCTGGTGCAGCACCGGACTCAGGGTCAGCACCGGTTGCGGCGCTCCCAGGCCGGTGGTCTGGCGCAGCTGCTTGACCGCCTCGGCATCGAGCGACTCGCATTCGCCACGCCGCAGGTTGCGCGGCAGTTCGATCTTGCCGTAGCGGATGCGCTTGAGCCGACTGACCAGGAAACCCTGCGAGTCCCACAGGCGGCGCACTTCGCGATTGCGGCCCTCGCGGATCACCACGCGGAACCAGCTGTGGCTACCGCCGCAGCTGATCACGGCGATCTCGTCGAAGCGGGCCGGGCCGTCGTCCAGTTCCACGCCGGCTTTCAGGCGCTCGATGATCTCGTCGGGCACTTCGCCATGCACACGGCACAGGTATTCGCGCTCGAGGCCGCTCTTCGGGTGCATCAGCGCGTTGGCCAGCTCGCCGTCGGTGGTCAGCAGCAACAGGCCGGTCGTGTTGATGTCCAGCCGGCCCACCGCGACCCAGCGCGCGCCCTTCAGGCGCGGCAGCTGTTCGAACACGGTGGGGCGGCCTTCGGGGTCGTCGCGGGTGGTCAGCACGCCCTCGGGCTTGTGATAGACCAGCACCTCGGTCTCGTCACGGCTGTCGGTGGCGACGACGAACTGCTTGCCGTCCATGACCACGCGGTCACCGGCTTTCACGCTCATGCCGATCTCGGCGGGTGCGCCATTCAGTTCGACTTCGCCGGACTGGATACGCTGTTCGAGCATGCGACGCGAGCCAAGGCCGGCATTGGCGAGCACTTTGTGCAGACGCTCCTCCAGTGCGGGGGCGTCGCTGTCGGTGCGCGGTTCGCGCTTCAGGGATAAAACGGATTTTTGCGGCGCAGTCATGCGCGGTACTCCTCGGTATCTTGCTCGGCGGGGTCGGATTCGACCGTCGCGGCGGGGTTCGCTGCCTCATCGGCAGTGGTCGTCGGGATCTCGGCGGGTGGGCTCGTTTCCGGGCCGGTCCCGTCGAACCCGGGTGAGGTGGTGGACGTGTCAACGTCGACCGTGATGTGGTTGCTGTCTGCCTCCGCGGCGTCCGCGGGTGCAGCGTGTTCGGGGTCGGTCGCACCGTCGCCGGCTTCGGATGCCGGCTCGGTGTCGGCCGGGGTCTCCTCGTCCGGATCGATCGGCAGGTCGCGCACGATGCGGGCCGGCAGCGGTTCGGGTTCGAAGCGCAGCTGCGGATCCTCCATGTCGCGAATTTCCGACAGCGGCGGCAACTGGTCCAGCGATTTCAGATTGAAGTAGTCGAGAAAGGCGCGGGTGGTGCCGAACAGGGCCGGCTTGCCGGGCACGTCGCGGTAGCCGACCACCCGGATCCACTCGCGCTCCTCCATGGTCTTGATGATGTTGGAGGACACCACCACACCGCGGATCTGTTCGATCTCGGGGCGGGTGATCGGCTGGCGGTAGGCGATCAGCGCCAGTGTCTCCAGCAATGCGCGGGAATATCGGCTGGGACGTTCGGTCCACATCCGCGTGATCCATGGATGCACATCCTGGCGCACCTGATAACGGAACCCGGAGGCCACCTGCTTCAGTTCGATGCCGCGGCCGTCGCAGTCGCCAGCCAGCGCTTCCAGCGACCTGGCGATCTGCTCGGGGCTGACGTCATCGGCCTCGTTGAACAGGTCGCCGAGCTGATGCACGGTCATCGGCTGGGTGGAGGCCAGCAGTGCCGCCTCGATGATGGGTTTGAGTTGCTCGATCTGCATGGCCTTGGGTCGGATGCCGATTCAGTGGGTGTGGTTCATTCGCCGGACGACTCGATCAATGCCGATTCGCCGGTCTGCATGTCGTCCGCCGCCGGCAGCTCGGCGTATTCTTCGGAGTGGCTCGCCTTCGCCTTCACGTAGATCGGCGCCAGCGGCTCCTCCTGGACAATCTCCACCAGCATTTCCTTGGCCAGCTCCAGCATGGCCAGGAAGGTCACCACGATGCCGGGGCGTCCTTCGCTGATGTCGAACAGGCTCTCGAAGCGATGGAAGCTGCTGTCGTCCAGCCGGCTCAGCAAGTCACCCATGCGCTGGCGTACGCTGAGCGCCTCGCGCTTGATCGCGTGGTGCCCGAACAGCTCGGCCCGATGCATCACGTCCTTCAGCGCCAGCAGCAATTCGGTCAGCTCCAGCGGCGGCGGCAACTTGATCACGTTGCGTTCGCCCACTTCGGCGTGCACCACCACGCTGTCGCGTTCGAGCCGGGGCAGGGCCTCGATATCCTCGGCCGCCCGCTTGAACCGCTCGTACTCCTGCAAGCGCCGTACCAGCTCGGCCCGGGGATCCTCTTCCAGTCCTTCCTCGATCGGCGGTCGCGGCAACAGCAGCCGTGACTTGATCTCGGCCAGGATCGCGGCCATCAGCAGGTATTCGGCGGCCAGTTCCAGCCGCATCACATCGCGCATCAGCTCGATGTAGGTCATGTACTGCCGGGTGATCTCGGCAACCGGGATGTCCAGGATGTCCAGATTCTGCCGGCGTATCAGGTACAGCAACAGATCCAGTGGACCTTCGAACGACTCCAGGATCACTTCCAGCGCATCCGGCGGGATGTACAGATCCTGTGGCATCTGCAGCATCGGCTCGCCGCGCACGATCGCCAGCGGCATTTCCTGCTGTTGCGGTACCGACGCAAACGCATCCTGCGGTGCGGAGATCTGGCTCTGTGGCTCGACTGGCTCAGTGCTCATCAATGCATGTCATGGGGCCGCCTTCAGCGGCTGGCAGTGCGTTCAACATGATCGGAATCATTCACTTTCCCGCACATCGTGAATGTCCGTACTCGAACGCGGCGGTGAGGCGGCGTTCCGGGATACTGCGTTTTCACATCTTCAAGCCGTGGCGCGGCAGCACTCTCACGATGGGCATGATGAAGCCACTCGGCGGTGGTTCGGTCAGCCAGGTCGCTAGCGGCCATTGCACGCCAGATCCGGGTTGTCAGCCACGGTAACGGCACAAGTCAGAAGGTGGCGAGAATCGATGCCACTGACTGTTCACTGGTCGGTCTGAGAGCTTCGATGGGGACCATGGGTTGCCGGATGAGACCGGCAAACATTTTCCAAGCGTCCGCACGTGTATAGAGAGTAGCGGCAAGCCGATGGCAAGTCCAGCAGTGCCAACCTTGCACGGGCATGCGTCGCGCCGCGGGCCGATTGCCGTAGCGTCGGTTTCTGCGCGCCAGCCGGTTTCATGCCGATGTCCTTAGCGGCACAATAGCGGACTGACCTGCCGGGCCAATGTTCCAAAGGCTTCAGGGCAGGGCGGCATGTGACCGAATGTGACGATATGGGGCAGGGCCGTCACGGCTGTCGGCTGGAGATGCCACGGATGGGATTCCGATCAGCGGCGATCAGGCTCGCCGAGCGGGCAATTTCCATGCTTCCACGTCACATGGGCAAGCCTGCCCGCATGAGAATGTCCTCGGAATTCGGACAGGTGCCATGCAATGGCATGACGATTGCTTGGGATCGGCTGACCGTCGCAGCCAAGCGGTGTGCAAGCGACTGATGCACACGGACCAGGCGAGGGAAAGGTGCTGCGGTACCGGTACATGGTGTCGTGGAAAGGTTTCAGGATGATGTTGTAAATCGCGTCGATGCCCGAGGCAGACGCAAGCGCAAACGGACGGTGAAACTGATGGCAACCGACAAGAATGGACAAGAGGCGCCGGAAAAGCTGCGTCCGGCGCGTATGCAGATCGAGACGACGGTGTTGATGAGCCACAACGGCGAATCGCACCCGACCGAACTGGTCGATATCTCAGCTACCGGTGCCTTGCTGCGCCGTCCGCTGGGCTGGTCTGGCGAGCTTGGCCAGAGTTGGGTACTCGACATGATTTTCGGGCACAACCTGCATATCCATCTGGAGGCCGTTGTGGCGCGCATCTCCGATCATCACATCGGCTTTTCCTACAGCCGCATTCCCGAGGACAAGCAGGTCCCGCTATGGAACCTGCTGGGTGGTTATGCCGACATCCTCGAGTACTGGAAGGACGGCTGAGCGATACTGCCAGCGCGCTAAACAAAAACGCCCGCACGCTGCGGGCGTTTTCGTGTGGGGCGAAACCTCAGGCGGGTGCCTTCACTTCGTCGCGCAATTCGCGGCGCAGGATCTTGCCGACGTTGCTCTTGGGCAGCTCGTTGCGGAACTCGATCAGCTTCGGTCGCTTGTAGCCGGTCAGCTTGTCGCGACAGAACTGCCTGAGCTCGTCTTCGGTGAGATTCGGATCCTTGCGTACCACGAACAACTTCACCACTTCGCCGGAATGCTCGTCCTGCACGCCCACGGCCGCTACCTCGAGTACGCCGGGGTGCTCCATCACCGCATCCTCGACCTCATTCGGATACACGTTGAAGCCGGACACCAGAATCATGTCCTTCTTGCGATCCACGATATAGAAATAGCCGTTCTCGTCCATCCTGGCGATGTCGCCGGTATGCAACCAGCGATCGTCACCCAGCACCTTGGCAGTCTCGTCGGGGCGCTGCCAGTAGCCCTTCATCACCTGCGGGCCACGCACCATCAACTCGCCCACTTCGCCAACCGGCAGCGGCTTGCCCTCCTCGGACCAGATGGCGACGTCGGTGGAAGGCACCGGCAGGCCGATCGATCCGTTGTATTCCTTCAGGTCCGGCGGATTGATACACACGGCGGGCGAGGTTTCGGTCAGTCCGTAGGCTTCGGCCAGGGTACAGCCGGTGACCTTCTTCCAGCGCTCGGCGACCGCACGTTGCACCGCCATGCCACCGCCCAGGGTCAGGTGCAGGCGTGAGAAATCCAGTTCCGCGAAACCCGGCGTATTGAGCAGGCCGTTGAACAGCGTATTGACGCCGGTGAGCGCGGTGAAGCCGGATTGCTTCAGTTCCTTGACGAAACCGGGCATGTCGCGCGGATTGGTGATCAGCCAGTTCAGTCCGCCCAGGCGGGTGAAGACCAGGCCGTTCGCGCACAGCGAAAAGATGTGATACAGCGGCAACGCGGTGATGATGACTTCCTCACCGGGCTTGGTGTTTGCGCTGATCCATGCATCCGCCTGCAACATGTTCGCCACCATGTTGCCGTGGGTCAGCATCGCGCCCTTGGCCACGCCGGTGGTGCCGCCGGTGTATTGCAGGAACGCGATGTCGTCGTGGCCCAGTGTTACCGCCGGCAGCTGATGTCGGGCACCACGGGCCAGCGCCTCGCGAAAGCGCACGGCCTGCGGCAGGTCGAAGGCCGGCACCATCTTCTTGACGTGCTTGATCACGAAGTTGATCAACGGGCCTTTCGGGAAACCCAGCAGGTCGCCGAGGCCGGTGGTGATGACGTGTTGCACCGAGGTTTCGGTAAGCACCTGCTGCAGGGTGGCGGCAAAGTTGTCGAGCACCACGATCGCCTTCGCACCGGCATCCTCCAGCTGATGCCTGAGTTCGCGCGCCGTGTACATCGGGTTGGTGTTGACCACCACCAGGCCGGCGCGCAGCGCGCCGAACAGGGCAATCGGATACTGCAGCACGTTAGGCATCATGATCGCGATGCGATCGCCCTTGCCGAGTTTGAGCTCGCCGGTCAGATAGCCGGCGAACTGGCGACTCATCTCGTCGATCTGTCCGTAGCTGAGCTTGCGGCCGAAATTGGCGAATGCCGGCTTGTCGCGAAAACGTTCGAACGCCTCATCCAGAACCGCTGTCACCGAAGCATATTTGTCGACGTCGATCTGCTCGGCCACGCCTGCCGGATAGTGAGCCAGCCACGGACGTTCATTGCTCATGCTTGGGTTCCCTGTTCTTATCGTGGATCATGATCGATGATGGCCTGCGGATGCTTGCAGCCTTAAGCATGAGCCATATGCCGGCTCATTGGAGCATACGCCCGCGTATAGCGGCAAGCCACACTGCAGCGAGTTGCCGACATGTTGCGATGGAAAAAATCCGCTGGTCTGCTGACTGCGTTGGTGGTGTGCGCGGTGAGCCTGGCCGCCTGCCGACACCGGCCCGATGAGGTGCAGGTGCGCGAGGCGATCGCCGCCGTGGCGACGGCGGCCGAAGCGGGTGCCGCCAGTGACGTGGTGGCGCCACTGAGCGACGACTTCGATGGCAATGCCGGCGAGCTGGATCGCCGTTCATTGGGCAACCTGATCCGACTCTTCGCACTGCGTGGCGAGCATGTCGGCGTGACGCTGGGGCCGATCGGAATCGAACATCGCGGCACGCGGATGGTGGCCACCTTCACCGTGACCCTGACCAGCGGCAGCCATCTGCTACCCGACCAGCTGGGTCTCTATCGGGTCGAATCGGCCTGGCGCAACGAGGAGGGCAAATGGCGCTGCTACACGGCGAGCTGGACGCATGCGATGTGAAAAGTCACGGGTGCCGCAACAGCAAACCGCCCCGGAGGCCGGGGCGGTTTCTGTCTTGCGCAAGTCAGGCTGAAACTCAGGCGGCTTTCTTGCTGGCCAGCTGACGCAGCACGTATTGCAGGATGCCGCCGTGGCGGAAGAACAGGCGCTCTTTCGGGGTCAACAGCATCACGTTCACGCTGAACTGCTTCTTGCTGCCGTCGGGGGACGTGGCGGTCACCGTGGCCTCCTTCGCATTGCCGTCGTCCAGACCCGTGATGTCGAAGCTTTCGCTGCCGGTCAGGCCCAGCGACTTCGCGCTCTCACCGCTCTTGAACGTGCAGGGCAGCACGCCCATGCCGACCAGGTTGGAACGGTGGATGCGCTCGAAGCTCTCGGCGATCACCGCCTTGACGCCCAGCAGCAGGGTGCCCTTGGCCGCCCAGTCGCGTGACGAACCGGTGCCGTACTCCTTGCCGGCCAGCACGACCAGCGGGGTGCCGCTGGCCTTGTACTTCATCGCGGCGTCATAGATGGCCATCTGTTCGCCCGACGGCACGTGACGGGTGTAACCGCCTTCGACGTTGTCCAGCATCAGGTTCTTGATGCGGATGTTGGCAAACGTGCCGCGCACCATCACGTCGTCGTTGCCGCGACGCGAGCCGAAGGAATTGAAGTTCTTCGGCTCGACGCCCTTGCTGATCAGGAACGCCCCGGCCGGGCTGTCCTTCTTGATCGAGCCGGCCGGCGAGATGTGATCGGTGGTGATCGAGTCGCCGAACAGGCCCAGTACGCTGGCGCCGTGGATGTCCTCGATCGTGCCCGGCTCGGCGGTCATGCCGTCGAAGTAGGGCGGGTTCTTGATGTAGGTGGAATCATCCCACTGGAACAGCGCACCGTCCGGCGAGGCGATCTGGTTCCAGCGGCTGTCGCCCTTGAACACGTCGGCGTAGTTCTTCTCGAACATCGCCGGGTTGATCGCTCCGGCGATGGTGTCGGAAATTTCCTTGTTGGACGGCCAGATGTCCTTCAGGTACACCGGCTTCCCGTCGCTGCCGGTGCCCAGCGGCTCGGTGGTCAGGTCGATGTCCAGCGTACCGGCCAGCGCGTAGGCGACCACCAGCGGCGGCGAGGCCAGGTAGTTCATCTTCACTTCCGGATGCACGCGACCCTCGAAGTTGCGGTTGCCGGACAGCACCGAGGCCACGGCGAGGTCGCCCTCGCTGATCGCATGGCTGATCTCGGCCGGCAGCGGGCCGGAGTTGCCGATGCAGGTGGTGCAGCCGTAGCCGACGATGTAGAAGCCGATCTTCTCGAGTTCTTCCAGCAGGCCGGTCTTCTTCAGGTAGTCGCTGACCACCAGCGAGCCCGGTCCGATCGAGGTCTTCACCCACGGCTGGGCCTTGAGTCCGCGCGCGGCGGCCTTCTTGGCCAGCAGGCCCGCCGCCAGCATCACCGCCGGATTGGAGGTGTTGGTGCACGAGGTGATCGCCGCGATCACCACCGAGCCGTCGCCGACCCGGAAATTCTCGCCGTCCTTCTCGACCTCCACGCTGCCGTTGCTGATCGTGTTCGCTTCGTTGCCGATCGCGGTGGCGCCGCCTTCGCTGGCGAAGTTGTCGACGGCGAGGCTCTTCGGCTTGCGGTTGGCGGTGAGCGCGCCGACCACGTCGTGGAAGCTCTTCTGCACGGCTTCCAGCAGTACCCGATCCTGCGGACGCTTGGGACCGGCCAGCGACGGGCGCACATCGGCCAGGTCGAGCTCCATGGTGGTCGTGAAGGTCGGCTCCACCGAGTTTTCGTCATGCCACATGCCCTGGGCCCTGGCATACGCCTCGACCAGCGCGATCTGTTCGGCGCTGCGGCCGGACAGCTGCATGTAGTTCAGCGCTTCCTGGTCGATCGGGAAGATGCCGCAGGTGGCGCCGTATTCCGGTGCCATGTTGGCGATGGTGGCGCGATCGGCCAGCGGCAGGTGCTTCAGGCCGTCGCCGAAGAACTCGACGAACTTGCCGACCACGCCGAGCTTGCGCAGCATCTGCGTGACGGTCAGCACGAGGTCGGTGGCGGTGACGCCTTCGGGCATCCTGCCCTTGAGCTTGAAGCCCACGACCTGCGGAATCAGCATCGACGACGGCTGGCCCAGCATCGCGGCCTCGGCCTCGATGCCGCCCACGCCCCAGCCCAGCACGCCGATACCGTTGATCATCGTGGTGTGCGAGTCGGTACCGAACACGGTATCCGGATAGGCCCAGCTCTGGCCGTCCTGCTCATTGGTGAACACCACGCGGGCCAGGTGCTCCAGGTTCACCTGGTGCACGATGCCGGTGCGCGGCGGCACCACCTTGAAATTGTTGAAGGCCTTCTGGCCCCAGCGCAGGAACGAGTAACGCTCCTGGTTGCGCTCGAACTCGATCTCGACGTTCTTCTCCAGCGCCGATTCCGAACCGTAGGCGTCGACCTGCACCGAGTGGTCGATGACCAGCTCGGCCGGGGCCAGCGGGTTGATCTGGGTGGCGTCGCCGCCGAGCTTCACCACGGCGTCGCGCATCGCGGCCAGGTCGACCACGCAGGGCACGCCGGTGAAATCCTGCAGCACCACGCGTGCCGGCATGAAGGCGATCTCGGTCTCCGGCTCGGCCTTGGCGTCCCACTTAGCAATCGCCTCGATTTCCTTCGAGGTCACGTCCACGCCGTCCTCATGGCGCAGCAGGTTCTCCAGCAGGATCTTCAGCGAGTACGGCAGCCGCTTCAGGTCGAAGCGCTCGCCCAGCTTGGTCAGGCTGGCAAACGCGTAGCTCTTGCCGTTGACGTCGAGGGTGTCGCGTACGGAAAAGGTATCTTTCATGGGGGAGCTCCTGGCTGAATCCTGCGGCTGGGATATTCGAACGATGGCGATGGGGTTCGCCGGAACGGCAAAAACGCAATTATCGCCTAAACAGGGTAACCACGGCGTGCACGCCGCCTGTGGCGCATCATCGGATCTCCGCCGATTGGCCCTGGCGGTTAGACTTCGCACATGCAGTCGTCTGTAGTTCACCGAACAGCATGCCCTCGATATCCACCATGCACAAACGCCTTTAATGACATGCAGCATTCGATGATTTCGATGACCCTCGCCGCCGTCTCGCTGCGCGACCTCGCGCTGGTGCAGGCGGTGCAGCGCCATGGCAGTTTCAACCGCGCGGCACGGGCGATGCACATCAGCCCGTCCGGCCTGTCGCATCAGGTACAGAAGGTGGAGTTGGCGCTGGGAACGCCGCTGTTCGAGCGCGGCGGTCGGCGCATCGTGCCGACCGCCGGCGGGCAGCGGCTGTTGCAGCAGATCGACGCGGTGCTGGCGTCGGCCGAACACCTGCAGCAGCTGGCCCGCGCCGGCGACGTCGCCTTCGGCGGCGAGCTGCGCCTGGGCGTGCCGGCGTCACTGGGGCCGTATCTGCTGCCGCACCTCATCGCACCGTTCCCGCAGCATTTCCCGGGTGCACGGCTGGATATCTCCGAGGGCAAGCCGCGCGGTCTGCTGCGCCGCCTGCAGGAAGGCGAACTCGACGCGGTGCTGGCGCCACCGGCCCCGGCGGTCAGCGGCATTGCGGTGCGCCCGCTGTTCAGCGAACCGTGGCAGCTGATGCTGCGGGCGGATCATCCGCTGGCGGGAAAATCCAGCATTGCACTGGCTCAGCTCGATCCGGCCGAGGCGACCCTGATGGCGGAGAGTCATGCCGATGGCCTCGCATGCGATGGCAGCGAGCATGGCCATGTGCAGGACGTGAGCCTGGAAAGCCTAGCCGCGCTGGTCAGTTTGCGCGGCGGCTATGCGCTGGTGCCGGCACTCGCGCACGAACGGCTGGCCTCGATGCCGAACATCGTGCTGGCCGGGTTGAAGGGGCAGGCGAGCGGGCGGGAGATCGCGCTGTACTGGCGCGATGCCTCGCCCTGGCACGATGATCTTCAGGCTTTCGCCGAGTTGCTGCGCAAGCTGGCGCGCCAGCGTCCGGGCCTGCGGGTGATGGGGGCGAAGCCGAAGACGGCCTGACGCCTCTCCAGGTGGCAGACCCGGGTGCCGATGCTTCGCGCGGATAGACGATCGGCGACTTCCTTGCTGGAGGGGTCAGGTGGTGTGCGCATGAAGGGTTTCCTCATCGTTCTGCTGGGCCTGGCCACGGCGCTGACGATGGACTGCGCCAACGCGGGCGACGCGCCAGGCGCAATCGATGCAGGAGGCGCAACGACCACCTCCCTGTCTTATGACGGTGCGACCATCTTCGATCTGCACGGGGGCCGCGGCCGTTCCTCCACCTATGTCGGCAACCTGCATCTGCGCAGCCTGGTGGATCTCCAGCGTGCCCTGGGATGGGCCGATACCAGTGCCTTCGTCGACGCGCTGTGGATCCATGGCGGCCAGCCCGACCGGTTCGTGGGAGACGCGCTGGGGGTCAGCAATCTGTCCGCACCGCCCGGTGCGCAGATCGAAGAGCTCTGGTTGGAGCACAATTTCGACCCGTCGGGCGTCTCGCTACTGGCCGGGTTGTACGATCTCAATAGTGAGTTTTATCGCCTGCAATCGGGCGGGTTGTTCCTCAACAGTGCCTTCGGCATCGGGCCCGAATTCGCGCAGAGCGGCATCGAGGGTCCGTCGATCTTTCCGCGCACCTCGCTGGGCGTCCGCGTGGCCTGGAAGCCGGCAGCCAGGGTGGTGCTGCGTGCCGCGGTGCTGGATGGCGTGCCGCTGATCCGGACCGACCAGCGCCTGGGTGCTTTCAGGCAGGACGACGGCCTGCTTTATGTGGCCGAACTGGCGCTGCTCGACCGACCCGGTGCCGGGATGGCGAACGACCCGCGCACGCGCATCGGGCGCAATGCGATGCTGCCGGCCTATCGGGGCAAACTCGCGTTCGGCGCGTGGCACTACACCACCCTGTTCGATCGACTCGATCCGGCCTTGCCGCCGCGGAATCAACGCGGGGCGTCCGGCTTCTACGCCGTCGGCGACCGCGTCGTGGCGCGTGACCCTTCCGATCCGGATCGTGCCCTGTCCGCGTTCGCCCAACTGGGCTGGGGCGATGCCGACGTGTTCCGTTTCGGAAAATACCTCGGTGCCGGCCTGGTCGTGGCCGGGCCCCTGCGTGGTCGCGGTGCTGATGAGTTCGGCGTAGCCCTGGCGATCGCACGCAACGGTTCGCCATATCGACGACAGCAGGCACCGGGTTCGCCAGCCACGCATGCCGAGCGTACGGTGGAGCTGAGCTATCTCGCCCAGATCACCCCGAGGCTCGCCGTGCAGCCGGACCTGCAGTACGTGATCCATCCCGGAACCGATCGCAGTATCCCGAACGCGTGGGTGTTCACCCTGCGCTTCGAGGTGTCGACGGGGATCTAGCGGGTTGCCGACGCAAGCTTTGCGTCCCATGTCGGTTGTCTCACGTTCCCGGGTGTTGTCAGCGGGACCACAAAAAAAGGCCGCCCGGGGGCGGCCTTTTTCGGGTGTGCCGACAACTCAGCCCTTGCGCGAAGCCTGCTTGCGATCGTTCTCGGTCAGGTGCTTCTTGCGCAGGCGGATCTCCTTCGGAGTGATCTCGACCAGCTCGTCGTCCTCGATGAACTCCAGTGCCTGCTCCAGCGAGAACTTGATCGCGGGCGACAGCTGGATCGCGTCGTCCTTGCCCGAGGCACGCATGTTGGTCAGCGGCTTGCCCTTGATCACGTTGACCGTGAGGTCGTTGTCCTTGGCGTGGATGCCGACCAGCTGGCCTTCATACACTTCGTCGCCTTCGGCGGCGAACAGCTTGCCGCGATCCTGCAGCGGCCCGAGCGAGTAGGCGGGGGTGGAGCCGGTCGCGTTGGAGATCATCACGCCGTTCTGGCGCTTGGCGATCGCGCCTTCCGCCTTCGGGCCGTAATGGTCGAACACGTGGAACAGCAGGCCGCCGCCCTGGGTCAGGGTACGGAACTCGGTCTGGAAGCCGATCAGGCCACGCGCCGGGATCTCGTAGTCCAGCCGCACGCGGCCCTTGCCGTCCGGCTCCATGTTCTTGAGCTGGCCCTTGCGCATGCCCAGGCGCTCCATCACGCCGCCCTGGTGCACTTCCTCCACATCGACCACCAACTGCTCGATCGGCTCCTGCTTCTGGCCGTCGATTTCCTTGATGATCACTTCCGGGCGCGACACGGCGAGCTCGTAGCCTTCGCGGCGCATGTTCTCGATCAGCACCGACAGGTGCAGCTCGCCACGGCCGGAGACGGTGAACTTGTCCGGGTCGGAACCTTCCTCGACCTTCAGCGCCACGTTGTGCAGGGTCTCGCGCTCGAGACGCTCGCGGATCTGACGGCTGGTGATGAACTTGCCGCCACTCTTGTCCTTGTTGCCGGCAAACGGCGAGTTGTTGACCTGGAAGGTCATGCTGATGGTCGGCTCGTCGACGGTCAGCGGCTCCAGCGCTTCCGGCGTGTCCAGCGCGCAGACGGTATCGGAGATGCTCAGGTCCTGGATGCCCGAGATGGCGACGATGTCGCCGGCCTCGGCTTCCTCGACCTCGCGGCGCTCCAGGCCCATGAAGCCCAGCACCTGCAGCACCTTGCCCTGGCGCTTCTTGCCGTGGCGGTCGACGATGCTGACCGGCATGTTGGTGCGCACCTTGCCGCGCTGGATGCGGCCGATGCCGATCAGGCCGACATAGCTGTTGTAGTCGAGCTGGCTGATGCGCATCTGGAACGGGCCGACCGGGTCGACCTCCGGCGGCGACACGTGCTTCATGATCGCTTCGTACAGCGGGGTCATGTCGCCTTCGCGGGCGGTATCTTCCAGGCTGGCATAACCGTGCAGCGCCGAGGCGTAGACGATCGGGAAGTCGAGCTGCTCGTTGGTGCCGCCCAGGCGGTCGAACAGGTCGAACACCTGGTCGATGACCCAGTCCGGGCGCGCGCCCGGGCGGTCGATCTTGTTGACCACCACGATCGGCTTGAAGCCCATGTCGAACGCTTTCTGCGTCACGAAGCGGGTCTGCGGCATCGGGCCGTCCATCGCGTCGACCAGGATCAGCACCGAGTCGACCATCGACAGCACGCGCTCCACCTCGCCACCGAAGTCGGCATGGCCCGGGGTGTCGACGATGTTGATCCGGTTGCCGTTCCAGGTGATCGCGGTGTTCTTGGCCAGGATCGTGATGCCACGCTCCTTCTCCTGGTCGTTCGAGTCCATTACGCGCTCGGTCAGCACCGTTCGCTCGGCCAGCGTGCCGGACTGCTTCAGCAGGCAGTCGACGAGGGTGGTCTTGCCGTGATCGACGTGGGCGACGATGGCGATATTGCGCAGATTTTCAATGGACATGGAAAGCACTCGGGTGGCGCTTGCAGCCACCACGTGGGTTATCAGAAGGATTAACCCGAGGATTATACGGATTTATGTGACAACTTGCTGCATCGCGGCGACATCCGTTCATGCTGCCGCCAGCCGGGGCCTGTCCCGGGGCAGCGGCATGGCGGGGCGCACGCCGCGACGGGCTGCGCGCAACGGATCGGGGCGGTTCGGCGGACGATGGCGAGTGGCCGGGACGCCGCCCCGGCAAACCGGCGCGCGCGTGCCGCGGCGCCGGTTGCGTGGGTCACTGCAGCAGGTTCACCTGGTCGGTGGCGGTGTACCAGAGCAGCTGATAGTGGCCGTAGGGGTAGTCGAAGCTGTAATCCTCGCCCGCGATGGTCGAGGTGTGCACGCCATCGACGATGCAGCTGGCGTAACAGTTGATCTCGTCCACCCATGATTTCATCGAGTACATGTGCGTGCCGAATCGATGGCCGGCGATGCCCAGCAGGAACGGGCTGTGCACCGAGAGCCCGTAATAGCCGCAGGTGCTGGCGGCGACGTTGAACGGATACATGCCGCACGACCACAGCCCGTGCACGGCGCCGGCGATGCCGATGAACACGTCCACCTTGGCGGAGACATCGAGCTTGTCGATCTCGCGCATGGCCAGGGTCACGCCCATCGAATGGCCGATCACGTCGATGTGCCCGCTGCACGAGCTGGCGATCGCACTGCTGATCGCATTGCGTACCGGCGTCTCCTCGCTGCCGTTGTGGTCGTTGCAGGCGGCACAGAGCGCGTTGCCCCAGGCCGGCGCGACGATCTGTGCGTCACTCCAGCCGCGCTGGCGCAGCAGGTCGTAGGTGTTCTGGAAATCGGCAGGACTGCCGGTGTTGCCATGCACCAGCACCACGGTGTCATGGCAGGTGGCGCGCGCGGACGTCGTGCCCAGCAACAGCAGAAGGGCCAGCAGCCCCGGGACGTGCATCTTGATCGACATCGTTCATCACTCCTTCGCTTCACGACGGTTCCGCTTGCGCGGAACCGGGAGGAGTCGCGTGCGCAGGGCAGGCGACTCCGGATCGGGAGCGACGTCGTCAACCGGCACCGGGCCGGTCGGGGGAGTGGCGTCGTTTTTGGCTGCTAGACCAGGCCGGTGAGGTAGTACGCGGCGATCACCACCAGCACCGCCAGGGTCTTGATCACGGTGATCGCGAAGATGTCCTTGTAGGCCTGCCGGTGGGTCAGCCCGGTGACTGCCAGCAGGGTGATCACCGCGCCGTTGTGCGGCAACGTGTCCATGCCGCCGGAAGCCATCGCGGCGACCCGGTGCAGCACTTCCATCGGAATGGCGGCGGCCTGCGCGTTGTGGATGAAGGTATCGGCCATCGCCCCCAGCGCGATGCTCATGCCGCCCGACGCCGAGCCGGTGATGCCGGCCAGGGCGGTGACCGTGACCGCCTCGTTCAGCAGCGGGTTCGGAATCGAATGCAGGGCGTCGGCGACCAGCTTGAAGCCGGGCAGGGCGGCGATCACGGCGCCGAAGCCATATTCGGAAGCGGTATTCATCGACGCCAGCAGCGCGCCACCGACTGCGGCTCTGCTGCCTTCGGCGAAGCGTGCCGTCACCGGCCGCCACGCAGTCAGCAGCACGCACAAGATGCCCAGCAGCAGCGCGCCCTCGACCGCCCAGATCGCGGCGATCTTCGACACCTGCTGCACCACCGGCGCGGCGTTGCCGACCACCGCCGGCACGAACGACTGGGTCGTGCCGTAGGCGCGCGGGATCAGGTCGGTCAGCAGCTTGTTGCCCACGCCGACCAGCAGCAGCGGCAGCAGCGCGACCAGCGGATGCGCCAGCCTGCCATGCTCGAACGGTACTGGCTCGTTGACCAGGTTGTCGCCATAGCCCTCACCGGCACGGGCCGCCCGGCGCCGGCACCACTCGAGGTAGCTCAGCCCCGCGATCAGGATGAACACCGCGCCGATCGTGCCCAGCCATGGCGCGGCCCAGGCGGTGGTGCCGAAGAACGAGGTCGGGATGATGTTCTGGATCTGCGGCGTGCCGGGCAGCGAATCCATGGTGAAGGTGAACGCACCCAGCGCGATCGTGCCGGGGATCAGCCGCTTCGGGATGTCGCTGGCACGGAACAGTTCGGCCGCAAACGGGTAGACCGCGAACACCACCACGAACAGCGAGACGCCGCCGTAGGTCAGCAGCGCGCAGACCAGCACGATCGACAGGATCGCGCGGCTGCGCCCGACCAGGTTGATGGTGGCCGCCACGATCGCCTTGGAAAATCCCGACAGCTCGATCAGCTTGCCGAACAGCGCGCCGAGCATGAATACCGGGAAGTACAGCTTGAGGAAACCGACCATCTTGTCCATGAACAGGCCGGTGAAGATCGGCGCGACCAGCGCCGGCTCGGTCAGCAACACCGCACCCAGCGCGGCGATCGGCGCGAACAGGATCACGCTGTAGCCGCGGTACGCCGCAAACATCAGAAAGCACAACGCGGCCAGCACGATCAGAAATGCCATCCCTGCGGTTCCCCATGTGGTCTTGGTCGGAATCGACGAAGGCCCGAGTATCCGCGCGTGCCTCCGGCGCGGGCACTGTACGAAGGTACAAGTGTGCGGGTGTCGCCGGCTGCCTACTCTTGGCTGCATCAGCGTCCATCGTCGATGGTTGCGACTATAGGGAAGGGGAAAACATGAAGCGCACGTCTCTGAGTCTGGCGATGGGTCTGGCGGCCACCGGCCTGATCTGTGCCCTGCCGCTGTATGCACAGCAAGCCGGCGATGCCGCGGCCAGCACCGATGCAACCAAGCCGGCCAATGCCAAGCAACTCGGTCAGGTGACGGTCACCGCACGCAAGCGCGAGGAAACCCTGCAGGACGTGCCGATCGCGGTGAGCGCGTTCACCGGCGCCACGCTGTTCAAGCAGAACGTGCAGAACCTGGGCGACCTGCAGGGCAAGGTCCCCTCGCTGCAGATCTACGCGGCGCGCGGTTCCAACACCACCCTGACCGCCTATATCCGCGGTGTCGGCCAGGCCGACCCGACCTGGGGCTTCGATCCGGGCGTGGGCATCTATCTGGACGATGTCTACATGGCGCGGCCGCAGGGCGCCTTGCTGGACGTGTTCGACGTCAACCGGATCGAGGTGCTGCGCGGCCCGCAGGGCAGCCTGTACGGCAAGAACACCATCGGCGGTGCGATCAAGTACGTTTCCAACCCGCTACCGAGGAAGACCGAAGGTTCGGTCGAGGCCACCGTCGGCACGCATGGCGAGAAGGACGTCAAGGCCAGTCTCGGCGGCGCCAGCACGGACGGGGTGTGGCGCGGGCGCGTGGCCGCGGCCAGCGAGCACAACGACGGCTTCGGCAAGAACCTCACCAGCAACAGCCGCAACGGCAACAAGAACACCAATGCGGCCCGTGCCACGCTCGGCTTCTTCCCCTCGGCGAGCTTCAATGCCCAGCTGTCGGTCGACGGCCTCCGCGACAATTCCAATCCGCGCGGCGCGAAGATGCTGATCGCGAACAAGTTCGATCCGGCCTACGCGCCGCTGTCCAGCGATTTCGACACCCGCGGCGGACTGGCCCAGCTCAACCACACCGACATGAGCGGTGCCGCGCTGACCTTGAACTGGATCGTCGACCAGGACTGGACGCTGAAGTCGATCACCGCCTATCGCAAATCCTCGACCGACACCTACATCGATTTCGACACCCTGCCGGAAAAGATCGCCGACGTCACCGCGAAGTACAAGGATCACCAGTTCACCCAGGAACTGCAGGCGAACTACGACGCCGGCGGCGTGCTGCACGGCGTGTTCGGGCTGTTCTACTTCAAGGGCACGGCGGCCGGCCAGATCCACAACATCTTCCTCGGCTCGCCGCCCTACAGCACGCTGGGCTACTCGCTGTATGGCAGCACCGGCGGCAGCACCGGCACCGAGAGCTACGCCGGCTACGGTGACTTCACCTGGGACATCAGTCCGCAGTGGAGCCTCGATGTGGGCATGCGCTACACCCACGAGACCAAGACCGCGCTGATCCAGAACTACGGCTATGCCGACGCCACGTTCCAGACGCCGACCTCCACCGTGGCCGACTTCAGCGGCTCGCATGCGTCCAACAACGTGTCGCCGAAAGTCTCGTTGTCCTGGAGCGCGAGCGACCAGATCAAGTTGTACGGCAGCTACAGCGAAGGCTTCCACTCCGGCGGCTACAACATCCGCGCGAACTGCGTCGCCATCCCGAGTTCGTGCCGGCCGATCAACGACGAGAAGGTGCAGTCGTTCGAACTGGGCAGCAAGATGACCTTCTTCGACGACGCGCTGATGATGAACACGGCGCTCTTCCACAACGTGTACTCGAACATTCAGCTGTCGGTGTTCAGCTCCTACACGCTGCCGAACGGCAGCCAGGGCTTCTTCGGCGATTTCACCAACGCCGGCAAGGGCCACATCGACGGGCTCGAGGAAGAGTTTGCCTGGAAGCCGGCCGAGGACTGGACCCTCAGCGGGCAGTTCGCCTATCTGCACACCAAGTACACCGAGTTCCTCACCGGGGGCGTCAACGTCGCCGACCAGCAGAAATTCACCAATGCGCCGAAGTGGTCCGGCGGCCTGTCGCTGGAGAATACCCAGTCGCTGGGCAACGGCGGCAGCCTCACCGCCCGGGTCAACTATACCTACCAGGGCATGGTGTATCCGGAGACGTCGTTGTCGCCGCTGATCGCGCAGTCGGCCTACGGCCTGTGGAACGCCGGCGTGATCTGGCAGATCGACCAGCCGTGGACGCTGAGCCTGCAGGGCACCAACCTGGCCAACAAGTCGTATCGCACCACCGGCTACAACATCGGCTCGCTGGGCATCGTGACCGGGTTCTACGGCGCGCCGCGGATGGTCACGCTGACCGCACGCTACACTTTCTGACCAGCCCCGGGGCACAGGGCCGCGACCATCCCGCCGTCACTGCGACGGCGGGATGCGTGGTGACTCCTGCGCCGCCGAATCATGCATGCCGGAGTCTGCCGATGCACCCGAAAACCTGTTTGCGAGCGCTCTGCCTGGCGCTGTTCTTCGGCAGCAGCGTGGCCTGTGCCGCAGGCGACAACGCGTCATTGCCGCGGCTCAGGCTGGACCCTTCACGGGTCGCGGTGGTCGGCCTGTCCTCGGGCGCCTACATGGCCACCCAGGCGCAGCTGGCCTATCCCGAACTGTTTCCCGATGCGGCCCTGGTGGCGGGTGGTCCTTACGGCTGCGCCGACGGCCAGCTGCAACTGGCGCTGGGTACCTGCATGAAGGGCGTGCCGGCGCCGGACGTCGATGCGCTGGTGGCACGCGCCGGCAAGCGCGCGGCCAGCGGCGAGATCGGTGCATTGAAAAATCTTGCGGGGGCCCATGTCTATCTGTTGCACGGCCGTGCCGATACCACGGTAGCGCCCGCCGTGGCCGAGGCAGCCGCACATTTCTACACGAAGCTGAGCGCCGGCACGCCGGGACTCGCCGGCATGCAGATCCACGACGATGGCGCCCGCGACTTCGCACACAACCTGCCGGTCGCCGCCGCCGGCGACGACTGCGGCAAGTCGGTGTCGCCGTATCTGGGCCACTGCGGCTTCGACGCGGCCGGCGCGATCTTCGCGCAGATGTTCGGCAAGCCGGCCAGGGCCGTGGCGCGCGACGCGCAGGGTCAGCTGCGCACGTTCGACCAGGATGCGCTGCGCCCGGGTGGTGCGGATGCATTTCTCGCCGATACCGGCTACGTCTACCTGCCGCCGGCCTGCGCCGCCGGCAAGCGCTGCGGCCTGATGGTCGCGTTCCATGGCTGCAGGCAGGACGCCGACGCGGTGGGCGAGGCGTTCGTGAAGGACGCGGGCTTCAATCGCTGGGCCGATGCCTATGACGTGGCCGTGCTATATCCTCAGACTCGCGCGAGTTTCGCGCCCTTGAATCCGCAAGCATGCTGGGACTGGTGGGGATATTCCGGAGCCGACTACGACACTCGCCACGGCGTGCAGTTGCGCTGGCTGGTGAACGCGGTACGGGCGTTGGGGTTGCCGGCGGGGCATTGATGGCTGCGCGCCATCAGAGTTGCTTCAGCCCACCGGCAACTGCCGACGCGACTGTGGGAGCGACTTCAGTCGCGATGCTCTTGCTCTTGTTTACCCATGAAGCAAAGAGCTTTCGAATACACCATGTCGAAGCAAGGGCATCGCGACCGAAGTCGCTCCTGCAAGGTCGGGATGAAGCGGATCACCCGCTCCATGGCTTCCAGCGGAGCCTCCCGTGCTGAGCGCCGGCCTGATCGCGTTCGCCGCGCTGTGCTGGTTGGGACTGCTGTTCGGCGTGGCGTTGCTGGGAGAGCGGCGGCCGCACATTTTCGAGAAGCGCTGGGCGATCGTGTATGCGCTGTCGCTGGCGATCCACTGCACCTCGTGGACGTTCTACGGCACCGTCACCCAGGCCAGTCGTTCGGGCTGGTGGCTGCCGCCGACCTTTGTCGGGGCGATCCTGATGTACGTGTTCGCGATCCGTTTCCTGCGCCGGCTAGTGCAACTGGTGCGCGAGTACAACGCCGGTTCGCTGGCCGACCTGATCGCGGTGCGGCTGGGGCGGCATCCGGGGCTGGCGGCGATGGTCACCGCGGTGATGGTGATCGGCATCGTGCCGTACATCGCGCTGCAGCTGAAGGCGGTGGCGATGAGTTACGGCATCCTCAGCCTGGGCCAGCTGAGCGAGTCCGCGCCGTGGCAGGACAGCGCGCTGTACGTGGCGCTGCTGATGGCACTGTTCGCGATGTTGTTCGGCACCCGGCGCGCGTCGACCATGGCGCACAACCGCGGGCTGGTACTGGCGATGGCGTTCGAATCGCTGTTCAAGCTGGGCGCGATGCTGGCGCTGGGCAGCCTGCTGTTCACCGCGCTGCCGGCGGGGGTGCTAGTGAACGTGCCGCCGCCGCCCGACAGCGGCGGCTTCCCCGCACTGATCCTGCTCGGCGCGCTGGCGATGTTCACCCTGCCGCACCAGTTCTACGCCGGGGTGGTGGAATGCCGCGACGACGGCCACCTGCGCACCGCGCGCTGGCTGTTCCCGCTGTACCTGTTGCTGATCTCGCTGCCGATCCTGCCGCTGGCGCGGATGGGCGACGCGCTGCTGGGGCCGAGCGGGGTGTCGTCGGACATGTACGTGCTGGCGCTGCCGCTGGCGCGCGGCGAACACGGGCTGGCGCTGGTCGCGTTTCTGGGCGGCTTGAGCGCCGCCACCAGCATGGTGGTGATCGCCACGCTGACCCTGAGCCTGATGGTGGTCAACCACTTCATCGCGCCGCTGCGGGTGCGCGCGGGCTGGGGTCGCGACGAGCACGGCGACCTGCGCGGCGAGCTGCTGAATTATCGGCGGGTGGCGATCCTCGTCGTGCTGCTGCTGGCCTGGACCTACAGCCGCGTGCTGGCGCGCAACGAGGCACTGGCCGACATCGGCTCGATCTCGTTCTCCGCGCTGGCCGGGCTGACGCCGGCCTTGCTGGCGGCGGTGTATCGGCCGCAGATCGGTTCACGTGCGGTCATCGCCGGACTGGCGGTGGGCACCCTGGTGTGGCTGTATGCGGTGCTGCCGGTGCTGCTGCCTCCGAGTCTGCCGTGGCTGCACGACGGCCCGTTCGCACTGCACTGGTTGGCGCCGGACAGCCTGTTCGGGCTGGGTGACTGGAACCGGCTGGGTCGGGCGGTCACGGTGAGCCTGGTAGCAAATGTCGCGGTGATGCAGGCGGTTGCCGGCTCGCGTTACGGCCGCGCCGCGCGGGCGGTGAGCGTGGGCCATGTCGGGGTGACCGAACTGCGCGCGCTGGCCACGCGATTCCTGCCGCTCGAGCGGGTCGATCACCTGTTCGACGCGGCGCCGTCGGCCGGGCCGTCGGGCAGCCTGCGGGTGGCCGAGGTCGAGCATGAGCTGGCCGCGGTGATCGGCGCCGCTTCGGCGCGACTGCTGCTGGAGGTAGTGCACCGGCAGGGCCGCGAGGACCTGGATACCGTCGTCGCCATCGTGGGCGAGGCGGCGCAGGACCTGCGCTTCAACCAGCGCGTGCTGGAGGCGGCGCTGGAAAACATGAGCCAGGGCATCTGCGTGGTCGACGCGGAGCTGCAGCTGGTGGCGTGGAACAGCCCGTATGCGCGCCTGTTCGATTATCCGGCCGAACTGCTGCAGGTGGGCCGGCCGGTGGCCGAGCTGACTCGCTACAACGTCGACCGCGGCATCATCGGCCCCGGCGACAGCGAGCGGCGCGTGCAACGCCGGCTCACCCACATGCGCGCGGGCACCCGTCACCTGTCCGAGCGGCGCTTCCCCGACGGCACCATCGTGGAGATCCGCGGCAACCCGATGCCGGGGGGCGGCTTCGTCGCCACCTTCACCGACGTCACCGCATTCCGTCAGGCCGAGAACGCGTTGAAGCGGGTCAACGAAACGCTGGAGCTGCGGGTGGAGGAACGCACCAGTGCGCTCACCGCCGCCTCGGCAGAAGCGCAGGCGGCGAACGAGGCGAAGAGCCGCTTCCTCGCCGCGGTCACCCACGATCTGATGCAGCCGCTGCACGCGGCGCAGCTGTTTGCGCATGCGTTGACCGAACACGGTGGCGACACCGCCACCGCGCAGCATCTGAACGGTGCGCTGGCCGCCACCGAAGGCCTGCTCAGCGGCCTGCTCGACGTGGCCCGGCTCGAAGGCGGCCGGCTGCACCCGCAACCGCGGGCGTTCCCCCTGGCCGAGGTACTCGATCCCCTGGCTGCCGAGTTCCGCGCCATCGCGCTCGATCGCGGCGTGCGACTGGACGTGGTCGGCACGCGCGCGTGGGTACGCTCCGATCCGCAACTGCTGCGCCGGGTGCTGCAGAACTTCCTGTCCAACGCGTTGCGTTACGCCGAGCACGGGCGCGTGTTACTGGGCGTGCGACGGAACGGCCCGCAGCTGCGGGTGGAGGTGTGGGATAGCGGACCGGGCATCGCGCTGGACGAACAGCAGCTGATTTTCCAGGAGTTCCGCCGCGGCAGTGCCGCAGGTGGGCAGGGACTCGGTCTGGGGCTGTCGATCGCCCAGCGCATGGCCGGCTTGCTCGGTCATCCGCTGGGGCTGCGCTCATGGCCCGGCCACGGCAGCGTGTTCCATCTCGGCTTGCCGCTGGCCCGTACCGCCGTGCGACTGCCGCCGTTGGCGGACGCGCCGCAACGACTGCCCGCCGGTCGCGCACTGGTGCTGGACAACGAGCCGGCCGCGCTGGCCGCGCTAAGCCATCTGCTGACGGGCTGGGGCTGGCTGGTACACGCCGCGCGCAACGCCGAGCAGGCGCTGGCCGCGCCGTGGCGGGCGGACCTGCACATCCTCGACTTTCATCTGGACGGTGGCCAGACCGGGCTGGAGGTGTGGCAGCAGTTGCAGACGCTGCACGCCGACGTGCCGACCGTGATGCTGACCGCCGATCGCGATGGCGAACTGCGCCAGCGCCTGCTCGATGCGGGCATCGGCGTGTTGTACAAGCCACTGAAACCGCTGGCGTTGCGCCAGGTGCTGCAGCGTGTGGTGGCTGGAACGGAGCGGGTCTGATATCGGGATGCGGCGCCGTGTCGGCGCGCAGGAGATCCGCTGATCTGTTCAGCCGACCCGCGCCGGCTCGCCCAGTTCCAGCGAGCGCAACACCATGCCCGCCTGGGTCCGGTTGCGTACCCCGAGCTTCTCGAAGATCGCGGTGACGTGTGCCTTCACCGTGCGCTCCTGGATCGACAGGCGGTCGGCGATCTGCTTGTTCAACAGGCCTTCGGCCAGCAGGCCCAGTACGCGCGATTGCTGTTCGGTAAGGCGGGCCAGGCGACTGGCCAGATCGGTGTCGTCGGGGTTGGCGGGCAGGGCGGCGACGGCGTCGGCGAGAGCGGGTGGCAGCCACGTACCGCAGTCGAGCACGCGGCCGATCGCCTCGCCGATCTCGGCGGGGCTGGCGCTCTTGGGGATGAAGCCGGACGCGCCGTGATCGAGCACGCGACGCACGATGCGTGGTTCGTCGTGGGCCGAGACCACCAGCACGGCGACGCCGGGATGCTGGCCGCGCAAGGCGGCGAGGCCGGTGAGACCCTGGCTGCCGGGCATGTGCAGATCGAGCAGCACCAGGTCGGTGTCGGGCTCGGCCTGCAGCGCGGCCAGCACGCCGGCCAGGTCGGCCGCCTCGCTGACGCGGCAGTCGGGCAGGCTCTGCACGGCGGCCTGGCGCAGCGCGGCGCGGAACAGCGGGTGGTCGTCGGCGATCAGCAGGCTCGTCATGCCGTCGAACTTAGCTGGCCGCGGCGCCGCCGTCGAGTTGCCGCGATCACGCCTGCCGATCCGGGTCGTCAGCAGCGACGCTGGACTTTCGTACGATGGCGGCTACCGCTGCGCTTGTTATGGTGGCCGGATGAAAAAAATCGCCCGCCGTTCGATCCTGCCGTGCATGACCCTGCTGCTTTCGGGCATGCTGTTCGCTTGTGCCGGCAACCCGGTGGGAAAGGACTCTGCAATGCGTGAACTCGATATCGGCGAAGTGCGGGTAACGGAACATCGCGGTCATGACGACCTGCTCAGTGCGGGGCTGGGGTTGGCTGGCCTGGCCGGCGAACCCACGCCGTTTGCCCATCCGCAGGATCCGACCGCAGACGAGTTGCGCCGCCGGGCGATCCAGACCAGCTGGAAGGGCATCGCCGACCTCGGTCCGCTGGGCGGCTACGGCACGGTCTACGGCGGCGTACCGGATGTGCCGGGGCGCGAATACCAGATGTTCGCGCGCATTCCCGGTGCGCGCGCACCGCATCGGGTGCTGCTGCAGCTGCCCGATCATTTCGACAGGCGCAAGCGCTGCCTCGTGGTGACCGCCTCGTCCGGCTCGCGCGGCATCTATGGTGCGATCGCGCTGGCCGGCGCGTGGGGCCTGCCGCACGGTTGCGCGGTGGCCTACACCGACAAGGGTACCGGTGCCGGCTACTACGATTACGCGGACAACAGTGGCGTGGCGCTGGACGGCCGTCGCGCGAAGCGCGGCGAGGCGGCGCTGGAATTCCAGCCGGCACCGGCGCCGGTCACGGCCGGCATCGCGGTCAAGCAGATGCATTCCGGCGACAACCCGGAAGCGGACTGGGGCCGGCACGTGATCCAGGCGGCCCGGTTCGGGCTGGCCATGCTCGATCGCGCGTACCCCGGCGAGGCGCCGTTCACGCCGCAGAACACGAAGATCATCGCCACCGGCCTTTCCAACGGCGGCGGCGCGGTGCTGCAGGCGGCGGGGCTGGACCACGAGGGTTTCTTCGCCGGCGTGGTGGCGCTGGAGCCGAATGTCTACGCGGCCGAGGGCGGCCGGGCGATGTACGACTATGCCACCGAGGCGGCGATCTGGCTGCCGTGTGCGCTGAGCAGCGAACGCTTCGCCGACGCGCCGTTCGCGCGCGGGGCGAATCGCCAGCTGCCGGCGGCCTGGCTGGCGCGCTGCGCCAGCCTGCGCGCGCAAGGCAAGTTGAGCGGCAACACCGTGGACGGGCAGGCGGAGCAGGCCTACCAGTATCTGCGTGCCCGTGACTGGACCGACGAGGCGATGAGCACGGCGGCCAGCACCACTGCGTTCGACCTTTGGCGGGTGATCACGGCGGGCTATGCCTCGTCCTACCTGCGTCGTGGCGCCACCGACATGCCCTGCGGGTTCCACTACGCGGCGACCGGGGCGGGAGCGCTGCCCGGGGAGACCGATCCGCTGGCACGGGCCGGATGGTGGGCGGATGCGTCGGGCATCCCGCCGGGTAACGGCGTCGGCCTGTTCGGTGGCGTGAATGTGTCGGCCGATCCGACCCTGATCGGCAACGAATGCCTGCGCGCGCTGTGGACCGGCGACGACCACGAGTCGCAGGCCCTGCACGCCTCGATCGCCGCCACGGCGGCGAAGCTGCCGCGCAGCGACCTGCCGCTGTGGGTGATCCATGGCGCCAGCGACGGATTGTTGCCGACCGCCTTCAGCTCCGAACCGTATGTGGCGTGGCTGCGCGAACAGGGACGCCGGCCGATCTACTGGAAGGTGCCGTACGCGCAGCACTTCGACGCGTTCCTGGTTTTGCCCGGGTTCGGTGACCGGCACCTGCCGCTGCTGCCCTACGGCTATATGGCGCTGGATCGGTTGTGGGCGCACCTGTACGGCGGCGCGGCCTGGCCGACCGACCTGCCGACCCCGGCGGCACGGCCGCGGGGTGCCGGTGCACTCGATGCCGGCACGCTGGGGCTGCCCTAGCCATCCGCAGGTCGCAGCATGCGGGGTTGCACCGCGTCGGCACCTGCGTCACCCGCGGCGCTGGGTTATTCTTGACGGCCCCATGCCCGTGTCGTGGCACGGTGCAGCTTTCAAACCTAGGATTTTGCGATGACCATCAATGTCACTTTCAGCACCAACCGCGGCCCGATCCACCTGCGTCTGCATGAAGACAAGGCGCCGATCACGGTCGCCAACTTCGTCAACCTGGCCCGGCGCGGTTATTACGACGGGCTGTCGTTCCATCGCGTGATCGCCGACTTCATGGTGCAGGGTGGTTGCCCCGAGGGCAGCGGTCGCGGCGGTCCGGGCTACAAGTTCGAGGACGAGTTCAACCCGTCGCTGCGTCACGACAAGCCGGGCGTGCTGTCGATGGCCAACGCCGGCCCGCGCACCAATGGCAGCCAGTTCTTCATCACCCACGGCCCGACCCCGTGGCTGGACGGCAAGCACAGCGTGTTCGGCGAAGTGGTCGATGCGGTCGACATGGATGTCGTCAATGCGATCCAGCAGGGCGACACGATCGAGAAGGTCACCGTGGAAGGCGATGTCGACGCGCTGCTGGCGTCGCAGTCCGATCGGGTGAAGGACTGGAACGAAGTGCTCGATCAGCGCGGCTGAGTTCGCGATTCCGCGGCGCTGGAAACCGCCGGTTTGCAGCCGGCGGTTTTTTTGTGGCGGAAGGTCAGGTCGACCTGCGCCGGAGCAGGTGATAGATCAGCAGCAACACCACCGCGCCGATCACCGAGGCAATGAAGCCGGCGGATTGCCCCTGCTGATACCAGCCGAACACGTTCTGCCCGGCCCAGGTGGCCAGCAGCGAACCGGCAATGCCGATCAACGCGGTGACGATGAAGCCGCCCGGGTCGCGGCCCGGCGTCAGCAGTTTGGCCACCAGGCCCACCACCAGACCAATCAAGAATACCCATAACCAGTGCATGCGGATCTCCTTTGCGGGTGAAGTCACGTCGTTCATCAGCCGGACGGGGACATCATGCATGGTTCGTGCAGGCGCTGCAGCGATCCGCCCGACGGTCTGCCCATGCCGCCGGGCGCAGGCGTCCGGCGGCATGGTAAAATTGCCGCCTTTGCTTCCTCCCCCCTGCGTGAGAGACCCATGCCCCAGCTCGCCCAGCGTGTCGGCCGTGCCAAGCCCAGCGCGATCATGGTCATTGCCGAGAAGGCAAAACAGCTCAAGGCCGCCGGCCGCGACATCATCAGTTTCTCGATCGGCGTGCCGAATTTCCTGCCCGGCGAGCATGTCTACGCCGCCGCGCGCGAATCGCTGTCGCACGACTCGGGCCAGTACGGCAGCAACCGCGGTGCCGAGGCCCTGCTGGATGCGTTCCTGCAGCATATCGAGGCCCTGGGTTTCAGCGGCTACACGCGGCTGAACCTGTCGATCGGCATCGGCGCCAAGCAGGTGCTGTACAACCTGGCCGAGGCGCTGCTCGACGAGGGCGACGAGATCTGTTTCGCCGCGCCGTACTGGACCACCTACCGCGATATCGCGGATATCGTCGGGGCCCGCACGAACGTGATGCATTGTGGTGCGGAGCAGAACTACAAGCTCACGCCGGCCCAGCTCGATGCGGCGCTGGCGCGCAAGCCGAAGGTGTTCCTGTTCAACAACCCGTCCAACCCGACCGGCATGGTCTACACCGACGAGGAAATCGCCGGACTGGCCGGGGTGCTGGCGAAGTATCCGGACACATGGATCGTCACCGACGACATCTACAACTCGATGGTGTTCGACGGCATCGGCTACCACAATTTCGTGTTCGCCCGGCCGGAGCTGCGCGAGCGGCTGATCTTCGTCGACTCGGTGTCCAAGACCTACGGCATGCCGGGCTGGCGGGTCGGCCTGATCGCCGGCCCCGAAGTGGTGGCCAGGGCGGTCACCACGCTCAACTCCAACCACATCACCAGTCTGCCGGAAGTGATCACGGCGGCGGCGGTGGCGGCGTTCAGCGGGCCGCAGGACATCCCGCAGGCAAAGTGCGCCGAGTTTGCCGGCAAGCGCGACACGGTGGTTGCCGCGCTGAGGGCGATTCCCGGCGTGGTCTGCCCGCGACCGCAGGGCGCGTTCTACGCGTTCCCGGATATTTCCGTGGCGTTCGGCAAGCGCCACGACGGCGTGAGCATCGGCAACGACGTCGAGTTCTGCGCCGCGCTGCTGGAAGCCAAGGGGGTCGCCTGCGTGCCGGGTTCGGCCTTCGGCGAGCCGCGCGCGATGCGCATTTCGTATACCTGCCCGACGGCGCAACTGGCGCCGGGCCTGCAGCGGATCCAGCAGTTCTTCGCCGAGCTGGTCTGACGATCGGCTGCGAACCCCATTGAATATTTCATCCAAGGAGCCAACCCCATGAAAGCCCCCGTTCGAGTTGCCGTTACCGGTGCCGCCGGCCAGATCGGTTATGCCCTGTTGTTCCGCATTGCCGCCGGCGACATGCTGGGTCCGGACCAGCCGGTGATCCTGCACCTGCTGGAAATCACCCCGGCCTTGCCGGCGCTGCAGGGTGTCGTGATGGAGCTCAACGACTGTGCGTTTCCGACCCTCGCCGGCGTGGTCGCCACCGATGACCTCAACGTGGCATTCAAGGATGTCGACTACGCGCTGCTGGTCGGCGCCCGTCCGCGCGGCCCGGGCATGGAGCGCAAGGATCTGCTGGAAGCGAACGGTGCGATCTTCGGCCCGCAGGGCAAGGCGCTGAACGACCACGCCAGCCGCGACGTGAAGGTGCTGGTGGTCGGCAACCCGGCCAACACCAACGCGCTGATCGCGCAGCAGAACGCGCCGGATCTGGATCCGGGCTGCTTCACCGCGATGGTCCGCCTGGACCACAACCGCGCACTGTCGCAGCTGGCCGAGAAGACCGGCGCGCATACCACCGACATCAAGAAAATGACGATCTGGGGCAACCACAGCTCGACCCAGTATCCGGACCTGCACCACGCCACCGTCAACGGCAAGGCCGCGATGTCGCTGGTGGACCAGACCTGGTACGAAGCCGACTTCATTCCTACCGTGCAGCAGCGCGGTGCGGCGATCATCAAGGCACGCGGCGCCTCGTCGGCCGCATCCGCCGCGTCGGCCGCGATCGACCACATGCGCACCTGGGCGCAGGGCACGGCCGAAGGCGACTGGGCCTCGATGGGGATTCCGTCCGACGGCTCCTACGACATCGCGCCGGGCGTGATCTACGGTTATCCGGTGACGGTGAAGGACGGCAAGTACACGATCGTGCAGGGCCTGGCGATCAACGCGTTCTCGCGCGCTCGCATGGACGCCACCGAAAAGGAACTGCGCGAGGAGCGCGCGGGTGTCGAGCACCTGTTCGCCAAGTGAAGACCTGGATGAACTGATCCCATGCCGGCCATGATGGCCGGTGATGCAGGGGGCAGAAAAAGGGCCGGCTTTTGCCGGCCCTTTTTCATGGAGCGGCAATCTGCGCGGGTGCCGCCGATCCGGCGCCTTGAGGGCTCGTGGTCGAGTCGGCGATCTTTCGAGACCGTTCCCGGATCACTGGCGTGGATCTGCAGCCAGTGGACGATATCTGCAGGGATCGTTGCCTGACGCTTTCCGTGGTCAGGTGCCGCTCAGCGGCCTGTACACGCGGAGAGCGTCATCCGGAAATTACCGCGGCAAGCGGTGTGCGAGCTGGCATGGATGTTGCGTATGTCCCCGTGACGGGAGCGGCCCGTCATTTCCTGATCCGGGACTGCAAACGAATGATGAAGCTGAATTTCAACTCGAAAGGCATGACGCTGATCGAAATGATGGTGGTCGTGGCGATCATTGCCATCCTTTCGGCCATCGCGATACCGGCCTACGGCACCTATACGACCCGCAGCCGGGTCTCCGAGTGCCTCAGCCTGATCGGCCCGGCCAAGCTGGCGGTATCGATGCAATCGACCACGTTCACCTTCAGTCCTACCCGGAACTGTGCCTCGATCGTGATCCACCCGGATGGCGTGATCGTGGCAACCACGCAGAACACCGGCGCCACCATCGACCCGATCCTGCAGTTGACGCCGACTTTTTCCGGCAGCGTCAGCTGGCACTGCGGGCTGGCGGCGGGCAAATATTCGGATGTACCGCAGACATGTCGCGATCAGCCGACGGCGGCGACCGGTGGCAACCTGGCGGCGACCCCTGCGGCGACGGCCCCCGGTTCGGGAGCTGCGACGGGCGGCAGCTCGGGTTCGGGCACTGCGGGAGGTTCCACCGGCACTCCGCCAAGCACTCCGCCAAGCACCCCACCGAGCACCCCACCGAGCACCCCACCGAGCACCCCACCGAGCACGCCGCCGAGCACTCCGCCGACCACGCCGCCAGCTGGCGGTGGCACGTCGGGTGGCGGTTCCGGTGGCGGTTCGGGTGGCACGCCCAGCAGCCCCCCGAGCGGTGGTTCGGGCAGCGCCGGCAACGGTGGCGCCGGCCAGGGCGGCGGTACATCGCCAACACCTTCGCTGGGCAGCTGCAAGACCGACATGAGCCAGCCCATCTGCAAACAGCTGCCGAAGCAGTGCAGGAAGCACCCGGGCACGAGCAGGAAATGTCCCTGGAACTGATGGTCTGAGCCGAGCTGCCGCCTCGGCGGCAGCTGCGGTCTGCCTTCCCGCTACGGCCGGTGCCGAAGCCTGGCAGCGGGTTTCAGGCGCCGGGTTGCTCGCTCCGCGCCTTGGCCATGGCCTTGTCCATGGCCTCCAGCAACTGTTCCCCACCAAACGGCTTGCGCAGGAAGACCCAGCGTTCGGGAAGATCCGAGCGATTCACTTCGTTGTCCGCGGTAATCACCACGATGGCGACCTCGGGGTGATGCTCGATCGCCTTCCGGCAGACGTCGATGCCGGTCATGCTGCCGGCCAGGATGACATCGGCGACGATGACATCGATATGGGCATGCTCCAGGTGGCTTGCCGCTCCCGCCGACCCCAACGCGCGAATGCTCTGGAAACCTTCGGCCATCGATACCAGCAGGTCGATGGACTCCAGCACCAGGACATCGTCATCGACGATGAGTACGGTCTTGTTTGTATCCACGCATGACTCCTGGAAGCCTTGTCGGCTTGAGAGTGAGAGCATATCCCCAGTCCCGCAGGAAAGGGTGCGCTCACGTCGGCCGGAACCGTCGAAGCCCCGGTCCGGTAACACGATGGCTCAGCCGCCCGTGTCGACTCCCGTCCCGGCGCTGTCCGCATCGCGCTGGCGTTTCAGCAACCACGCCAGCACCGGCGGTGTCACCATCGCGGTGAGCAGGGACATCGCCACGATGATCGCGTAGATCCGCTCGCTGAAGACACCGGCGGCCAGGCCGAGGCTGGCGATCACCACGCCGACCTCGCCGCGCGGCACCATGCCGAAGCCGACGATGGTCGCGCTGCGACGGCCCAGCGACAGCGCGCCGAGGAAACCGCCGGCCAGTTTGGACACGATCGCGATGACGGTAACCACGGCCAGCATCAACAGCGCGTCGGCACTGGCCAGTTCGGCCAGATTGATCTTGGCGCCGGTCACCACGAAGAAGAACGGGGTGAGGAACGACAGCAGCGGCAGGGTCTGGTGTTCCAGCTCGTCGCGCTGGCGCGTCTCCGAGGCGATCATGCCGGCCAGGAAGGCGCCGATGATCGCGGCCAGGCCAAAGCGGGTGGACAGCCAGGCCAGCCCCAGGCACAGCGCCAGCACCAGGGTCAGTGCCGAATGCGGACTGATCGGTGCTTCCAGCCAGCCCGATTGCCGCCGCATCATCCGGGTGCCGCCCCAGCCGATGATCGCGACAAAGCCCACCGCGCCACCGAGGGTCAGCAGCAGCGACTGCACGTTCAGCGAGCCACCGCCCTGCAGCGAGGAGACGATGCCGAGCAGCAGCATGGCGAGGATGTCGTCGATTACCGCGGCACCGAGGATCACCCGGCTTTCGGTTCGCTGCAGCACGCCCAGTTCCTGCAGCACGCGGGCGGTGATGCCGGCCGAGGTGGCCACGAAGGCGGCCGCCACGAACAGCGACTTGACCCATTCGAATCCTTCGCCATGGGCCCACAGGGCGCCGGCGCCGAACGGCACGACCACGCCCAGCACGCCGACCAGGAAGGCGCTCCTGCCGACCTTCTTCAGATCGTCCAGGCGCGTCTCCAGGCCGACCGAGAACAGCAGCAGCACCACGCCGATCTCGGCCAGCACATCCAGCGGCGTGCCCGGCACGATCTGCTCGGGCGAGATCCAGCCCAGCAGCGACGGGCCGACCACGCAGCCGGCCGCGATCTCGCCGACCACGCCGGGCAGCTTCAGCCGCTGCGCGATCTCCGCGCCGAGCTGGGCGGCGATGAAGATGATGAACAGGGTGAGCAGGATGTCGCTGGCATGATGCATGGGCTCGAGTTGCTCCGGTTGTCCCGCCGGGATGGCGCGCGGCGGTCAGCTGCCGCCGAACAGGTGTGCGTTCATCCACATGTGCAGGGCGATGCTGGCGACATAACCCAGCCCGATCGCCCAGCTCCAGCGCAGATGGCTCATGAAGGTGTATTGCCCGCGCGAGGCGCCCATCAAGGCGACGCCGGCCGCCGAACCGACCGACAGCAGGCTGCCGCCCACGCCGGCGGTGAGCGTGATCAGCAGCCACTGGCCGTGATCCATCGGCGGATTCATCTTCAGCACGGCGAACATGATCGGGATGTTGTCCACGATCGCCGAGAGCAGGCCCATGATCGAGTTGGCGAGAGTGAAGCCGAGGCTGCCGTACATGTGCACCGAAGCCAGTTCCAGGTAGCCCAGTGCGGCGAGACCGCCGACGCAGGCGAACACGCCGTAGAAGAACAGCAGAGTGTCCCACTCGGCGTTGGCGATAATCCGGAAGATCGAGTAGGTCTGCGGTTCCATGCCCTGGGCCAGCGCATAGCGGCGCTGGCTGTAGTCGATGCGGGTGGCCAGCAGGTTCAGCAGCGCCAGACCGGTCAGCATGCCGTAGGCGGCGGGCATGCCCAGCCACTGCCGACCGACCACGGTGATCGCGATGGTCAGCCCGAACGTGAGGCAGATGCTGATGCCACCCGGCTTGATCGGGTTGCTGCCCTCGGCGGGTTCGGGACGTCCCTTCGGCAGCGCGAAGAACATCGCCACGGCCGGCACCAGCCAGTTGACCAGCGAGGGCAGGAAGATATGGAAGAAGTCGAAGAACTGCGCCTTGTTGGCCTGCCATACCATCAGCGTGGTGATGTCGCCGAACGCGCTCCATGCACCGCCGGCGTTGGCGGCGACGACCAGGTTGATCAGGGCGATCGTGGTGAATCGCGCGTTGCCGGCGCCGACCGCCAGAATCACGGCCGACATCACCAGCGCGGTGGTCAGGTTGTCCAGCATCGGCGACAGGAAGAACGCCAGCAGGCCGGTGATCCAGAACAGCGAGCGATAACTGAAGTTGCGCTTGGTCAGCTGGGTACGCAGCGCTTCGAACACGCCGCGCTCGCCCATGGCGGTGACATAGGTCATCGCCACCACCAGGAAGAAGAAGATCTCCGCGTACTCCAGAAACATCGCCTCGAAGGCATGCCTGGCATCCTGGGTTCCGCCGGTGCCACCGGTCTTCCACGCGATCAGGCCCCAGATCAACGCGGCGGCCAGCACTACCGGCTTGGATTTGGCGACATGGATGCGCTCCTCCAGGATCACCCCGACGTAGGCCAGCACGAACAGCGCCAGCGCGATCCAGCCCACCGGATGGGCGGCAAGATGGAAATTGATGTCGGCGCCGGATTCGGACGCACATACCGGGACGCTGGCAAGCAGTGCGGCCAGGGCGATCAGCCTTCGCATGAAGAATCCTCTGGTGACATGGCAGCGTCGAACGACGCGCCGCATAGGGTATCAGCCCGGGGCGCTGCACAGGCCAGAGGCTACCGGCATCCAGAGCCCTGCGGTTGCACCCGAGCGGCGGCCTGCAACCCGGGGCAGCGGGCTGAAAACGCGGCCGGCCACTGCGGTTATCAGGGCCAGCAGCAGCACGGTCCAGCGGAACGCGATGACGTATCCTCGTGGGCGTGTCACTGCAGCGTGGCGCCCATCAGCAGGGTGGACAGCGCGATGCCGAAACTCATCGCCAGGTACTGCGCGGTCGAAGCCATCGACGAGAGCATCGAGGCATGCTCGATGCCCGCGTCGTGATAGATCAGCGTGTTCATCGCGGTGTACTGCAGGCCGGTGAAGATGCCGTAGCAGAACGTCAGCGTGGCGATCGCCCGCACCAGCGTGCCCGGGCCGGGCAGGGCGAACGTCGTCAGCAGCAACGCCACGATCAGCGTGTTGCCGAGCAGCAGGCGGCGATAGCCCAGGCGGACCAGCAAGCGGTTGATCGCCCATTTGGCGGCTATCGACCCCGTCGCCTGCGGCACCATCATCAGGCCCGCCATCAGCGGTGACCAGCCACGGCAGGCCGCGGAAGCGCTCGCGCGAAGATGCTCCGGACGGGTCGACGGACACCGTCGTCGAGCTGGGCACGGCGGCGGTGACGGGGGACTCGCGACGGCTGGGAGAGGCATCTTCAGGCATGATAACTGCTGTGACAGCTTGCTTTTCGCGAACGGACTCTGCAGAGTCAGCGGTGTTTCATCGCAAGCCACGATTCACCCCGTTGTGGCGGCCCATTACCGATCACTCGCGCCGGGACGTTTTC
Source organism: Rhodanobacter ginsengisoli (assembly GCF_042657065.1). Lineage (NCBI taxonomy): Bacteria > Pseudomonadati > Pseudomonadota > Gammaproteobacteria > Lysobacterales > Rhodanobacteraceae > Rhodanobacter > Rhodanobacter ginsengisoli. Next base: position 1,765,296 of record NZ_JBHSNF010000001.1, read on the forward strand.
GTTCCGGCGCGAGCTTTTGCGCGGCAGGAGCCGCCAGCACCAGGAACGAGCTCATGAGCAGCCAGCCGCCGATCACCGTATCCCGCACCGACATGGAGCGCATCGAAGCGCTGCTCGAACGCCAGCCCTCGGCTCAGGCGGGGAGCTTCGCCGCGCTGCGCGCCCAGCTCGACCGTGCGGATGTGGTCGAGCCGGTGGCGATGCCGGCGCATACCGTGACGATGAACTCCACCGTGACGTTCGAGGAGGAGGGCAGCGGCGGCAATCTCACCCTGACCCTGGTGTATCCGGCGGCAGCCGGTGCGCCCGGCACGGTGTCGATCCTGGCGCCGGTAGGCAGCGCCCTGCTCGGGCTGTCGCGCGGCCAGCAGATCGACTGGCCGATGCCGGATGGCCACAAGCGCCGCGTACGCGTGCTCGAGATCAACCAGCCGGCGGACCCGGCGGGGCAGCCGCCGCGCTGAGCATCGGCAAGGCCCGCACAAGCAAGGCCCGTACCGTCAAGGTTTGAAGTGGTGCACAAAGCCGACCTGGAAGCCGCCCGGCAGCCAGCCGATGATCAACGGCGAGTGGCGACGCGCGGCCCAGATGCCCACGCCGGTGCCCAGTGCCGCACCCACCAGCACGTCGCTCTGCCAGTGGCCGCGGGTCTTCATGCGGGCCACGGCGTCGTAGGCCGGCAGCAGGGCCAGCGCATAGACGGCGGGATGGTCATGGCCGTAGTTGACGATGAACGGCGTCACCGCCGCCGAGATCGCGGTGACCTCGCCGCTGGGGAAACTCTGCGCGTGGCTCCCCTGGAAGAAGCGGTTGGGGTCCGAGGTCTGTGACGGCCGCTCGCGCTGGAAGGTGTACTTCATCGCCTGCGCGCCGACCCCGGCGATCACCATGGCATCCACCGATCGCCAGAACGTGTCGCCCAGCTTGTCGTTGTCGCCGAATGCCAGTGCGCCACCGGCCACCGTGAGGATCGTGCCGTACATCAGCGCATTCTGGTTGCTGCGCTTCCAGATGCCGCTGTTGTCATAGTGCAGGCGATGGTCGATTCCCAGCGGTCCGCCGCTGGCCATGGCGGTGCCGGACGTGGCGATGGCCGCCACGACTGCCAGATATCGCAATACGCGCATGATCTTGCCCTCCCACCGCGGACAGATTCTTCGTGTAGCGGGAAAGCTATCCCGGTCTGCTTTCATTTCGCTTACGTTGGCGGCTGGAATGCGCCGCTGTCGGTAAACTGGGCCGTAGCCAAGGAACTCCTCCATGACCGAACGACCAGCCCCTGCCGAGATCCGCTCCCGTGCCGCCGCGCTGCGGGCGCAGATCGAGCAGGCCAACTACCGCTATTACGTGCTCGACGACCCGGGCATCACCGACTTCGACTACGACCGCCTGATGCGCGAGCTGGAAGCGCTGGAAGCGGAATATCCCGAACTGGCCACCAGCGATTCGCCGACCCGCAAGGTCGGTGCCCGGGCGAGCGGCGGCTTTGCCGAGGTGCGCCACGCGATCCCGATGCTGTCGCTGGGCAACGCGTTCGAGCAGGAAGGTGAAAGCGAGCGCGAACGCTTTCGCGAAGTGGCCGAGTTCGAGCGGCGGATCGAGCAGACGCTGGACCGGCGCGAGCCGATATTCTCGGTCGAGCCGAAACTGGATGGGCTGGCGATCAGCCTGCGCTATGAACATGGCTTGTTCGTGCAGGGCGCCACCCGCGGGGACGGCGAGACCGGCGAGGACGTCACCGCGAATCTGCGCACCGTGCGGGCGATTCCGCTGAAGCTGCGCGGGAAAGGCTGGCCCGAGGTGCTGGAGGTACGTGGCGAGGTGGTCATGCTGCGCAAGGATTTCGAGGCGTTCAACGAGTACGCGCGCAAGCACGACGAGAAGCCGCTGGCCAACCCGCGCAATGGCGCCGCCGGTTCCCTGCGCCAGCTCGATCCGGCGATCACCGCGAAACGGCGGCTGAGCTTCTTTGCCTACGCCGTCGGCGTGGTCGAGGGCGGCGACCTGCCGCCGACGCACTCCGCCACCTTGCGGCAGCTGCGCGAATGGGGCTTCCCGGTGTCGCCCGAAGTGGATACCGCGCGCGGCTTCGATGGACTGATGGCGTATTTCCGGCGCATCGGGGCCAGGCGTGATGCGCTGCCGTACGACATCGACGGCGTGGTCTACAAGCTGGACGACTACGCCGGCCAGCGCGAGATGGGCTTCGTCTCGCGGGCGCCGCGCTGGGCGCTGGCGCACAAGTTCCCGGCGCAGGAGCAGACCACCCGCCTGCTCGACATCGAGGTGCAGATCGGCCGTACCGGCGCGGCCACGCCGCGTGCGCGAATGGAGCCGGTGCAGGTCGGTGGCGTCACGGTGACCTACGCCACGCTGCACAATGCCGACCAGATCGCCCGACTCGACGTGCGTATCGGCGACACCGTGATCGTGCGCCGCGCCGGCGACGTGATCCCGGAGGTGGTGCGGGTGATCGAGGACCAGCGTCCGGCCGGAACCGTGCCCTGGGTCATGCCGACGCATTGCCCGGTGTGCGGATCGAGCCTGGTTCGCGATGAGGGCGCGGCGGCCTGGCGCTGTTCCGGCGGCCTGATCTGCGCGGCCCAGCGCAAGGAGGCGTTGATCCATTTCGCCTCGCGTCGTGCGATGGACATCGAAGGCCTGGGCGAGCGCTTCGCCGAGGCGCTGGTGGAGCTCGACATCGTGCGCACGCCGGCCGATCTGTATGTCCTGGGCGTGGACGACCTGGTCGAGATGAAGCGACGCATCGACGAGCGCGACGGCACCACGCCCGAGACGGTGAAGGCGGGCAAGGTGGCGACCAAATGGGCCGAGAACCTGGTGGCGGGCATCGAGGCCAGCAAGCAGACCACCCTGGCACGTTTCCTGTTCGCGCTCGGCATCATGCACATCGGCGAGAGCACGGCGAAGACGCTGGCGAGCTGGCTGGGCCGGCTCGACTTCGTGCGCAGCATGCCGGCGCCAGTGTTGCGCGTACTGCCGGATGTCGGTGCCGAAGTGGCCACCTCGATTGCGGAATTCTTCGCCCAGGAAGGCAATCAGCGCGTGGTCGATGCACTGCTCGCCGCCGGCATCGTGCTGCAGGACGAGACCGCGCCATCGCCGCTGCTGCGCGACCGGCTGAACCTGGGCGTGCTGCTGGACATGGCCAACATCAGCAAGCTCGGCCCCAAGAGCAGCAAGCTGCTGGCCCGGCATTTCCCCACGCTCGCGCAGTTGCAGGCGGGCGGGGCGGCGCACTGGAGCACCGCCGGTCTGCCGCAGGCCGCGGTAGCCGGCCTGGAGGCCTGCCTCGCCGACCCGCAGGCACTGGCCGGCCTGCGCGAAGCGGAGGCCGCCATGCAGCGTCTGTTCGAGGCCATTCCGGCGACGGCGGTGGCGGACCGGCTGCCGCTGGCCGGACAGACCGTCGTGCTTACCGGCACGCTCGACTCGCTCAGTCGCGACGAGGCCGGCGAGCGGCTGGAGGCGCTTGGCGCCAAGGTCTCCGGCTCGGTGTCGAAGAAGACCAGTTTCGTCGTCGCCGGTGAGGCCGCCGGTTCCAAGCTGGACAAGGCGAAGGAGCTGGGTGTGGCGATATGGGATGAAGCGCAGTTGCTGGCCCTGCTGCACGAACACGAGGCGGCCTGATGGGCGCGGACCGGATAGCCGCACTGCAGCTTCGCGCACGCCTGTATGCGTTGATCCGTGGTTTTTTCGCCGGGCGCGATGTGCTGGAAGTGGAGACGCCGATCCTCTCGGCCGCCGGCAACACCGACCCGAACATCGAGAGTTTCAGCACCGGGTTCCATGGCCATGTCGATGCCGGCGCCCGCGAGCGCTGGCTGCGCACCTCGCCGGAGTTTCCGTTGAAGCGGCTGCTCGCCGGCGGTGTCGGCGATTGCTACGAGCTGGGCCGGGTGTTCCGCAACGGCGAGGCCGGCGGCCGGCACAATCCCGAGTTCAGCATGCTGGAGTGGTATCGGCTCGGCTGGGATCATCGCCGGCTGATGGGCGAGACCATCGAACTGGTCGAGGCGGCGCTGGGCATGCTCGGCCGCCGTGCCGAAGTGACGATCACCAGCTATCGGCAGCTGTTCCTGGATGAACTGGGCATCGACCCGCTGCATGCCCCGCTCGACGAATTGCAGGCGCCGCTGGCCGAGTTCGGCATCGGTCCTCAGGGTCTGGGGCGCGACGACTGGCTCGACCTGCTGATCACGCACCGGCTGCAACCGGCGTTCGCGCGCGAGCGCATCACGGTGATCCACGATTACCCGGCCAGTCAGTGCGCACTGGCGAAGATCCGCGCCGGCGACCCGCCGCTGGCCGAGCGCTTCGAGCTGTACCTGGGTCCGCACGAACTGGCCAACGGCTACCACGAGCTGAACGATGCCGGTGAGCAGCGTGCCCGCTTCGAACGCGACAACGAGGTGCGCCGCCAGCGCGGGCTGCGCGAAGTGCCGCTCGACCAGCGGCTGCTCGCCGTGCTCGATGCGATGCCGGACTGTGCCGGCGTGGCGCTCGGCGTGGAGCGCCTGCTGATGTGCCTGGCCGACACCGATGCGATCGCCGACGTGCTGGCGTTTCCGTTCGCCGAGGCCTGAATTTCCTTCCTCGTCGTTCCGCTGCTGCGGACGGCGCGCCGATTGACTCGGTGCGCCGCACTGCGCACAGTGACCGCACTCCATTCCTGACAAGAGCTCCCGATGAAAGGCAGCGTATCCGGCATCATCCTGATCGTGATCGGCATCCTGTTCCTGATGCGCAATTTTGGTTTCAACCTGCATCTGGGCGAGCTGTTCGCGACCTGGTGGCCGCTGGTGCTGGTCCTGCTCGGGATCAGCATGCTGTTCAAGAACCGTTCGCCGCGCAGCTGACCAGCGGCATGCGCCTGTCGGCAATCCACCATGTGGCGTTGATCTGCTCGGATTACCCGCGCTCCAGGGCGTTCTACAGCGAGACGCTGGGGCTGCCGATCCTGCGCGAGGTGTACCGGCGCGAACGCGATTCGTGGAAGCTGGATCTGCAGGTTTCGCCCGGGGTGCAACTGGAGCTGTTCTCGTTTCCGCATCCGCCGCCGCGGCCCTCGCGGCCCGAAGCGCTGGGGTTGCGGCACCTGGCTTTCGCGGTTCCGGATGTGGCCGCGGCCGTGGTCGAACTGGAAGCGCGCGGAGTCGCCTGCGAGCCGATCCGCGTGGATGAATACACCGATTGCCGGTTTACCTTTTTCGCCGACCCCGATGGCCTGCCGATCGAGTTGTACGAGGTCGCCTCCGCGCAGTGAAGGGCGAGATTCGACCCGCGCCCTGGACGGGCGCGGGCCGAGGGTGCGAACTACGGCGTGTCGAAACGCATCGCCAGCGCCCGTCGTTCGACCAGACCCAGCGCCGGTTGATCCTGCAGGCGCAGGTCATGCAGCTCGTACGGCGCGCCGATGCCCTTGAGGCTGGCCCGGTCGTAATGCAGCACCAGCTGGCCGTCACCCCTGCGCAACATCGCTGCCGATTGCGCGAACGCCGCCGGCACCATCGACCCATCGGCAGCACGCCCATACAGCACGGCGGACGCGGCAAACCGGCTGGCGCTTTGCGCGGTCACGCCCAGCGCGATGTCGATGCCGCGATCGCCCGCCCGGGCCGTTTCGGCGATACCGCTGAAGCGGGCCGTGGGCACCGCCGCGGCAAACACCGTGGTGGTGTCGCGGCGCACTTCATTGCCGGCGGCATCGGTGCCCGCGGTGAAGCTGTGCACTTCCCACAAACCCGGGGTGGCGGGGATGTTCCGGGGCCGGGCGTCGGTGGTGAAGCTGCCGTCGTCCTGGCGCCGGTAGTCGAGCAGGGTGGTGCTGCCATCGGGCGCGCGCAGAAAACCGCCCACGGCGATCAGCGGCGCGTCCTTGTCCGCCTCCTGCATCGCGACGCGCACATGCACGTCGCCGCCCAGCAGCAGGTCGTCACGATCGGCCCGCGCGGTGACGGTGAACGGACTTTGCGGTTCGAACACGTGCACCACATAGCGTCCGCTGGCTGCCGGTGCCTGCAGGGTGGCCAGACCGCTGCCCAGTTCGGGCCGCAGCTTCAGCACCGTCGACGCCTGTGGCACGTCCATGCCGGCAGCCCGCATCGATTGCGCGTCGGCCAGCGTGCTGGCGGCCCGATCCAGGGTCATCGACTGATGACCCAGCTGCAACCTCACGTTGCCCGGTTGCAGGTGACCGCCTTGCGGGTCGCTTGGACTGAGCCGGATGATCGCCCCCGGCGCGCTCAGCGGCAGCCGGATGCCTTGCTGCAACTCGCTGGCCGAGACGTCGATCCAGTATTCGCGGCTGCTGCGGGTGAACGGCTGCGGCACGCTCTGCAAACTGGCGTCGTGCGGCAGCGCCCAGCTGATGCTGACCGGCCGGCGCTCCACGTGCATCGGCGGCGCGGAGGCCATGGTCGGGTCGGGCCGGGCCGCAACGGCACGTGCCAGCAGGGTCGACGGCAGCATGTCGCCGGATTGCGCCGGCAGCAGCACATGGGTGCCGGCGAACGCGGGCAGGGCGGTGCAGATGGCCAGCAGGGCGCTGGCGGGAATCCCTGGTTTCATGGTGATCATCCCTTGATGTCGTTGGCGAGAATGGATTCCAGCCCGAAGCAGGCGCGCCGGCTCTGGTTGTGGTTGAGCACCGAGCCACCGCTGGTGCGCTGGGTGTCCTTGAACCACAGCGTGCCTGCCGCCGTACCGCTGGAACATTCGATGAAGCCGTCCGAGCAGCTGCTCAGCCAGTTCTGGGTGATCTCCAGACCCACGCTGCTGCTGTAGCCGCCGCAGTAGGCCTGGCTGGTCCAGAAGCCGGAGACCACATCCGTGCCGACCACGTCGCGGAACGGTACCGGCAGCGCCGGCCGACCCGCGGTGCCGAGCAGGTACTGCTGGTTGTAGGTCGCCATCCAGCCCACCTGCTGCTGGCGCACCGCGTCGTTCTGGTAGCCGAGCAGCCAGCCCAGGGCGGACTCGAACACGTTGCCCGCGATCACCGCATCGGCCAGTGGCGTGCCGGCACTGGAGGGAGCGATCGCGTCGACCTTGACCAGGTGCTGGATGATGTTGGGATAGCGTGCATCCCAGGTCGGGTTGGACAGGATCCAGCGCATCACGTTGCCGCCGTTGGAGTGCGTGATCACGATCAGGCGGTCGAGGTGGCGGTTCTGGATGAAGCTGGTGAGCTGGCCGGCAAGGCAGCCGGCGGCGCGGTCATCCCACATGTACCGGGTGAAGTCGCAGTTGACCACCAGCAGGTTGTTGCGGTCGGTGAGGCCGTTGCGCACGCCCTCGACCATGCCGGCCTGCCAGTAATCGTTGTAGGCGTCGGTCTGGTTGCCGGTTCCGTGAACCAGGGCCACGCCGGTGACTGCGGCATGCGCCGTGGAACAAGCCACGGCCAGTGATAGCAACAACAAAGTGCGTTTGATCCGTTGCACGTATGTCTCTCCCCATAGCAGGCGGCGAAGCGCCGCAGGAAGCCGACTCGGGATGCAGCAACGGGAACGACTACCACCCGTTCATGCAGGCAGGTCGACTCTGGATGATGCCTTTCGGGCATCGTTTGAAGCCGCACGACTCCCCTTGACCATGCGACGGCGTATGGACACTAGCAGGTTCCTGCGGCCATGCGATTGACGCAGCGCACAGATTGCACGTCGGTGGGTGAAACGCGGCAGATCCGGCGGATCGGACCAGGCTTTCGGGTAAGGTGACGGGCTTGCAAAACAGCCAGGATGCCCCTGACGATGATCGCCTCGAGACCTGCCAGCCCCGTCGTTGACGGACTGCGTCGCCGTGACGTCCGAACGCTCTCCTTGTCCGCGCTGGGTGGTGCGCTGGAGTTCTACGACTTCGTCGTCTTCGTGTTCTTCGCGATCCCGTTGAGCCATCTGTTCTTTCCGCCGGCCACTCCGGCATGGCTGGCACAGCTGCAGGTGTACGGCATCTTCGCGGCCGGTTACCTGGCGCGGCCGCTGGGCGGCATCGTGATGGCGCACTACGGCGACACGCTGGGGCGCAAGCGAATGTTCATGCTCAGCGTGTTCCTGATGGCCGTGCCAACACTGGCGATCGGATTGCTGCCGGTCTACGCACGGATCGGCATGCTGGCGCCGCTGCTGTTGCTGCTGCTGCGGGTGATGCAGGGCATCGCGGTCGGTGGCGAGGTGCCGGGGGCGTGGGTGTTCGTGGCCGAGCATGTGCCGCCTCAGCGGGTCGGCTTTGCCTGCGCCAGCCTGACCTCGGGTCTCACGGTCGGCATCCTGATCGGTTCACTGGTGGCCGCGGCGATCAATCGCGGCATGACGCCGGCGCAGGTACTCGACTACGGTTGGCGTCTGCCGTTTCTGATCGGCGGCGTGTTCGGCTTCCTTGCGGTGTGGCTGCGCCGCTGGCTCAGCGAAACGCCGGTGTTCGAGGCGATGCATGCACGCAAGGAGCTGGTCAGCGGCTTGCCGTTGCGCCAGGTGTTCGCGCGGCACCTGCCCGCCGTGCTGCGATCGATGCTGGTGACCTGGATGCTGACCGCCGCGATCATGGTGGTGATCCTGATGACGCCCTCGCTGCTGCAGTCGGTGTTCCGTATCGAGCCGGCGCGCGCCTTCCTCGGCAACAACATCGCCTCGTTCGCGCTGGCCATCGGTTGCATCTGCTACGGCCTGCTGGCGGATCGCATCGGTTACGCACAGGCCTTGCTGGTGGGCGCGATCGGCCTGCTGCTGGCCACCTATGCCCTGTATCTCGACCTGCAGGCCGGTGCGACACATTTCATCGTGCTGTATGCGCTGGCCGGATTCAGCACCGGCGTCTCAGGCGTGATACCGGCGCTGATGGTGGTGTCGTTCCCGCCGGCGGTGCGCTTCTCCGGGCTGTCGTTTTCCTACAACGTGGCGTACGCGTTGTTCGGTGGGCTGACGCCGCCATTGATCGGCTTGCTGGTCAAGCGCATGGGCGTGCTCGCGCCAGCGCACTATGTGGCGCTGACGGCGTGCATCGGCATCGGCGTGGCGATCTTCCTGATGACGACGAAGCGCCGGGCACGGGTCTAGAAGTCCAGTTCCTGCGCCGCGCACAGGTAATCGACCAGCGGTGCGACGCGCTTGAAGTTCTCCACCACCCACGGCAGCAGTTCGGCGGAGCAGGCCAGCGCGTCGTCGAAGTTCTCGCCGGCGGCGAAGTCCTTGCGCTTGAGGTCCTCGATCAGCTCGTGATCTGGATCGAAGCCGCGCGGTGGACGGCTCAGCGACTCGCCCAAGAAGGTGAAGCGTTCGCGGAACGCCTTGCTTTGCGTGGCCTTCTTCCACGCGGCCGGGTTGTCGGCGAGGAAGCCGCGGATGTGCTTCAGCGCGTCCGGCTCGGGATGCCACATGCCGCCGCCGGCGAAGCAGTCGCCGGGCTGGAGGTGCACGTAGAACGACGGCGCCGGGATCTCGTGGCGGCGCTCGTGGAAGAAGCGCGAGCCCTGCCAGGGCTTGTACGGCAGCTTGTTGTGGGAGAAGCGCGTGTCGCGGTGGATGCGGAACAGCGAGCCGCCGTTCTTGCGCGGGTCGGCGCGGTAGTGCGGGCTGATCTTCGCCAGCGGTGCCTGCAGGTCGGTGATCAGCTGCAGGAACGGCTCGCGCACGTGGCGCTCGTAGTCGTCCTTGTGGGCATGGAACCATTCGCGGCTGTTGTTGCGGTCGAGCGCGCGCAGGAAGCGGAAGCTGGCGGGAGTGAAGTAGGTCTGGGACATGGTTTCGGTGAGGTGGCGGGAAGGGGGTCAGGCCGCGTCGATGCTGGCGGCGAGGTATTCGCCCCAGGCCTGCAGCTGATCGAGCAGGACCAGCTGATGCTGCGCCTGCGGATCGTCGCGCAGTTCATCGAGGCGGTTGAAGTACTCGTCGAGGGTCAGCCCGGTCAGGGCCGTGTGCCTGGTCAGCCGGGCCCGGCGAAAGCTGTCCCAGCGTGCGCGTTCCTCGCCGTCGAGGGTGTCCGGCCAGTTGCGCGCGCGGTAGCGGAACAGCAGTTCCGGGTAGCGCGGGTCGCGGAACGGAAACGCCCGCGAGCCGAGCTGATCCGGTGGCGTGGCGCGTACCTGGGTGAGCAGGCGCTTGTCCGCGTCCGGCAGGAAACCGCCGCCGTAGAGCGCCAGCTCGGGATCTTCCGGCGGCGGCAGCTCGGCGGCGCGCTGGAACACCCGGCGCAGCTTTTCGGCCAGGCCGTCGACGGCGAGCAGCCGGTCTCGATGCGCCAGGCAGCGCGGCAGGTCCAGTTGCAGGCGCTCCTGGTCGACGCCCTGGAGGACCGAAAGCGGCGCCAGCGCGGGCGCATGGTTCGCGCGCACGGTGCGCAGCGGGATGCGCTCGACTCCGTCGGGCAGGTCGGCCCGCGCGGTGAAGATGCGGTCGGCGATGTCGTCCTCGTCCAGGGCCAGCCACTCGGTCGGGTCGGTGGCCAGGTCGTACACGATGATTTCGCCGGCACGACCCGGATGCGCCGCCAGCGGCGCGATCACGGCCAGGCAATGGCGGCTGGCCGGATAGCGCGAGGAGACATGCACCACCGGCGTCATCGCCACCACGTCGAGCATCTCGAACACTTTCTGCTTGCGCCGCAGCGCGTAGTACCAGTCCCACAGGCGCGGCTGGCGCACCCGGATCAGCCGGGCCAGGTCGATCAGTGCGTAGACGTCGGACAGCGCATCGTGGGCGCGCTCCTGGCTGAGGCGGTTGGCGCTGGCCAGGTGTTCCAGCTTGAAGCTGGGCGAGCCGTCCTCGCGGATCGGCCAGACGATGCCCTCCGGCCGCAGCGCCTGGCACATGCGCACCAGGTCGATCAGGTCCCAGCGGGAATTGCCGTTCTCCCATTCGCGGCCATACGGCTCGTAGAAATTGCGATACAGCATCTGCCGGGTGAATTCGTCATCGAAGCGCAGCGAGTTGTAACCCACCCCGCAGGTGCCCGGGGTGGCCAGCTGCTCGTGCACGCGGGCGGCGAATTCGGCCTCGTTGACGCCCTCGCGCCGGGCCAGCTGCGGGGTGATGCCGGTGATCATGCAGGCATCCGGGTGCGGCGGCATTTCCACGGGCGGCTTGCCGTAGAACATCACCGGCTCGCCGATGATCTCCAGCTCCAGCGTGGTGCGGACGCCGGCGAACTGCACCGGCCGGTCGCGCCGCGAGTCGGCGCCGAAGGTCTCGTAGTCGTGCCAGAAGAAGGTATGCATGGCGCGATGATCGCATGCCCAAAAGCCCGCCCGGCATGAGTCGGCCGGCAAGACTGATAAACTCCTGCCCACAAGGAGAGCTCATGAGCCAAGCCCACGAAGAAAACCTGATCTGGATCGATCTGGAGATGACAGGCCTCGACACCGACAACGACTCGATCCTGGAGATCGCCACGGTGGTGACCGACAAGGATCTCAACGTACTGGCCGAGGGTCCGGTATTCGCGATACGCCACGAAATCGACCAATTGGAGTCGATGGACAGCTGGAACACCAACCAGCACCACAAATCGGGATTGTGGCGGCAGGTGCTGATTTCGCAGACCGATCATGCGATGGCCGAGCAGGCCACGGTGGATTTCCTGCGCGCCTGGGTGCCGCCGGGCAAGTCGCCGATGTGCGGCAATTCGATCTGCCAGGACCGCCGTTTCATGCATCGGCAGATGCCGCGGCTCGAGCGGTACTTCCACTATCGCAACCTCGACGTGTCCACGCTGAAGGAACTGGCACGGCGCTGGGCGCCCGAGATCGCCAAGAGCGTGGGCAAGGAATCCGCGCACACGGCGCTGTCGGACATCCGCGACTCGATCGCGGAGCTGCGCCACTATCGCAGCTTCATGGGCGAGCTCGGCGGCAAGGTCGGGGCCTGACCGGCTCGACCGTATCCCGATCCCCCGAAGCATTGAGCCAGTGAGGACATGAGCATGTCGAACGATCTGTTTGCCACGGTGCTCGATTGCGCCGGACGCCCGCTGCGGCTGGATCGCCCGCGCGTGGTCGGCATCCTCAACCTCACCCCCGATTCGTTTTCCGACGGCGGCGCCCATGCCGGCGTGGAGGCGGCCGTGGCGCATGGCCTGCGCATGGCGGAGGAGGGCGCGGACATGCTCGACATCGGCGGCGAGTCGACCCGCCCCGGCGCGGCCGAAGTGCCGCTGGACGAGGAACTGCGTCGCGTGCTGCCGGTGATCGAGCAGCTGATCGCGCGGACCACCCTGCCGATCGCGATCGACACCTCCAAGCCGGAAGTGATGCGCGCGGCGGTGGCAGCCGGCGCCGGCATGATCAACGACGTGTATGCGCTGCGCCGCGACGGTGCGATGAACGCGGCGGCCGAACTCGGCGTGCCGGTGTGCCTGATGCACATGCAGGGCGAACCGCGCGGCATGCAGTCCGATCCGCAGTACGACGACGTGGTCGGCGAGGTGCACCGGTTTCTCACCGACCGGCTGTTCGCCTGCGAGATGGCCGGCATCGACCGGCGCAAGGTGATGCTCGATCCCGGTTTCGGCTTCGGCAAGACGCTGGAGCACAACCTTGCGCTGCTCTGCGCGCTGGAGCGTTTCGCCAACCTGGGCAGTGGCGTGTATGTCGGGCTGTCGCGAAAGAGCATGATCGGCACGCTGACCGGCAGGACCGCGCCGTCCGATCGCGCGGCCGGCTCGGCGGCGGCGGCGCTGATCGCGGTTCAGCGTGGCGCGCGCATGGTGCGTGTGCACGACGTGGCGGTCACCGTGGATGCACTGGCGGTATGGCAGGCGGTACATGCCGCCGACGGGGTACCACGCCGCGACGACCGTCCGGCCGCGCCGCGCTGGCCCGATGACGACTGATTTTCATGGCCACCGCGACGACGCGGCGGTCTGACGAGGAACGACCATGAATCAACGCAAGTATTTCGGCACCGACGGTATCCGCGGCCCGGTCGGCCAATGGCCGATCAATGCCGAATTCATGCTGCGGCTGGGGCGGGCGCTGGGCGCCGTGCTGGCCAAGCAGGGCACCGGTCGGCGCGGGGTGCTGATCGGCAAGGACACCCGGGTGTCCGGCTACATGTTCGAGTCGGCGCTGGAAGCCGGCCTGGTCGCGGCCGGTGTCGACGTGCGCATGATGGGCCCGATGCCGACCCCGGCGGTGGCGTTCCTCACCCGTTCGCTGAGAGCCGAGGCCGGCATCGTGATCAGCGCTTCGCACAACCCGCATTACGACAACGGCATCAAGTTCTTCTCCGCCAGCGGCGAGAAGCTGTCCGACGAGATCGAGCAGGCGATCGAGCGTGAGGTCGATGCACCCTTCGTGACCGTGCCGTCGGAGCAACTGGGCAAGGCGCGTCGCGTCGACGACGCCGTGGCGCGCTACGCCGAGTTCTGCAAGTCCACCGTGGCCGGCGATTTCAGTCTGCTGGGCCTGAAGCTGGTGCTGGACTGCGCCAACGGCGCGACCTACCAGGTGGCGCCGAAGGTGTTCGCCGAGCTGGGTGCGCAAGTGTTCGCGATCGGCGACCAGCCGGACGGATTCAACATCAATCGCGACGTCGGCTCCACCCACCCGGCAGCGCTGCAGCGCGCGGTGCTGGAACATCGCGCCGACCTCGGCATCGCGTTCGACGGCGACGGCGACCGCGTGCAACTGGTCGACCGCAACGGCGTGCTGGCCGACGGCGACGACATTCTTTACGTGCTGGCGCGCCGGATGCATGCCGACGGCAGGCTGAAGGGGCCGGTGGTCGGCACGTTGATGAGCAACTATGGCCTGGAGCAGGCACTGGCGGCGCTCGGCATACCGCTGATCCGCGCCAACGTGGGTGACCGCTACGTGCTGCAGCAGCTCAAGCAGCATGGCGGCATCCTGGGCGGGGAGACCTCCGGTCACATCCTGTGCCTGGACCGTGCCACGACCGGTGACGGCATCGTCGCCGCACTGGCGGTGCTGGAGGCGCTGGCCGCCTCGGGGCAGGATCTCGCGCAGGCCCGGCAGGGCCTGCAGAAGCTTCCGCAGGTGATGCTCAACGTGCGCGTCGAGGACGCCCGCGACGTGCTCGACAGCACGCTTGTATGCGATGCGCTGGCCAAGGCGCAGCGTGTGCTGGATGGGCGGGGCCGGGTGTTCCTGCGCGCCTCGGGCACCGAGCCGGTGGTACGCGTGACCGTGGAGGCGGCCGATGCCGCCGAGGTACAGCAGTTGGCCAGCGGGCTGGCCGAGGCCGTAAAATCGGCGGCCTCACTGTCGTGAGCCTGCCGCAGCGCTGAAGCTTGCCCAGGTCGCCATGGATTGGCCCGACGTGCCCCGCCCCTGCGGTGGTGGGATGAAATCGACCGCACGCCAACCTGTGGACTTGCCATGAAGAACGTTCCAACCCTCGACATCCGTCGTTACGACACCGACCGCGCGGCCTTCGTCGCCGAGCTGGGCGCGGCGTACCGCGAATTCGGTTTCTGCTGCATCAGCGGGCACGGCATTCCGCGCGAACTGATCGACGGTTCCTACGATGTGTTCCAGCGTTTCTTCGCGCTGCCGACCGAAACCAAGATGAAGTACCACGTCGCCGGCAGCGGCGGTGCGCGCGGCTACACGCCGTTCAAGGTCGAGACCGCCAAGGACAGCCAGTACGCGGACCTGAAGGAGTTCTGGCATATCGGCCGCGAGATTCCGCGCGACTCCAGGTTCGCCGACGTGATGCCGCCGAACCTGTGGCCTGCCGAGGTGCCGGAGTTCCGGCAGTACGGTTACGGCCTGTACGAGGCGCTGGATCAGCTCGGCACGCAGGTACTGCGTGCACTGGCCCTGCACATCCACCAGCCGGAGAACTTCTTCGAGGACAAGACCGACGTCGGCAATTCGATCCTGCGCCCGATCCACTACCCGCCCATCATTGACGAGGGCGGCACCCTGGACAACATCCCGAACGTGCGTGCCGGCGCGCACGAGGACATCAACTTCATCACCCTGCTGGTCGGGGCCAGCGCCGAGGGGCTGGAAGTGTTGAGCCACGGCGAGTGGCTGCCGATCACCACCGAGGGCGATGCCATCGTGGTGAACATCGGCGACATGCTGCAGCGGCTGAGCAACCACGTGTATCCGTCCACCTCGCACCGGGTGGTCAACCCGCAGAACGAGAATGCGCGCAAGCCGCGCTACTCGGTACCGTTCTTCCTGCATCCGAATCCGGACGTGTTGCTCGATCCGCTCGATTCATGCATCACGCCGGACAATCCGCGGCGCTACGACACCTCGATCAGCTCGCACGAATACCTGCTGCAGCGGCTGCGCGAGATCAAGCTGATCGCCTGATCTGCTCAGGCCATCCAGAAAAACACGGCGGTCATGCGCTTGGTCGCCGTCTCCAGTCCCCAGTACGCGCTGGCGCTGTGGATCAGGTTGGCCTTGTAGACCAGCAGCCGGTTGACGCGGTGCGCCACCCGCACATCCTCGACGAAGGCATTGGGTTGCACGAAACGGTTACCCAGCGCCTCGGCCAGGTTGCGATGCGGCGGCAGCACGATGTTGCCGCCAAGCTGACCGCCGGGCATGCGCTGACGATAGAAGCTGGTGCCGCATTGCTCGGGAACCGCGGGATTGAGATAGAGCACGCCCGCGTAGCGGCACAGATTCGAGGAGTCGGTGTGCGGCTTGACCGCGCCCTCGACCGAGCCGACCACCTGCACGCAATTGTGGTTGAGACGGGTGCCGGCCTCGGTCTGTTCGACCCAGACCTTCTTCGCGCCGGTCAGCTGGCACACCCTGGCGTCCAGCGTGGCCAGCTCATCATCGAGCAGGGCAGGCATGGCGCGCATGCCGGGCCACACTTCGCCGGTATACGGGTAGCCCCGTTCCCAGTCGGTCTTGGCCAGGCAGCGGGCGCGCACTTCGTCCGCATTCGGCAGCACGTCGTCGACGACCCAGTAATCGCGGCCCTGCCGGGGCTTGTGGTAAGGCAGTGGACGCATCTGGGTCGGAAACAGGGACATGTGCACAGTAGCCGATGGCGAGGTTGCGACCCACGGTAGCCGAACCCCGCGCGCAAGTCCGCGGGCTGCGGCGCGCGGCTAGATCCCGGTATTCCGGTAGCGTTTCGATTCCCGCGCGGAGAGCCAAAGCGCCAGCCGGTCCGGCAGCAGTTGCACGAAGGTCTTGATGAAGCGATTGACCCGGCCGGGAATATGCACGGCATCGCCGCGTTCGACCGCGACGATACCCTGGCGCACCACTTCCCTGGCACTCAGCCACATGAAGCCGGGCAGCTTGTCCATCTTGTCGCGGGTACGTGTGACATCGTGGAATTCCGACCAGGTGAAGCCCGGGCACAACGCACACACGTTCACGCCGTGCGGCTGGTTCTCCAGTGCCAGCGCCTGCGAGAACTTGATCAGGTAGGCCTTGCTGGCCGCGTACAGGGTATGTCCGGCCGGTGCCGGGACGTGTCCGGCCAGCGAGGCGACATTGACGACGCGGCCATGGCCGCGCCGGCGCATGCCGGGCAGCAGCCGCCACGCCAGTTCGGTCGGTGCAGTCAGCAACACCTGCAGAAAGTCGGCGTGGACCGACCAGTCGTTGGCCTCGAACGTGCCGGGGACGCCATAGCCGGCGTTGTTGATCAGCCAGTCGACCTGCAGGCCGCGCTGTTCCAGCGTGTCATGCAACCACTTCGGCGCGGACGGATCGGCGAGGTCATGCGGCAGCACGCTGACCTGGCTGCCGTGTTGCTCGCGCAGCTCGCCGGCCAGGGTTTCCAGGCGATCGGTGCGACGCGCGGTCAGCACCAGATCGTGACCCCGTGCAGCGAGTTGCCGGGCAAATTCGGCACCGATGCCCGACGAGGCGCCAGTGATCAGGCTGAGCGGGCGTTGCAGTGTCATCGGGCGGTTCCAGCGGGCGGACCGTCATTCTTGACCGTGGCGACGGGTTCGCGCCAGTGGGCCGGTGGAAGTCGGGTTTGCCGATACCCCGACCCCTCGCTAAGCTTGCGGTTTGGATCGCAGCGGAAGCAGACCATGCGCAAGAAACTTGTCGCCGGCAACTGGAAAATGCATGGCAGCCGTTCGATGGCCACAGCGCTGGTCAACGACATCGTTGCGGACAAGCCGGCCGCGATCGACGTCGCCGTGTTTCCGCCGTTCCCCTATCTGGCCGAGCTGGCCCGGCAGCACGCCGATACCGGACTGGCGATCGGTGCGCAGGACGTCAGCGAACATGGCGGGCAGGGCGCCTATACCGGTGAGGTATCCGCCGCGATGCTGGCGGATGTCGGTGCCAGCTGGGTACTGGCGGGGCATTCCGAGCGGCGCCAGTACCACGGCGAAAGCGACGACCTGGTGGCGCGCAAGTTCGCCGCGGCGCTGGCCGGAGGTCTCACCCCGATCCTTTGCGTGGGAGAGACACTGGAGCAGCGCGAGGCCGGTCAGACCGAGCTGGTGATCACCCGCCAGCTGCAGGCCGTGCTGGGACACAACGGCATCGCCAGTTTCGACACTGCGGTGATTGCCTATGAGCCGGTCTGGGCGATCGGTACCGGACGCACCGCCACGCCGGAACAGGTGCAACAGGTGCATGCCTTCATTCGTAGCCAACTGGAAAAGGAAGATGTTACAATTGCCCGTCTGACCCGACTGCTTTACGGCGGTAGTGTCAAAGCGGCAAATGCCGCGGAATTGTTCGCGCAAGCGGACGTGGACGGTGGACTGATCGGCGGTGCTTCCCTGGCCGCATCCGACTTCCTTGGAATCTGCGCCGCGGCGCTACAGGCTCAATAGAAAATCTATGTTCGTCATTTTCAGCGTGTTTTACATCCTGATCGCTGCGGCGATGATCGTGCTGATCCTGCTGCAGAACGGGGCAGGTGCCGATGCGGGCTCCGGTTTCGGCGGCGGTGCGTCGGCCACGGTTTTCGGCGCGCGCGGATCGTCCACCTTTCTTACCCGCGCCACCGGCGTCCTTGCTGCGCTGTTCTTCCTGCTCAGCCTGGGCATGGGTATCTATCTGCATGCCCATGGCGCACCGCAAACCAGCGCCGGTGACCTGGGTGTCATGGCCGGTGTGGCGGAGAAGCCCGCGGCCGCAAACGTGACTCCCACGGTGCCGGCCGGTTCGGAAGTCCCGTCCGCTGTACCTGCAGTCACGAAGGGCAACGAGGCTCCGGCATCCACCTCCGTTCCGACCCCGGGTCAGGGCGAGGTTCCGGCAGCCACAGAGCCGACAAAGAAGCACTGAAGCAACACACCTGCCCAGGTGGCGGAACTGGTAGACGCACTACCTTGAGGTGGTAGCGACGCAAGTCGTAGGGGTTCGAGTCCCCTCTTGGGCACCAATGGACGTTTCAGGGAGTCTCCTCAAGTCTCTGAAACACACGAAACCCCGCATAGCTGCGGGGTTTTTTGTTTCTTGAGGTCTCAAACCATCTCAGGGTAGCTTGGACTTTTACGTATGAACTTGTGTATGTTTCAACCATACATACGCAAATTCATACACAAGAAGGTCTCAAGCCATGCCCCGTCTTGCCAAGCCCCTGACTGAGTTGCAGATCGCCAAAGCCAAGCCGAAGGCCAAGCCGTACACCCTTCCCGATGGCAATGGCCTGTTCCTGATGGTGAGTGCGGCGGGCCTGAAGACGTGGGTGGTGCGCTACCGCCTTCCCGGCAAGTCCACGCACACCCCTGCGACCATCGGCCACTATCCCGCACTCACCCTTGCGGATGCTCGCGTGCGCGCTTTGGAAATTCAGCGGGACGCGAAGCAGGGCATTGCCACGGCCGGCACCAGAAAGGCCCGCCAGCTTGAGGCAGTAGTCGGCGACGCCGAACAGGAAGCCGAGGCGCTGGCGTTGGCGGAAGCCGAGCGGGCTACCTTCCGGGCCGTTTCGGGCCGCTGGTTGGCCGAGAAGCGGATCGGCTGGGCCGCCGAGACGTATCGCAAGGCGCGACTGGTGGTGGATTCGTACCTGATCCCGAAGCTGGGTGACGCGGATATGCGCACGCTGGAGACCAAAGACGTGCGGCCGATACTGGTCGAAATGGCCGCAACTGTGCCGCAACTGGCCCGGAAGGCGCGGCAGCATGTGGGCAGCATCGTTGAGCATGCGATCCACGAGGGTCTGCGGTCAGACGAGAGCGCGCTGCGGTTGGCAAGGATTCTGCCGACCATCCGCAGTGGCCACATGCCAGCCGTGACCGATGACGAAAACAAGCTGGGGGCCGTCATGCGCGGCATTGATGCCCACGAGAACCGCGTGGTGCGCGCGGCCCTGACCTTGGCGGCGCTGACCGTGATGCGATCCGGCGTGGTTGCCAGTGCGCGGTGGTCGGAGATTGACCTGGGGGCCGGGTACTGGAATATCCCCGGCAAGAACCCCGATGGCAGCAACCGCATGAAGACCGGGCAGGACTTCAGCACCTCGCTGCCGACGCAGGCGTTGGAGGTCTTGCGGGAAATGCATCTGCGCAGCGGTGAAGGTGAGTATGTGTTTCCGCCGCAGGCGCGCCAGAACTCACCTCACGTCTCGCGCGACTCTCTCAGCGGCGCTTTGCGGGGCATGGGGTTTCAGGGCGAGCACACCACGCACGGATTCAGGGCCTCACTGCGCACGCTGGGCCGCGAGCGGTTGGGCATCGACGTCGACGTACTGGAGGCGCAACTGGCACATGCGCCGAAGGACGAAGTGCAGGCGGCGTATGCTCGGGTGAAGTTCAAGGAGCAGCGCCGCGAGGTGATGCAGGCGTGGGCTGACTATCTGGACAAGGTGAAGGGCGGCAATGTGGTCGAGTTCAAGCGCAAGGCTTGAGAGCGTCAGGGCCACATGTTTGCCCTGCGTCCGTCCTGATCTGTCGTTTTCCTGAGACAAAGATAAAGCCCGGTGCTCTTCAGAACACCGGGCCATTTACTTGCAGTCAGGCAGCTTGTGCGTCAGGGCTTACGCCATTGATCTGGCTTGCCCACATTCGTATGCCTCACACGTTCGACCAGAGGCTTTTCGGCCCCCAGTTCCCTGGCGCGCTCGATCGCCTGACGCTGGGTGGGCAGTACGTCACTTGCCCGCTCAGAATTCGGGCGCCGAACCGCATAGTCACCTTGCGGGCGACGCTCCACGAACAACTCTGTCTTACTCATTGGAATATCTCCAAACAGGATTGAGATTCCACGGCGGCCAAGCTCGGCAAGCACGCATTTTATTGACACTTCGTTGCACGTGCAGATATCGTCAGCGGTGAGTCCACTTGGAACCTGCGCGCACTTCGCGCCGTGGGTTTTGAGAGCACCAACCACTTGTTCGGTTCCAGCCGGCAAGTGGTTTTTTGTGCGCTCGATCCCAAAATATAGTGCACTCATGTGCGAGTCAACCCAATATGTTGGTAATTGCGTAAATGGAACCATCGCTCGCACGGGCGATATATCGAACGCTACGCCCGCGCAGCCCGCTTGCGCACGGCACGCTTCGGCTTGGCTGCAGGTAGCAGCGAGGTCAACTGCTGGTAGCGCTCGAACAGGAACGCCACGCGCTCGGCATCGGTCCCGAGCTTGGGGGGCTTGCGGCCGGCCAGCTTCTCGGCGGCCACGTAGGCGGCATCGACGGCGCGATCCAGCGACTGATGTGCCTTGACCAGTGCGGGCGGCATGGTGACCGGGTCGTACAGGTCGGCCAGTGTGCTGTTCGGGAAGGCGGCACGCGCGTCGAGCACGGCTTGTGCTGCGGCTTCGATAGTTTCGCGGTGTTTGTCGTCGGGCGAGTCGGGCCACGGGAAGTTGTTGTAGACGATGTCTTTTGAGTAACGATAACGGCTTTCGAGTCGGCCGCAGGTATAGCGCACCCACGCCATGTGCATCCGGGACTGGATAACGCCGAAGTCGCTCAAGCTCGCTGCGGGCAAGGCAAAGCAACTGTTCCCGACGATGGCGTCTTTGTCGAAGAAGCCGAACGGAATGAATGCCCGGTTTTCGGACGTGTGGCCGGGGATCAGAACATAGCTTGTGGCTGGCTGCGTCACCTGACGAAACAGCGTGGGATAGGCATAGTCTCGGGTTGATGCAGCCTTGCTTGCCCGACGAAAGGCCGCGACCGCCTGCACGCGCTCCTGGACTTTCGGCAGTGCGCGAATTGCCGAAGGTTCGGCATCAACCAGCCACAGCACCCATCGCTTTTCGCCGTGTAGATACTCGTGTGCGCTGATGAACGGTTTGATGAACTGCGCGGCACCCGGCTCCGCAAGAAGAAAGGCCACCTTTTCATCATCGGTAAGCAGAAAATTGCCATCGTCCGTCGGCTTGCTGCCGTACATCATCTCCGGCTTGCCGAAGGGATTGCGGCTGCGGTTTTCGAGTAGCACCCAAGGAGCATCGACAAGATAGGCATTGATGAAGCCCACGGTCATCGGGTGAGGATCGCCGCCCACGCTCTCGTATTCATAGATTGTTCGGGTGGCGCTCGGCTGCTCCGCGAAGCCGATGATGACGCAGTACACAGCCGCCTTGC
Source organism: Rhodanobacter ginsengisoli (assembly GCF_042657065.1). NCBI lineage: Bacteria > Pseudomonadati > Pseudomonadota > Gammaproteobacteria > Lysobacterales > Rhodanobacteraceae > Rhodanobacter > Rhodanobacter ginsengisoli. The sequence goes on from NZ_JBHSNF010000001.1 coordinate 1,786,769, forward strand.
CGCGCGCTTCATTGCTCCAGCGGAACGTCCGGTGTGCGAAGTTGATATTCAGCTGTCGATGCTTGGTGAGCGCACGCCAGAGGATGCCGACCTGCTCGCCTTGGGTGATTGAGTTGGTGGAAACAAAGGCCACAGCAATGGCTGTGCCGGAGATCATGTCGGCTGCCTTGGCGTACCACGCAGTAACGAAGTCGAGCACACCAACGGCTTTGGCGTCGCCGATAGATGCCAGCATGTCGGCCTTCTGCTCAGCTGTCTGCAAGTGGTGCCCGATGAACGGCGGATTGCCGAGGATGTAATTCAGCCGATCCTTCGGCACCACGTCGTTCCAGTCGATCCGCAGCGCATTCCCATTGACCACGGTCGGCGACTTCTTCAGTGGCAGGCGGGCGAAGTAGTTGCCGAACGCCTCGCTGACCTGCATGTTCATCTGGTGATCCATGAGCCACATGGCGACCTGGGCGATCTGCGCGGGAAACTCCTCAATCTCGATGCCGTAGAACTGATCCACGTCCACCTGGACTTCTTCGGTAACCCACAGGGAGCGCGAGGAGGCGCCTTCGGGATGCAGGCGCCGCAGCACCTCAAGCTCCAGCAGGCGCAGCTCCCGGTACGCGATGACGAGGAAGTTGCCGCAGCCGCAGGCCGGGTCGAGAAACCGCAGGCCGGCGAGCTTGCTGTGGAACGCCTTGAGCTTGCCTTCGGTGTGACCAATGCGCGCCAGCTCGGCTTTCAGGTCGTCAAGGAACAGCGGGCCGATCAGCTTGAGGATGTTCTTTTCGCTGGTGTAGTGCGCGCCGAGGTTGCGCCGGGCCTTGGCATCCATGACCGACTGGAACATGGAGCCGAAGATAGCCGGGGATATGCGGCTCCAGTCCAGCAGCGAGGCATCCAACAGCAGGCCGCGCATCTTCGCGTCGAATGCGGCCAGCGGCAGCGGTTCGGCAAACAGCTTGCCGTTGACATATGGGAATTCGGTCAGCTGAACGTCCAGCGTCTTCTGGCGCCGGTCAATGTCGGTATTCAGCGTCTGGAACAGCTGGGCCAGCCATGGGCCGAGGTTGGCGCCGTCGTCTGACGTGCGCTGCGCCAGCAGCTCGTGGAACGTGTGCGGCGGGAAGATGCCCGTGTCATCTGCGAACAGGCAGAACAGCAGCCGCACCAGCAGCACCTCCAGCGCGTGACCGTCGTAGCCGGCCGCCTTGAGCGCGTCGTGCAGCTTGCCCATGCGCTCGGCGGCCTGCACGTTGACCGGGTCTTCTTCCTTGAACGAGTGCGCCTGATAGCCTGCGATGAAGCCGAAGCGCCGCACATGCTTGTGCAGGTCTTTCAACGGGAACTCAATCGGCTCCTCGCTGGTTTCGAGGTCGTACAGGCGGAACCGGGCGAAGTCGGAGACCAGCAGGTACTTCGGCAGCTCGGCATCGGTGAGGCCGTGGAAGTAGTCTCTGGCTTGCTGGTGGGCGCGATCAAGGTTCTTGCCGCGTGACTTGTGTTCGACCAGCAGCACGCCCTTCCACAGCAGGTCGATGTAGCCATCCCGGCCGTCGATCTTCTTCACCTTGCGCTCGAAGGTGGCGACGCGGCGACGCGGCAGACCGAACACGTTGAAGAACCCATCCCAGAAGCTCTTGGCTTCGGCGTCTTCAGAGCTTTCGTTGATCCATTCGCGCGAGAACGTCAGCGCACGGTCCTTGATCTCGTTCCAACTCAGCGGCATGACATTCCCTCGTTAGCTGCTGGAAGGATACGACATCGCCGGAGGCTTCTGCCGGACGGCGCCGAGTAGGCCAAGCGGGCCGGAATAATTAAGTCGTCATCATCACCAGAAGGAACGCCGCGTGCGCCGACGAGACCGGATGAGATTAAGCAGTCATCCGAAAGGAGCCGCCCCGGCTGCGCTCAGGCCATCTCATTTAGTCGTCATCTGAGAGGAAGGGGCCTGTCTCCTTCGACCGGGCGCAATTAAGTAGTCATCCACAAGAAGGGAAACCGCCGACCGGCAGGACCGCAGAATTTAGTGGTCATCATCACGGAGGAGACCCCGTCAGCCTTCACCACCCCACAGGAAACCCGAGGAGCCGCAGAGGGCACCTTGGGCGCCTTGCCGTGCCCGTCATTCGGGCGAACCCACCACCATCGACCAGAGAGACATCGCATGATCGACTTAGACCCCGTAGCGCTCGCCGCAGCCATCGCACTGAGCGAGCCGCTGAACATCCGCACGATTGCCTTTGACGTGCCCACCTTCGACCGCCTGAAGGGGTTTCAGCGGAGGCTGGAGAGCTTCCTTCGCAGGGACACAGGGAACGCCGAGGTTCTGAAGTACCTGATTCACACGCACCCGGAGGTGAAGGCGCTGGGCGATGGACGTTGAGCGGGCACTTCAGCGGCTTCAGGCTGCCGAGGTCCAACACCTGCCACTGAAGGCACTCAAGACCGACGAAGCATTACAGCCCCGAGAGGCCCGCATGGTGCCCTTCAGAGAACAGACGAAGGTTGAGAGACGCAGCGAGGAGCACACCGGCACCATGCGTCTTGCGCTGGAGGCAGCCCGCAACATCGAACTGGAGCCTGTGCTGGTGGCCGATGTCGGCGGCGTCACTTACGTGGTCGACGGGCACCACCGACTGAAGGCATACCGGCTTGCACAACGGGAAACCATACCGGCTCGCGTCCTGCCCATGGCGCAGACGGAGGCCGTGCTGGTCTCCAAGCTGGTCAACTGCGCAGAGAGGGCGCTGGAGATGCACAAAGAACAGCGGCTTGATGCAGCATGGCAATACCTGGCCGCAGTGACACACAGAGGGGCCAAAGGTCTGCCCACATGTGAATCCTTCCGGACTGTCGCGGGTCGATTCGGCATCGGCAAAGACACAGTGCGCACCATGCTCCGCAAGCTGCCGAAGGTGAACTTGAAAGGATGGAACACTGAAGCACTTGACCCCGGTACCGGGTTCCCCCGTTGGCGCTACGTCCGCGAAGGTGGCGGCGGCTGGTATGACATGAAGGAGAAGATGTCCATGGAACAGCTGACGCGACACGCAGCCGAGAAGGCCGCAAAGAAGATCGGCGCAGTCTTGGAAAAGCTCACCACCACAGAGGCGGCGCTGGCACTGGAAATACTGGCGAATGAAGCGAAGCTTGCGGCGTGCAATGCCGACACGCTGGCCTTCCTTGCCGACATAGCCGACCCCGACCCAAACCCGGATTACTGATGGTCGACTGTCTGTAGCAGACAGCATCGAAACGGCTTCAGACGGGCACCAGTTGTCTGAAATGACCCCATCCATGTAGACACAGCCGGCACCGGCCACGGCAGCGGCAAGGACTCCGAAGGACACCCGCTGCCTGTCTGTAGCAGACACCCGGCACCTACACACCCACCACTCATCCAGTCCCTTTCACTGCCTGCCCCGCAGACGGTGACGGGCGGCTATTCCCCATTGAAAGGAACAGACGCATGAATAAGCAGAAACAACGAGCCGCAACCATCTTCACCATCGACCACGACGGCCGTCCCATCGCCCACGTCGCACTGTCGGGCACGAATCAACGCGCCAAGATACTCGTCGAAGACCTGGAGCGTGTGCTGGCTGCCGGATATTCACCATGCTGGGCATATACATGTACTGACCGAATTCGCTGGTACGTGCAGGCACGCACGTACAACCCGAGGGGCAGGCCGCGCTCCGTCACCATTGCTCGCTTGGTCGTCCAAGCTGGTAAAGGGCAGGTCGTGAGATACGCCGATGGTGACCACTTGAACCTTCTGCCGGAGAACCTTCTGGTGAAGAAGGGCTGCGCATGGATGGCTGTGGACTGGCTGCACCCGCAGAAGTCAGCCCAGCATGAACCGACCCACGCGAGCGCCCTGCGCCGTGCCCCAGAGGCGGCCGAGGAGGGCCGAATGTTTCACCGCAAATTTCCGCAGGGGCATATGACGATCTGACGATCCGCGCAGACCCCCCGTACCCCCGTCATCCCCACCCCACCACAGACATGCGCGAGCGGTTGAAGCGTTGGCCGCTCCGTGCGCGTGAAGGAATGAATCCAATGAATGAGGACTCACATATGCTGCCTGCCATTATTCGCTTGCCCGAGGTGCTCAACGCCATCGGCCTGTCTCGCCCCAGCGTGTATCGCATGATGAAAGCAGGCACGTTTCCCCAGCAGTTCAAGCTCGGCGCTGCCGCAGTCGGTTGGCTGCGTGCCGAGGTGGAACAGTGGATCAACGAAAGAGCGCAAGCGCGCGCTGGTTCGATGCCCAAACAGGGACTAGCATCGCTGCCTGAGGCTGCTTAGTCGACGGCGGTCGATTGCGGTGGAGCTGTTCTGAAGCGAGCAAGCGTGATCGTTTATGTATGAAGTTGTGTATGAAGCGAGACTTTCCTCGCTTTGTATTACGCAAATTCAATTACTTATGGCTTGTTCCGGGTCTCCTCTTGGCACCATTACACCGTTTGAGGACGTCCGATAGAGTCCAAAAAACACAACGAAACCCGCGTGTTGCGGGTTTTTTTGTGTCTGTAGTGTGCAGGGTTGCCCAGTCCCGTGCGGTGGAATACCCCCTATTGGTGGGGGTGCAGTTGGGGGTGCGGACAGCAAAACGGCTGCCGGCCAGCAAGTGTTACCCCCCAAATGCCCCTGTCAGACGTTGTCATCCGCAAGGCCAAGCCATCAAGCCGTGACGATCATGCGCGAGCCGCGCCCGCTAACAGGTGGGGAGTGCTTTGTGTTCCCCGGTTTGCGTACAGCCAGCCGGCCCATGAGCGAAAACACCATCAACGCGGCACTGCGACGGCTTGGATACTCTAGCGAGGAGATGACCGGCCACGGGTTCCGCAGCATGGCTGCGACCGGCTTGCATGAGATGGGCTGGAAGTCCGACCCGATCGAGCGTCAGCTGGAGCACGCGGAAACTAACAAGGTCCGTGAGGCATACACGCATGCGGCGCAGTACCTGGAGGAGCGCACCCGAATGATGCAAGCGTGGGCCGACTGTGCGCAATGGCGCGAAGGTTGTTCCGATCCCTCGCAAGGCGGGATGTTGAAGCGCCAACTCCGGTGCTGAGCATATCGCTGGTGCAGATCAGCGGTAGGTCGCTGGATACGTCTGGCAGCAAATAAAAACGGGGCAGGACCCATGCTTGTTATAAACATCTATATACGTATATACGATCGCTCATGCTTACTTCGTTTCCAAGTCGATGGCACGCGCCAACGTCAGAAATGGTCCAAACGCATAGCTTCGATGTGAAAGTCCCATGCATTCAAAAAGCGCGAGCATCAGAATACGTGGTCTTGAATATAGTGCTGGAAAATGTGGGCCAAGTGCTCTGATAATAATCTCCGCAGCACGCGAACGTGTTGATGCTCTCGTAACATCATCTGCTTCGTCCCATTGACGGATTAGATCATCCGGAATCGGTAGTGGACAAGGGTCGTGGTTAGGATAGGCTTGCCAAGGAATAGTGCTGACGGAAGCAGGAAAATTACCCATGACAGTTGTATAGAAGCGATGCTGGCGTCCCATGTGATAAGGAATAGACGCCATGACTTTTATAAGTTCGGCGTCAAAGAAGGGTAGGACGAATTCGACTCTGTGTAGATCGATATCCTCAATGCTTTGGTGAAGATGGCATCTCTGATCGTTAAGAAGGTAGTAAAAGCGAAGATTCCTGTCCACAGATTCATTCGGACTGATCATCATTGCTTGAAACATTTCATCGACATATTTTACTCGAAAATCTTCGTAAAGCGATTTGTTCATGAGCTTACTTGATAATCCGTTTCCTTTTATTTCTGCTAGCTCGTGGAGGGCCGCTTGGAGTGAGTCTTCTGTCTGTATATTATCTAGGTCCTGGTCAAGATAGACGAATCCCAGGCCTACACTTCCGCCGTCACCGGACCATAATAGATGAGCATCGCTATGGTTCCCAAGTGACTTTTGGTAGCTGGTGTACTGCTTCAGTCTGTTTGCTTGATGACGGAATCCATCTTTTTCATAAATAAACCTATGCGTTGAACCGACAACATCAGCGAAAAGCTTTGAGAATAAATAATCCTGTTGTCCTGTAGAGGCCATGCAAAATGTATCTACTTCTACGCCTATTATTCGAAGTGCGGATACGATCAACCTGGAATCCAGACCGCCGCTCAGCAAAGATCGATGGCGATTTTCAGTCTCACATCTCAACTTGACAGAATTAATGAAGCTACGATAAAAAACATCAGCAAGTTCAGACTCTGTTGCCATGGATTCAGCAGTATCTTCTATTTTATAGTACCTGGAACGGCTGACCTTAGATCCATCTAGAGAAATCAGTTCGCCACTGACAGTGACGCTTACATTGGAGATTGAAGTTCTCGCACCCGTTGAATACCCCATGCGCCCTTGCTGCATTGCACCTATTTCATCAACGTGGTTATAAACGAATGACAACGTTGTAAGAGCCCGGAACGAAGTCGAGAATGCAAGATAGGGTCCGCAATCAGCTAAATAAATAGGCCGCACGCCCATCATATCAGTGAAGAGATAGGCGCGATGTTGAGGTTTGAAGTAGACGATTCCGCAGAAACTGCCTCTGGCAGAAATTAGCGCCTTTTGATCGTTGCATCGCAATGCTTCTGTTAGAGCGCGGGAATCATGTAATCTTCCACTGTCAGTATTTTCGTTTACATATGCGCGGCCAGCGATTTTTGTTACAGAGCCATCTTCTGACAGAAGCAAGCTGGGTGATTCATATGCCCCTATGTCATAGCTTGCCAGGCAAAATTTTGGACTATCGAACAAATCCACATTGTCAGACTTTGTGCGGGACAACACTTTCCGCATTTCCGATTTGTGATGCTCCGGAATGACATATGCCTCTGTTTTTGCGTATACACCTACAAAACCAGTCATGTTAAATTTCCGTTCTTACTTGTGCCTCTCCGACGTCCACGCTTTCAGCAGCGGGACGATTTAGAGTCCGGGGCTACTTTACTGCTTCTCGTGAAGCAGCTTGGCGTAGGAGGCGGGTGTCAGTCCACCTAGCGCCTTCTTTGGTCGTTCCTCGTTGTACTCCCGTCGCCAGCTTTCGATCTCGGCGCGTGCATGCAGCAAACTGTAGCACCCGTGCTCGTTGAGGCATTCGTCGCGCAGGCGGCCGTTGAACGATTCGATGCAGGCGTTCTGGTTCGGCTTGCCTGGTTCGATCAGACGCAGTTGCACACCACGCTCGTGCGCCCAAGTGACCATCGCCTTGCCGCAGAACTCTTTGCCGTTGTCGCTGCGAATCACCCGCGGAAGGCCGCGACTGAGTGCCAGGCGATCCATCACCCGCGTCACACCCTGGCCGGAGATCGCTCGCTCGACCTCGATGACGACCGCCTCGTGCGTGGCGTCATCGACGACCGTCAGGCACTTGAGGACGCGACCTTCGGCCGTGCGATCGAACACGAAGTCCATCGACCAAACCTCGTTGGCGGCCTTTGGCCGGGCGAGTGGCTGCCTCTCACCGACAGGCACTTTCTTCCGTTTGCGCCGCCGCACCTGCAGCTTCGCTTCCTGATACAGCCGTTCCACGCGTTTGTAGTTCACCAACAGCCACGCCTGCCGCAGCTTCAGATGGAGCATCCCCACGCCGTAGCGCTTGTGCCGTTGCGCCAGGGCCAGGATCCGTTGCCGCAGCTCCCCGTTGTGATCCGGGCGCGGCGCATAGCGATACGCGCGGGCGCTCATGCCGGCAATGGCCAGCGAGCGCCGCTCGCTCAATCCCTTGTCGACCATCTGTCGCACCAGCTCGCGTCGAGCCGGTGCGCTCACCACTTTTTTCGCAGAGCGTCCTTGATGACCTCGTTCTCAAGCATCTGCTCGGCCAGCAGCTTCTTCAGCCGACCGTTCTCCGTCTCCAGCTCCTTCAGGCGCTTGGCGTCCGGCACGCTCATGTCGCCGAACTTGCTGCGCCACAGGTAGTACGAGGCCTCGCTGAAGCCGTGCTTGCGGCACAGCTCCTTCACCGGCATACCGGCTTCCGCCTCGCGCAGGAAGCCGATGATCTGCTCTTCGGAAAAGCGCTTCTTCACGTCCAATCTCCTTCGGATGGGGGATTGGACTCCAAACTGCCGTGCTACTCAAAACCGGGGGGCGTCGGGTATTTCTGGCTGTATCTTGTGCAGGAATGCGGGCGGGTGACCTTGTGACGACACCGGCGGCAAAGAAGGATGGCGCCGGTCGTGGGCGGTGAATCCCGCACAGCGCTTGTAGGCGCCAGCCGACATATCGAAAGTCGACGACGTGACATCTTGCCTGCTACTGATGCCGGCGAGGAGGTGGGGGGACCACACTTCGCTACGCTACAGCCTTCATTGCGGGTGGGGAAACTGCCATGGTGACGATTTCACTCAGGCCATCGCTTGCCGGCGACCGGGATATCTCCGGCGAATGGAGTATCCGTCGTTGTGGAGTGACCCTGTTCAGCGATCTGTCGCTGGTGCAGGCGATCAGGCTGGCCCGGGACGTGGCGCGCGACGAGTACCTGCGGCTGCAGCGACCGACCTGCGTGGAAATGCCGGGCATGCATTTCGCGATCGTGCTTGCATGCTATACGGGCGTTGGGGACGAGCGTGCGAACGAGGCTCTGGTCGCGTGAATTTTCCAGCGGGATGACGATTCCCGGCGACGCCTGGATATACGTTTGAAGCGTCCGGCAAGTTGCGGGCTGCAACTTGCTGCAACGAAGCATGCGGTGTTGCGCACACCAGCGTCGAATTGCTTGCAATGGGGCGTCATGCAGCCTAATTTCATGCAGCCCAACCAAGGAGGGCGTCACGTGATCAATGTTGTCCTGGTGGACGATCATGAGCTGGTTCGGACCGGCTTTCGGATGATCTTGCAACAGCAGTCGGATATCACCGTCAGTGGCGAGGCCGGCAGCGCCGAGGAAGGCCTGCGCCTGATCCGGACCCTCACGCCCGACATCGCTCTGGTCGACGTGCACATGCCGGGCATGAGCGGCATCGAGCTCACCGAACGCGTGTGCCGGTCGAAACTGTCCACGCATATCGTCATCGTGACGGTCGTCGATGACGCACGCTTTCCCAAGCGTCTGCTCGATGCCGGTGCGCTTGGTTACCTGACCAAGGGTTGCAGTGCCGACGAGCTGGTGTCTGCCGTACGCCAGGTGGCCGGCGGTCGGCGTTATCTGGCGCCCGCGGTAGCGCAACAGCTCGCGCTGGCCACGCTGGACGGTAGCGCCTCTCCATTCGATGTGCTGTCCAGTCGCGAACTGGAGGTGGCGATGATGCTGGTACGCGGCAAGCCGCTGACGATCATCGGTGAGCAGCTCAACCTGAGTCCGAAAACCGTTTCCACCTACAAACAGCGGTTGATGGAGAAGCTGCACGTGGACCACGTGCTCGGCCTGGCCCACCTGATGACGGTCCACGGCCTCATCGATACGCCGAACCATCATGTAGGCAACTGATCGCAGCGGCCATGGCGGTCGCGATAGGGTAAAAAAAAACCGGACTTTCGTCCGGTTTTTTCATGCCCTGGGTAGAGAGGGACTCAGTTGAACGAGTCGCTACCTGGCGTCCGCTCGACCAACGGGGGCGTCGGCCGGGCTACTTCCTCGCGTTCCGGCGCCGGTGTGGCCTGGCGGGTCGCAGGTGCCGGCTGGGTCGTCAGCAGGTCACCCTGCTTCGGCTGCGGCAACGAGGTCATCGGCGGTACCGGCTCCGTGGTGGCAGCGCTTTCCGGCTCGACCACCGGCGCCGTCGGCGCTGGGGTACCTGCGGGCCTGATGTCCTGCGGAGCCGGTGCAACCACCACGGCTGCGCTCGCCGGTGCGGGACGCACTACCGGCGGAACCGGGGCGTCGACTGACTGCTGCACGGGCTGCGGTGCCGGTGTCGGCGCAGGCACGGATGCCACAGGTGTCGCTGCAGGCACGGCTACGGTCGCAGGAACGACTGCGGGTGCAACCGGCGCCGGCGCAACAGCATCGACCACAGCGGATTTCGCGATGGGTGTTTCCACAGCACGGGCGACCTCGACCACCGCGGGCTGCGGTTTGCTGATCGGCGTCGGAGCCGGAGCCGGAGCCGGAGCCGGAGCCGGAGCCGGAGCCGGAGCCGGAGCCGGAGCCGGAGCCGGAGCCGGAGCCGGAGCCGGAGCCGGAGCCGGAGCCGGAGCAGCCATGACCGATTCCGGTTCGTCACTGGCCACGGATGCCTCCGAATTCACCTGGTCGGGGATCGGTGGCAGGGTGGGCAGGTTGAAGGTCGTCACGCTGGGCGTGGCTGCCGGGATGGCGGCAGAATCCCGGCTGGCCATCGGCTTCGACGGTTTGTCCGTGGGAATGTCGCCCGCGTCGACGGCGGCAGGCTTTTCAATCGATGGTGCGACCGTCGCCGGGCGCACTTCCGGAGTAGTTGCCGGCGCATGCCCGTCTCGCGTGCTGTCGGTTGACGGGCGGGCGGCCACCACGGCAGCAACAGCCGCCGCTTCACGCGGTGCCTCGTTGTGGGCTGGCCGGGCGGTGGGAGCGCTGCTGGATTCGTCACGATCCTCGTCATCCAGTGCCTGCGCCTGGGTGATGTCGGGGTTGCTGCCGTTCGGAGCAGCCTCGTCATGACGGCGCCGGCGACGGCCACCGCGGCGACCACGCCGACGACGCGACTGGCTGCCGTCGGTATCCGGTGCGTCATCCGCCGATTCCGGCGCGGTCGACTCGACCAGTGGCGCAGCCAGCAGTGCGGCTTCCTTGGCGTCGTCGTCCAGCGGTGCCGCGGCGGGGCGCTCGGCACGCGGCTGGCGCTCGGTCTTCGGCGGCTGCGGCTTGCGCTCGGGCCGTGGAGTAGTAGTGGCTTCGCTCGCGGCCGGCCTGGGCTGACGTTCTGCCCGGGCGTTCTGCGTTTGTGCCTGCGGTGCCTGACGCGGCTGCGCCTCGTTGTTGCGCTGGCGATTGCTGCGGGCTTGCTGCTGGGCGCCGGATTTCGGCGATCCCTGCGATGTGGAATCGCGCCGCGGCTGACGTGCCGACGATGCGCTGGAGCCGACGCTGTTGCCCCGACCGCTGCGCTCGTCGCGACGAGCACGGCTGCCGACGTCGTGACCCTCGGCGCGCTGGGGCGCGGGCGCGGGGGCGGTCGCCTCGGTGCTGCGGAACCAGCCGAGCAGACGCGTGATGATGCCGCCCGAAGGCGCGGGTGCCGCGGCCGGACGGGATGCCGGCGCCTGGCGGCGCGCGGGCTGTGCAACGGCAACCGGCTGTTCGGCGAGTTCCTCACGCACCGGGGCCGGGCTGGACGGCACGACGCCGCTTACCGCGGGCTGCTCGCCGCTGCCCAGGGTCTGGCCCATCTTCGGCAATTCGGCGGTTTCCACCGTGGTCAGTCGCTCGTAGCTGGGCTTGCTGTGCTCACCCATGTCCGCTTCGCGAATGCGCTGGATTTCGATATGTGGGGTTTCCAGCTTCTCGTCGGCCACGATCATCACGTGCACCTTGTGGCGCAGTTCGATCTCGACCACGCTGGCGCGCTTCTCGTTGAGCAGGAAATTGACGACGCTGGACGGTGCCTGTACCAGCACCTGGCCGGTGTTGTCCTTCATCGCGTGCTCTTCGATCAGGCGCAGGGTCGACAGCGACAGCGATTCCACGCCGCGGATGTGACCATGTCCCTCGCAGCGCGGGCAGACGATCTGGGTCGCTTCGCCCAGGCTCGGGCGCAGGCGCTGACGCGACATCTCGAGCAGGCCGAAGCGCGAGATGCGGCCGATCTGCACACGGGCGCGATCGAGCTTCAGCGCGTCCTTCAGGCGATCCTCCACTTCCCGCTGGTGCTTCGGGCTGTCCATGTCGATGAAGTCGATCACGATCAGGCCGCCCGCATCACGGATGCGCGCCTGGCGGGCGATTTCCACCGCCGCCTCGCAATTGGTGTTGAACGCGGTCTCCTCGATGTCGCTGCCTTTGGTGGCCTTGGAGGAGTTGACGTCGATCGCGGTGAGCGCCTCGGTCTGGTCGATCACGATCGAGCCGCCGGAGGGCAGCCGTACCTGACGATCGAACGCGCTCTCGATCTGGGTCTCGATCTGGTAGCGGGTGAACAGCGGGGTGTCGTCGCGGTACAGCTTGAGCTTGCGCAGCGCGTTCGGCATCACCTGCTGCATGAAGTCGCGGGCGTCGTTGAACAGCGGCTCGTCGTCGATCAGGATCTCGCCGATGTCGCTGCGCAGGTAGTCGCGCAGGGCGCGGATGAACAGCTTCGATTCCTGGTAGATGAGGAACGGCGCCTTCTGCTTGCTGGCCGCCTCGGAGATCGACTTCCACAACTGCAGCAGGTAATCCAGATCCCACTGCAGCTCTTCGGCATCGCGGCCGAGGCCGGCGGTGCGCACGATCAGGCCGACGTCATCGGGTACGGTGACGTGGTCCAGCGCCTCCTTCAGTGCCTGCCGGTCCTCACCCTCGATGCGGCGGGAAACGCCACCGGCCTTCGGGTTGTTCGGCATCAGCACCATGTAGCGGCCGGCCAGGCTGATGAAGGTGGTCAGGGCGGCGCCCTTGTTGCCACGCTCCTCCTTCTCCACCTGCACGACGACTTCCTGACCTTCCTTGACCAGTTCGCGGATGCTCGCCTTGTGCGGGTCCAGGCCCGCCGTGAAGTACTCGCGGGAGATTTCCTTCAGCGGCAGGAAGCCGTGGCGTTCGGCGCCGTATTCGACGAAGCAGGCTTCCAGCGAAGCCTCGACACGGGTGATGCGTCCCTTGTAGATGTTGGACTTCTTCTGTTCCCGCGAAGGGATCTCGATGTCCAGGTCATACAGGGTCTGGCCATCGACAATGGCCACGCGCAACTCTTCACGCTGAGTCGCGTTGATCAACATACGTTTCATGGTGGTAATCCTCGGCTTGGCCACGCGTCGCGAGCCACGGTGGCGCCACAATGGCGGCCTGCCGGGGATCGCGCCGCTGCGGTTAAGCGGCAAAAAAACGGCACCGTTACCGGTGTCGGGGATGATTCGGTCAGCTGCGCCTGCTGCCCCGATACCTCATGGCATCGGACAAACAGCAGCCCAAACCGTTACGATGAAAGGGAGCCGCGACCGGTTCCCCAAAGGCAACCGGCGCAATCCTCGCCGACGTCACGGGCGGGCGCTCCACCCGATCCAGACATCGATGGGCAGAAACCAGCGCCCGCCGAGTATCCTATTACAGCAGGTTTTTTTCAATGCAGACGGCAACTTCCCCCGACGCACCTCAGGGTGTACGTCAAGTCGTGATCGGCCCCGAGCGCGATGGCCAGCGCATCGACAATGCGCTGGTGACCATGCTCAAGGGCGTGCCCAAGAGCATGATTTACCGGCTGTTGCGCACCGGTCAGGTGCGTGTGAACGGCAAGCGGGCCAAGCCGGATACCCGTCTCGTTGACGGTGATACGCTGCGCATTCCGCCGGTCCGGGTGGCTGAACGGCCCGATCGTCAGGGGCCTCCGGGGGGTCAGGTAGCCGAGGTGGCCGACGCGGTCATTTTCGAGGACAAGCACTTCCTGGTCATCGACAAGCCCGCCGGCGTGGCCAGTCACGGCGGCAGCGGAGTCAGCCATGGCGCGATCGAGCTGTTGCGCACGGCACGACCGCAGGAGCACCTGGAGCTGGTGCACCGGCTCGACCGCGATACCAGCGGCGTGCTGGTGTTCGCGAAGACCCGGGCCGGCCTCATCGGCCTGCAGGCCGAGATCCGCGCAGGCACGGTGAGCAAGCAATACCTGTGTCTGATGCTGGGCCATCCGTCCAAGGCCAAGTTCGACGTCAACGCGCCGCTGCTGAAATCCGTGATGCAGGGCGGTGAACGGATGGTGCGGGTGGCAGACAACGGCAAGCCCTCGCTGACCTTCTTCCGCGAGATGGAGCAATACCCCGGCGCCCGCCTGATGCAGGCCACCCTGGGCACCGGTCGTACCCACCAGATCCGCGTGCATGCGGCACATATCGGTCACCCGCTGGCGGGCGACCCGAAATACGGCGACAAGGAAATGAACAAGCGTTTCCGCGAGATGGGGCTGAACCGGATGTTCCTGCACGCCGCGCACATGAGTTTCGAGCTCGAGGACCGCTCCTACAGTTTTTCCACGCCGCTGCCGGATGACCTGAAGACCTTTCTCGACGTGCTTGCCGTCAAGGGCAAGCGGCTGGTCTATTCGCGCGACAAGTCGCGCACCGATTTCTGATCAACGCGCCAGCAAGGCTTCGACCCGCGCCGCGCAGATGAAGTCGTTCAGCGACAGGCCGCCCACGTCGTGGGTCGACCACAGCACCTGGCAGTGGCCGTAGCCGGCTTCGATATCCGGGTGATGGTCCTCATGGTTGGCCATGAAACCCACCGCGTTGATGAAGCCCAGCGTGTGGTGGAAGTCGGAAAACCTGAAATCCTTGACGATCGCCTTGCCGTCGTTGTGCAGTTCCCAGCCCGGCAGCCGCTGCAGAAGTTCCGCTACCTGCGAGGGATTCAGCGCGTTCTCCGGCCCCTTGCGTGGCTGGCAATGCTTGGTCGACAGGTCGTTGGCGTTCATGCGGGTATCCGTGCAGGCTGAAAGTCAGGATGCGAAGCGTCGAAGCTTGAGCGGAAAAAGTCAAAGCGCAGCGAATCCGAGCAGGGAATCCGAAACAGGACTAAAATGGTGCTGTTTCGCCGGCGCGGTGCGCCGGCCACCGACAAGGCTTCACTGGAGCAGGCATGATCGACATTTCCGAACGCGCGCAGCAACATTTCCTGCGACTCCTTTCCCAGCAGGGCATCGACGGCCTCAGCATCCGCCTGCGGGTCACCCAACCCGGTACGCCAGCGGCCAATTGCGAGTTGGAGTTCTGCGAGCCGACCGACCTGGCCGGCGGTGAATGGACGATCGAATGCGCCGGCTTCCTGTTCCACATCGACGGCGACAGCGCCAGCTGGCTGGACAACGCCACCATCGACTTCGAGCCGAACGCCACCGGCGGTCAGCTGAACATCCGCGCGCCGAAGATCAAGGGCGACGTGCCCGGTGCCGAAGCGGGCCTGATCGCACGCGTGCGCTATGTGCTGGAAGCGGAGATCAACCCGAAGCTGGCCTCGCACGGCGGCAAGGTCAGCCTGCTGGAAATCGATGCCGACGGCGCGGTGCTGCTGCAGTTCGGCGGAGGCTGCCATGGCTGCGGCATGGTCGACGTCACCCTCAAGCAGGGGGTGGAAAAGACCTTGCGCGAGCGTGTGCCGGAAATCACTGCGGTGCGTGATGCCACCGATCATGCCGGTGGTGAAAAACCCTACTACAGCAAGGCCGAGGGCAAGTCGGCCATCGCCTGAGCCGACGTCGTCCGGGCCCGAATGCAAAGGCCCGCGAGAGCGGGCCTTTGTACGTGTCGGATGAGCCGGGACGCGGGCTTACTTGTCGCCCTGGATATGACCCTGCAACGTATCCAGCTTGGTCGGCAGGCTGGAAAAATACGCAGCCACGTCCTCGATATCCTGGCTGGAAAGGGTGGCCACCATGCCTTTCATGATCGGGTTGTCGCGCTGGCCGTCCTTGTACTCGTGCAGCGCCTGCTGCAGGTACAGGTTGTACTGGCCGGCCAGGCGCGGGTATTGCGGGTCGACCGCATTGCCGTCGGTGCCATGGCAGGCGAAGCAGGTGGCCGCCTTCTGCTTGCCGTTTTCGATACTGCCGGTGGCCAGCAACTGGGTGGAAGCGAACGCCAGCACGGCGCCGAATGACATCAGGGTAAGCGCACGTTTCATGCGGAAAGTCCTTGGCAACTACTTGGCAGCGAGGCTGGAGAGATAGGCGGCGATATTCTGGATGTCGGTATCGGACAGGCTCTGCGCCTGCGCACCCATGGTCGGATGCTTGCGATCGCCAGCCTGGTAGCCATGCAGCGCGTTGATGATGTACTGCTCGTTCTGGCCGGCGATCTTCGGCACCGGATATTGCGGATACGCATTGGTGTAACCAGGCACCCCATGGCATCCGGCGCAGGTGTAGATCAGTTTGCGTCCGGCAGCCTTGTCACCTTCAGCATGGACGCTGGCAGTGGCGAAGAGGGCAGTGGCCACAGCCAGGCCAAGCATTTGCAATCGAGTCATCGAGTTCATTCCCACGAGTACGGCGGGTACAGGGTCATAGAAGTCCGGGAGTATAGACGTTGCTTCCGCGCCTGAACAACACTCACAGCTCGCACCGTGCCAGCCTGGCAGGCGCATCGGTGCCGATCGACCATCACGGTGCGATCGATACGGTTGCTGAACGGGCGCCGGATGGCGCGCAAAAGGAATTGCCCGGCGACATTGCCGTTGTGGCCATCGGCCCCATATACTGGATCAGTCATACACAGTTTCCCCGGGGGTGTCCTGGCTTCGACGGGGGTAGTGCGATGACTTGGTGCATGCCGAGGGGGCAGCTTTCCTCGTAAATCCAGCAGCAAACTTCTAGTTGCCAACGACGACAACTACGCTCTCGCCGCTTAAGGCGTAAGCCCCGAACCCACTTGTGCTCGTGCTTGTCGGTGTAGGGTCATTATCACGAGATCGCCGAACGCTGCCGCCTGGCGGTTCTAGGTCAAATCAATCAGGCTGGTTCCGCGGTGCGCCTTGCCCATCGTGCTTGTCGCGGAACGAGATCGAACGTTGGGCTAAGCATGTAGATCTGGGCATTTAACACTCTCGGACGCGGGTTCGACTCCCGCCACCTCCACCATTCAACGCAGCACGCAGCACCAACGAAGGTCGGCAACCCAGCGCAAGCGAAGGTGCCGGCCTTTTTTGTGTCCGTTCGTCTCAGGCGCGCAGCCAGCGGCTCACGCCGCCGCGTCGATGATCTGCTTCAGCGCCAGCTCCACTTCGCGCGCAGCTTCGGCAATCCGCGCGTCCTTCGAGATCAGCGACAGCTGCGCGGTCGGCGGCACCATGCCGAGGTAGGTCTTGCCGTGCTCCTCGAAGATCGACAGCCGGCACGGCAGTGCCATGTTCAGCGACATGTCGATCGCCAGTACCTCGGCGGCCTGGCGCGGGTTGCACACCTCCAGCACCAGGCACTCGTTCGGCAGGTCGAAGCCCTTGTCGGCCAGCGTCTTGCGGAAGTCGTAGTAGTGCAGCATGCCGAAGCCACCGGCCTTCAGCGCGGCCTGCACATCCTCGAACGCGCGGTCGACGGATTTCATGGTCTGTTTCTTGTACAGCATGGCTGGTCTCCGGTGGGTCTGGCTGAGTGCGGGGAGGGTACTGCGAGTGGCGCATGGGGTTTGTGCAGGGGGGACGCCTGGGGCGCGAGTCAGCCAGCCCGGGCCGAGCCGCTGGCGGGGAATTCGATGACCGGAGCAAGGCCTGCGCCCACGACGCGACGAGCCTGGCAGGTCAGCGCCATTTCGAGCTCGCGCGGACGCACTTCACGCGCGCGGCTGATGGCTCCGCTCGGCCGCTCAGGCCAGGAGTGGCAAGATCGCCGATTGAGGGTTGCCGCCGGTCATGGTCCTCCGGCTGAGGTCGTGCAGATCGCGCAATGTCGCCGCGACTCCCGCCGTGGTCTGCCCGAAAAAAGGCCCCGCGTGGCGGGGCCTCTTCATCAGGCTCGGGCCAGTCGAGGTCAGCCCACGTTTGGTTCGCTGAACGCCTCGATCTCACCCTTGAACGCTTCCACCGGGACGCAGCTGCAGAACACGTTCTTGTCGCCGTAGATGTTGTCCACGCGGGCCACCGGCGACCAGTACTTCTGCAGCTTCAGGCTGGGCAGCGGGAACGCGGCCAGTTCGCGCGGGTAGGCGTGGGTCCACTCGCTGGCGGAGACCATGGTGGCGGTGTGCGGGGCGTGCTTGAGCGGGTTGTCCTCGCGGTCGAGCTTGCCTTCCTCGATCGCGCGGATCTCCTCGCGGATCTGGATCATCGCGTCGATGAAGCGATCCAGTTCGTGCAGGCTCTCGCTTTCGGTCGGCTCGACCATCAGCGTGCCGGCGACCGGAAAGCTCAGGGTCGGGGCGTGGAAACCGAAGTCGATCAGGCGCTTGGCCACGTCCTCGGCACCGATGCCGGTGGCGTCCTTGAGCGGGCGCAGGTCGAGGATGCATTCGTGTGCGACCAGGCCATTGCGGCCGGTGTACAACGTCGCGTAATGCGGTGCCAGCCGCCTGGAGATGTAATTGGCGTTGAGCAGGGCGACCTGGCTGGCCTTGCGCAGGCCCTGCTGGCCCATGAGGGTGATGTACATCCACGAGATCGGCAGGATCGATGCACTACCGTAACTGGCCGCGCTGACCATGCCGACTTCGCCTTCGCCGCCCAGGGTCTTGGGCAGGAACGGCGCCAGATGCGATTTCACCGCACACGGGCCGACGCCCGGGCCGCCACCGCCATGCGGGATGCAGAAGGTCTTGTGCAGGTTCAGGTGCGACACGTCGGAGCCCCATTTGCCGGGCTTGGCCACGCCGACCAGGGCGTTCATGTTGGCGCCGTCGGTATAGACCTGGCCGCCATGCGCGTGCACGATCTCGCAGATCGCCACCACGTCTTCCTCGAACACGCCGTGGGTGGACGGGTAGGTGATCATCAACGCGGCGAGGCGCTCGGAATACTGCTCGGCGGCGCGACGGATGTCCTCGACGTCGACATTGCCGTTGGCGTCGCACTTGGTCACCACCACCTGCATGCCGCACAACTGAGCCGAGGCCGGGTTGGTGCCGTGGGCGGATTCGGGGATCAGGCAGATATTGCGATGCGCCTCGCCACGCGAGCGGTGATACGCGCGGATCGCCAGCAGGCCGGCGTATTCGCCCTGCGCACCGGAATTCGGCTGCAGGCTCACCGCGTCGTAGCCGGTGCACTCGACCAGCATCGCCTCGAGGCTGTCGATCAGCTCCCTGTAGCCGGCGGTCTGCGTGGTCGGTGCCAGCGGATGGATATTGCCGAACTCCGGCCAGGTCACCGGGATCATCTCGGCGGTGGCGTTGAGCTTCATGGTGCACGAGCCCAGCGGGATCATCGTGCGATCCATCGCCAGGTCCTTGTCGGCCAGCGCGCGCATGTAGCGCAGCAGCTCGTGCTCGCTGTGATAGGTGTTGAACACCGGATGGGTGAGGAACTCGCTGCGGCGAAGCAGTGCGGCGGGCAGGGCGTCGGCGGTGGCGGCATCGAGTGCGTCGATGTCGTCGATCTGCACGTTGAACAACGCCGCCAGAGCGATCACGTCCTCGCGGGTGGTGGTCTCGTCGAGGCTGATGCCCACGCAGGTGCCGTGGATCTGGCGCAGGTTGATGCGTCGCGACTGGGCCTTGGCGTGGATCGCATCGGCATCGACGCCGCTGACGTGCAGGGTGTCGAAGAAATCGCCGGCCACGGTGACGCCGGCCTTGTTCAGTGCACCGGCCAGGATCGCGGCGAGACGATGGGTGCGGCGGGCGATCCGGGTCAGGCCATCGGGGCCGTGGTAGACCGCGTACATGCTGGCCATCACCGCCAGCAACACCTGCGCGGTGCAGATGTTGGAAGTCGCCTTCTCGCGACGGATGTGCTGCTCGCGGGTCTGCAGGGTGAGCCGGTAGGCGGTCTTGCCCTCGGCATCCAGCGAGACGCCGATCAGCCGACCCGGCATCGAGCGCTTGTACGCATCGCGACAGGCCATGAAGGCGGCATGCGGGCCGCCGTTGCCGAACGGCACGCCGAAGCGCTGGGTATTGCCGACCACGATGTCCGCGCCCCATTCGCCGGGTGCGGCGATCAGGGTCAGCGCGAGCAGGTCGGTGGCGACCGCCACCAGCGCACCGCGCGCGTGGGCGGCGTCGGCCAGCGCCCGGTAGTCGTGAATCTGGCCGAAGGTGTCGGGGTACTGCAGCAGCACGCCGAAGCTGTCCAGCGTGGCGGCCTCGGCGTCAGCGCCGATGTGCAGCTCGATGCCCAGCGCCTCGGCGCGGGTCCTGACCACTTCCAGCGTCTGCGGGTGCACGCCGCTGGAGACGAAGAACACGTTGCTCCGGGACTTGCACGAGCGCTTGGCCAGGGTCATCGCCTCGGCGGCGGCGGTGGCTTCGTCCAGCAGCGAGGCGTTGGCGATCTCCATCCCGGTGAGGTCGGCGCACAGCGTCTGGAAGTTGATCAGCGCTTCCATCCGGCCCTGCGAGATCTCTGCCTGGTAAGGCGTGTACGCGGTGTACCAGGCGGGGTTCTCCAGGATGTTGCGCAGGATCACGTTCGGCGTGTGGGTGCCGTAATAGCCCTGGCCGATGAAGGTCCTGAACACCTGGTTCTTGTCCGCGATGGTGCGGATCCTGGCCAGCGCCTCGACCTCGGTGATCGCCTGCGGCAGTGCCAGCGGCGCGGGCGACTTGATGCTGGACGGCACGATCGCGTCGGTCATCGCATCGAGCGAATCGTGGCCGATCACGCGCAGCATCTGCGCGATCTCCGCATCGTTGGGGCCGATGTGGCGCTCGATGAACGCGTGGTGATACTCAAGCTCGCGCAGGGAAGGCGTGTTTTTCTGGCTCATGACTGGGGCATCCGAAGACTTGCGTGCCGTGCCGCACGTGGGGCGCCCCTCTGTCCTTTTGCCTGAGAGTTTGGAAGCCGGCGCTTAGCTGCCGTACTTCGTGCCCCTTCGGCGCCGGATTCAACCGGTCTCTCCAGAGTGTTCGCACATGGTGGTATGGGGGCCTGAGCGATTACGGGCGTTGCGTCTTCGGCAGCGGTTGCACCCGATCGGGGCGCGCGCGCTTCTCCCACCATGCGTTTACCCCGGCGATTATACAGGGCGGGCAGGGCAGTGTCGGCAGCCTTGCAGCATGCGGCGAACGGATGACGGCAAGGATTCATCCCGGGTGGCCGTTCGAGGCCAGCGCGTTATGCTTGGCCGCCCGTTTCCGACCGGTGAGAGCCGTCATGATACGTATCGGTGAAATCGACCATGTGGTGCTGCGCGCCATCGACCTGGCCGCCATGCAGCGCTTCTACTGCGAGGTGCTGGGTTGTCGCGAGGAGCGCCGCCAGGACGAGATCGGCCTGGTGCAGTTGCGCGCCGGCGCGTCGCTGATCGACCTGGTGAGCATGGAGGGCAGACTCGGTCGCCTGGGGGGCGCCGCGCCCGGTCGCGAAGGGCACAACATGGATCACCTGTGCCTGCGCGTGGAGGATTACGATGAGGCAGCGATCCTGGCGCACCTGAAGGCGCATGGCGTGCGCATCGGCGAACTGGGTTCGCGCTACGGTGCCCAGGGCGAAGGACCGTCGATCTACCTGTACGACCCGCAGGGCAACATGATCGAGCTGAAGGGACCGCCGCTGGCCTGAGTCTCCGGGCCGCTAGCGGGATAGGCCGGGCCCCGGAAAGTCGAACCCGAAAAAGACGAAAGCCGCCTTGTTGGGCGGCCTTCCTGACTTTGGTCAAGCTTGGAAAAGACGAAAGCCGCCTTGTTAGGCGGCCTTCGTTTACAATTGGTGCCCAGGAGAGGACTCGAACCTCCACGGAGTTGCCCCCGCTAGCACCTGAAGCTAGTGCGTCTACCAATTCCGCCACCTGGGCAGGTGTCACACCGCTCTGCGAGCTGCGTGAGCCGCGTAATGTAGGCATCTGTCGGTAGCTTGTCAACACTTTTTCACATCCACCCACTGCGACGTGGCATCCTGCGCGGCGCAATCATCACAAGGACATTGAGTGACCAGAAAGACTCCCCCCCATGACGGCAATCCGCCGGACTCGCGTTCCGCGAAGAGGCCCGCCAAGCGGGCGCCGCGTGACGCCGCTGCAACGGGCAAGCGCCACCAGGCCGCCGCAGGCGCCGTGCGCGATCCGCATGCCGAACGCGAGGCGCAGCGGTATGCGCGCCCGATTCCGAGCCGCGAGGCGATCCTTGCCCTGCTCGAGGAGCGTGCCGAACTGCTGACCGAGGCGCGCATTGCCGAGGCGCTGGAGATTCACGACGAGGGCGATCTCGATGCGCTGCGCAAGCGCCTCGGGGCGATGGTGCGCGACGGCCAGCTGCTGCTGGGTCGTCGTGGCGGCTACGCGCCGACCCAGAAGCTGGACCTGATCGCCGGCCGGGTGCTGGCCAATGCCGAGGGCTATGGCTTCCTGCGCCCGGATGACGGTGGTGAGGATCTGTATCTGTCTCCGCAGCAGATGCGCACGGTGATGCACGGCGATCGCGTGCTGGCCAGTGTGGTCGGCATCGACCGTCGCGGCCGCAAGCAGGGCGCCATTGCCGAAGTGCTGGAGCGGCGTTCGCCGCGGCTGGTCGGTCGGGTGGTGGTCGAGAACGGCGTGACCGTGGTGGCGCCGGACGATCGCCGCATGAACCAGGACATCCTGATTCCCGCGGGCCAGGAACAGGGCGCGACGGCCGGGCAGATCGTGGTGGTCGAGATCATCGAGCCGCCGACCCAGCATCGTGGCCCGCTGGGTGCGATCCGTGCGGTGCTGGGCGATCGGCTGCAGCCATCGCTGGTGGTGGAGATGGCGATCGCCAGCTACGACCTGCCGCATGAATTCCCGCCGGAGGTGCAGGCTGAGGCGGCCCAGGTGGAACCCCAGGTGAGCGCGGCCGAGCGCGAGGGGCGCGTCGATCTGCGGCAGTTGCCGCTGGTGACGATCGACGGCGCCGACGCACGCGATTTCGACGATGCGGTCTATGCCGAACCGAAGCGCGGCGGCGGCTGGCGCCTGATCGTGGCGATCGCCGATGTCTCGCATTACGTATCAGTCGGCAGTGCGCTGGACAAGGAGGGCTACGAGCGCAGTACCTCGACCTACTTCCCGGGCTTCGTGGTGCCGATGCTGCCGGAGACGCTGTCCAACGGGATCTGCTCGCTGATGCCGAAGGTCGAGCGGCTGTGCATGGTGTGCGACATGGTGGTCGATGCCGAAGGCGCCGTGACCAAGTCGAAGTTCTACGATGCGGTGATGCTTTCGCATGCGCGACTCACCTACGACAAGGTGTGGCAGGTGGTTGGCCTGCAGGACAAGGATGCACGCCACGAAGTGTCCGACGTGCTGCCGCAACTGGAGAACCTGCACGCGCTGTACAAGGCGATGGCGCAGCAGCGCAGGCGCCGCGGTGCGATCGACTTCGAGACGCCGGAAGTGAAGTTCCGCCTCGACCAGACCGGCGGCGTCGAGTCGATGGGCGCGACCGAGCGCAACGACGCGCACAAGCTGATCGAGGAATGCATGATTGCCGCCAATGTGCAGGCGGCGCTGTTCCTGGAGAAGAAGAAGATCCCGGCGCTGTTCCGTGCGCATGAGCCGCCGCCGGCGGAGAAGTACGAGGACCTGCAGCAGTTCCTGCGCGAGTTCAAGCTGCGCATGCCGCCGGTGGACGAAGTGACCCCGGCCGATTTCTCCGAGGTCCTGCGCATGGTCAAGGACCGGCCCGAGCGCGAGCTGATCCAGAACGTGCTGCTGCGCTCGCAGAGCATGGCTGCGTACCAGCCGGACAACCGCGGCCACTTCGGCCTGGCGTTGCAGGCATATGCCCACTTCACCTCGCCGATCCGCCGCTATCCGGACTTGCTGGTGCACCGTGCGATCCGCTTCGCGCTGACAGGGCGCAAGCCGGCCGACTACAGCTACAGTCCGGCCGAGATGGCGGCGATGGCGATCCACTGCTCGCTGCGCGAGCGGCGTGCCGAGGAAGCCGAGCGCGACGTCGACGAGCGCTTCAAGTGCGCGTGGATGGAGAAGCACATCGGCAGCGAGTTCGAAGGCCTGGTCACCGGCGTCACCTCGTTCGGCCTGTTCGTGGAGCTGGACGAATCGAAGGTGTCCGGCCTGGTCCACATCAGCCAGCTGGCCAACGATTACTATCACTTCGACGCCATCCGCAAACTGCTCAAGGGCGAGCGCACCGGCGTGCAGTTCCGCCTCGGTGATCACGTGCGCATCCAGGTGCTGCGTGCCAGCCTGGAGGATCGCAAGATCGACTTCCGGCTGGTCTCGCCACGCCCCAGCGACACGCCGCCGAGCAGCGGCAAGAAAGCCTACGACTATGCCGCCAGCGGCGAGCGCTACTCGTTGCCGAAGAAGGCCGCCGCCGACAAGGCGCCGGGCATGTTCGGCCGGGCAGCCAAGGCGATCGGTCGCGCGTTCGGGCGCAAGGATGTCGTGGTGGAGGCGCCGGCACCGGCACCGGCACCCCACAAGCCGACCGCATCGCGCGATAATCCGCCGTCTGCTTCACAGGGTTCAAGGCGTCAGCATGCGGGTGAGCAGCGTTCGGGACGTACGCCGAACGCCGGCAAGTCGGCCGGTTCGTCGTCTGCCCGTCATCCGCGCAAGAATGACGGTGGCGGCCATTCCGCCGGGCACGCTGCGGCGCCGGCCGCCACGGGCGCACCGAAGAAGAAGAACCCCAGGCGTCGATCGAAACCGAAACCGAAAGGCCAGTCATGAGTGAGAGTTGGATCGTCGGGATCAACCCGGTCGAAGGTGCGTTGAGCAATGACGCGGAGCGTGTGCGTGAGGTGCTGGTCGAGAACGGCCAGCGCAACGCGCGCGTGCTGGAGCTGGCCGAGCGGGCGAAGAAGCTGAAGATCCCGGTGCAGCATCGTCCACGCGAGGAGCTGGACCGGCATGCCGGCGAGGCGCGCCACCAGGGTGTGGTGGCGCGCTACGAGGCTGCACCGGCGGCGCATGAGAATGACCTGGCCGGCCTGCTCGAACGTGACGGCAGCGATACGCTGGTGCTGGTGCTCGATGGCGTCACCGATCCGCATAATCTGGGCGCCTGCCTGCGCAGTGCGGCCGCGGCGAAGGTGACCGCGGTGATCGTACCGAAGGATCGCGCGGTCGGGCTGACGCCGGTGGTGCGCCGTGCCTCGGCCGGCGGGGCCGATCGGGTGCCGCTGATCGCGGTGACCAACCTGGCCCGCACGCTGCGCGAGCTGA
Organism: Rhodanobacter ginsengisoli; assembly: GCF_042657065.1. NCBI lineage: Bacteria > Pseudomonadati > Pseudomonadota > Gammaproteobacteria > Lysobacterales > Rhodanobacteraceae > Rhodanobacter > Rhodanobacter ginsengisoli. The sequence goes on from NZ_JBHSNF010000001.1 coordinate 1,811,657, forward strand.
AAGACGCCGGCGTGTGGATCACCGGCCTGGCCGGCGATACCGACACGTCGGTCTACGGCGTGGATTTCCGTGGGCCGGTGGCGATCGTGCTGGGCAGCGAAGGCGAGGGTATCCGCCGGCTCACCCGCGAGCTGTGCGATTTCGTGGCGAAGATCCCGATGCCGGGCACGATGGAGAGCCTCAACGTCTCGGTCGCCACCGGTGTGGTGCTGTTCGAGGCGCTGCGGCAGCGGGGCGCGAAGAAGCCATGACCACGATCTTCTGGCACGACTGGGCCGGCTACATCGGCGTGCTGCTGGTGCTGCTGGCGTTCCTGCTGTTGCAGGCACACAAGCTGCACGGCAACGGCCTGGCCTACCAGTCGATGAACATCCTCGGTGCCCTGGGCGTGATGCTGTCGCTGCTGTTCGGCCGCTTCAATGCCCCGGCCTTCGTGATGGAGGCTGCGTGGGCCGCCATCGGCATCTATGGCGTGCTGCGTGGTGTGCGGGTACGCCGGGAGTCGCGCGCCGCGAGGCGGCCCGACGACGAGTAACCGCGCCGCGGGCGTGCCGCTCTTATTCGCCGAGCTTGGTCATCTGCGGGCTGGAAGTGAGGTCGCCCTTGCTGCGCTGCTTGTTCAGCGGTTCGCCGGTGACCTGGAACCATACGTTCTCGGCGATGTTGGTGGCGTGGTCGCCGATCCGCTCGATGTTCTTGGCCATGAACAGCAGATGCGTGCATGGCGTGATGTTGCGCGGATCTTCCATCATGTAGGTGAGCAGCTGGCGGAAGTAGCCGGTATAGGCTTCGTCCAGCACCACGTCGCCCTTCCACACCTGGTAGGCCTTTTCGGCATCACGATCGCGGTAGGCCAGCAGCACCTCGCGCACACTGGTTGCGGCCAGTTCCGCCAGGTAGCCCAGGCCACCGACGGGAGCGACCGGCGCCATCATCGACAGCGGGATCGAGCGCTTGGCCACGTTGGCGGCGTAATCACCGATGCGCTCGATGTCGGCGGCGATGCGCAGTGCGGCGAACACGTTGCGCAAGTCACCCGCCATCGGTGCGCGCAACGCCAGCAGGCGCACTACGTCGTGGCTGATTTCCTGCTCCAGCTGGTCGATCGCATCATCGTTGCCGACCACCCGCTGCGCGGCGCGTTCATCACGCCGGTCGAGCACGTCGATGGCGGCTTCGAGCTGGGTCACCGACAGCTCGCCCATGCGCACGATTTCGCCGGTGAGCCGGGCCAGTTCGCTGTCGTAGCTCTTGATGATGTGATCTTTGTCGGTACCGCTCATGTCGTGGTTCTCGCGCTTGAGATAGGGAGTATATGGCCACGTGGCAGCTCTCCCCATACGGGAGAGGGAACCGATCAGCCAAATCGACCGGTGATGTAGTCCTCGGTCTGCTTCTTGCTCGGCTTGGTGAAGATTTTCTCGGTTTCGTCGAACTCGATCATCTCGCCCATGTACATGAAGGCGGTGAGATCCGAGACGCGCGCGGCCTGCTGCATGTTGTGGGTGACGATGACGATGGTGAACTCGCTCTTCAGCTCCTCCACCAGTTGCTCGATGCGACCGGTGGCGATCGGATCGAGCGCGGAGGTCGGCTCGTCGAGCAGCAGGACTTCGGGCTTCAATGCGATCGCGCGGGCGATGCACAGGCGCTGCTGCTGGCCGCCGGAGAGGCCGAGCGCATTCTGCTTGAGCTTGTCCTTCACCTCGTCCCACAACGCAGCGCTGCGCAGTGCCTGCTCGACGCGTGCTTCCATCGCAGCCCGGGACAGCTTTTCATGGTGGCGGATGCCGTAGGCCACGTTCTCGAAGATGGTCATCGGGAACGGCACCGGCTTCTGGAACACCATGCCGATCTTGCCACGCAGCCGGTTCATCGAATAGCGCGGATCGAGGATGTTCTCGCCGTCCAGCTCGATCGAGCCCTTCGCCTCCAGCTTGGGGTAGATCGCGTAGATGCGGTTGAAGATCCGCAGCAGGGTCGACTTGCCGCAACCGGATGGCCCGATGATCGCGGTCACCTGCTTCTCCGGGATATCCATGCTGATGCCTTTCAGCGCCTCGAATCCGTCGTAGTAGAAGCGCAGGTCACGGACCTTGAGCTTGGGCTCGACAGCCGGGGGGGCTGCTGCTTGCGCCGGGTTCATGGCGACGGCGGAATCAGTCATGGGACACCTTGGTGCGGGAAAGGATCAAGCGGGAGGCGAGGCTGAGCAGCAGCACGAACATGGTGATCACGAAGGCGCCGGCCCAGGCCAGTGCGTGCAGCGATTCACCCGGGTCGTTGGCATACTGGTAGATGATCTGCGGCAGGCTGGACATCTTCTCGATCGGATTGACCGTCATGTAGTTGTTGCCGAACGCGGTGAACAGCAGCGGTGCCGTTTCGCCGCTGATCCGCGCCAGCGCCAGCAGCACGCCGGTGATGATGCCCGAACGGGCCGCGCGGATCAGGATCTGCAGGGTCAGCTTCCATTGCGGCACACCCAGCGACAGCGCTGCCTCGCGCAAGGTCGAGGGCACCAGTCGCAGCATCTCGTCGGTGGTGCGCACGATCACCGGCAGCGCGATCAGGGCTAGCGCCACGCCGCCGGCGAAACCGGAGAACGAGGTCGAGCCATGGGTCAGCAGGGTGCTCGGCAGCACGATGATGGTGTAGACGAACAGACCCATCACGATCGACGGTGCCGACAGCAGAATGTCGTTGAGGAAGCGTATCGTCTCGCCCAGCTTGGTTCGGTTGGCGTATTCGGCCAGCCAGGTGCCGGCCAGCACGCCGATCGGCGTGGCGATCGCGATGCCGGTGAAGTTGATGATCAGGCTGCCGACCATCGCGTTGGACAGCCCGCCGTCGCCGCCGTAGGCGGTGATCTTGGTGAACAGCTTCAGATCCAGCGCACTGATGCCCTGGCGCAGGGTTTCCCACAGGATCCAGGCCAGAAAGGTCAGTCCGATCAGGGTGGCAATGGCGCTGAGGAACATCGCCAGCCAGTTGACGATGCGACGACGCAGATACAGCGAACCCATCAGCTGCCTTCCTTGCTGGCCAGACGGCGCAGCATCAATCGGGCGATCAGCAACACGATGAAGGTGACCACGAAGAGCAGGAAGGCCAGCGCCATCAGCGCGGATTTCTGCAGGCCGGCCGCTTCGCTGAACTGGTTGGCGATGGTCGAGGCGATCGAGGTGCCGGGATCGAGCAGGGATGCCGAGAAGTGCATCGAATTGCCGAGCACGAAGGTTACCGCCATGGTCTCGCCCAGCGCGCGGCCCAGGCCCAGGAAAATGCCGCCGATCACCGCCGAGCGGGTATACGGCAGCACGATGTCCCAGGACACCTCCCAGGTGCTCGAACCGAGCGCGTAGGCCGACTCCTTCAGCCGGGTCGGCACGGTCAGGAACACCTCGCGCATCACCGAGGAAATGAACGGGATGATCATGATCGCCAGCACGATGCCGGCGACCAGGATGCTGGCGCCGAACGGGTAGCTGCTACCGAACAGCTTGCCGATCAACGGCACGTGCTGGGCAACCCAGGAAACCTTGCCATCGTCGGGCTGGTTGCCCAGGTAACTGGTCAGCCACGGCTTGAGGTGTGCGGAAAAGAACGGCGCGAAGATGAACAGTCCCCACATGCCGTAGATGATCGAGGGAATGCCGGCGAGCAATTCGATCGCCGAGGCCACCGGGGTGCGCAGCCAGGCCGGGGCAACCTCGGACAGGTAGAGCGAGATGCCGAAGCTGACCGGCACCGCGATCAGCAGCGCGATCAGCGACGTGGCGATGGTGCCGTAGACCGGAACCAGCGCGCCGTAGACGTCATTGCCCGGATCCCATTCGGAGCTGACCAGGAAGTGCCAGCCGAAGGTCGAGAACGCCTCGCGGCCCCCCCACAGCGTGGCACCGGCGGCACCGAGCAGGGAAGCCAGCACCAGCAGGGCACAGGCCTTGAGCAACCAGCGGAACCACCGCTCGTTGCGCGCGTCGCGGCGGCTGCGTTTGTCCAGGATGAGCTCGGCGTCGATGGTGCCGGGTAGGGCTGACATGTGGGATGTCGTCCTCGATGGGCTGGCGAATTGATTGTCAGGGTTGCTTCGATACCACACTTTCAGCCAAAAGCCGCCCTTCTCGCGAAGGGCGGCGCATGGGTCCAATCTGCGGGCGGTCCAGATTCGGCGAACCGGATCCGGACCGCCGCATGATCAATGCTTGAACTCGGAAGCCCAGTAGGCCTCGATCCGGCTGACCAGCGCCGGCGGCAGCGGCACATAGTCGAGTGCGGCGGCAGCCTGCTGACCATTTTCCAGCGACCACTTGAAGAAGTCGAACGCTGCCTTGCTGTTCGCGGCATTCTTCGGCGTCTTGTACATGATCATCCAGGTGGTGGCTGTGATCGGCCACGCGTCGGCACCCGGCGCATTGGTCATGATCAGGTTGAAGTCCTTGGCGCTGGCCCAGTCGGCGGTGGCAGCGGCAGCGGCGAAGCTGTCGGCGCTCGGCGAAATCACCTTGCCGGTGGAGTTCTTCATGTCGACCCAGGTGATCTTGTTCTTCACCGCATAGGCGTATTCGACATAGCCGATCGAACCCTTGATCTGCTTCACGTACTGCGAAACACCTTCGTTGCCCTTGCCGCCCACGCCGGCCGGCCATTCAACCGCTGTGCCGAACTTGACCTTGCTGGCCCACTCCGGGTTGACCTTGGACAGGTAGTTGGTGAAGTTGAACGTGGTGCCCGAACCGTCCGAGCGATGCACCACCGTGATCTTGCCGGCAGGCAGGCTCAGGCCGGCATTCAGCGCGGCGATCTTCGGATCGTTCCAGTTGTTGATCTTGCCCAGGAAGATGTCGGCCAGGGTGGTGCCGTCCAGCTTGATCTGGCCCGGCTGCACGCCGGCGATGTTGACCACCGGCACAATGCCGCCGACCACGATCGGGAACTGGCCCAGGCCGTACTTCGCGAGGTCCTCGGCCTTCATCGGCGCGTCGGAGGCGCCGAAGTCGATGGTGCCTTCCTTGATCTGCGCGATGCCGGCGCCCGAACCGACCGACTGGTAGTTCAGGTGGTTGCCGGTCTTCTCGGCATACGCCGCCGACCATTTGGACATGACCGGATAGACAAAGCTGGAGCCGGCGCCGGTGATGTCGGTGGCCTGTGCAGCGGCGGCACCGAAGCTCGATGCCACGGCAATCGCGGCAACGGCAGCGAATCGAAGCGGGGATTTGCGAGAGGTCAACACGGTAGCTCCTTGGAGGGAAGTTGGATGAGACCGCTCTATTACAAGCGTTCGGTGTTGCCATTGGATGAAATGAATGTTTCAGCAAGATGACAGTCGGCAAGGATTGTCATCTTGCGCTCGCTCCACGCCGCCAGGATCGACGGTAACTGGATGATCCGGCGAAGCTTTACGCCTGCCCGAGCGATTTGTAGGCCACTTCGATCAGTTCGAGCTGGCGCCAGCGGTTGACCACGCCGCAGAACAACTCGGCGGTGCGCTCGGCGTCATACACCGCGGAATGGGCTTCACGACTGTCGAATGGCTGACCGGCGGCCAGTACCGCCTTGCTCAATACGGTCTGGCCATAGGCCAGGCCGCCGAAGCTGACCGTGTCGAAACAGCTGAACGGGTGGAACGGGTTGCGCTTGTGCCCGCAGCGGCGCACGGCCTGGTTGAGAAAGCCCAGATCGAATGCGGCATTGTGGCCGACCAGGATCGCGCGCTGGCATCCGGCCCGGCGTACTGCCTCGCGCACGGCATGGAAGATGTGATCCAGCGCCAAGCGCTCGGGCAGTGCGCCGCGCAGCGGGTTGTCCGGGTCGATGCCGGTGATTTCCAGCGAGCGCGGGTCCAGGTTCGCACCGGGAAACGGCTCCACGTGTGTCGAGACCACGGGCTGCAACTGCAGAAAGCCATCGGTATCCATGACCAGGGGGATCGCTGCGATTTCCAGCAGGGCGTCGTGCTCGGCGTCGAAGCCACCGGTTTCGACGTCCACCACCACCGGCAGGAACCCGCGGAACCGATCTGCCATGCGGGCAGCGGTGTTGTTGCTCACTATTTCCATCGACGCAGCATATCAGCCGTGGTGCATGGCATGGCGGGGGAGCGGAGGTATTGAGGGGTAGTCGCATCGGTGTGGCGCTGTCTTCAATCTGTCATGAAACGTGCATCTGGCCGTAAAGATTTCTGCGCAGACTTGTTAACTAATCGCTAGCCGGCCATCGGATCGAGGGGGCGGTTGAGATGTTTCCTACCACCATTGCGGAGAATGACATGCGTTCCAAATTGATTGCGGTGGCGATTGCCGCCGGCCTCGGCGTAACCAGCTTCACGGTTGCCGCCGCTCCGGCACAGCACAAGACCCACAAGTCGCAGGCGACGGCCCAGAACAACGCCGTGGTCAACAGCGAAGTGGAGCTGTTGAAGGCTCAGCTGGCCCAGTTGCAGGCGAAGGTCGATTCGCTCGAGCAGCGCACCGATGCGCAGTCGGACATCAACGTCAGCACCGGCCAGGCGGTCGAGAAGGCGACCAGCGTGACGGCGGCCAGCGACAAGCAGCTCGCCAAGCTGGAGAAGCTCGTCAACGACACGTCGATTTCGGGCAAGATGTACTTCGACTTCAGCAACATCAGCCAGAAGAACAGCGATACCGGCAAGACCAACGCCTCCGGTACCGGCGTCGACGTGAAGCGCTTCTATTTCAGCGTCAACCATCAGTTCGACGATATCTGGTCGGCCAACCTGACCACCGATTTTAACTACGTCAGCAATGACGGCGAGACCAACCTGTTCGTGAAGAAGGCCTACGTGCAGGCCAAGTTCAACCAGGCGGCGGTGTTCCGCGTCGGTTCGGCCGACATGCCGTGGATTCCCTTCGTCGAGAACTACTACGGCTTCCGCTACGTCGAGCCGACCATCACCGATCGCAACCACTTCGCCAACTCGGCCGATTGGGGCCTGCACCTGGGCGGTGACATCGGTGCCAGCAAGTCGCTCAACTACGCCGTATCGGTGGTGAACGGCAACGGCTACAAGAACCCCAGCCGCAGCAAGAACGTGGACGTCGAAGGTCGCGTGGGCTTCGTGCCGTTCGAAGGCATGGTGGTCGCGGTAGGCGGCTATACCGGCGATCGCGGCCAGGAAATGCAGAACGTGAGCGCGGTGCATACGGCACAGCGGGGCGATGTTCTGGTGGCTTATTCCAGCAAGGCATTCCGTCTGGGTGGTGAATACTTCACTGCCAAGAACTGGAACAACGTGCTGAGCCCGCTGACCGACAAGGCCGATGGCTATTCCTTCTGGGGCAGCGTGAACGTGGCCGACAACATCAGCCTGTTCGCCCGCTACGACAACGCCAAGCTGAGCAAGGATCAGGATCGCAGCGCCAAGGACACCTACTACAACGCAGGTGTTCAGTACCAGGTGAACAAGGGTTTCCAGCTGGCTCTCGTCTACAAGCATGAGAAGGGCGACAAGTCGGTGAATACCCCGATTCCGCCGCACGTGCAGAACGTGAAGACCGACGAAGTGGGCATCTTCGGTCAGGTGGCGTTCTAAAACTGTCACATGGCCGCGGCATACTGCGGCCATCAGGACGGCAGTCGGACCGGTTATCGTAAGGGAGTTCTACCCAGGGACGGAAAACGGCGGGCATATGCCCGCCGTTTGCTTTTTGCTGGTTCCAACGCCGGAAACCCTGGCCGCACAAGGGGTTTCAGCGGTTGTCGAGAGTGGCGCCGGTCAGCAGGCCGCGTGCCAGCATGCTGCACTGGCGTCGGTACAGCAGCAGCTGCCATTGGCGCCCACCGACCTGCCGCCACAGCACCGCCGAGCGCACCGCGGCCAGCAGATTGGCGCGCACCTTCTCGACCACGGTCGGCTGCTGCAACTGCTGCGGGTTGCCGCTCACCATCACCCGTGGGCGCAGGGGAGACAGGGTCGATGCATACAACTCGGCCAGGCGGCTGGTGACCTGGCTCGAATCGCGACCGAAGTGTTCGACCTGGCGCTGTGCGGCGACGATGCCCTGCCGCAGTTGCTCGAGCAGTTCCGGCCGCCCGGACAGGCTGCGCTCCAGGCGCATCACGGTCACCACCATGCGGGTCACCGACATGTCGCGATCGCTCTCGTCGAGCTGGGCGATCAGGTTGCGCAAGCCGAGCCGAACGTTGGAGACATTGCCGAAGACGCCGACCACCGAAGGCGCATCGACGCGAAACACGCTGGCCAGGCTGGCTTCCATGGCGCCTTCGTCACAGCGCCCCTCATTGGCGAGCTGCTGCGCCAGCGAGCAGGCCTGGAACAGGCCGGCCAGGCCAAGCACGCGCTCTTCATTCATGCCGAAGGTTTCAAACACGGGGCTGCGATTCTCTTGCAAGGGGGAGGGGGGAGGGAGTGAACGCCGGCAGCAGACCGCCATAGGCGGCATCGGTCATGCTGATCACGGCGCCGCCGAGGCAGACGTCGTCAGCATAGAAGACCACCGATTGCCCCGGTGTCACGGCACGCTGTGGCTCGTCGAAGCGTACCTCAAGGCCGTCGCCACGTACGCTGACCAGGCAGGCCTGATCGCCCTGGCGATAGCGGGTACGGGCAGTGCAGCGAAACTCCGCGGCGGGTGGCGCACCGGCAATCCAGTTCGGTGTTTCGGTCTGCAGGCGACGCGAATGCAGCCAGCGGTTCTCGCCGCCCTGGGCGACGTACAGGACATTGGCGGAGACATCCTTGCCGACCACGAACCAGGCTTCGCCGCTGGCTCCGTGACGACCGCCGATGCCCAGCCCGTTGCGTTGGCCCAGGGTGTAATACATCACGCCCTGATGCTCGCCGATCAACTCGCCCCCGGGCGTGCGCATCTCGCCCGGACGGGCGGGGATGTACTGCGCCAGAAAGCCACGGAAATCGCGTTCGCCGATGAAGCAGATGCCGGTGGAATCCTTTTTCGCATGGGTCGGCAGGCCCGCTTCGCGGGCCATCTCGCGCACCCGCGGCTTCTCGAGCCCGCCGAGCGGGAACAGCGTGGCGGCCAGCTGCTGCTGACCCAGCGCATGCAGGAAGTAGCTCTGGTCCTTGGCGCTGTCCACCGCGCGCAGCAGCCGGTATCGACCGTCCACGCAGTCGACGCGGGCGTAGTGGCCGGTGGCGATCTTCTCGGCGCCCAGCGCACGGGCCTCGTCCAGGAAGGTCTTGAACTTGATCTCGCGGTTGCACAGCACGTCCGGGTTCGGCGTGCGCCCGGCGCGGTATTCGGCCAGGAAATGCTCGAACACGCCGTCCCAGTACTCGCCGGCGAAGTTGCGCGCATGGAACGGGATGCCCAGGCGCCCGCAGACGGCCACGGCGTCCTTGCGATCGGCGTCGGTGGTGCAGGGGCCGGAGCGGTCGTCCTCCTCCCAGTTCTGCATGAACAGGCCCTCGACCTCATGGCCGGCCCGTTGCAGCAGCAGCGCGGCCACCGACGAATCGACGCCGCCGGAGATGCCGAGCATCACTCGCATGCGACGCCCTCATCCGGCAGATAGCTCAGGCTTTCCAGCGGCAGCCGGCGTCCGGCCAGCCAGTCGTCGATGCTGAGCAGCACCATCGGGCTGCGCAGGCGTACGCCCAGCTCGGCGATTTCGGCACGGCTGAGCCATAGTGCGCGGCGGATGCCGGTATCCAGCGGGCGGTCCGGGTCATGGCTGAGCGCCCGGGCAGCGAAGCTGAAACGGATGACCGCGTCGCCGTGCTCGGTACTGCGCCACTGATGCACGCCGAGCAGATGCTGCAACTCCACCGTCCAGCCGGTTTCCTCCAGCGTCTCGCGCACGGCAGCGGCCGCCAGGCTCTCGCCGTCGTCGAGATGACCGGCCGGCTGGTTGTAGGCAAGCTGGCCGGCGACCTCTTCCTCGACCATCAGATAGCGGTCGCCATCGGCCACTACGCAGGCCACGGTGACGTGCGGGCGCCAGATTTCGGATTTGGAAACGGGATCGGCCATGGGTCGGTGGGGACTGGAAAAACGGACATTGTGCCATTACCTGTTGTAGCGGACCGTAGCGTGGAGGTGCATCCACTGCGGCGTATACTTCGTACCAGAGATCACACCCCAAGAAATCATGGCCCAAGAAAACGAACATGAGCATGAGCATGACGGCAGCCGGGGGCTGGCGCTGGAAGTGGCCAAGCCCGAAGTGGCCAAGCCACCGCTGTTCCAGGTGCTGCTGCTGAATGACGACTTCACCCCGATGGACTTCGTGGTGGAGGTGCTGCGCGGCTTTTTCAACCTGGATCAGGAGCAGGCGGTTCAGGTGATGCTGCACGTGCATACCCGTGGACGGGGTGTGTGCGGGGTTTTCACTCGCGAGGTGGCCGAAACCAAGGTTACGCACGTCAACGAATATTCACGTTCCCATCAGCACCCGTTGTTGTGCACTATGGAAAAGCTCTGAACGCCCCCATTTTGTGCTCATCGCGGCGTTGAAGGCCGCTCAACATACAAGCGGAGACGATCCGGATGTTCAGCAAGGATCTGGAAGTAACCATCGGCCATTGCTACAAGCAGGCCCGTGAACAACGCCATGAGTTCATGACGGTCGAGCACCTGTTGCTCGCATTGACCGAAAACCAGTCGGCGCTGGGTGCGCTGAGAGCCTGCGGGGTCGATCTGCCGAGACTGTCGGCGGAACTGTCCCGCATCATCAACGAGACCGTGCCGGTGCTGCCGACCGGCGACGAGCGCGATACGCAGCCGACGCTGGGTTTCCAGCGGGTGCTGCAGCGCGCCGTGTACCACGTGCAATCCTCGGGGCGGAAGGAGGTCACCGGCGCGAACGTGCTGGTCGCCATCTTCGGCGAGAAGGACTCGCATGCCGTGTATTTCATGCACCAGCAGGAAATCACCCGGCTCGATGTGGTCAATTACATCTCGCATGGCATCGCCAAGATCGGCGACGAGCCCGCCGCCGGCGTGTCCGGCAGCGAGCGCGATGGCGAGGAGGGCGGCGAGCCGAAAGGCAATCCGCTGCACGAGTTCGCCAGCAACCTCAACGAACTGGCGCTGGAAGGCAAGATCGATCCGCTGATCGGTCGCACCGACGAGATCGAGCGCACCATCCAGGTGCTTTGCCGCCGGCGCAAGAACAACCCGCTGTACGTGGGCGAGGCCGGCGTGGGCAAGACTGCGCTGGCCGAGGGCCTGGCCAAGCGCATCGTCGACGGCGAGGTGCCCGAGGTGCTGGAGGACGCCACGATCTGGTCGCTGGATCTGGGGGCCCTGGTCGCCGGCACGAAATACCGTGGCGATTTCGAGAAGCGCCTGAAGGGCGTGATCGCCCAGCTGAAGAAGCAACCGGGCGCGATCCTGTTCATCGACGAGATCCATACCATCATCGGTGCCGGTTCGGCCTCCGGCGGCACCATGGACGCATCGAACCTGATCAAGCCGATGCTGGCATCGGGCGAGTTGCGCTGCATCGGTTCGACCACGTTCCAGGAATACCGCGGCGTGTTCGAGAAGGATCGCGCGCTGGCCCGTCGCTTCCAGAAGATCGACGTGGTCGAGCCAACCGTGGCCGACAGCATCGAGATCCTCAAGGGCCTGCGCTCGCGCTTCGAGGAGCATCACCATGTGGCGTATACCAACGAGGCGTTGAAGGCGGCGGTGGACCTGTCGGTCAAGCACATACCCGACCGCTTGCTGCCGGACAAGGCGATCGACGTGATCGACGAGGCCGGCGCGCGTCAGCGGCTGCTGCCCGAGGACCAGCGCACCGGCACGGTCGACGTCAGCGAGGTCGAGTACATCATCGCCAAGATGGCGCGGATCCCTGCCAAGCAGGTGTCGGCATCGGATCGGGACGTGCTGCGCAATCTCGAGCGCAATCTGAAGATGGTCGTGTTCGGCCAGGATCCCGCGATCGAAGCGCTTGCCGCGTCGATCAAGATGGCCCGTTCGGGGCTGGCCGACCCGTCCAAGCCGATCGGTTGCTTCCTGCTCGCCGGCCCCACCGGCGTGGGCAAGACCGAGGTGACCAAGCAACTGGCAATGCAGCTGGGCATCGAGATGATCCGCTTCGACATGTCCGAATACATGGAAGGTCACTCGGTATCGCGGCTGGTGGGTGCCCCTCCGGGCTACGTCGGCTTCGACCAGGGTGGTCTGCTGACCGAGGCGGTGACCAAGCATCCGCACGCGGTGTTGCTGCTGGACGAGATCGAGAAGGCGCATCCGGATGTATTCAACATCCTGCTGCAGGTGATGGATCGCGGCGTGCTGACCGATACCAACGGTCGCGAGGCGAACTTCAAGAACGTGGTGGTGGTGATGACCACCAACGCGGGTGCGGCGATCGCTTCGCGGCGGAGCATGGGCTTCATCGAGCAGAAGCACGAGTCGGACGCGATGGAGGTGATCCGCCGGATCTTCACGCCGGAGTTCCGCAACCGGCTGGATGCGATCATCCAGTTCGGCGCGCTCGATTTCGAGCACATCCTGCGCGTGGTCGACAAGTTCCTGATCGAGCTGGAAAGCCAGCTGACCGAGAAGCACGTGACGCTGGACGTGGACACCCATGCCCGTCGCTGGCTGGCCGAGCACGGCTTCGATCCGCAGATGGGCGCACGGCCGATGGCGCGGGTGATCCAGGAGAAGGTGAAGCGCGCCCTGGCCGACGAGCTGCTGTTCGGCAAGCTGGCCGACGGTGGCGTGGTCCGTCTGAGCGTGCTGGATGGCGAGCTGAAGGTCGATTGCGAGGCGGCGGAAAAATTGCCGGCCGTGGTCGGGTAAGCTCCGGTCAAATGCGAGGCAAAGCAAAGGCGGCGCAATCAATGCGCCGCCTTTGCTTCATCCCCCTGCCGGGTTGCTGTGCGCAAGCGCGACAGCCATCGGCGTCACCGCACTACTTCATGCGGTACGTGATACGCCCCTTGCTCAGGTCGTACGGGGTCATTTCGATCTTGACCTTGTCGCCGGTGAGGATGCGGATGTAGTGCTTGCGCATGCGGCCGGAGATATGGGCAATAACTACGTGCCCATTCTCAAGTTGCACGCGAAACATGGTGTTGGGCAGGGTCTCCTGGACCGTGCCTTCCATTTCGATGACGTCGTCTTTGGCCATGTGTTCCGGGGTTCACGCGCAGCCGTCATGGCTGCGTAAGCCGTCGAGTATGCCACGGATAGACGATGGGTTAAAGAATCGCTGCGGGTCGGGAACAGGCCGTTCAGGCGAAATGTTCATCCAGCTTGCGCCGTATTTCCTGCTCGACCATGCCTTTCAGTGGCGCCAGCATCAGGCCCAGCTCGGCCTTGACCTGGATGGCATCGCTGTCGACCGCGATGGTGCCGCTGACGCCCGGGCGTGAAAACCGCAGGGTATCCCCTTGCCATTGCCCGTCCATGCCGAATTTCTCGTGCATGCGCGCAGCCACCTTGTCGACCACGGCGCGGGCTTCGGGGATCGACAACTGATGGGGGCGGCGAATATCGATACTGGGCATGACGGGCTCCGGAGCAAATGTCCATCTTAATGCCAGCCAGATGCGGGAGCATGATGGACTGCATGCCAGCATCCTCTCGGGCTTCGGTCGGCCGGGCCGCGAATCCGTCCGTGCGGTCCATCTTTCTGCCGCTTCTCGGCCCATGGAACCACGACGGGCCGGCAAACCGTCGAAAAGCTGTCATCGTGCGGCCGAATGCTCGCCCCGACCACCAAGGCCCGGCAGGATGCTAGAGTTTCGCGGCCCTTCGACTGGTTCACCCATGCGCATCGAATTTCCCAAGGCGGCCCGTGAGGATTTTCACTGGACACAGGAGCAATTGCGTATCGGCAGCGCCCCCGACAATGACCTCGTGCTGGCGGCCAGCCAGGCGGCACCACACCATTTGAAGATCCAGCACGATCGCCGTGGCTGGGTACTGCAGGTATTGCCGTCGGCCGACCGCATCTACGTCAACGCGCGGCCGGTGCACGAGCGTGCGTTGCTGCGTGCAGGCGATGTCGTCAGCGTCGGCGATTGCCGCATGCTGCTGCGCGCCGACCAGGATCCCGCCCGGCGTGCCGTGCTGAACGTGCCGGAGCAGGGGCGCTGTACCGTGGCTTTGCGTGCCGTCTCCGGACCGTTGTCCGGGCGCGTGCTGCCGTTGCGGGACAGCCTGGAACTCGGGCTGCAGGGGCGCTGCCCGCTGGAACTGCCGCAGGGCGACGTGGTGTCGCTGCGCATCGGCTGGGAGGGCGGCCAGCTGCTGCTGGAATCGCTGCAGCCCTCGGCGCGCCATCCCCTGCGGGTCAACGGTGTCGTCGTGGAGAACGTGGCGCTGCAGCCCGGCGATCAGATCGGCGTGGCGATGCACCGCTTCGTGGTCGATGCGCCGGGGATGGAAGCGGAGCCGGAGATCGTCATGTCCGGGTCCCCGGCGACGCATCTGCCGGAAGAGGTGGCCGGCCCGACGGGCGAGGTCTGGTGGTTGATCGTGACGGCGGCGGTGCTGGCCCTGGGCATCGCCCTGGCCTTGCTGATCCGCTTCTGAAGATCCGCCCTGGCGGCCAGTTGACGGGCTCATGCTGCGCCGCGCCATAATGCGCGGAACACCTCGACGGGATGCAAGCGCACGTGAGCAGAGTCTGGAATTTCAGCGCCGGTCCGGCAGCGATGCCGCAGGCGGTACTCGAACGCGCCCAGCGCGAGCTGCTGGACTGGAACGGCAGCGGTGCCTCGGTGATGGAGCAGTCCCACCGGGGCAAGCGTTTCATCGACATGGCCGCACAGGCCGAAGCGGACCTGCGCACCCTGCTGGCGATTCCCGCGGATTACGCCGTGCTGTTCCTGCAGGGCGGCGCCACCCAGCAGTTCGCGCAGATCCCGATGAACCTGGCCGCCGAGGGTGACTGTGCCGACTACATCGTCAGTGGGCACTGGAGTGAAAAGGCCGTCAGCGAGGCTGCACCTTATGTGCGGGTGAACGTGGCGGCCAGCGGCCGGGCCGACGACTACCTGCGATTGCCACCGCGCGACGGCTGGCGGCTCGATGCGCGCGCGGCCTATGTGCACTACACACCGAACGAGACCATCCACGGTGTCGAGTTTCACGACATACCCGAGGTCGGGGCGGTGCCGCTGGTGGCCGACATGTCCTCGAACATCCTGTCCGGGCCGCTGGATATCAGCCGTTTCGGGCTGATCTATGCCGGCGCGCAGAAGAACATCGGTCCGTCCGGCCTGGTGGTGATGATCGTTCGCCGCGACCTGTTGCAGCGGGCGGGCCGGCCGATGGCGCGGATCTTCCGCTACGCCGAGCAGGCCGCCAACGATTCGATGCTCAATACGCCGAATACGTGGGGCTGGTATCTGGCCGGGCTGACCTTCCAGTGGCTGCTGGCCCAGGGCGGGCTCACCGCCATGGCCGAACACAATCGGGCGAAGGCCGACCTGCTGTACCGGACCATCGACGGTTCGGGCGGCTATTACCGCAACCCGATCGAGTTGTCCGCCCGATCGCGCATGAACGTCCCTTTCACCCTGCATGACAAGGCACTGGATGTCGTCTTCCTCGAGGAGTCCGAGGCCGCCGGCCTGCTCGCCCTGAAGGGGCACAAGGCGCTGGGCGGCATGCGCGCCTCGCTGTACAACGCGGTGCCGCTGGACGCGGTACAGGCATTGGCCGCGTTCATGCGGGACTTCGCGCAGCGGCACGGTTGATCGACCACGCGCCAAGCTTTTCAGGCAAGATGTCGGTTCGTCAACGGACTTCTTTACATTTAGGCGGCTAAAGCATGACCGACCCGAAAACATCGCTCAGCGAAATGCGCGAGCGCATCGACAGCATAGACCGGCAGATCCAGCAGCTTATTTCCGAGCGTGCGAATCATGCGCAGACGGTCGCGAAGGTGAAGGGCTCGGGGCTTTCGGCGATCGACTATTATCGTCCAGAGCGCGAGGCCCACGTGCTGCGGATGGTGGTGGATCGCAATCACGGTCCATTGTCGGATACCGAGATGGTGCGGCTGTTCCGCGAAATCATGTCGTCGTGCCTGGCGCAGGAAGATCCGCTGAAGATCGGTTTCATGGGGCCGGAAGGCACGTTCAGCGAACAGGCCGTGCGCAAGCATTTCGGTCATGCCGCCTACGGCCTGCCGCTGGGCAGCATCGAGGAAGTATTCCAGGAAGTCGCCGCCGGGCATGCCGATTTCGGCGTGGTGCCGGTGGAGAATTCGGGGCAGGGCATGATCCAGGTCACCCTGGACATGTTCCTGACCTCCGACGCCACCATCTGCGGGGAAGTGGAACTGCGCGTGCACCAGTGCCTGCATTCGCAGGCCGGCAAGCTGGAAGACGTCAAACGGGTCTACGCGCACGCGCAATCGCTGCAGCAGTGCAAGACCTGGTTGCGCATCAACCTGCCGGGCGTCGAGTGCATTGCGGTAGGCAGCAATGCCGAGGCGGCCCGGGTGGCCCGGCATGCCGACGATGCGGCGGCGATCGCCGGCGAGACCGCGGGCAAGATCTACGGGCTGAAGACCCTGGCCACCGGCATCGAGGATCGCGCCGACAACACCACGCGCTTCCTGGTGATCGGCCGTTCGCTGTTTCCACCGTCAGGCAACGATCGCACGTCCCTGCTGATCACCGTCAACGACAAGCCCGGGGCTCTCTACGACGTGCTCAGCCCGTTCGCCAAACACGGCATCAGCCTGAACCGGATCGAGTCGCGGCCGGCGCATACCGGCAAGTGGCAATATGCGTTCTTCATCGATGTCTCCGGCCATATCGACGACGACGCGCTGCAGGCGGCGGTTCACGACATCGGCGAGTCCGCCGCGACCATCCGTGTGCTGGGTTCCTACCCGGTGGCGTTGCCCTGAGTGGCGCGGAGTAGATCGGGCATGGAGAAGATCGCTTGAATCGTCTTGACTGGTGCAGTCGCGCGGGCGGGCCGCTGCGCGGCAGCCTGCGGATACCCGGTGACAAATCGGTTTCGCACCGCGCCCTGATGCTGGCCGCGATTGCCGAAGGGGATTCGCGCATCCGCGGATTCCTCGAGGGTGAGGACACCCGCGCCACGGCCGCCGTGCTGGCGCAACTCGGTGTACGCGTCGAGACGCCGGCGGTCGGTGAACGCGTGGTGCATGGCGTCGGGCTGCATGGCCTGCGCGGATCTCCGCAAGAGCTCGATTGCGGCAACGCCGGTACCGGCATGCGCTTGCTGACCGGCTTGCTGGCCGGCCAGACGTTCGACAGCATTCTGGTGGGCGATGCCTCGCTGTCGAAGCGTCCGATGCGCCGGGTCACCGAGCCGCTGGCGCAGATGGGCGCGCATATCGACAGCCGCGAAGGCCTGCCGCCGCTCCACGTGCATGGTGGCAAGGCGCTGCACGGCATCCGCTACGAACTGCCGGTGGCCAGTGCCCAGGTGAAATCCGCCTTGCTGCTGGCGGGCCTGTACGCCGCCGGTGACACCGAAATCATCGAGCCGCATCCGACCCGCGATTACACCGAGCGCATGCTGGCCGCGTTCGGCTGGCCGATCACGTTTTCCCCGGGTCGCGCCCGGCTGGCCGGCGGGTATGCGCTGCGTGCCACGGATGTCGACGTGCCCGCGGATTTTTCCTCGGCGGCGTTCTTCCTGGTGGCCGCCAGCATCGTGCCGGGTTCCGAACTGCGGCTGCCGGCGGTCGGTCTAAACCCGCGCCGCACCGGACTGCTGCAGGCGCTGCGTCTGATGGGTGCGGACATCGTGGTGGAGCACCCGCGCGAAAGTGGCGGCGAGCCGGTCGGCGATCTGCTGGTCCGCCATGCGCCGCTGCACGGCATCGACCTCCCCGAGGCGCTGGTGCCGGACATGATCGACGAGTTTCCCGTGCTGTTCATCGCCGCCGCCGTAGCCAGCGGTCGCACGCGGGTATGCGGTGCGGCCGAGCTGCGCGTGAAGGAGTCCGATCGCATCACCACCATGGCGGCAGGCTTGCGCATGCTCGGTACGGCGATCGAGGAAACCCCGGATGGTGCGGTCATCCAGGGCGGAGCGATCGGCGCCGGTACGGTGGAGAGCCTCACCGATCATCGTATCGCCATGAGCTTCGCCGTTGCCGGGCTGGTCGCGACCGGGCCGGTACGCATCAACGACTGCCGTCACGTCGCCACGTCGTTCCCGGGCTTTCCCGAGCTGGCGAACGGTTGCGGTTTTGCCTTGCAGGTCGCCGACTGACCCGTCCCTCCGTGTGCATGTATCGTTGCGGCCAGCCGTTGCCGCGCGGTTGAAGGATTACCGATGTCCAACGCCATACCTTCGTTCATCGTCGCCATTCCTGCCCGGTACGGCTCGACCCGTCTGCCGGCCAAGCCGCTGCGCGAGATCGGTGGCGTGCCGATGGTGGTGCGGGTGGCTCAGCGCGCTTTGCAGGCGGGCGCCAGCCAGGTGGTGGTGGCGGTGGACGACCAGCGCATTGCCGATGCACTGGCCGGGTTGGGTGTGGATATCTGCATGACCCGCAGCGACCACGCGTCGGGTAGCGACCGGCTGGCCGAATGCGCCGGGCTTTACGGTTGGGCCGGCGATGCCATCGTGGTGAACCTGCAGGGCGACGAGCCGTTCGCGCCCACCGCCGGTATCCGTGCGGTGGCGCAGGCGCTGGCCGGGGACGATGCCCCGATGGCGACCCTGGCCACCCCGATCATCGATGCGGAGGAGCTGTTCGATCCGAATGTGGTGAAACTGGTGCGGGCGGTCAATGGTCGCGCCATGTATTTCAGCCGGGCGCCGCTGCCGTGGGCACGCGACGGGTTTGCCGCCGATCGGCACGCGCTGCCCTCGGGCTCGCCGTTTCTGCGGCACATCGGCATCTACGCCTATCGGGCCGAATTCCTGGCCCGCTATGCCCGCCTGCCGCGCACACCGCTGGAGCAGACCGAGTCGCTGGAGCAGTTGCGCGTACTCGAACATGGCCACCCGATCGCGGTGCGGCTGAGTCCCGAACCGTTCCCGCCGGGGATCGATACCGAGGCCGACCTCGAGCGTGCCGAACAGTGGCTGCGCACGCAGCACTGAACCGTCCGCCGGATGGCTCCGGCCCGCCGGGCACCCGCTAGAATGTGCGCATGCAGTCAGCGCAACCGCCCCCCTTCGATGGCAAGGCCTTCGTCCGCACGCTCACTTCCTCGCCTGGCGTCTACCGTCATATCGACGCGGACGGGGAGTTGCTCTACGTCGGCAAGGCCGGCAATCTCAGAAAGCGGGTCGGCAGCTATTTCCTGAAGCCGCGGATGGAGCCGCGCATCGCCGCGATGGTGGCGCAGATCGCCCGTGTCGAGATTACCGTGACGCGCACCGAGGGCGAGGCGCTGCTGCTGGAATCGCAGCTGATCAAGTCGCTCAAGCCGCGCTACAACATCCTGCTGCGCGACGACAAGAGTTACCCGTACATCTACCTGTCCGGCGGCGAGGATTACCCGCGACTGGCGTTTCATCGGGGTGCGCGCAATCAGCCGGGACGCTATTTCGGGCCCTATCCCAGCACCTATGCCGTGCGCGAAAGCCTCAGCCTGATGCAGAAGCTGTTCAAGGTGCGCCAGTGCGAGGACAGCTTCTTCCGCAACCGCTCGCGGCCCTGCCTGCAGCACCAGATCGGCCGCTGCACGGCGCCGTGCGTGCAACTGGTCAGCGTGGACGACTACCGCGCCGACGTGCGCCACGCCGAGATGTTCCTCGAAGGACGCAGCAACGCGGTGATCGATGAACTCGCCGAGGCGATGGAGCAGGCGAGCAAGGCACTGCAGTTCGAGCGCGCGGCGAAGCTGCGAGACCAGGTGGCTGCCTTGCGCCAGTTGCAGGCGCAGCATCATGTGCAGGGGGCGAGCGCCGACATGGATGTGATCGCCTGCTGCATCGAGGCGGGGCTGGCCTGCGTCAGCGTGTTGTTCTTCCGCAACGGGATCAGCCTGGGGACCCGCGATTTCTTTCCACGCCTGCCGTTCGATGCCGAGCCGGCGGATGTGCTGACCCAGTTCATCGCGCAGTACTACCTGGACCGGCCGGTGCCGCGTGAACTGATCCTGGGCGAGACGCTGGGCGACCAGCAGATCCTGGCCGAGCTGCTGAGCGAGCACGCGGGCCGCGCGGTCGAGCTGAAGTCGAGCGTGCGCGGCGAGCGGGCGCAATTCCTGCAGATGGCCGAGCGCAATGCCCGCGCCTCGCTGACCGCCCGCCTGGCCAGCCGGCAGACGCTGGGGGCCCGTTTCGACGACCTGCAGAAAGTGCTGGGGCTGGCATCGCCGCCGCGACGCATCGAGTGCTTCGACATCAGCCACACGATGGGCGAGCTGACGGTGGCCTCGTGCGTGGTGTTCGGGCCGGAAGGCCCGGAGAAGTCGCATTACCGGCGTTTCAATATTGCCGGCATCACCCCGGGTGATGACTACGCCGCGATGCATCAGGCGCTCACCCGGCGCTTTCGCAAGGTCGCCGAGGGGGAGGGCGCGCGCCCCGATGTGCTGCTGATCGATGGCGGCAGCGGGCAGGTGGCGCAGGCGCTGGACGTCCTGCAGCAACTCGGCGTCGTCGGCATCGAGGTGGTCGGCGTGGCCAAGGGGCCCGGTCGGCGGGCGGGCGAGGAAACCCTGGTGCTGGCCCGCCTGGAAAGCGGAAAGCCCGGGCGCGAACTGCATCCCGGTTCGTCGTCGCCTGCGCTGCACCTGGTCGCCGCGGTGCGCGACGAGGCTCACCGTTTCGCCATCAGCGGTCATCGCAAGCGTCGCGAGAAGGCGCGCGAGCGCAGTGTGCTCGAGGACGTGCCGGGCATCGGCGCCCGTCGACGATCGGCCCTGCTCAAGGCGTTCGGTGGCCTGCAGGGCGTGGAAAGTGCCGGTGTCGAGGAGCTGATGCAGGTCAAGGGGATCGACCGCGGCCTGGCCGAACGCATCTACGCCAGCCTGCACGGCTGAATGATTGCGACAGCCTTCACTCGGCAGAAGTCCGGTGACGTGCGAAACTGCAGCAAATCACCGGAATGAATCATGCGTATCAACCTGCCGACCTGGCTGACACTTTTTCGCGTTGCCTTGCTGCCGGTGATGGTCGCCGTGTTCTACCTGCCGTTTCCCGGTCACAACATCACCGCCGCGATCGTGTTCGTGCTGGCCGCCTTCACCGACTGGCTGGACGGCTACCTGGCGCGGCGGATGAACCTGACCTCGGCGTTCGGTGCCTTTCTCGACCCGGTTGCCGACAAGCTGATGGTGGCGGTGACCTTGTTCCTGCTGGTGCAGTCGCATCCCAGCAGCGGCTGGTCGGGCATCCTGATGGCGATCACCGCGGCCGTCATCGTCGGGCGCGAGATCAGCGTGTCGGCGTTGCGTGAATGGATGGCCGAGATCGGCATGAGTGCCACGGTCAAGGTCGCCTTCGTCGGCAAGCTCAAGACGGTGATGCAGATGGTCGCGCTGGTGGTGCTGATCGTGCAGCACGAGAAGGAAGCCACCGCGCTGCGCCTGTATCACATCGGCGAGGGGCTGCTGGTGATTGCCGGCGTGCTGACGATCTGGTCGGGGCTGTACTACCTGCGCGCCGCATGGCCGATCCTGCGCGGAGATACGCCCATGCGACCGCGCCGCGGCGACGATGCATGACCATCGTGCCGCGGATCGGTTCGATGCGGGCTTGACGATCCGGATTCACGTATTAGAATGCGCGGCTCCGATGCGGGAATAGCTCAGTTGGTAGAGCACGACCTTGCCAAGGTCGGGGTCGCGAGTTCGAGTCTCGTTTCCCGCTCCAGTTTGCAGACAAAGCCCCGACCCGTTCGGGGCTTTGTCGTTTCCGCGATGGCGTTGCCTGCGGCGGGCTGGTAAAAAAACCCTGCTGCAACGTGGTTGAAACTATTCACAAGCGGTTTCAGTCTGCTATCATTCGCGGCTCTGATGCGGGAATAGCTCAGTTGGTAGAGCACGACCTTGCCAAGGTCGGGGTCGCGAGTTCGAGTCTCGTTTCCCGCTCCAGGTTTTCCGCAAAACCTCGGTTCACCGGGGTTTTGTTTTTTGAGAAATCTGCGATCATCATGGTCGTGGTGCAACAGCAATGGCCTGGTGGCAGAGTGGTCATGCAGCGGCCTGCAAAGCCGCGTACGCCGGTTCGATTCCGACCTAGGCCTCCATTGCGAAACGGCTGCAACCCAGCCATCAGGACCCGCCGCCGGCGGGTTTTTGTTGCCAGATCCCGTGGCATCGACGGCGCGCAAGCCCATGGCGCGGCCGGAACCGTTCCACGGACATGCCGACCTTTTTCACTCCGCAGCCATGCAGTGCCGCTCGTGCAGGCCGAGTTCCGGCTCGTCACGCTGGCAGGGCTCTGGCGCGGGATTCGCCACCGTTGCATGATGCTGCGTGTACGGAGCAGATCAGGGCGTTCCCGCCGAGACCGCAGCGAGATTCTTCATGTCTTCGACCCCCATCGGCCCTGCCACAAGTGAATCTCCGGGAGTATCGGTCGAGCACTTCTATGCCGCGCTGGCCGACATCGGAGACCTGGTGGCGGCGATGCCCCGTCCTCAGGCGCTGTATGCCGGAGTCATGGATATTTTCGAGCGACATCTCGGTGCGATGCGGGTTCTGGTCGGGGAAATAGATCACGAAGCAGGCGTTCTGAGACGGCGTGCACCCGATCCGGTGCCGGAAGGACAGGAGGACATCTATCCGGAGTTGGTGTCCCTGGCCATTGCCCGCCCCCGTTTCTGGGAGGGCAAGATCGAAGTCGAGCCGAATATCGTCGAGGCGCCGGGCCGCGAAGCCTTGCGTCCCGCTTATGCGCGGCATGGTATCCGCGCCTCGGCGGCGGTGCCGGTGCGTTGCTTCGGCAAGGTGCACGCGGCCCTGATTCTGCGCGCGCGCGACCCCGCGTTTTTTGCGCCCGAGCTGCTGCAACTGCTCGAGAGGGTGGCGCTCAGTGTCGGCCATGCGCTCGAGGGTGACGTGCAACGTACCCGGCTCGACCGCAGCCTCCTCGCTGCCGAGCGCAGTCAGCTGGCATTGAGGATCCTGAGCGAGACCCTCAAGGTCGCCACCCACGCGGGCAACGAGGAAGAGTTGTTCAACCAGGCCTGTCGGGTGGTGGTGGAAACGGGCGGCTACCCGGTGTGCTGGATGGGCTTGCTGGAGCAGGGTGGTTCGACACAGACGCTGAAGGCGCGCGCCCATGCGGGACGCGGTGCCGAGACTTACCAGGCGCTCGAAATCCAGCTCGCCGATCTCGACATTTCCACCAGTGTGAGCGCGGCCGTGATCAAGTCGGGGGAAGCACGAGTGAAGCTGCCCCGCGAAGGCGGTGCGCAAGGTTGGGCAGTGCATGCGCGCCAGCTGGAACTGAGGGCGTTGCTCGGGCTTCCCCTGCGCTTGCGTGGCCAGATCGGCGGGGTGATCGTGATCGGTGCAAGCTCGGAGGATGCGTTCTCCGGCGCGGAGCTCCGGATCTTCGATGAGATGGCGCAGGAACTGAGCCTGGGACTCGAACGGCTGCGCGCCGGCAAGGCACAGTTCCTGGCGGAACAGGAGCTCAAGCTCAGCCTGCGCCGTTTCCAGGCCATTCTGGCAAGCAGGTATGCGGGCATTCTGGTGCTGGACAACGAGCGCGTGCAGTTCTGCAATGCGACGTTCTGCCGGCTGTTCGAGCTTGCCGAAACGCCGGACCAGCTTGTCGGGATGTCCTCGACGATGCTGCACGAGAGGATCCTCGAAGTTTTTGCGAACCCCGATCAGGAGCTCGAGCGGATACGCAGCATCCTCCTGGATGCCGCGCCGGTGGAGCTCGAGGAAGTCGCGCTCGACCGGGGCCGAACCTATCTGCGCAGCTTCGCGCCGATCACGTTCGATGACCGGCCGCATGGTCGGGTCTGGCAATACATCGACATCACCGAACGCAAGGCGCAGGAGGCCGAAGTCGAGCGACTGGCTTACTATGATCCGCTGACCGCGCTTCCCAATCGGCGGTTGTTCCTCGAGCTGCTGGAGCAGGGCCGCGGCCAGGCGCGCCGGCACCAGGTGCGACTGGCCGTAGGGGTACTCGACCTGGACGATTTCAAGCACATCAACGACCAGTTCGGCCATGCGGCCGGAGACGAGGTCCTTGGGCGGGTCGCGCGACGGATCGCCGCTGTGCTGCGCGACGGCGATGTCGTCGCCCGGCTCGGCGGAGACAAGTTTGCACTGCTGCTGACGCATGCCAACAGTGAGCATGACGCGCGCCTGACCAGTGCAAGCATCCTGGAGACACTGCGTTACCCGATGCCGTGGGAAGACAAGGTACTGCACCTGTCCGCCAGTCTCGGCTGGACGTTCTATCCGCAGGATGCCGCCGATGCGGAAACCCTTCTCGGGCATGCCGATCTCGCCATGTACGACGCCAAGGATCAGGGACGCGACCGCGAGCAGGTCTATTCGTCGGCAATGGCGCTCGTCAACATCGAGCAGCGTTCGATGAAGGCGCGCGTGGCGGCCGCGCTGGAAGATGGACGCATGACGCTGCGTTTTCACCCGATCGTCGCCCTCGATACGGCGTCCGGTGACTGGCGGGTGGTCGGTGCAGAGGCCCTGCTGCGCATGCACGATGCGGCGCTCGGCCTGCTGTCGCCCGCGCTGTTCCATCATGCCCTCGACGACGCGAAGCTTGCGCGCCCGATAGGCCGCTATGTTCTGGACCGGGCCTTGCGGGCCAGCGCAGCCTGGCTGAACAAGGGGGTGCGGCTGTCCGTGGCGGTCAACATCAGCACGCGTCACCTGATGCAACAGGAGTTCATCGCGGATATCGACGAGGCGCTTGCCGCCCATCCGGAGGTCGATGCCACTCTCTTGTGCATCGAGATCACGGAGACCGGTCCACTGGTCGATCCCACCGGGGCCCGTCAGGTCATCGACGAATGTCGCGCGCGGGGCATCAACGTGAGTCTGGACGATTTCGGAACCGGCAACGCGTCGCTCAGCCATGTCCAGCAGATGGATGTGGGGACGTTGAAGATCGACCAGAGTTTCGTGCGCGACATCCTGGTGGAACCGCGAAACATCGCGATCGCGGCGGGAATCCTCACCACGGCACGCC
The DNA here is from genome assembly GCF_042657065.1 of Rhodanobacter ginsengisoli. NCBI lineage: Bacteria > Pseudomonadati > Pseudomonadota > Gammaproteobacteria > Lysobacterales > Rhodanobacteraceae > Rhodanobacter > Rhodanobacter ginsengisoli. The sequence goes on from NZ_JBHSNF010000001.1 coordinate 1,836,712, forward strand.
TGCTGAAGATTGCCGTGATCGCCGAAGGCGTCGAGACGGAGGAACAGGGGGTGCTGCTGATCTCGCTGGGATGCGGACAGCTGCAGGGTCATGTCATCGCCGAACCGATGCTGGCGACGGCCATCCCGGCCTGGGTGGAGAACTGGGTGTATCCGGCCTCATGGCGACTGGCGGCGCCGGTGGTACTTGAACGCCGGCAGCCAAATATCAATTGATCTGGTGCCTGGGGCGGGAATCGAACCCGCATAGCCTTGCGGCTGAGGGATTTTAAGTCCCTTGCGTCTACCAGTTTCGCCACCCAGGCAGGGGCATCGAAGTGCGTCGCGGGCACGCCCGTGAGCGGTGCGAATCGTAGCATGCGCGACGTTGCCAGCCGTTGCCGGCAGGCAGGGAAGGCGGCCTCAGATCAGGCTTCTGAAAATATGGATGCCGGCGCTGTACTCGCCGACGATCGTGCCTGCGCTGACCAGGAAGAAGTTGAGCAGGGTGCGTGCCACCCGGTTGGTCCACCAGCCACTCCAGTGCACGATGTCGTCGCGCAGGCTGTCGAAGTCGACCACCCGCGGGTGCCGTACCCAGGCTTCGGTCATGGCGCTGATGCCGCCGGCGGGGATGCCGGGGCGAAAGGGCTTGATCGGCGCGGCGATGAAGGCGGCGGTGATGCTCAGCGGATGGCCGCCGGCGATCACCGCGCCGAGCGCGGCGAAGCCTCCGGTGAACAACACCCACGCGAGCAAGGCATTCGTGCCGAGCGCCGCGTTGCGGTGAAATGCCCAGGCGATCGCGGCGAACACCAGCAGCACCAGCCCTGCGGCCAGCCACTTCGGCCACTGCGACTTCGGCGGCGAACTGGCGAGCGTGGCGACCGTGACGGCCGGGTCATCCTGCTGCTCGCGCAGCTGCGTGGACAGACCCTTGAGGTGGCCGGCACCGATGACCACCAGGACCCGGCGACCCTCCGTGCCGCCGCCGCTCCAGGCGGCCTCCTCGCGCAGGCGCGCGGCCATGAAGGCGTCGCGTTCGCCGATCAGGCTTTCGTACAGCGGCTTCGATTCGCTGGCGAATTCACTGAAGGCACTTTCCAGCAGGTCGCCCTGTTTCAGTCGCTCGACTTCGGCCTGTTCGATTTCGTCGCGCTCGAACACGCTGGCCAGCAGGCCGCCAAGCAGGCCGAAGCGCTGCCAGAAGCCCACGCTGCGCCAGGCCCGCTTCAGCGTGGTACCGACTTCGCGATCGATCAGCCACAGCGGCATGCCGCGTTGTTCGGCGCCGTCCATCGCGGCCTTCATCTCGGCGCCAGGCAGGATCCCGGACTGGTCGGCCAGGCGTTTCTGGAACGTGGACAGCACCAGGCTGGCGGCGACCATGCCGGCCTTGCCCTGACGGATCACCTTGAACAGATCCATCTGCTTGAACGCTTCCGGGTCGCGCATGCTCTGCGCGCGGCTGTCGCAGAGTTCCACCGCGACCGCGTCGAAGTGCTCGTGGGCGAGCAAGGCCTCGACCGCCTCCATGCTGCTGCGCGAGACATGCGCGGTGCCGAGCATCACGTATTCCACGCCATCACGTTGCACGCGCTCGATCGGCTGCCCCTGCAAGGCGGGCAATGGGGAAGCTTCGGTTTCGGTAACACTCATGCGATCAGCACGCCGGTCGTTGGGGGATGGTCCAAGCATGGGGACGCCACCCGTGTGGAACAAGCAAGCGGCACGCCGTCAGTCACGAAAGCGCCTGAGCAGGTCGGCATAGGCATCGATGCGGCGATCGCGCAGGAACGGCCAGATCCGGCGTACATGCTCGCTGCGCGCCAGGTCGATGTCGGCCAGCAGCAACTGACGCTGGCCGTGGCCGGCCTGGGCCAGGAATTCCCCTTGCGGCCCGGCGACAAAGCTCGACCCCCAGAACTGGATGCCGGCACCCACCCCGGAGGGATCGGCTTCGAGGCCGGTGCGGTTGCACGACAGCAGCGGCAGGCCATTGGCCACGGCATGGCCGCGCTGCACGGTGATCCACGCATCGCGCTGGCGATCCTTCTCGGCCTGGTCGTCGTTCGGATCCCAGCCGATCGCGGTGGGATAGAGCAGCAGCTCGGCGCCGGCCAGCGCCATCAGGCGCGCCGCTTCCGGATACCACTGATCCCAGCACACCAGCACGCCGAGCCGGCCGACCGAGGTATCGATCGGTTCGAAACCCAGGTCGCCGGGGGTGAAATAGAACTTTTCGTAGAATGCCGGATCGTCCGGGATGTGCATCTTGCGGTACTTTCCCGCGATCGCGGCCGAACGATCGAACACCACCGCGGTGTTGTGATACAGCCCGGCGGCGCGGCGCTCGAACAGCGAGGCGACCACCACCAGCTGCAGTTCCTCGGCCAGCTTGCCGATGCGTGCCGTGCCCGGGCCGGGAATGCTCTCGGCCTGGTCGAACACCTCGACCGACTCGTGCTGGCAGAAGTACGGGCCGTTGTGCAGTTCCTGCAGCAGCACCAGTTCGACGCCCGCGGCCGCGGCTTCGCGCAGGCCGGCCTCGATGGCGTCGAGATTGGCGTCGCGGCTGCCGCGGTCGGTTTCCTGCAGCAGCGCGACCTTCAGGGTCTTGCGGGTCATCGGCTTGAGTCCTCGGCGGTGGCCTGATGTGGCAGGCCGGGAAGTTTAGCCGATGCGGGTGAAACTCAAGTCAGGCCCGCCGGCAACTGCATGGTGATGCAGTGCAGGCTGCCGTTCTGCCAGATCAGCGGGCGGCAGGGTACCTGTACGATCTCGCGACCGGGATGGGCGCTGCCGATGATGCGGGCCGCCTCGTCATCGGCCGGGTCGTCATAGGCCGGTACCAGCACCGCGCCGTTGACGATCAGGTAGTTGGCATACGAAGCCGCCAGCCGCCGGCCTTCATCGAGGATGGGCCGGGCCCAGGGCAACGGATAAAGCCGATACGGACGACCATCGGGTGTACGCAGTGCGGCCAGTTCGGTCGCCATGCGTTGCAGTTCGTCATGGTGCGGATCGCTGGCATCGGCGCAGGCCTGGTAGACGATGCGATCGTCGGGCGCAAAACGCGCCAGCGTGTCGATATGCGCGTCGGTGTCGTCGCCTTCGAGGTAGCCATAGTCCAGCCACAGCACGCGGGAAGCGTGCAGGCTGTCGCGCAGGATCGCGCTCATGTCATCGCGCGACTGGTCCGGATGACGCTGCACCAGGCAGCGCCAGGTGGTCAGTACGGTGCCTGCGCCATCGCTTTCGATGCCGCCGCCTTCCAGCGCCCAGTCGATGCGCTTGTGCGTCGCCGTGCCGAACACACCGGCCTGCACCAGTCCGGCCACCAGTGCATCGTCCTGCGCGGCGCCGAACTTGCCGCCCCAGCCGGTGAAGCGGAAATCGGTCAGCTGGAATGCGCCATGCCCGTCCTTCAGCGTGATCGGCCCGGAATCGCGCAGCCAGGTATCGTCGTAGGACAGTTGCACGAAGCGGACACGACCGGGATCGACGCCGGCCTGCTTCAGCAGGCTGTCGACGCGGGCGCGCAAGGTCTCGTCGGCAACCACGACGATCAGTTGCTGGAAACGGGTGACCGCGGCGGCGAGCGCCACGTAGGTGGATTCCACCGATGCCAGTCGGTCGGCCCAGTCGGTGCCGGCATGCGGCCACGCGATCAGCACCGCGGCCTGCGGTTCCCATTCCGCCGGCAGGCGCAAGGATTGGTCGGTCATGACGGAATTCTCGTGCGTGTAGTGTGGCGCCTGCACTGGCACCCGGTCGCGCATTTTAAGCGATAGCGCAACGACAAAACGGCAGGGCTGGCGTCTTGCACGCCCGCCGGAGGTTGCGCACAGGGATGTGCGCCAATGAAAACGCGGCCCGCGTCGCCACGGGCCGCGTCAGTCCGGGTGCGCGCGGTCAGTTGACGGCGGCGGGATGGGTGTTGTTGCCGGCCGGCGTATTGAGTACCGAGTGGATCACGTGGCTGTGTTCGAAATACACGATGAAGCCCGGGTATTCCCAGCGATTGATCTGCGGGTGCTTCCTGGTGTCGCCGCCGCGCGGCGACAACTTGCGCTGCGGCGCACCCCAGGTCTTCTCGACCTGGCTCATGCTGAGCCCGCGACGGGGCAGGTTCATGGTTTTTTCCTGCTGCACACGATGGATCAGCAGGCTGTCGCCATGCTTTGACTGTGCGGCGTGGATCGGCTGTGACAAACCGAAACCGGCGACGGCGACCATCATGGCGATGACCGGCAAACTGCTCGTGAACTTGACCATGGTTCCCCTCTCCATACAAGGCTGTATGCGGCGTCGTTGTAGCAGAACCGGTCATGCTACGCCATGCCGACCTGCGCCGATTGCGATGGGTTCGGCATTCGGCCAGCGCACGGGCAGGACCGGCTGGTTCATCGAGAATAACGCCATCACGGCTATCATGGGCGGCTGCGGGCGAATGCCTGCCCGGTCCGGATACTGTTTTTCATGATTTCGTTTCGACATTTCGCCTTGCGCCGCGGTACCCGACTGCTGCTCTCCGACATCGACCTGGTGATCCAGAGCGGCTGGCGGCTGGGTGTGATCGGTCGCAACGGCTGCGGCAAATCCAGCCTGTTCGCCGCCTTGCAGGGCAAGCTGGAGAGCGACGCCGGCGAACTGGACATGCCGGCCAAGCTGCGGCTGGCCTCGGTGGCGCAGGAAACCCCGGCGTTGCCGGACGCGGCGATCGACTACGTGCTCGGTGGCGACGAGGAACTGGCCGCGGCACTGCAGGCCGAGGCCGAGGCGGGAGAGTGCGGCGACATGGATGCGATGGCCAGGGCACACCAGCGGATCGAGGAGCTGCATGGCTACGATGGCCGCGCCCGCGCCGGCCGTCTGATGCACGGCCTGGGCTTTCCGCCGGAAACCCACGAACGCGCGGTGCAGGAGTTCTCCGGCGGTTGGCGCGGCCGGCTGAACCTGGCGCGGGCGCTGATGTGTCCGTCCGACCTGCTGCTGCTGGACGAGCCGACCAACCATCTCGATCTCGACGCCGTGTTGTGGCTGGAGGAATGGCTGCGCCGCTACCAGGGCACGTTGCTGATCATCTCGCACGATCGCGAGTTCCTCGATGGCGTCATCACCCACACGCTGCATCTCAACGACGGCAAGGCGATCCTGTACAGCGGCAACTACAGTGCGTTCGAGCGCCTGCGCGCCGAACAGTTGCGCCAGCAGCAGATCTCGCACGAGCGGGCGCAGGCCGAGCGGGCGCACCTGCAGTCCTTCGTCGATCGCTTCAAGGCCAAGGCCAGCAAGGCCAAACAGGCGCAGTCGCGGATGAAGCGGCTGGAGAAGATGGTCGGTACCGAGGCGGTGCGTGCCGAGCGGCCCTTCAGCTTCCAGTTTCCAGTGCCGGGGCGGCTGCCCGATTCGATGCTGCAGCTGGAGGACATCACGGCCGGCTATCTCGCCGATCCATCCACCCGCGGGGGGGATGCCGAGGTGGCGAACATCATCCTTGCCGACGTCCGCTTCAGCCTGGAGGCGGGTGAGCGTATCGGCCTGCTTGGCCCGAATGGCGCGGGCAAGTCCACCCTGGTGAAGACCCTGGTGGGTGAACTCGAGCCGTTCAGCGGTGAGCGCAAGGCGCACAAGGATCTGAAGATCGGCTATTTCGCCCAGCACACGGTGGAAAGCCTGCGCGAGGGCGCCAGTGCGCTGGACCATCTGCAGGACAAGGCGCCGGGTGTGGCCACCCAGGTCATGCGCGACTTTCTCGGCACCTGGAATTTTGCCGGCGAGCGGGCATTCGAATCGGTCGATGGGTTCTCCGGTGGTGAGCGGGCGCGCCTGGCACTGGCACTGATTGCATGGGACAAGCCGAACCTGCTGCTGCTGGATGAACCGACCAACCATCTCGATCTGGACATGCGCGAGGCGCTGGCCGATGCACTGGCCGACTTCGATGGTGCGCTGGTGCTGGTCTCGCACGATCGCCACCTGCTCGGCATGGTCTGCGACAGCTTCTGGCGCGTGGCCGATGGCATGGTGGAAAACTTCGACGGCGACCTGGACGACTACGCGCGCTGGCTGAAAACCCGCGGCGCGGCCAACAAGAAGGCGGCGAAGGCCGGGGCGGCGGCGCTCAAGCCGGTGGTGAAGGTGGTGAAGGTCGAGCCGGAGGTGTCGCCCGAAGAGCGGCGCCGGCAGGCCGCTGCCCAGCGCGAGAGCGAAAAGGGCTCGCGCCAGCGCGTGAAGCGGATCGAGACCCGCACCGCCAGCATCGACAACGAACTGACCGCGCTGGAGGCCCAGCTGGCCGACCCGGCGACCTACAGCGGATCCACCAGCGAGATGATGCGGCTGGGCCAGCGCCAGACCGAACTGCGGCGCGAAAAGGAAGCGCTGGAAACGGAGTGGCTGGAGCTGGTCGAGCAACTGGAAGCCTAGGACTGCGAAGGATGAAGCCGGAGCAAACGCTGCAACTATGGCTGCCTGCGCTGGCGCACTTCGAGCCGGGCCATCCGCTGCGGGCATGGCTGGTGCGCGCCGACCGACTCGACGATGGCGGCGTCGGCTACCTGGGTGGTCTTGCCGAGTACTTTCCCGGTGTCGATGCCGGCCTGCCGGCGGCGGCGATCACCCGCGAGTTTCTCGCCGGCGACGCGGCCGGAGCGGTCTGGCTTTCGGCCGATCCAGCGTGGGTGCAGCCGGACATGACCGGCGTGCGCCTGCTGGCCTGCGGCCAGCTGCAGTTGGACATGGACGAGGCGCAGGCGCTTGCCGCCGTGCTGCAGCCGGTGTTTGACGAGGCCGGGATGCGCCTGCTTGTTTCCACGCCCGATCGCTGGCATCTGCGCTTGCCGGCCGATGTGGCATTGCCTGTCTTCGCCGCGCCGGAACAGGCGCTGGGCGAGGATCTGTCGCAGCACCTGCCGCAAGGTGCCGAAGGGCGTCGCTGGCGCATCCTGCTCAACGACATCCAGGTGCTGCTGCATCGGCATCCGGCGAATGCGCAACGACGCGCGCGCGGACTGGCGCCGGTCAACAGCCTATGGCTATGGGGCGGCGGCACGCTGCCGAGCCCACTGGGCAGCGCGCTGCACGGCGTGACCGGCGACGACCTGCTGTTGCGCGCACTGGCCTGGCGCGCCGGCTTGGCCCAGCACCCCCGCAGCGTGGAAACCGTTGCCGCGGCCACGCCGGGCTGGCTGATCGATCTGCAGGATCTGCCCGCCGGCGAGATCGCCGCGAACTGGTGGCCGACGCTGCAGCCGCTGCTGGGCCGCCATCCGGTCACGCTTCACTTCGGTAGCGGCGAACGCTGGCAGCACCGGCCCTGGCATCGCTGGCGGCTCTGGCGCGGGGCAGGGCGTTGAGCGCGCTGCAGTTGCGCCGGCGCGAGCGCAAGGGCACGCCCGAGGGCTGGCCGGCCTCCGTCCATCCGGTACTGCAACAGGTCTACGCCGCGCGCGGCGTGCTGACCCCGGCGCAGGTCGAACACCGGCTGGCACGCATGCTGTCGCCGCAAACCCTCGGGGGGATGAACCAGGCCATCGATCTGCTGGTCGAGGCGATCCGCGGCGACTGGACGATCCTGATCGCCGGCGACTACGACTGCGATGGCGCCACCGGCACCGCCGTGGCCGTGCGTGGCCTGCGCCTGCTCGGTGCCAGGCGGGTGAGCTACGCGATACCAAACCGCTTCGTGCACGGCTACGGACTCAGTCCCGCCCTGGTCGAATCGCTGCAACCCACGCCGCAACTGATCGTCACCGTCGACAACGGCGTGGCCAGCGTGGCCGGCGTGGCCGCGGCGAAGGCCCGCGGCATCCGGGTGATCGTCACCGATCACCATCTGCCCGGTGAGCAACTGCCGGCCTGCGACGCGATGGTCAACCCGAACCTGGCCGGCGACCCGTTCCCGAGCAAGATGCTGGCCGGGGTGGGGGTGATGTTCTACCTGCTGCTCGCGCTGCGTGCCCGGATGTATCCCAGCGATCATCCTGATCGCGAGGGTCACGAGGCGGCTGTTCAAAAGAGCGTGCGCCCTGATCTTTCGGCACTGCTCGATCTGGTGGCGCTGGGTACCGTGGCGGATCTGGTGCCGCTGGATTTCAACAACCGGGTGCTGGTCGAGGCGGGGTTGCAGCGGATCCGCGGCGGCCGCGCCTGCGCCGGCATCACCGCCTTGGTCGAATCCGGCAAGCGCAGCCTGGCGACGCTGTGTGCCAGCGATCTCGGCTTCGCCGTCGGCCCGCGTCTGAACGCGGCAGGGAGACTGGAGGACATGCGCCTGGGCGTGGAATGCCTGCTCACCGATGACGTCGGCCAGGCCCGTCGCTACGCCGAGCAGCTCAGCGCGATCAACCTGGAGCGCCGCGACCTGCAGGCCTCGATGGTGGCCGAGGCCGAGCGAATGGTGGTCGGCCTGACCGACATCGAGGCGATCGGCGTGGCGTTGTACGAGCCGTCGTGGCATGCCGGCGTGATCGGGCTGGTGGCGTCCAAGCTGAAGGATCGGCTGCACCGGCCGGTGATCGCGTTCGCGCCGGCCAGCGAGGACGACACGGACAGCCTGCGTGGCTCGGCGCGCTCCATCTCCGGCTTCCACATCCGCGACGCGCTGGCCGCGATCGACGCACGCCAGCCGGGCTTGATCGAACGTTTCGGCGGCCATGCGATGGCGGCCGGGCTCAGCCTCAAGGCCATCGACTACCCGCGTTTCGCGGCCGCGTTCGATGCGATCGCGCGCGAACTGATCGAGCCCGAGCGGCTGCAGGCCGTGCTGTATACCGATGGCGAACTGCCGCCCGGTGCCGCTTCGCTGGCGCTGGCCCGGCAGCTGCGCCAGGCCGGCCCGTGGGGGCAGGCGTTCCCCGAGCCGCTGTTCGACAACCTGTTCGATTGCGCCAGCTGGAAGGTGATGGGCGAACGCCACCTGCGCCTGCAACTGCGCGACCCCCGTGACGGCGCATTGCATGAGGCGGTGATGTTCAACGCGTATCATGGCCAGCCGCCACCGCCACGATTGCGCGCCGCCTACGAACTGACCATCAACGACTGGCAGGGCCGCGAGACGCCGCGGCTGCTGCTGCGGCACATCGAACCGGCCTGAGCGCACTTGCACGTTTTTCACGCGGCGTGACCCAGACTGGCATCCACCCACCAAGGAGAACGCTCGTGATCGCACAGATCGAAGGATTGCCTGCTGGAACGGTGGGCTTCCGCGCCCATGGCCAGGTGACGGCGGCCGACTACGAAAACGTCATCGTGCCGGATGTCGAGGCCGCGTTCGCGCTCAATCGCAAGTTGCGCATGCTGTACGTCACCGCCGAGGATTTCACCGGCTTCGACCCCGGAGCGATGTGGGACGACGCCAAGCTGGGCATGCGTCATTTCAGCAGCTGGGAGCGCATCGCCCTGGTGACCGACGTCGGCTGGCTGCGCACGGCGGCGACCGCATTCGGCTTTGCCGTCCCGGCCCAGTTCCGGCTGTTCCACAATGCCGAGCTGGACGAAGCCACGCGCTGGCTGACCGAGAAGTAGTCCGTGCCGGCCGCGTCCAGCCAGCGGACCGTCATGCCGTCGTCAGGCGCACTTGCCAACGCCTGCCCGATCTGTTCAAGTTGGCCCATGCATTCCGTCGCCGTCCGCTTCCAGAACCCCTCCGTGCCCAGTGCGCGGGGCATCCTGCTGGCCGGCAACAATAATCGCGCGAACAATAACGCCAACCACTGGCGGGCCCGCGCGTAGCAGCAAGTCTCCACGAATCACGCGACGAAGGCCCGCCCAGTGCGGGCCTTCTGCTTTTCGTTTCACGCAAATCCGATCGCGAGCAGCAAAACCGGTCTTCCATGGCCGGACTTTTCAACCAGGCCGGTAACCCATCAAAGGACAGCGAGCATGTGTGCAATTTTCGGAATATTCGACCTGCAACCCGGCGATGACCTGGTCGCATTGCGGCGGCTGGCGCTCGACCTGTCACAGCGCCAGCGCCACCGGGGGCCGGACTGGAGTGGCGTATACGTCGACGCCGGCGTTATCCTGGTGCACGAGCGGCTGGCGATCGTCGATCCGGCCAGCGGCGCGCAGCCGCTGCGTTCCCGCGACGATGCCCTGGCGCTGGCGGTCAACGGCGAGATCTACAACCACCGCGAGCTGCGCGCCGGCAGCGCCTACGACTTCACCACCGGCTCGGACTGCGAGGTGATCAACGCGCTGTATCGCGACCTCGGCGCGGACGGCTTCATCGAGCAGGGCGTGTCACGACTCAATGGCATCTTCGCGTTTGCGCTGTGGGACGGCGAGGCCGGTCGTTACCTGATCGCCCGCGACCCGATCGGCGTATGCCCGCTGTACTGGGGCCATGATGCGCAGGGCCGGTTGTGCGTGGCCTCGGAAATGAAGGCATTGGTCGGCCTGTGTGCCGACGTGACCTCGTTCCCGCCCGGTCATGTGTACGACAGCGTCAGCGGCACATTGCAGCGCTATTACCACAAGCCGTGGCGCGAGTACGGGCAGGTGCAGGGCCGGGAAGTGGCCCCGCCGGCGTTGCGCCTGGCGTTCGAGCAGGCCGTGCATCGCCAGTTGATGACCGACGTTCCCTACGGCGTGCTGCTTTCCGGCGGGCTGGATTCCTCGCTGGTCGCCGCCTGTGCGGCGCAGTTCGCGCGCGAGCGGGTCGAGGACGACGACCGCAGCGAGGCCTGGTGGCCGCGACTGCACTCGTTCGCGATCGGGCTGGACGGCTCGCCGGACCTGGCCGCCGCCCAGGTCGCCGCCGATGCGCTGGGCACCGTGCACCACGGTTTCGTCTACACGTTCTGGGAAGGGCTGGATGCCTTGCCCGAGGTGATCCGGCATATCGAAACCTATGACGTCACCACCATCCGCGCCGCCACGCCGATGTACCTGCTGGCACGGCGGATCAAGGCGATGGGGGTGAAGATGGTGCTCTCGGGCGAGGGTTCGGACGAATTGTTCGGCGGTTACCTGTACTTCCACAAGGCACCGTCGGCCGAGGCCTTCCACGAGGAAACCGTGCGCAAGCTGGATGCGCTGCACAGCTACGACTGCCTGCGCGCGAACAAGGCGATGATGGCCTGGGGCGTGGAGGCACGGGTGCCGTTCCTGGACCTGGAATTCATCGACGTGGCGATGGGCCTGGACGCGAAATACAAGATGGCGGGCAAAGGGCGGATCGAGAAGGCGGTGCTGCGCGAGGCGTTCGATGGGGCGTTGCCGGACGCGATCCTGTGGCGGCAGAAGGAGCAGTTCAGCGACGGCGTGGGCTACGGCTGGATCGACGGCCTGAAGGCGCACGCCGAACAGCAGGTCAGCGACCGCGAGTTCGCCGCGGCGGCGGCGCGTTATCCGTTCAACACGCCGGCGACCAAGGAAGCGTACTTCTACCGGCGCATCTTCGAGCAGCATTTCCCCGGCGAGGCCTGCGCCGCCACCGTTCCCGGCGGCAAGTCGATCGCCTGCTCCTCGCCGGCGGCGCTGGCCTGGGATCCGGCCTTCGCCAACGCGGCCGATCCCTCCGGTCGGGCGGTCCGCGGCGTGCACGACAACGCACTGGCCTGAGCGGTTTGCTATCCTGTACAGCTTTACTGACGGCGCCCCAGGGCGCCCGCAACTTCACTGGCACACCACATGATCGAAACCAATCCGATCCTTGCGCAGATCGCGGACCTCCGGGCCCGCGTCGAGTCGCTTAGGGGGTATCTTTGACTACGCCACCAAAAGCGAAAAGCTGGAAGAAGTAACCCGCGAACTGGAAAGCCCCACGGTGTGGGACGACCCCGCCCGCGCGCAGGAGCTGGGTCGGGAACGCGCCCGCCTGCACACCATCGTCGACGGCATCGATACGCTCGTGGCGAGTCTGACCGATGCCAGCGAGTTGCTGGAAATGGCGATGGCGGACAGCGACGACGACACCGCGCAGTCGGTAATCGACGACCTGGTCAGGCTCGAGGCGCAGGTAGGCAAGCTGGAGTTCCAGCGGATGTTCTCCGGCAAGATGGATGCGACCAACGCGTTCGTCGACATCCAGGCCGGCGCCGGTGGCACCGAGGCGCAGGACTGGGCCGAGATGCTGTTGCGCATGTACCTGCGCTGGTGCGAGTCGCGTGGCTGGAAGACCGAGCTGATGGAAGTTTCCGGCGGCGACGTGGCCGGGATCAAGTCGGCGACGTTCCGGGTCGAGGGCGACTACGCCTACGGCTGGCTGAAGACCGAGATCGGCGTGCACCGGCTGGTGCGCAAGAGCCCGTTCGATTCGGACAACCGCCGGCATACCAGCTTCACCTCGGTGTTCGTGTCGCCGGAAGTCGACGACGACATCGAGATCGACATCAATCCGGCCGACCTGCGCACCGATGTGTACCGTTCCTCGGGCGCCGGCGGCCAGCACGTCAACAAGACCGAGTCGGCGGTGCGCATCACGCATATCCCGACCAATACCGTGGTGGCCTGCCAGACCGGCCGCAGCCAGCACGCGAACCGCGCCACCGCGATGAAGATGCTGGCGGCCAAGCTGTACGAACTGGAAGTGCAGAAGCGCAACGTCGAACGCGATGCGCTGGAAGCGACCAAGTCCGACATCGGCTGGGGCAGCCAGATCCGCAACTACGTGCTCGACCAGAGCCGGATCAAGGATTTGCGCACCGGGATCGAGCGCACCGACACGCAGAAGGTGCTGGACGGCGACCTCGACGAGTTCATCGAGGCCAGCCTGAAGTCCGGCCTCGAAGCGGGTTCCAAACGCAGCGATGCGTGAATATGGATGCGTTGAATCAGCCCGATCACCTGTAAGGAGCCACGGCATGAACAGCAAGAAGATCTGCGGAATCCTCGTCGCATTTGCTGCAGTTGCGGCGTTCAGCGGCACGGCTGGCGCGCAGCAGAGCTCATCCGGCCAGAGCGTCAAGCAGGATGCCAAGAGCGTCGGCCACAGTGTCGGTAACGGCGCCCGCGACGTCGGTCACGCGACCAAGCACGTCGCTGTCTCGGTCGGGCATGGCGCGAAGGAGGCCGGCATCGGCATCGGGCACGGCGCGAAGAAAGCCGGCATTGCCGTCGGCCACGGCGCGCGCGAGGGTTGGGATGCCACCAAGCATGCGTTCAAGAAGGTATTCAACGACGGCAACTGACGGACGGTGTGGGTCGAAAGGAAAAACTCCTGCTTCAACCGCAACCCAACCATAAACAGAGAAACGTCCGCCGCTCGGCACGAGCGGCGGACGTAACGGAATCCCCATGAGTGAAACGGCCGACACCCTCCCCATCGACGAGAACAAGCTGATCGCGGAGCGGCGCGAGAAATTGCACGCGCTGCGCGGGCAGGGCATCGCGTTTCCGAACGACTTCAAGGTCGACAGCTTCGTGGGCGACCTGCAGGTGGAGTTCGCCGACAAGGAGGCTTGCACGGCCGAGGTCATAGAAGCCGCTGCGCGCCGGGTGAAGGTGGCCGGGCGCATCGTGCTCAAGCGGGTGCAGGGCAAGGTCAGTTTCGTGCAGATGCAGGACTTCAGTGGCCGCATCCAGCTGTTCATCCACCAGGGCACGCTGGGCGAGACGTACGAGGCGTTCAAGGGTTGGGACGCGGGCGACATCGTGGGCGCCGAAGGCGTGCTGATGCGCACCAAGACCGGTGAGCTTTCCGTCCGCGTCGACCAGTTGCGGCTGCTGACCAAGAGCCTGCGTCCGCTGCCGGACAAGTTCCATGGCCTGGCCGACGTGGAACAGCGTTATCGCCAGCGCTACGTCGACCTGATCGTCACCGAGCAGGCGCGCCGTACCTTCGCGCTGCGCTCGAAGATCATCGGCTACATGCGCCAGTGGCTGGAAGCGCCAGCGCGCCGCTTCATGGAAGTGGAAACGCCGATGATGCACGTCATCCCCGGCGGCGCCACGGCCAAGCCGTTCGTGACCCATCACAACGCGCTCGACATGGAGCTGTACCTGCGCGTGGCGCCGGAGCTGTACCTGAAGCGGCTGGTGGTCGGCGGCTTCGATCGCGTCTACGAGATCAACCGCAATTTCCGCAACGAGGGCGTGTCGACCCGGCACAACCCCGAGTTCACCATGCTGGAGCTGTACCAAGCCTACGCCACTTATCACGAGATCATGGATCTCACCGAAGGGCTGATCCGCGATACCGCAAAGACCGTCCTGGGTACTACCGAGTTGAGCTGGGATGGGGTGGCGATCGACGTGGGCCCGGCGTTCCGTCGCTGGCACATGGAAGACGCGGTGCTGGAACACAACCCCGAGATCAAGCGCGAGGAACTGCGCGACCGCGAGGCGATGGCCGCGCACGCCAGGCGGATCGGCGCGCAGGTCAAGCCGGGCTATGGCTGGGGCAAGTTGCTGCTGGAAATCTTCGAGAAGACGGTCGAGCACACCCTGATCCAGCCCACCTTCATCACCGCCCACCCGGTCGAGGTGTCGCCGCTGGCGCGCGAGAGCGACACCGACCCTGGCATCACCGACCGCTTCGAACTGTTCGTGAACGGCAAGGAGCTGGCGAACGGTTTCTCCGAGTTGAACGACCCGGAAGACCAGGCCGCCCGGTTCCGGGCCCAGGTCGATGCCAAGGATGCCGGTGACGACGAGGCGATGCATTTCGACGCCGACTACATCCGCGCCCTGGAAGTGGGCCTGCCGCCCACCGGCGGTCTCGGTATCGGCATCGACCGGCTGGTGATGCTGCTGACCGACTCGTCCTCGATCCGCGACGTGCTGCTGTTCCCCTATATGCGACCGGAGGCCTGAGCCATGTGGTTTGCGATCATTGCCAATGACGTGCCGAACTCACTGGAAGCACGCAAGGCCTCGCGTCCCGCCCATCTGGCGCGCCTGCAGCAGATGCAGGACGAGGGCCGCCTGTTGCTGGCCGGGCCGTTTCCGTCGATTGCATCGGAAGACCCGGGTCCGGCCGGTTTCAGCGGCAGCCTGATCATTGCCGAATTTCCCGGCCAGGCGGAAGCGGAAAGCTGGGCTGGCGCCGATCCCTACGTCGCCGCCGGCGTGTATGCCGAGGTCAGCGTGCGTCCGTTCCGCAAGACCCTGCCGGCCGGGTGAGTGCCGCGATGACAGTGCAACCAGTCATCGAGCAGATCCGCCAGCGCCTGCAGGCTGCCTTTGCACCGACCGAGCTGGAGGTGCTGGACGAAGGCCACAAGCATGCGGGTCATGCGGGTGAGGGCAAGGGTCATTTCCACGTGCGTATCGTCAGTGCCGCGTTCACCGGTTGCGTGCCGATCAAGCGTCACCGGATGATCTATGCCGCGCTGGACGGCCTGATGAATCACGGCATTCACGCCTTGTCGATCGATGCTCGTCCCGATGAATAACGATATTTATCAAATATATATTGTGCATTCCTCAAGTAAATTTTTGAAACGAAACGCATTGCAGCCGTGCCCCGCGTTTGGCACAGTGCCTTGTCGCCCCAAACCGCGGGCGTTTACCGATGACCCATTGATGACCGCATGCGCCTGAGCACGATCAAACTCGCCGGTTTCAAGTCCTTCGTGGACCCGACCACCCTGCATTTGCCCAGCAACATGATCGGCGTGGTCGGTCCGAACGGTTGCGGCAAGTCCAACATCATCGACGCGATCCGCTGGGTGATGGGCGAGAGCGCGGCCAGCCGGCTGCGTGGCGATTCGCTGACCGACGTGATCTTCTCCGGCTCCAACACGCGCAAGCCGGTGGGGCAGGCCACGGTCGAGCTGATCTTCGACAACTCCGACGGCTCGATCCAGGGCGAGTACGGCCAGTACGCCGAAATTTCGGTGAAGCGCCAGGTCACCCGCGACGGCCAGTCGGCGTATTACCTCAACGGCGGGCGTTGCCGCCGGCGCGACATCACCGACTTGTTCCTCGGTACCGGCCTGGGCCCGCGCAGCTACTCGATCATCGAGCAGGGCATGATCAGCCAGATCATCGAGGCGCATCCGGAAGAGCTGCGCACGCATCTGGAGGAGGCCGCCGGCATCTCCAAGTACAAGGAGCGGCGCAAGGAGACCGAGAGCCGGATCAAGGCCACCCGCGAGAATCTCGACCGTGTGCGCGACGTCCGCGACGAGGTCGACAAGCAGCTCGAGCATCTCAACCGCCAGGCCCGCGCCGCCGAGCGCTGGAAGGCGCTGAAGGAAGAGCAGACGCGCAAGGAAGCCGAACTGCGTGCGCTGGAATACCGCGGCCTGAAGAGCCAGCACGACGGCGAGGGTGCGGATCTGTCCGCAGCCGAGGTCGAGATCGAGAAACAGCTGGCCGGCCAGCGCCAGATCGAGGCACAGCTGGAGAGTGTGCGCGAACGCCACACCGACGCCAGCGAGCACCTGAACGCGGTGCAGGCCGAGGTGTACAAGGTCGGCGCCGAGATCGCCCGGGTCGAGCAGCAGGTCCGGCACAACCGCGAAAATGCCGATCGCCTGCAGCGTGCCCATGGCGACACCGAGCGCGAGCATGCGGAACTGGCCGCGCACATCGCCACCGATAGCGAGCAGATCGAGACGTTGCGGATGGCGCTGGCCGAAGGCGAGCCGAAGCTCGAAGCCCTGCAGCAGATGCAGGAAGACACCGCCGAGGCCCAGCGCGACACCGAAGCGAAGCTGGCCGACTGGCAGCAGCGCTGGGACAGCCACACCCGCAACGCCGGCGAGTCGAACCGCGCGGCCGAGGTCGAGCGCACCAAGCTCAACTATCTCGATCGCCAGGGCATCGACCTGTCGCGGCGCCGCGAGGTGCTGGAAGCCGAGCAGAAGGCCACCGACGTGGCCGCGCTCGACGCCGCCGGCGAGCAGTTGCACAGCGAACACGACACCCAGCGCGAGCGGGTCGAGACCCTCGGTGTGCTGCTGGACCAGCACAAGAGCAGCCACGAGAAGGTGCAGGAACAGGAGCGCCAGCTGCAGTCGGCATTGAACGAGGCACGCTCGCAACTGCAGACGGCCCGTGGTCGGCATGCCTCGCTGGAAGCGCTGCAGCATGCCGCGCTGGGCCAGGATGAAAGTGCCGCCAGTGCCTGGCTGGACCGGCTGGGGCTGAGCCGGTCGCGCCGCCTCGGCGAATCGCTGCAGGTGGAAGCAGGCTGGGAAACCGCCGTGGAAACCGCCCTGAGCGGCTTCCTGGACAGCGTGCTGGTGGAGGGCTCGCATGCGCTGGCCGCCGAGTTCGGTGCCCTCGACAACGCCGACGTCGCCTTGCTGGATGCCGCCGAGGGCGGCGTCGGCACGGCCGGCACCCTGGCCGCCCATGTGCGCGGGCCGGCTGCCGCCATGGCCATCCTCGGTCATGTGCTGACTGCCGACTCGCTCGATGGCGCCCACCAGCGGGTGGCATCGTTGTCGGCGCTGGCGCCGTACCAGTCGGTGATCACGCCCAGCGGCGAATGGTTGGGTCCGGGTTGGGCACGCGTGCGTCGCGCGCAGGGCAGTCAGGTCGGCGTGCTGGCGCGCGAGCGCGAGCTGCGCGCACTCGGCGAGCAGATCGCCACGCTGGAAGCGCAGCTCGAGGAAGCCGGCGAACAGCTGGAGACCTTGCGCACCAGCAAGTTCGAGACCGAGCGCGCCCGCGACGACGCCCAGCGCGAGCTGTACAACGCGCATCGTCGCCAGTCCGAGCTGGCCGGCCAGCTGCAGAGTCACCGCGGCAAGCTGGAGACCGCCCGCGCCCGCGCCGAGAAGGTCAACGGCGAGCTGGCTGACCTCGCCACCCAGATCGACGAATTACAGGGCCAGACCCGCGAGGCGCGTGCGCGCCTGGACGAGTCCGTGGGCCTGATGGGCGATCTGGAAGATCAGCGCCGCGAGCTGGAGAATGAACGCCGCGCGCTGCTGGAAGCGCGCGAGGAAGCACGCATGAACGCGCGCGAGGCGGCCGACCAGTCGCACTCGCTGGCCCTGTCGCTGGAATCCAAGCGTTCCTCGCTGGCCTCGCTGGAACAGGCGCTGGGCCGCATGGACGCCCAACTGCGCCAGATCGAGGCACGCCGCAACGAGATCAGCGAACAGCTCGCCGCCGGCTCCGATCCGATCGCCGAACTCGAGGCCGAACGGCAGACCTATCTCGAGCAGCGGCTGCTGGTCGACAAGCAGATGGTCGAGGCGCGCCGCGCACTGGAGGATTGCGACCTCGAATTCCGCAAGCTCGAACAGCAGCGCCATCTGGCGGAGCAGGGCTTGTCGGTCCTGCGCGAAGGCCTGTCCGAGAAACGCCTCGCCGCGCAGGCCCTGCAGCTGCGTGCCGAGCAACTGGCCGAGGCGATCAGGGCCTCCGGGCTGGAACTGGAGCCGCTGTTGGCCGAACTGCCCGAGCATGTCGACGCCAGCCAGTGGCGCCAGCAGCTGGGTGACCTCGGCCAGAAGATCGCCCGGCTGGAACCGGTCAACCTGGCCGCGATCCAGGAACACGCCGAGCAGAGCGAGCGCAAGACCTACCTCGACAACCAGCTGGCCGACCTGGTCAGTGCCATGGACACGCTGGAAGGGGCGATCAAGAAGATCGACCGCGAAACCCGCCAGCGCTTCAAGGAAACCTTCGACAAGGTCAACGCCGGCGTGCAGGAGCTGTTCCCGCGCCTGTTCGGCGGCGGCCACGCCTATCTGGAGCTGACCGGCGACGATTTGCTCAATACCGGCGTGTCGATCATGGCGCGCCCGCCGGGCAAGCGCGTCTCCAACATCACCCTGCTGTCCGGCGGCGAGAAGGCACTTACCGCGGTGTCGCTGGTGTTCGCGATCTTCGGCCTCAATCCGGCGCCGTTCTGCCTGCTCGACGAGGTCGACGCGCCGCTGGACGAGGCGAACGTGGGACGCTTCTCCAGCCTGGTGCGCGAGATGAGCGAAAAAGTGCAATTCATCTTCATCAGCCACAACAAGGCCACCATGGAAGCGGCCACCCAGCTTTGCGGCGTGACCATGCGCGAGCCGGGCGTGTCGCGACTGGTGCAGGTGGACCTGGCCGAAGCGGCTAAACTGGCAGGCGCTGCCTGAGGACTTCATGATGACCCTGCAACCCGTGTCCGCCCTTGCCTGGAACCCTGCCGTCGGCATTCCGTTGCTGATTGTCGGCGTGATCGTGCTGGCGCTGATCTGGTTGTTCGGTCAGCCGAAGAAAGAGCAGGGCAAACGCCGCACGGCATCCGGCTCGCATGGCGGCGAGCGCCGCGAGCCCACGGTCGGGGGCTCCAGCCTCGCCGACGATCCGTTCTTCAACAGCGCTGAGGGCAGCCGGCCGGACACCGTGCAGCCGCAGCAGGGCGAGCTCGAGATGGGCTTGCGCGAGGAACTCGAGCGTCTTGGCGCCACGCTGTCCGGTGAGCACGCCGCAGCGAAGCCGAAGACCGGGCTGGTCAGTCATGCGGCCTCGATCGTGAACGCGTTGCGCGCACCCTCCGACAGGGCGGCGGCTGCGCCGGCGCCGGCGCCCGCGCCCGTGCCGGCTGCCGCGAAACCCGAACCGGCGGCTCCCGAACCGACGGCGACCAAACCGCCACCGCGTTCGGACCTGGGCCGGCGCCCGGCGCAACTGCCGGTGGAGCGGATCGTCACCTTGTTCGTGGTGGCGCGTGAAGGCAGCCACTTCGGTGGCCCGGATCTGGTCGTGGCTGCCGAAAAAGCCGGTCTCGAATTCGGCGACATGGGGATTTACCACCGCTTGCTCGATGGCAAGCGCGAGCTGGGGCCGATCTTCAGCGTCGCCAACATGCTCAAGCCCGGCAACTTCGACCTCGCCCGCCTGGATGCGCTGCATACGCCCGGGGTCAGCTTCTTCATGACCTTGCCGGCGCCGCTGCCGGCATTGGATGCGTGGGATGCGATGTTGCCCACCGCCCAGCGCCTGGCCGAACTGCTCGATGGTCAGGTGCTGGACGAGGAGCGCAATGCTCTTGGCCGACAGCGCATCGCGCACATCCGCGACCAGCTGCGCGGCTGGGATCGCGACCACGAAGGCAAGGAAATCATCTTCGGCCGGTGAGTCCGGCGCTTGCTTCCCGGCGAGCGCTTCAACCGCGGGATGTCACAACAGCACTTGCCGCGTGTTGGCAAGAAAGTGATGAATATCCTGTTCCACTTTCGTGTCGATCATGTACACCGGCCGCTTGCCATTGGGGCAGAGCAGCCGTGGCGTGGTGCCGAAAAGCCGGCAAATGAGCGGACGTTCGCCGTACACCTCGCAGCCGTGCTGGCCCAGGTAGGGACAGCTCAGGTTTTCGAGCGCGACAGCGTGCTCGGCCTCGGTCTTGACCGGCAGTCTCGCCACTTCCTCCGCTGAAGCCGTCACCGGTCCGCAACAATCGTGGCAGCCGACGATGCAGCTGAAGGAAGGGATGCGCTGTCGCAGCGCCTCGATTTTCCGGTCATTGGGGGTCACGGTGCATTACTCGTTTGCATGGGCATATTTTCCGGACCTGGCTGTGCCGGTGGCAAGGGGACGCGCAGGTGAAGGGGCCTTGCCGGGCATATCCGGCAGGGTGATCGAGCCGTCCGGCCACGAAAGGTTCAGTGGGCCAGGTGCCGGGTGACCTGAAGCAGGCCGCGCAGGATGGCGAGCGGGGTGGGCGGGCAACCGTTGACCACCGCGTCGACCGGAATCACGTCGCTGATCGGACCGCGCGTGGCGTAACTGGCGCCGAAGATCCCGCCGCAAGCCCCGCATTCACCGACCGCGAGCACCCACTTGGGTTCGGGCATCGCTTCATACGTCCGCTTGAGCGCTTCTTCCATGTTGACCGAGACCGGTCCGGTGACCAGCAGCAGATCGGCATGGCGGGGGCTGGCCACAAAGCGGATGCCCGCGCCTTCCAGGTTGTAGTACGGATTGCCGAGCGCATGGATCTCCAGCTCGCAGCCGTTGCAGGAGCCCGCATCCACATGGCGGATGCACAGGGCCCGCCCGAACACGGCATGCAGCTCGCGCTGGATCGCCGTGGGCTCCGCCTCCGAAGCATCCGGTGCCGGATGCGGTTCGCTCAGGCGACCGACTCGGCGGATGCGTGAAAGGATATCGAACATGCGCGCTTACCCGTCGTGGCCGCTGTAGGAAAGGTTGAATGACTTGTTGATGAGCGGGAAGTCCGGAATGATGTTGCCGAGCATCGCGACCTCGATCAGTGGCCAGTTCTGCCACGAGGGGTCATGCGGATGGCAACGCCGGATGCTGCCCTCGGGCCCCGTCTCCAGCGCCACCATGACCGGACCGCGCCATCCTTCGACCAGGCCCAGTCCCCACTGACCCGCGGGGGCTGCGGGCACGTCGACGGCCAGGGCGCCGGGAGGCAAACTGTCCAGCAACTGCCGGCACAGCCGCAGCGAATCCAGGGTTTCGTCGAAGCGTACCTGGACGCGCGCCGCCACGTCCCCTTCCGGGCGCGTGGCCAGCACCGGCGGACACTGGTCATACGGCGCCCACGGCTGGTCCAGGCGAAGGTCCCGTGGCACGCCGGAGGCGCGGGCGGCCAGGCCGATGGCGCCTAGCCTTCGTGCCTGTTCGAGGGTCAGCCGGCCGGTGCCGAGAAAGCGGTCCTGCACCCCTTCGTGATGGGCATAGATCCCGCGCAGCTCGCGCACGGCGCGTTCGAGCGCCGCGATCTCCTCGATCAGCGTCGGTATCGAGTGCGCCGGCAGGTCGCGGGCGACGCCGCCGGGCACCACCAGATCGAACAGGTAGCGCTGCCCGAAAACCTCCGCGTTATGCCGCAGCAGCTGCTCCTTCAGGCTGGAGAACTGGGTGAGTCCGAAGGCCAGCCCGGCGTCGTTGCCGATGCCGCCCAGATCGCCCAGATGGTTGGCGATGCGCTCGCGCTCCAGCGCCAGCGCGCGCAAGGCAGCAGCGCGCGGCGACGGCACCGTTCCGGTGAGCGACTCCAGGGCCGCGCAGTATGCCCAGCCGAACGCGACGGTCGAATCCCCGCTGACCCGGGCCGCCAGACGATGCCCGTCGCGTTGGGCCAGGGCCTCGAAGCGCTTGGCGACGCCCTTGTGCGTGTAGCCCAGGCGTTCCTCCAGGCGCAGCACTTTTTCACCCACCACGGCGACGTGGAAGCGACCCGGTTCGATGATCCCGGCATGCACCGGCCCCACCGCGACCTCATGCACGCCATCGCCATCGACCGGCACGAACGGATACGCCGCGCTGACCAGCGGGTAGGTTTGCGCCGCACCGACATCGCGGCGCAGCGGAAACACCCGCTCCGGCCAGCCACCATGGCGCAGCCATGCGCGCGTGTCGCCGCCGTCGGCGCGGATCCCGAGCAGGTCGTGCACCGCACGCTGCATGCGGTCGGCCACCGGGAAACGCGATGTCAGGGAAGGATAGACCGCACGTTCGGCGGGCATCGCGTGCTCGACCACCACGATGCGGTCGGGCAGCAGGTAGGCCGCGCGGATGCGCAGGCGCTCATCACGATCGCGATCGTCGCTGCCCCACAGTGCCAGCAGGCTCGCGCCCAGTGCGTGCAGCGCATCGGCCGCCCACGACCAGTGATAGGCGTCAGCCACCACGAGGCAGGCCGACGCGTTGGAGGGCAAGGGCACGCAGGTCGTGTCGAGGAAGTCGGGCAGCATGGTCTTCATCCGATCAACCGCGCCGCCAGGCGATACCACTCGGCAAGCGCAGGCGGCATGTACACGCCGAGCATCAGCACGATCGACACGTGCACGAATACCGGCACCAGTGCGGGCGGATGCGGCAAGCGCCGTGCATCGGTCTCGCCGAACACCATCGGCTGGACTTTGGCGAAGATCGCGGCGAACGCCACGGCCAGGGCGACGAGCAGGAAGGGTGTCGCCCACGGGTGATCGCGCATGGCCGTGATCAGGATCAGGTATTCGCTGGTGAACACGCCGAACGGCGGCATGCCGAGTATCGCCAGCGAGCCCAGCATCAGGCCCCAGCCGACCGAGGGACTCACCGCCAGCAGGCCGCGGATGCCGTCGATGCGCTGCGTGCCCGCGATCTGCGAGGCATGGCCGGCGGTGAAGAATATCGCCGACTTGGTCAACGAGTGCACTGTCATGTGCAGCAGCGCGGCGAAGTTTGCCAGCGGTCCGCCCATGCCGAACGCGAACGTGATGATGCCCATGTGCTCGATCGACGAGTAGCCGAACAGGCGCTTGATGTCGCGCTGACGCCACAGCAGGAACGCCGCCAGCACCGTCGAGAACAGGCCGAAGCCCATGAGCATGCGTCCGGGCAGCGCCGAATGCATCGCGCCGACCGCAAGGATCTTGCAGCGGACCACCGCATACATCGCCACGTTGAGCAGCAGCCCCGACAGCACCGCCGAGACCGGCGTGGGACCCTCGGCGTGGGCATCGGGCAGCCAGTTGTGCAGGGGAGCCAGACCGACCTTGGTGCCGTAGCCGACCAGCAGGAACACGAACGCCAGCCCGATCACCGTTGGATCGAGCTGCCCCTTCACGGCATCGAGATGGGTCCACAGCAGCGCACTCATGCCTTCGGCCCCGAGCAGCCGCTCCGCCGCGAAATACAGCAGGATCGTGCCGAACAGCGCCAGCGCGATCCCGACGCCGCACAGGATGAAGTATTTCCACGCCGCCTCGATGCTGGCGCGGGTGCGGTACAACGACACCAGCAGTACCGTCGACAGCGTCGCCGCCTCCATCGCGACCCACAGCAAGCCCATGTTGTTGGTCGACAGCGCCACCAGCATGGCGGTCATGAACAGCTGGTACATGCTGTGATACAGCCGCAGCCGGCGCGCGTTGAGTCGGCCGTGCTCCTGTTCGATGCGCATGTAGGGTCGCGAGAACACCGCGGTGGTGAAGCCGACCAGCGCGGTCAGCGCGATCAGGAACACGTTGAACGGATCCACGAAGAACTGCTCGCGGGCCACGGTCATCGAGCCCTGGCCGATGATCCTGAGCACCAGCGCCGCGGCGGCGATCAACGTCGCCAGGCTGATCGCGACGTTGAGCTCGGCCGCGCGCCGCTGTGCCCCGGTCAGGGCCAGCAGGATCGCGCCGAACAGAGGGATACCCAGTACCAGCGCAAGCTCCACGTCAGTCCTCCTTGAGTGCTTCGAGCTGATGCAGGTCGAGGCTGTCGAACTGCTCGCGGATCTGGAAGAAGAAGATGCCGAAAATGAACACGCCGACCAGCAGGTCGAGCGCGATGCCCAGCTCGATCACCATCGGCATGCCGTAGGTCGTGCTGTTGGCGGCGAAGAACAGGCCGTTCTCCATGGCCAGGAAGCCGATCACCTGGGTCACCGCCTTGTGCCGGGCAATCATCATCAGGAAGGCCAGCAGGATCACCGCCATCGCAATCCCCAGGGTCTGCCGGGTGACCGTGGTGGCCAGCGAGCTGATCGGCTGGGCCAGCCCGAATGCGAAGATAACCAGGCCGAGCCCGACCAGCATCAGCGTGGGGATGTTCACCAGCGGGTCGCTGTCGCCCTCGATGCCCAGGCGGCGCATCAGCCGCATCAGGATCCACGGCATCAGAAAGACTTTTTCGATCAGGGTCAGTGCAGCGGACCAGTACAGATGCGGCAAGTGCGCGGTGATGGCCACCAGCAGCGTGGACGCGGTCAGCACCACGCCCTGCCAGGCCAGCAGGACGATCAGCCGCCGCGTACGCCGCTGGGCCAGCATGGCGAAAGAGATCATCAGCAGGCCGGCGGCGAGGACATGCAGCAGCTGGGTGGCGAGGTTCAGTGGAGGCATGATTCAGGACCGCAGCAGCAGATGGACGAGCACGCCCAGCACGGCCAGCAGGAACGCCATGCTGAGGAACTCCGGTGCGCGGAAGATGCGCAACTTGGCCGAGACGGTCTCGATCACCGCCAGCACCGCGCCGGCGATGGCCAGCTTGCCGACCAGCCAGGCGACGGCGAGCAGCAGCGGCAGCGGGCCGGACGTGTGCAGGGCGATCCCCCACGGCACGAACAGTGCGAAGCCGATGCACGCGTAGTTGAACAACTTCAGCCAGGACGCCCACTCGATCAGTGCCAGGTGGCGCGCCGAATACTCCAGCAACATCGCCTCGTGGATCATGGTCACTTCGAGGTGAGTGGCCGGGTTGTCGATCGGGATGCGGGCGTTTTCCGCCAGCAGCACCATCACGAAAGCCACGCCGGCGAACGCGAGGCTCGGGTGCAGCGTCAGCCCGCTGGCGTTCAAGGTACCTTCCACCACGGTCGGCAACGCCGTGCTGCCGAACATCAGGAAGGCGTTGAACAGCACCATCAGCAACGCCGGCTCGGCGAGAAAGCCGATCATCATCTCGCGTCGTGCGCCCATGCTGCCGAAGACCGTGCCGATGTCCATCGCGGCCAGCGCGATGAACACGCGGGCCGTCGCGAACAGGCCGACCAGCGCGATCGCGTCGGCCACCCGTGCCATCGGCAGGTCCGTCGTCACCGAGGGAATGATCGCCGCCGCCATCGCCATCGTGCCAAACACGATGTAGGGCGTGGCGCGGAACAAGGGCGAGGCATGCGTGGCCAGCGCGGCATCCTTGCGGAACAGCTTGCGCAAGCTGCGATAGGGCTGGAGCAGGGGCGGGGCCGAGCGGTTCTGCAGCCAGGCCCGGCATTGCGCGATCCAGCCCGCCATCACGGGCGCCAGCGCCACCGCGAGCACGGCGCCGCCCAGCTGGCTGACAAGCGCGAGCGCGTTCACAGGACGAACACCAGCAACACGATCAGGGTCAGGAAGCTGTACAGCAGATAGATGGCCAGACGGCCACGCTGAAGCATGGAAAGCGCATCGGCCAGCCAGGCGACAGCGCGCGCGAGCGGAAGATAGAGCCCGTGCCAGAACCGGTCCTCGATCTGGATGCGGTAGCGCGGGGCCTGGTCGTCCGGCGAGGGAACCTCGCGCTCCATGCGGAAGAACGGCCCGAACATGTGCCGGATCGGCTGGCCGAATCCTTCGGCGGTGTCCTGCATGCGCGGCGTCAGCGCGGGGTAGCCGCAATTCCACGGCGGCGTGCGGCGTACCCGGCCGTGATACAGCCGCCGCACCAGCACGAACATCACGGCGATCACGCCGGCCATGCCCAGCAACAGCCACAGGCCGCTGTAGGAAGCCTGCGTCTGTGCCACCGGGGCGATCCACCATGGCGCCGGTCCGCGCTGGATCACGGTGCCGACCAGCCCCCGGGTCACGGCGGCGGCGGCATCCAGCGCGTATTGCGGGAATACGCCGATGAGGATGCACCCCAACGCCAGCCAGGCGAGTCCCGCGCGTTCGAGCCAGCCGGCGTCGTGGGCCTGCATCAGCGATGGTTCACGCGGCTGGCCCAGAAAGATCACGCCGTAGAACTTGACCATCACGTAGCCGGCGAGCGCCGCGGTCAGGGCCACCAGCGCCGCCCCCAGTGGCACGATCATGTTCACGAACGCATGCGGGATGGATGGCGTCGACAGGAACGCCTGCAGCAGCAGCCACTCGGAAACGAATCCGTTGAGCGGCGGCAACCCGGCCAGGGCCAGGGTGCCGACCAGGGCCAGCGTGGCGACCCAGGGCATCCGGCGGATCAGCCCGCCGAGTTTGCCCAGGCTGCGCTCGTGGGTGGCGTGCAGTACCGATCCCGTGGCGAGGAACAGCAGGCTCTTGAACAGTGCGTGATTGAGCGCGTGCAACAACGCCGCGGTGAGTGCCAGCGCGGCCAGCAGGCGCATCTCGAACGCGTAGCACAGCAGCGCCAGGCCGATGGCGGCGAAGATCAGGCCGACGTTCTCGATCGAGGAATAGGCCAGCAGCCGCTTCATGTCGGTCTGCACCGCGGCGAACACCGCACCGAACAGCGCCGTGCCCAGTCCCAGCGCCAGGGTCAGCATGCCCCACCACCAGGGACCGGCGTGGAGCAGGTCGAAGCTGATCCGCAGCATGCCGTATATCGCTACCTTGAGCATCAGTCCGCTCATCATGGCGGACACCGGCGATGGCGCGGCCGGGTGCGCTTCCGGCAGCCACACGTGCAGGGGCACCAGCCCGGCCTTGGCGCCGAAACCGAACAAGGCCAGCAGGAAGGCCGCCCCGGCCCAGCCCGGCGAGAGCGTGGCGGCACGCATCGAGTCGAACGTCATCAGCCAGCTGCCGCCATGCAACACGCCGAAGCAAAGCAACAGCGCCAGTGCTCCCACGTGCGCCATCAGCAGGTACAGGAAGCCGGCGCGCTGGATTTCCGGGATGCGGTGCTGGGTCGTCACCAGGAAGTACGAGCTGAGCGCCATCGTCTCCCACGCCACCATGAATAGGTAGGCGTCGTCGGCGAGGACGACCATCGTCATGCTGGCCAGAAACGTGTGGTACTGCAGGCAGAGCAGGCCCGGCGAAGTGCCTTCGCCGGCACGGAAATAGCCGGCCGCGAATACCGATATGCCGGCGCCCACGGCACCGAGCAGGAACACGAAGAATCCCGACAGGGCATCGAGGCGGAGATGGAACGGCAAGTCCGGCAGCCCGAGGGGCAATACCGCGTGTTCCACCGCGAATCCGTCGGACAACGCGAACAACCCGATCAGCGCGACGCCCAGCGCGATCAGCGCACCGAGGGGAAACAGCGTGCGGGCCACCCAGCCCATGCGCTGGGGCTGCGCAAGTCCCAGCACGCCGACCACCAGCCAGGCGGCGACAAGGCCCAGCAGCGCGGTGAGCGGAGACATGCCCGCCCATCCGCTCATTCTGGCGACACCCATGGGATGCCGCGGCCCATTCGCGCTGCCGGTGCAATTATCATGATAATCGTATTATCATTGAAGTTGATCAAAGTGTAAGGCTGATGATACTCATATGCCAATCGAAAATCGCACCGCCCGCCTGACCATCCTGATCGATCCGCGCAAGAAGGCGGTCTTCGAGCGTCTGTGTGCCGGGGAAGACGCGACGTCATCGCAGGTCGTGCGCCGGTTGATCCGGGAGTACATCGAACGCCGGCTGGGGCGCCCCTGGCACCCCGAGGACGACCCTGCCGAATTGTCGATACCGACGTCGGGGAGGCCACATGGCCGTGCACGATAAGAGTGCCCGGACGTCGGAGCGCAGGGGCGCAGCCCCCGGAAAGGCCTCGCCACCGACCCTGACCGGACTGGGTCCGGAGCAGGTCGCCTTCCTGGGCGAATCGGCGGTGGAAAACGTATTCGTGCAGGTGCTGTGCTGGCCCACGATCTCGGCTGCATGGGCAACGCTCAGCGAAGCCCACGCAGCGATGCGCAGCGTGCGGGGCGGTTTGTCGATGGCCAGCGCAGTGGCAGGGACATCTTGGGTGCAAGACGTGGCGCCGCAGCTCAGTCGGCCGCTTCAGCGTGAGCTGGGTGCCGCCGAGAGCACGCTGGCGACCCTGATCGGTCGCTTGCCGGTGCGGTTCGCGATCGCCGTGGTGGAGCATGAGGTCAGCCAGCGCCAGGGCTCCGACGCGGTGCGCTACCGTTCGCTGTTCTCCGGCTGTCTGACGGCCTACGACACCTACCTGAAGGCTTCCAGCCAGCGTGCCGTCCGGGTGATGATCGCGCCCGACCAGGGCGATGCGAAAAATGATCTGCGCTCCGCGGTCTATGGAGACATGCTGCCGCACATGGATGGCGCGGATCGCCTGGGTGCCCTGGAACTCGCGTTCTGGCCCCAGGGCGCGCCACCGCTGCCGATGGAAGTGACACAACTGGCCGCGGCCGCCGTCAGCCGGCATCTGCGGGAGCCGACGCTGGCCAACCCGCTGTTCGAGGTCGTACGCGCACAACTGGCGCCACCCTCGCATTTCCACGGACTCGGCGGAAGAACAGGGCGTCGCTGAACGTTCGCGTGCACGATGGCTGTCATCTGATCCAGGTCAGTGTGCGGCAGGGCAGGCGGCGTATGTTCGAGGCTCCCTTCTCAATGCCTGTTACCGCCATGTCCCTGGAAATCCCCACCGAACCCAACGTCCATCTGTTCGACGCCCGTGGCGTCTCGCGGCGCTTCCGTCATTCGGCGATCTTCGGTGCCATCGGTGTCCTGCGCTCCGGTGAAACGATGCGCTTCGTGAATGATCACGACCCGATTCCGCTGATCGCCCAGCTGCGCGACCGCCTGGGTGACCACCTGATGGTTACCTATCGGCAGCGCGGTGCGGATGGCATCGTGATCGACTTCGGCATCTCGGGCCTGCCGGCCGAGTGACGCGGTCGCCCGGGGTCAACTCCCCGACTGGCCGGCCACCCAGGCGGCGATGCCGGGCCAGACATCGGTCAGCGTGCGGGCACCCATGAACAGGCCGACATGGCCACCCGGCACCATCTGCTTGCGGACGTGGGCGGACGGCGTGCCCATCAGTCTTTCCGCGGCGAATACCTGCTCGTGGCTGGTGATGTCGTCGTCCTCGCCGGCCAGCAGGTACAGCGGGCAGGTGATCGCCTTCAGGTCCAGCTTGCGTCCCAGCGCCACGTAATCGCCCCTGGCCAGCAGGTTGCGCTTGAAGAGCTGGTCGATCACCTGGAGGTACCAGCGCCCGGGCAGGTCCAGCGGGTTCTCGTACCAGCGCTCGAATGCCTCGGTCTTGGCAAGCCATGCCGGGTCGTCGATGTGCTCGTACAAATCGATGTGATCCTGCACGTAATGTTGCCCGGGGTGCATGTTCTTCCAGCCGGCAAGCATGTACTTGCCCAGCATCAGCCCGTCGCCGCTGGCCACCAGATCCTCGTAGAAAGCCATCGGGCTGTGCCTGACCATGCCCACCAGCGGGCCGTTGCCGGCATGCGTGTCGATGGGCGCGCCGGCGAGCACGAGGCTCGCCACCTTGTGCGGATAGCGTGCCGCCAGCATGCTCGCCATCCAGCCACCCTGGCACAGGCCGATCAGGTTGACCCGGCCGCCGAGGTCGTCGACGCAGGCCAGCAGTTCGGCCAGGTATTGGTCGACTTCCAGATCCTTCATGTCCGGCGTGGCCGAATGCCAGTCGGTCAGGAACAGCCGTTCGACGCCGTGGCCGAGCAGGGTCTGCATCAGGCTCTGGCCTTCGTGGTAGTCGGCGATCATCGATGTATGCCCCGCGTAGGGCGCGTCGACCAGGGTGGGCATGCCTGCTGCATTCGCCGCCGAGTAATCGCACAGATCCAGCGTACGCAGTTTCAGGCAAACCTCATGGGCCGTGGCCAGCCGGGGCTTGATGCCGCCGTGCATGCGCATCTCCTCGCCCAGGAACCTGACGTTGCGCGCCACCATGTCCAGTCCCTGTTCGGCCATGTCCGCCGCGAGATTGACCGGCCAGAAAAAGGGAACATTGAGATTGGGCCGGGTTACCGCTGTTCTGCGCATGGTCATGCTCGAATGCCTGTCGTGCGATGGATCGGGACGACCGCCACGGCAGCGGATACTGCCGGTCTGCCGGTTTTCCTTGCGCACTCGCTCATCCAGCCGGTGCCGGCTTGCGAGGGCGGTGAGGGCGGGGGAGTCGCGAAGCCTCGGGACGGGCAATCTAGCGCCGCCGGCAACGAGGATTATTGATCCAGCTCAATAAGCCGCCTCGGTGCGGGTTCTATCTTTGATGCGTCACGGAAAGACCGGTGTCGGTACTCCCGTCTCGCTGGCCGGGTCCATGGAACGAACATTCAGCGCCGGGTTCCATTTCACGAACATGCTCGTAGCCAAGGAGACATGCTGATGGGCAAGCTGGCTTTGATCACCGGTGGCACGCGTGGCATCGGGGCCGCCATTGCGCAGCGACTGAGCCGCGACGGCTATCGTGCCGTCGTGACCTACCACGGCAACGATGCCGCCGCACAGGCATTCACCCGGGATCACGGTATTCCCGCCTACAAATGGGACGTGGCCGATTTCGACGCCTGCGAACAGGGCGTCAGGGAAGTCGAGCGTGACGCCGGGCAGCCGGTGGAGATTCTTGTCAACAATGCCGGAGTGACCCGGGATGCGATGCTGCACAAGATGACGCCGGAACAGTGGCGCACGGTGCTCGACGATGATCTTTCGTCCTGCTTCAACATGAGCCGCGCCGTCATCGACGGTCTGCGCCTGCGCGGTTGGGGACGCATCATCAATATCACTTCCGTCAACGGTCAGAAGGGTCAGTTCGGCCAGACCAATTACTCCGCAGCGAAGGCCGGCATGATCGGTTTTACCAAGGCGCTGGCGCTGGAGTCGGCATGCAAGGGCGTCACCGTCAACGCGGTGGCACCGGGCTATACCGCCACCGACATGGTCGCCAAGGTGGACCCTGCGTTGATGGAGCGCATCGTGGCGCAGATTCCGGTGGGCCGGCTCGCCCGCTGCGAGGAAGTCGCCCATGCGGTGGCGTTCCTGGTCCATGACGACTCGGGCTTCATCACGGGAACGACCCTGTCGGTCAACGGCGGACAGTATCTTTCCTGAGCCCGGCGGAACAGGGGCCGCGCGTCACACCGCGGCGACCGGCGTTCAAGAAGCTCGGGGAGAACCGCATGCATGCCATGGTACTCAACGCGGTCGGCAGCCCGCTGGCATGGACCGAACTGCCGGATCGCCAGCCCGGGGCGGGCGAGGTACGCGTCAGGGTGACTGCCTGCGGCGTGTGCCGCACGGATCTGCATGTGGTTGACGGCGAGTTGCCCGATCCACGGGTGCCGATCATTCCCGGTCACGAGATCGTGGGGCGCATCGATGCGATCGGGCCGGACGTCGACGGACTGGCGCTGGGCGAGCGGGTCGGCATTCCATGGTTGGGCCACACCTGTGGCGTGTGCCCTTATTGCATCGAGCACCGCGAGAACCTTTGCGACTCCCCGCTGTTCACCGGCTATACGCGCGATGGCGGCTTCGCCACCGCGGCGATTGCCGATGCGCGCTACGTGTTTCCGCTGGGCGAGACCGGGAGCGATGAATCGCTGGCCCCGTTGCTGTGCGCCGGCCTGATCGGCTGGCGTGCGCTGGTCATGGGTGGCGAAGGGAAAAAGCTGGGGTTGTACGGGTTCGGTGCCGCCGCGCATATCGTGGCGCAGGTCGCACGGTGGCAGGGCCGGTCGGTGTTCGCGTTCACGCGCGCCGGCGACAGCGGCACGCAAGCGTTTGCCAGGCAACTTGGCGCTGTCTGGGCCGGCGGCTCCGACGAACCCTCACCGGAGCCGCTCGATGTGGCGATCATCTTCGCCACCGCCGGCGATCTGATACCGACCGCTCTGAAAGCCGTGCGCAAGGGCGGTCGCGTCGTCTGCGCCGGCATCCACATGAGTGACATTCCCAGCTTCCCGTATGAACTGTTGTGGGAAGAGCGCGAGCTGCTTTCCGTTGCCAATCTGACCCGGCAGGACGGCATCGACTTTCTGCGTCTGGCCCCCGGGATCGGCGTGGTCACCCGAACGACGCCGTATCCACTCGAACAGGCCAATCAGGCGCTGGCCGATTTGCGCGCCGGGCGCTTCGACGGCGCGGCCGTACTCATCCCGTAGCGGCCAGCCAGGAAAAGCTCGTTGCTGGTGATCGTCTATGACGTAGCGCTAGCCGTGGACCAAGCTGAAATCCATAACCATTTGTTTCAAAAAGAGGACTGGACCCATCTGACGGAAGCCCGGCATCAACTGGCTGACACTTTCGGCAAGCTCGGCGTGGGCGATCGGCTCACCGCGATTGAACCGGGCAGGGCATGGCAAGTCATGTTGTCAACCTTGGCCACCGGGACGGGGAAGTCAAATGGGACGTTCGCTGGCCATGGCAACCAAAACCTCTCGAATCCAGCGCAGTCCGCTGTGCCCGTGACTACGTTCGTGCCAGACCATGGCAATGGGGAAACCCTCCACAGGGAATGGACATTCGAACTGCTCGATGTTTTGCCGCTGGTGAACCAGCCGCTCGGGAACGAGCGCCACGAAATCCGAGTGCGCCACGAGTTCCGGAACCAGCAGGAATGAAGCCGCCGACACCACGACGTTGCGCTTGTGCCCAAGGGCAGTCAGAACGTCGTCCACCGGGGTCTCGAAGGCACCGCCGCCAAGGGAAACCACCACATAATCGAGCTGTGCAAATTGCTTGACAGACATGCCCTTGCGCAGTCGTGGGTGATGGGTCCGACCAATCAGCACATAGCGTTCGTCGAACAGATGTCGCGTTCTCAGACTTGGCGGCGCCACGTGAGGCGTCATGAGCGCCAGGTCGACATCGCCTCGCGCCATCTGCCCTTCCAGCTCGCGCGGGTCGAGGTACCGAATCGCGACGCGGACCTTGGGCGCCCGCCGCTGCAGCTCCGTGATGAGCGGCATGACCACTGCAGCCTGCAGGTAATCCGTGCACGCAACCGAGAACGTCAGCTCTGCCGTGGACGGGTCGATGTTGCGATGCGCCGCCAAGGTGCCACGGACTTGGTCAAGAGCTTGTCGAAGCGGGTCGATCAGCTCGATTGCCTTTGCCGTCGGTGTCATCCCCCGCTGCGCCGGAATGAGTAGCGGATCGTCGAATACCTGCCTCAGACGTGCCAACTGGGCACTCACGGCAGGCTGACTCAGATGCAGGCGGTACGCAGCCTTTGTCACGCTGCACTCCACCAGCAGTGTCTCCAGCGTAATGAGCAGGTTGAGATCCAGGCGCTTGGTATCCATGGCTTGGATGGTAACGGCAAAATATATTGATTTGGAAAATGCCAGCAGGCGGCGGAGGATACCGGCGCAAGCACATCCCAACGTGGGATTGCCCCCTTCAGAGGCTTCCCATGACGCCAAGCATTTCTTCCCACCCCTTGCTCACGGTCGTCGGTGCCGCGAACAAGCAAGGCCGCAGCGTGGCGGAATCACTGCTCGACAGCGGGTGCTGTCGATGCGACGACATGACGAGCGAGGCGGTACAACATTTCTTGCGCAAAGGCACCGACGCATCCTGATTCTGCAAATCCTTTGTTTCCTCGATGAATACGGGCTTGAGGTTTCGAACGCGCGTCGAACCGGAGATTCAAATGAATTCACAGTATCCATCGGCCGAGGAATACTCGGCTCAGACCGCCCGCTTCGCCGAGCTGACCGTTGTCGATATCGGCCGGCTGCAGAAGGCCGTGAGCGAGCCCTACGTCAACGACGTGCTCGCGGACTTCAACAGCGACTGCATGCGCATGGCGGTGTTCGAAGGCGAGTACCGCTGGCACCGTCACCCGGATTCGGACGAACTGTTCCTGATTGTGGATGGCCGGTTGCAGATCGACTTCGCCGAACGCCGGACGGTCGAGCTTGCGCCCTGGCAGTTCATCGTGGTTCCTGCGGGCACCGTGCACCGCACCCGCGCCATCGGTCGCACGGTGAACGTGACGTTCGAGAGGCAGGGCGCGCGAACCGAGTTCGCCGAGCGGCAGGGCTGATGTCCGAACTGGTCGGCTATGTCGCTGCCGCTCTGACGACGATCTCATTCGTGCCGCAGGCGACCCGCACCGCGTGTTCCCGCAACACGGCCGGCATCTCGCTGGCGATGTACCTGCTGTTCACCTCGGGCGCCGCGTGCTGGCTGGCCTATGGCGTCTTGATCGGCTCGTGGCCAGTCATCCTTTCCAATGCGATCACGTGCTTGTTGTCCTGCGTGATTCTTATGTTGAAGCTGCGGCACGGATGAGGCGAGGCTGAGTGTGCATCCTCTGCGCCCCCTCTTCCAAAGAAGGGCGGCGCACGTTTCCCACGGTCGCCAGCAAACTTCGCCACGCCATCCGCAGGAGCCCAAACGGTTGCCGTTTCGCCGCACCGGTCAGCCGAGACGAACAGCCGGGACGAGGCAGTGTCGCTCGCGATCGTCAGGCGTTGCGATAGACCCCCATATCGGCCTGCACGCCAAGCTTCTGGATGAACGCTGCAGGGTCGAAGCCTTCTTCCGCGTATCTTTCCTGCATGGTGGTCCGGGCAGCGGCGATCGCCTCCGCGTTGCTCCACTCGACCAGGGTGATGATGTCGATCTCGCCCGGGCGGTCCTCCCGTTGCAGTAGCAGGTTCTGCTTGCAGCCCGGTACGGTGTCCAGGGTCCGCTGGGTGAAGCGCAATCGTTCCATGAAGGCCGGCAAGGCATCGGCGGGCACGACGAAACGGTCGATGCGGAAGATCGATGCGGCGTGGCTGGCCGGGGTAGGGGTGGTCATGGTGGAAACTCCTGCTGAGAGGTGGGTCGAGTCGGGCTGAACGTGCACTGTAAAACCTCATGTAAAGTTGAGGTCAAGAGGTGATGCATGAACACCAGACTGGAACAGGCCGGAATTTCTTCAACCCTCTCCGTGGGCGAAGTGGCGCGTCGCGCGGGCGTGTCGGTATCGGCCCTGCATTTCTACGAGGCGAAGGGGCTGATCAGCAGCGATCGCACGCAGGGCAACCAGCGACGCTATGCACGAGACGTGCTGAGGCGCGTGGCGTTCATCCGCGTGGCCCAGCGGGTAGGCATTGCATTGACCGACATCGCTGCAGCGCTGGCGACCTTGCCTGCCACGGCGGCGCCGACCCGTGCCGATTGGGCGCGATTGTCCGCTGCATGGCGCGCCGATCTGGACGAGCGCATGGCGCAACTGAAGAAGCTGCGCGACACGCTCGATGACTGCATCGGCTGTGGCTGCCTGTCGATCGATCGTTGCCGGCTGCGCAATCCCTGCGACAAGCTTGCCGAGCAAGGGGCGGGCCCGCAACGCCTGTGGATCGGTCGACGCAAAGGGGATGGAGGCAAGTGAGTCCGTAATCGCCGGCCTCTCCAAACCGGATGCCTGCATTCCCCGTATCGCGACGGGTTGGGCCGCCGACTAATCCCCGGGATCATGCGCAGCAGACGCGAGGAAGGCGGCACACCGGGCCCGGGCATCCACACTTCGCCGAATGACGAAGCATCCTTGTCGCGCATCGCGCAGCATGCACCGCGTTTCCCCATCGAGAGGAACTCGAACATGCTTCCGATGCTATTGACAATGGCGCTGGCTACCACGGGCGTCGCCGGGGCCGAGCGAACCGTCCGCCTGCCGACAGGGGCAGCGGAGGAGTGGGTCGCCTTGCACTGCATTGCGCCGCCCCGACCTTCGCACCGCAGCGTGCTGTTCGTACATGGTTCCAGCTTTCCTACGGATCTCGCTGCGGGCTACACCTTTGTGCCCGGCGACTCCTGGTTGGCCTATATGGCCGCCCGCGGCTATTACGCCTGTGGCTTGGACTTTCGCGGGTTCGGCGACTCGAGCCGTCCGTCGGCGATGCGCGCGCCGGCCGCCTCTGGCCTGCCGGTGGAAGGCGCACGCGAGGCGGTCGACGACATCGCTGTCGCCGTGCACTACCTGCACAGTACGATGGGCATGGCAAAAGTGCACATAATCGCCCATTCCTGGGGCACGATTCCGGCCGCGACCTTCGCTGCGCGCGACAGCGCCGCGCTCGCATCACTCACTTTGTTCGGACCGATCGTGTCCGTGTCGGGCGGCAAGCACGAGAACGCCCCGACCGGGGCCTGGTTTCCCTTGACTGCCGCCGAGCGGCTGGACCAGCTGCACTTCAAGAACGTGCTGCCCGACGGGCTGTCGCTGCTGGAACCGGCGGTCGAAGCCCGGTGGGCCGCGGCGTACCTCGCATCGGTTCCCCACGTGAAAGGTGATCCAGCTGACCAGCTTCGAATTCCCAACGGGCCGAACGTGGACATCGTTGCGGCACAGCGAGGGCATTATTCGTAGGACCCGACCAACGTGCGCCTGCCGGTCTTCGTGGTCTATGGGAGCTGCGACGCCGTCGTAGGCGACATGGGCGCCAGCGCCTTCCTGGCGCGCT
This sequence comes from Rhodanobacter ginsengisoli, assembly GCF_042657065.1. Lineage (NCBI taxonomy): Bacteria > Pseudomonadati > Pseudomonadota > Gammaproteobacteria > Lysobacterales > Rhodanobacteraceae > Rhodanobacter > Rhodanobacter ginsengisoli. The sequence continues at coordinate 1,873,372 of NZ_JBHSNF010000001.1, forward strand.
TCACCGCCAGTCCGCTGCGTTGGCGCCTACGCATCGACGATGGCACCCATGTCATGCACCTCGAGCACAATCGGCATTCGCTGTACGCAAGCGTCGCTGCCTTCGTAGAGACGGCCGAGGCGTTGGCGCCATGAGCAGCGCAGTCGCGCAGGCAAGGGCGTCACCGCCCATGCGGTGGCGTTCCTGGTCCATGACGACTCGGGCTTCGTCACGGGAACGACCCTGCCGGTCAACGGCGGACAGTATCTTTCCTGAGGTCGGCGGAGCAGAGGCCGCGTGCCACACCGTGGCGACCGGCGTTCAGGACGCTCAGTGAGAACCGCATGATGCACGCTCACGCTCGCACTGCCGGATCATCTGGCTTGTTGATCCTGATCAATATGCGCGTTGCCGCGAAACCTAGAATGATGCAGTGAAAAACATTGCATCGATGTACTCGCGCGTCGGCGGATAGCGCTGGCGGGTGGGCGATGTGGCATTCCTGCAGGGCGCTGCAGGTCACCGGCATGCGCATGCGCATGCGTCGGTGGCGATGAGCACGAACGCGAACACGAGACATGACGCGACTGTCTCGCCGTCTTGTCGAAGCGGTCTTGCTCCGTGCGGCGTGCAACCAGGCAAGCGCCATCGGATCGGTGCCGGTGCACGACGGTGGCTGAACTCCGTGCAGGATCGGTGCGCAGGAGGAAGAGATGAAGGCTGACGCCTCGCTGGTGGTCTGGTTCGAGGAACTGGGGCAGCACGACGTGCCGCGGGTCGGCGGCAAGAACGCCTCGCTGGGCGAGATGGTGGGCCGTCTGGCCGGCAAGGGCATCAGCGTGCCGGCCGGATTCGCCACGACGGCGACCGCGTACTGGCGTTTCGTCGACGAGAACGGGCTCAGGGAGGCCATCGCCGCGGCACTCGCCGACCTGGGCGACGGCAAGGCGACGCTCGCCGAAACCGGTGAGGCCATCCGCAACGCGTTCCTGCGTGGCCACTGGCCGAAGGAAGTCGCCGAGGCGATCACCGCGGACTACAACGAGCTGTGCCGGCGCTCCGGCGGGGCGATGGCCGACGTGGCAGTGCGCTCGAGCGCGACCGCCGAAGACCTGCCCGACGCCAGCTTTGCCGGACAGCAGGAAACCTACCTGCACATTCGTGGCGAGGAGGCATTGCTCGATGCGTGCCGGCGTTGCTACGCCTCGCTCTTCACCGACCGTGCCATCAGCTATCGCCAGACCAAAGGATTCGATCACCTGAAGGTGGCGCTGTCGATCGGCATCCAGCGCATGGTGCGCTCGGACACCGGCGGTGCGGGGGTGATGTTCTCGATCGATACCGAGACCGGCTTCGAGCAGGTGGTACTTATCAATGCCGCCTGGGGGCTCGGCGAGAACGTCGTGCAGGGGGCGGTCGATCCGGATGAATACGAGGTGTTCAAGCCGCTGCTGGCCAACCCGTCACTGTCGCCGATCATCGAGATGAAACGTGGCGGCAAGGCACGCAAGATGATCTATGCGGACGACGGCGATCAACCGACCCGGAACGTGCCGACGTCCGAGGCGGAGCGCGCCGCTTTCGTTCTCGACGAACGGGAGATCCTGCAACTGGCGCGCTGGGCCTGCATCATCGAAGAGCACTACGGCCGACCGATGGACATGGAATGGGCCAAAGATGGCAACAGCGGCGAGCTGTTCATTGTCCAGGCGCGTCCGGAAACGGTGCAGTCGCGGCGCGAGGCCGGCGCGCTGAAGACCTACCGGATCAAGCGCAAGGGCCGGACGCTCGCCTCCGGCCTCAGTGTCGGCGAAGCCGTGACGGGCGGAACCGTCTGCGCGCTGGAGAGCGCCCGGGAGATCGATCGTTTCGTCGACGGGGCGGTTCTGGTCACCGGAACCACAGATCCGGACTGGGTGCCGATCATGAAGCGCGCGGCGGCGATCGTGACCGACCACGGCGGCCGCACCTCGCATGCGGCGATCGTCAGTCGGGAGCTGGGGCTGCCGGCCGTCGTCGGTACCGGCAACGCGACCCGGGTGCTGCACGACGGGCAGGCGGTGACGGTTTCCTGCGCGGAGGGCGAGGAGGGCTTCGTCTACGAAGGCCTGGCCGATTTCGAGGCCGAGGACATCGACCTGCGCGGCATACCCGCGACGCGGACCAAGGTCATGCTCAACATGGCCAACCCGGCGGCCGCCTTCCGCTGGTGGCGCCTGCCCGCCGACGGCGTCGGCCTGGCGCGCATGGAGTTTGTCATCAACAACCAGATCAAGATCCACCCGATGGCGCTGGTCCGCTACGAGACACTTGCCGACAAGGAGGTAAAGCGCCGGATCGCGGAGCTGACCGCGGGCTACGCCGACAAGACTGCGTATTTCGTCGAGCGGCTCGCGCGTGCCCTGGCGCGGATCGCCGCCGCGCATTACCCGGCACCGGTGATCGTGCGCATGAGCGACTTCAAGACCAACGAATACGCCAACCTCATCGGCGGCGCCGAATTCGAGCCGAAGGAACAGAACCCGATGCTCGGCTTCCGTGGCGCCTCGCGTTACTACTCCCCGCAGTATCGGGACGGGTTCGCCCTCGAGTGCCGCGCCATCCGCCTGCTGCGCAAGCAGCTGGGGTTCGACAACGTGATCGTGATGATCCCGTTCTGCCGCTCGCCGAAGGAGGCGGACCGGGTGCTGGAGGTGATGGCGGCCAACGGGCTCGAACGCGGCAAGGACGGCCTGCAGGTGTACGTGATGTGCGAGATCCCATCTAACGTGATCCTGGCCAGGGCATTCGCACGGCGCTTCGATGGCTTTTCGATCGGCAGCAACGACCTGACCCAGCTCACCCTGGGCGTCGATCGCGACTCCGAGGTGCTGGCCGAGCTGTTCGACGAGCAGGACGAGGCGGTCGAATGGATGATCCGGCATGTCATCGACGAAGCGCATGCCGTTGGCGCCAAGGTCGGTCTGTGCGGCCAGGCCCCCAGCGATCATCCGTCATTCGCCGAGTTTCTGGTGACCTGTGGCATCGACTCGATGTCGGTGAGTCCCGACAGTTTCGTTGCCGTCAAGCGTCACGTGGTGGCTGCCGAGCAGGCCGCCGCGCCCGGCAAAGTTGCGACGCGTGCATGAACGTCGACACCGCATGTCCCGTAACGGGGCATGAGGCCATTCGAGGAGAAGTCCGGTGATCGAAGATCTGCAAGGTTTTCCCGACGACGTGGTGGCCTTCGCCTGCCGCGGGCACGTCACGGCACACGAGTACCAGGCGGTCCTCATGCCGCGGGTCGAACAGGCACTGCAGCAGCACGACAAGGTTCGCGTCTACTACCAGGTCGACGATGACTTCACCGGGATCGAGCCGGGCGCGGTGTGGGAGGACATCAAGGTGGGCATGCAGCATCGCCGTCACTGGGATCGGATCGCCGTGGTCACCGATGTCGACTGGATCAGGAACACCATGCGGGCGTTCGGGTTCCTGATGCCCTGCGAGATGAGGATCTTTCCGACCACGGAAAGGGCGCGTGCGCGCGACTGGATCACGTCCCGGTAGCGTGGCCGGATTGCCGCGCCGTGATCCTGCCGGCACAGGCGTCGCGCAGGCGGGGCCGCCAGCAAGGGTGGACCGGCGTTCGAGTTGATGGGAGCTGAGAGGATGGAGCAGGCCTTGGCCATTGGCGCAACAGCGGTGATCTCCCGGGCAGCCCTGCAGGGGCTGATCGAGGCGCTGGCCGCCCGTCACTACCGGGTCATGGGGCCGACGGTGCGCGATGGTGCCATCGTCTACGACCGGATCACCGGTCTGGCCGATCTGCCGGCCGGCTGGACGGACGAGCAGGAGGCGGGGCGCTATCGCCTGAAACGGCGGGACGACCCGGCGTTGTTCGGTTTCGCCGTCGGTCCGCATTCATGGAAACGCTTCCTGCATCCGCCGGCCGAAACGCTGTGGACGGCACACCGGGACGGCGAAGGGTTCACCATCAGCCTCCGCGACGAGGAGCCCGCCCGGTTCGCTTTCATTGGCGTGCGCGCGTGCGAGATCCACGCCATGGCCGTGCAGGACAAGGTCTTCTGCGATGGTCCCTATCCGGACGAAGGCTACCGGGAGCGTCGTCGCAACGCCTTCATCGTTGCCGTCAACTGCGGGGAGGCCGGCGGCACCTGCTTCTGCGTGTCCATGCGGACGGGTCCGAAAGCGCAGTCCGGCTTCGATCTGGCGCTGACCGAGTTGCTGGGCGCGGAGCAGCATGAATTCCTGGTCGAGGTCGGCAGCGAGGCCGGTGCCGAACTGCTTGGACAGCTGCCGTATCGGCCCGCGGAAGACGCCCAGCTTGCCGCCGCACAGGCCGTGGTCGCCCGTACCGCGAGCCGGATGGGGCGCACCCTTGAAACCGGGGGCATCAAGGAGTTGCTGCAAGGCAACCTGGAGCACCCGCGCTGGGACGAGGTCGCCGATCGTTGCCTGACCTGCGGCAACTGCACGATGGTGTGCCCGACCTGTTTCTGTACGACGGTGGAGGATCACGGCGATCTTGCCGGAGACTCGGCCGAGCGCGTGCGGCTCTGGGACTCCTGTTTCACCATGGATTTTTCCGACCTCCACGGCGGCAGCGCGCGGCACACCCCTCGTGCACGCTATCGGCAGTGGATGACGCACAAGCTGGCCCACTGGATCGACCAGTTCGGTACCTCCGGATGCGTCGGCTGCGGCCGCTGCATCACCTGGTGCCCGGTGGGCATCGACATCACGGAAGAGGCGGCGGCGATCCGGGCAACGCCCCAGACCCGGAAGGAGGCGCAGGGTGGACAGTCTTGAATCCCTCTTGAAAGAGCATCCCTTCTTTGCCGGCTTTGCTGCCGAGCATGCGCAACTGGTGGCGGGATGCGCCCGCAATCGCCGTTTCGAGGCGGGTCAGTATCTGTTTCGCGCGGGTGAGAGCGCGGACGAATTCTTCCTGATCCGCCACGGCCGGATCGCTCTCGAAGTCTCGGCGCCCGGGCGGGCGCCGATGATCTTCACCACCCTGGGCGTGGGCGAGATCGTCGGCGCATCCTGGCTGATTCCTCCCTACCGGTGGATGTTCGATGCGCGTGCGTTGGAACTGACCCGGGTGTTGGGCATCGACGCTGCCTGCCTGCGCGGAAAGTGCGAGGCCGACCACCATCTCGGCTACGAGATGATGAAACGGTTCCTGCCGGTATTCGTGAAGCGGCTACACGACACCCAGCTGCAGATCCTCGATGTGTACGGGAAGCGCTGAGGTGAGCGTCGCGAGCTTCGTGCCCCGGGTCTATCGCGTCGCACGCGTGCGGCGCGAGCTGTCCGATACGGTCACGCTGGAGCTGGTGCCGCCGGCTGGTGCCTGTCCGCCGTTCGAGCCGGGGCAGTTCAACATGCTCTACGCGTTCGGGGTCGGTGAGGTGGCGATCAGCATCAGCAGCGATCGCGGCGAACCTTCGGCGTTTGTGCACACCGTGCGCGATGTCGGTGCGGTCAGCGCCGCGATCGCCGGACTTCAACCGGGCGCGTCGATCGGCCTGCGCGGCCCGTTCGGCACCGGCTGGCCGGTGGCCGCGGCGGAGGGCGCCGACATCGTCTTCGTGGCCGGCGGGCTGGGCCTGGCGCCGCTGCGTCCGGCCATCCAGCGGGTGCTGGCCCATCGCCACCGCTATGGCCGGATCGTGATCCTGTTCGGCACTCGCCATCCCGCGGAAATGCTCTACAGGCACGAGCTGGAGCACTGGCGCCAGCATCCGGGCGTGGAGCTCGAGGTGACCGTCGACCATGCCGATGCCGACTGGCATGGTCACGTCGGGGTGGTGCCGGCGCTGATCCCCCGGGCCACTTTCGATCCGCACGAAACGGTGGCCATGGTCTGCGGACCGGAAGTGATGATGCGCTTCACGGTGAGCGCCCTGCGTGACGCCGGCGTACCCACCGGGCGCATCCACGTATCGATGGAACGCAATATGAAATGCGCCATCGGCTTGTGCGGCCACTGCCAGTTCGGTCCCACCTTCATCTGCAAGGACGGGCCGGTGATGCGCTTCGACCGCATCGCCGACATCTTCGCCACACGGGAGGTGTGAGATGGCCGTGCAAAAGCGCCCCCGCCTCGCGGTCTGGAAATTCGCCTCCTGCGACGGCTGCCAGCTTTCCCTGCTCGATTGCGAGGACGAGCTGCTCGCGCTCGCCGACGCGATCGAGATCGCCAATTTCCCCGAGGCGTCGAGCGCCATCGAAAGCGGCCCCTACGATCTGTCGCTGGTCGAAGGCTCGATCACCACGGCACACGATGCCGAGCGCATCCAGGAAGTGCGCCGGCAGTCCCGCCACCTGGTGACGATCGGCGCCTGCGCCACCGCGGGCGGCATCCAGGCGCTGCGCAACTTTGCCGATGTCGACGAATTCGTCGCCGCGGTCTACGCCTCGCCTGACTATATCCAGACGTTGGCGACCTCGACGCCAATTTCCGCGCACGTGCCGGTCGACTTCGAGCTGCATGGTTGTCCGATCAACAAGCTCCAGCTGCTGGAGGTGATCTCGGCGTTCCTGGCCGGGCGCAAGCCGGCGGTGGCCGCGCACAGCGTATGTATCGAGTGCAAACGCCGCGGCACCGTGTGCGTGATGGTGCAGGGCACACCGTGCCTGGGGCCGGTGACCCATGCCGGCTGCGGCGCGATCTGCCCGGCGTTCCGCCGCGGCTGCTACGGCTGCTACGGACCGATGGAGACACCCAACACCGCGGCGCTGGCACGCGAGTGGCAGGCACTGGGCGCCCGGCCGCGGGACATCCGTCTTGCGCTGCGCACCTTCAACGCCGCGGCGGAACCTTTCCGCAAGGAGAGCGAGCGTCATGGCGACTAAGACGATCCGCGTCGACTACCTTGCCCGCGTCGAAGGGGAGGGCGCGCTGGACCTGGAGATCGGCGAGGGCCGGGTGACCTCGGCACAGCTGCGCATCTTCGAGCCGCCGCGTTTCTTCGAGGCGTTCCTGCGCGGCCGCGGTTATGCCGAGACGCCGGACATCGTCGCGCGCATCTGCGGGATCTGCCCGATCGCTTACCAGATGAGCGCGGTGCACGCGATCGAGAACGCCTTCGGCGTCAGCGTCGGCGGGCAGCTGCGCAACCTGCGCCGGCTGATCTATTGCGGCGAGTGGATCGAGAGTCACGCGTTGCATGTGGTGATGCTGCACGCTCCCGATTTCCTCGGCTTTCCCGACGGCATCCGCATGGCGCAGGAACACGGCGACATCGTCCGCGACGGCCTGGCCCTGAAGAAGGCCGGCAACGAGCTGATGCGCGTGCTGGGTGGGCGCGAAATCCACCCGGTCAACGTCAAACCCGGCGGCTTCCATCGGGTGCCTTCCCGTGCCGAACTGGAGCCGGTGAGCGAGAGCCTCAAGCGGGCCCGCGACCTGGCCGAGCGCCTGCTGCGCTGGGTGGCGACGTTCCCGTTCCCGGAGTTCGAACGCGACTACGAGTTCGTGGCGCTGCGCCATCCCGACGAATACCCGTTCAACGTAGGGCGGCTGGTCTCGAATCGGGATATCGACATCGACATCGCCGACTACGAAACCGAGTTCGAGGAGCGCCATGTGGCGCATTCGACCGCGCTGCATTCGTTGCTCAAGCGCCGCGGTGCCTACCTGGTCGGTCCGTTGGCGCGCTATGCGCTCAACGCCGACCGCCTGCCGGACGCGGTGCGGCAACTCGCCGGCGAGGTGGGACTCGGGCCGGTTTGCCGCAACCCGTTCCGCAGCATCGTGGTGCGCGCGCTGGAGATCGTCTACGCCTGCGAGGAAGCGCTGCGCCTGATCGCCGCCTACGAGCCGCCGGAGCTCGCCGCCGTGCCGTTGGAGCCCCGCGCCGGCACCGGCTTCGGCTGCACCGAGGCGCCGCGCGGCATCTGCTGGCATCGCTACGATTTCGAGGCAGACGGCAGCATCCGTGCCGCGCGCATCGTGCCACCCACCTCGCAGAACCAGCCCAGCATCGAGGCGGACCTGGTCGCGGTGGCCTCGTCGGTGCTGGACCAGCCCGACGAGGTGATCCGCGACCGCTGCGAGCAGAGCATCCGCAACTACGATCCGTGCATTTCCTGCTCGGCCCATTTCCTCAAGCTGGCGGTGCACCGGCGATGAACGCATCGACCGACAGGCGGGCGTGCAAGGTGCTGGTCGCCGGGATCGGCCACCCCGATCGCGGCGATGACGGTGTCGGCGCGGCCGTCGCCGCTGCCCTCGCCGGCCGGCTTCCGCCGGACGTCGGGGTGCTCGCCCGCAGTGGTGACATGCTGGCCCTGCTGGACGACTGCGTGGGCTTCGACGCGCTGATCTGCGTGGATGCCGCCGCGCCGATGGGTACACCCGGAAAAATTCATCGCATCGACACCGCGGTGGACACCCTTCCATGCGACGCCTCTTTCGCCTCGAGCCATGCGCTTGGCCTGGCCGAAGCGATCGAACTGGCCCGCACCCTGGGAACCGCACCGCCGACCATCATCGTCTACGCGATCGAAGGCGCCAGTTTCGATGACGGGGCGGGGTTGAGCGCGCCCGTCGCGCATGCCGTCGGCGAGGCAGCCAGACACATCGTCGCCGAGGTCGAACGGCTTCGGCGGCACGTGGCCGAGGAGACCAGCACATGACCGCCTGCACCGTTGCCGCCGGATGGTGTCGATCCAGCGCGGCCGCGCGGACCGGGGCTGGGGTCTCAGCACTGCGCAGCATGCGCAAGGGCATGTTATTGGGGACCGGACGCTGGGCCAGGGGGTGCCGCGAACTGCACGGCCATCGCCACGCCCGGTGCGTAATTCAGCCCCGCAACTGCAGGGAGCCAACCGCCCATGCATGAAACAGGCATCGTTCGTGATCTGGTCCGCCGCCTGGAGCAGGCGGCGCGGGAGCAGGGCGCCGGGCGCGTCTGTGCGGTGGTCGTCTGGCTCGGCGCATTGAGCCAGTTTTCGCCGGAGCATTTCCGCGAACATTTCGATGACGAGGCGCGCGGCACGCTGGCCGAAGGGGCGGCGCTGAGCATCGTCGCCTCGGGGGATCCCGCCGACCCGCATGCCCAGCATGTGATGCTGCAGAGTGCGGAGTTTTCCGTGCCGGACGAGGAGGGATGAGATGAACCTCTTGCACCACCCGACATCCGCGGTTGCCGAAGAGCGGCAACGGCTGCGGCTGGACGTGGGCGGCGCGGTGCAGGGCGTGGGATTCCGGCCGTTCGTGCATCGGCTGGCGCGTGAGGAGGGTCTGGGTGGTTTCGTCCGCAATACCGGTGCCGGCGTGACGCTGGAGGTCGAGGGGCCGGCGCCTGCGATCGAGCGTTTCCTCGACCGGCTCGACCGCGACATCACTGCGCCCGCCGCGATCCACCGACGGGCGCTGCGCCGGCTGGCGCCGCGCGACGAACGCGAATTCGTGATCGCCGCGAGCGCCAGCGATGGCGAATGCTCGGCGGTGATCCTGCCCGACCTGGCGACCTGTGCGGCCTGTCTTGCCGAGATCCTCGATCCTGACGACCGCCGCTACCGCTACCCATTCACCACCTGCACCCACTGCGGGCCGCGCTACAGCATCATCGAGGCGGTTCCCTACGACCGCGACCGCACCACGATGCGGCGCTTCGCCATGTGCCCGGCCTGTCAGGCGGAATACGACGATCCGGCTTCGCGCCGCTTCCACGCCGAAACCAACGCCTGTCCGGATTGCGGGCCACGACTCGCGTGGTGGGACCGGCACGGCGCCGTCGTGGCCATGGCGGATCGGGCGCTGCTGCAGGCCGTCGATGCCTTGCGCCGCGGCGAGATCGTGGCGTTCAAGGGGCTGGGTGGCTTCCAGTTGCTGGTCGATGCGCGCAACGACGATGCCGTGTGCCGGCTGCGCGAGCGCAAGCGGCGTCCGGCCAAGCCGTTTGCGCTGATGGTGCGCACCTTGGCCGATGCGCAGGCGATCGCGCAGGTGGATGCCGAGGAGGCGCGCCTGCTGGGTTCGGCCGCCGCGCCGATCGTCCTGCTGCGCGCGCGACCGACCGCCAGCGCGATCGCGCCCGCGGTCGCTCCGGGCAATCCGCAGTGGGGCGTCATGTTGCCGTACACGCCGTTGCATCACCTGTTGCTGCACGAACTCGACTTTCCGCTGGTCGCCACCAGCGGCAACCGCGGCGAGGAGCCGATCGTCGTCGACGAAACGCAGGCGCTGGCGCGGCTCGATGGGCTCGCCGACGGCTTCCTGGTGCACGATCGCCCGATCCGGCACCGCGTCGACGACTCGGTGGTGCGGCTCATCGCCGGCCAGCCGAGCGTGTTGCGGCGGGCACGCGGTCATGCACCGCTGGCACTCGACGATCCCGCGTCGACCACCCCGCTGCTGGCACTCGGGGGGCATCAGAAAACGGCCGTCGCGGTCGCCGTGCAGGGGCGCATCGTGCTCGGGCCGCACATCGGCGATTTGGGCGGCGCGGAAACCCGCGAAGCCTACGGGCAATCCGTCGACGACCTGCTCGGGCTCTACCGCGTGCAAGCGCAGGCCGTTGCCTGCGACCGCCACCCCGACTACCACAGCACGCGCCTGGCCGATCGCCTGGGACCGGCGGTGCGGCGGGTGCCGCACCATCTGGCCCATGTGCTGGCGGGGATGCTGGACAACGGCCTGGACGGTGCCGTGCTCGGCGTGGCCTGGGACGGCAACGGCTACGGCGATGACGGCACGTTGTGGGGCGGCGAGTTCCTGAGGGTGGACGGCGCGCAGCATCGCCGCGTCGCCAGTCTGTGGCCGTTCTGCCTGCCCGGCGGCGAGGCGGCGATGCGCGAGCCGCGGCGTGCCGCACTCGGTGTGCTGCACGCGCTGTTCGGTGCGCCGGCGATGGCGATGACCGCGCTGGCGCCGGTCGCCGCGTTTGCGCCGACCGAACGACCGCTGCTGGCCCGGATGCTGGCGCGCAAGGTCAACGCACCCTCGACCTCCAGTGCCGGCCGGCTGTTCGATGCGGTCGCCTCGATTCTCGATCTGTGTCAGCAGGCCAGCTTCGAGGGCGAGGCGGCGATGGCCGTCGAGTTCGCCGCGGCGCGTGCCGAACGCGCGGCGACCGTCGCGCTGCCGCGGCTGGTCGAGAACGACGGCATGCTGCTGGTCGACTGGCGACCGACCCTGACCGATCTAGTGGCGGCCCGTGGCGAAGGCGTGTCGGTGGAGGCGCTGGCGGCGGCATTCCACGAGGCGCTGGCCGAAGCCATCGTCGCGGTAGCCACGCGGATCGGCTGCGACCAGGTGCTGCTGACCGGTGGCTGTTTCCAGAATGCCCGACTCACCGAGCTGGCCGTGTCGCGGCTGCGCGAGGCGGATCTGTCACCGTACTGGCATCACCGGATTCCGCCCAACGACGGCGGCCTCGCCGCCGGCCAGGCTGTCGCCGCAGCCCGGTTCCCGCAAGAGGAGAATCGCTGATGTGCCTCGCCGTGCCCGGACAGTTGCTGAGCGTCGACGACGGTGACGCGCTGACCCGGCAGGGCCGTGTCAGCTTCGCCGGCGTGGTCAAGGTGGCCAGCCTGGCCTACGTCCCGGAGGCCCGGCCCGGCGACTACGTACTGGTGCACGCGGGCTTTGCGATCACCGTGCTCGACGAAACCGAAGCACGGCGCACGCTTGCCTACCTTGCCGACTTCGTGCCGGAGGAACTGCCGTGAAATACGTCGACGAATTCCGCGACCCGGCCGCGGCGCGGCGCTACGCCGAAGCGATCGCCCGCATCACCACGCGGCCGTGGACGATCATGGAGATCTGCGGCGGACAGACCCATGCGATCGTGCGCCACGGCATCGACCAGATGCTTCCCGACGGGATCGCGCTGCTGCACGGACCGGGCTGCCCGGTGTGCGTGACGCCGGCCGGCATCATCGATGCCGCCATCGCCATCGCGACGCGACCCGGGGTGATCTTCTGCTCGTTCGGCGACATGCTGCGGGTGCCGGGCGAGGGCGGCAGCCTGCTGGCGGCCAGGGCCCGCGGCGCCGACGTGCGCATGGTCTATTCGCCGCTGGACGCGCTGGCGATCGCACGCGCGCACCCCGGGCGCGAGGTGGTGTTCCTCGCCATCGGCTTCGAGACCACCGCGCCGACCACGGCCATGGCGGTGCTGCAGGCCGAACGCGCGGGCCTGGCCAATTTTTCCCTGCTGGTCTCGCATGTGCTGGTGCCGCCGGCGATCGAGGCCCTGCTCGGTGACCCCGACAATCAGGTGCAGGGTTTCCTGGCTGCCGGGCACGTCTGCACGGTGATGGGCTACCGCGAGTACGAACCGATCGCGCGTCGCCATGGCATCCCCATCGTGGTCACCGGCTTCGAGCCGCTGGACCTGCTGCAGGGCCTGTACCTGTGCATTCGCCAGCTGGAGCAGGGCAGGGCCGAGGTGGAGAACCCCTACAGCCGCTCGGTGCGGCGCGACGGCAATCGCGCGGCGCGCGAGGCGATCGCCCGGGTGTTCGCGGTGCAGCCGCAGCGCTGGCGCGGCATCGGCGACATCCCGGCCAGCGGCCTTGGCCTGGCGCCGACGTATGCGCGCTACGACGCATTGCGGCGTTTCGCCGACGTCGCGGTACCGCCCGAACGCGTGGGCGAATGCATCAGCGGCGAGATCCTGCGTGGCGTGAAGAAACCGACGGACTGCCCGGCCTTCGGCACCCGCTGCACGCCCGAGCATCCGCTGGGCGCGACCATGGTGTCGTCCGAGGGGGCCTGCGCGGCGTATTACCGTTACCGTCGGCCGCACGCGCTCCAGGCGACGACGACGGGAGGCACGCCATGAACCGGAAGCCGCCGTTCGCACCGCAATGCCCGATCCCGGCGACCACCGGCGATGCGATCGAGCTGGCCCATGGCGGTGGCGGCCTGCTGACCCGGCGGTTGATCGACGGCCTGTTCCGACCGGCCTTCGCCGAAACGGCGGACGATCTCACCCATGACGGCGCGGTGTTCGAGATCGACGGTGCCCGGCTGGCTTTCAGTACCGACTCCTACGTGGTGCGGCCGCTGTTCTTTCCCGGCGGCGACATCGGCACGCTGGCCGTCAACGGCACGGTGAACGACCTGGCGATGTGCGGCGCCGAGCCGCTCTATCTGAGCGTCGGGCTGGTGCTCGAGGAGGGCTTTGCCATCGCCGACCTGAGCCGTGTGATCGCCTCCATGCGGCAGGCCGCCACGGCGGCGGGGGTGCGGCTGGTTACCGGCGATACCAAGGTCGTCGAACACGGCAAGGGCGATGGGTTGTACATCAACACCTCGGGCGTGGGGCGTCTGTTCGCAGCAGCGCGGGTTGCCCCGACCCGGGTCCGCCCGGGCGACGTGGTGGTGCTGAGCGGCGACATCGGTCGCCACGGCATGGCCGTCATGGCTGCACGCGAGGGGCTCGGTTTCGAAACGCCGATCCTCAGCGACTGCGCGCCGGTGGCGCTGGCCGTGCGCCAGTTGTTCGAGGCCGGCATCGAGGTGCACTGCCTGCGCGACCTGACCCGCGGAGGCCTGGCCACCGCGCTGATCGAGATCGCCGACACCGGCGGCGTCGGCATCCGCCTGGACGAGGCGGCCATCGCGGTGGCGGAGCCGGTACGCGGCGCCTGCGAAATCCTCGGGCTCGATCCGCTCTATGTCGCCAACGAAGGCCGTTTCGTCGCCATCGTGCCGGCCGCGGCTGCCGGGCAGGCCGTCGACGTGCTGCGACGCTTCGGCGAGCAGGTGGCGGTGATCGGAACGGTCGAGGAGGGCGCGCGTGGAGCGACGGTCAGCCTGAGCACCATCGGCGGCTCGCGGGTACTGGACATGCTGTCGGGGGAGCAGTTGCCGAGGATCTGCTAGCCGCTTCATCAGGTGGCCGCGTTGCATGGAACCGTGCCATTCGGGGCCCGACTTGATAGAGATCAAATCGGACGGGCAGGCGCAGGTCTAAGTTGGAGGCCGCTTTCCCGCAGGAGTCCTGCCGTGGAATGGGCGGTCATTCACAAGGTTTTGAATCGCGGGGCGGGTGCACCGAATCTCGGTGACTACGAGCAGGTGCGGAAAGCCTTCTCCTGGGACCAGGCCCGCAACGAGCTTGCTGGCCTGCCGGGGGGCGGCGGCATCAATATCGCGTACGAAGCGCTCGACCGGCATGTGCATGAGGGCCGCGGCGAGCGGGTCGCCTTGCGCTGGCTGGCGAAGGAGGGTGGCGTCGGCGACTTCAGCTATGCCGAGCTGGCCGAACTCAGCAGCCGTTTTGCCAGCGCGCTGAACGATCTTGGCGTACAGCGTGGCGAGCGCGTTTTTACGCTGCTCGGGCGCGTCCCCGCGTTGTACGTCGCCGCGTTCGGCAGCTGGAAGCATCGCGCGGTGCTGTGCCCGTTGTTTTCCGCGTTCGGTCCCGAGCCGATTGCCGCGCGCATGGCGATCGCCGAACCGGCTGTGCTGGTGACCAGCGCCCAGCTGTTTCGGCGCAAGGTCATGCCGATCCTGGGACAGCTGCCGTACCTGCGGCACGTGATCCTGGTCGATGGCCTGGTCGCACCGATGCCGGCGGTGCCGCTCGCTGCGGGGGAATCGCCCGCGCCGGCGGCGCAGTCCGCACCGGAAACAACGGAGACGTCGGACGGGCGCATCGTGGATTTCCAGGAGCTGCTCGACTCGGCCTCTCCCGAGTACACCATCGGACCCACCGATCCGGAAGATCTCGCGACGCTGCATTTCACCAGTGGCACCACCGGCCGGCCGAAGGCCGCGATGCACGTGCATGCAGGCGTTACCGCCCATCGCGCCACCGCGATGCTGGCGCTGGACCTTCGCCCCGACGACGTCTACTGGTGCACTGCCGACCCGGGCTGGGTCACCGGGACGTCCTACGGCATCATCGGCCCGCTCGCGGTCGGCTGCACGCTGATCGCCGACGAGGAGGAGTTCGACGCCGAGCGCTGGTATCGCACGCTGGCGGAACAGCACGTCGACGTCTGGTACACCGCACCGACCGCGATCCGCATGTTGATGAAGGCCGGCGACGAGCTGGTGAAAGGGTATGACCTCTCCGCGCTGCGTTTCATTGCCAGTGTCGGCGAGCCGCTCAACCCCGAGGCCGTGGTGTGGGGCCAGCGGGTGCTTGGCCTGGCAATCCACGACAACTGGTGGCAGACCGAGACCGGCGGCATCATGATCGCCAATTACGCCTCGATGGACATCAAGCCGGGCTCGATGGGACGGCCGTTGCCCGGCATCGAAGCGGCCGTCGTGCGCCGTGCCGGGCAGGGCGTCGAGGTGATCACGGAAGCCGGCCGCGAGGGCGAGCTGGCGCTTCGCCAGGGCTGGCCGTCGATGTTCCGTGGTTACCTGAAGGAGGACGAGCGCTATGCAAAGTGTTTCGTCGGTGGCTGGTACCTCAGCGGCGACCTGGCCCGGTGCGACGAGGACGGCTATTTCTGGTTCGTCGGCCGCGCCGATGATGTGATCAAGTCCGCGGGACACCTGATCGGCCCGTTTGAAGTGGAAAGCGTGCTGATGGAGCACCCGGCCGTCATCGAGGCCGGGGTGATCGGTGTGCCCGATCCGATCGCGCGGGAAGCGGTCAAGGCGTTTGTCGCGCTGCGCCCCGGTCATACCGCCGGGGAGGCGCTGCGAAAGGAGCTGCTGGCACACGCCCGCAAGCGCCTGGGACCGGCCGTCGCACCTCGCGAGATCGCCTTCCGCGACAGCCTGCCCAGGACCCGTTCCGGCAAGATCATGCGGCGACTGCTGAAGGCGCGCGAGCTGGGACTGCCCGAAGGCGATTTGTCGACCCTGGAAGGTGGCGCATGAGCACCGCCAAACCGCTCAAGGTACACGTGACGCGCGAGCATGCGCGCGAACTGATGCGGCAGATGATCCTGATCCGGCGCTTCGAGGAAAAATGCGCGGAGCTGTACACGCAGGAGAAGATCCGTGGCTTCCTGCATCTGTACATCGGCGAGGAGGCCAATGCGGTCGGCGTGATGCAGGCGCTGACCAGCGAGGATGCCGTCGTCGCCACCTATCGCGAACACGGTCATGCGCTGGTGCGCGGCCTGCCGGCATCGGCGGTGATGGCCGAAATGTATGGCAAGGTCACCGGATGCAGTCGCGGCCACGGCGGATCGATGCACCTGTTCAGCGCCGCGCAACGCTTCTACGGCGGCAATGCGATCGTGGGCGGTGGCCTGCCGCTGGCGGTAGGGCTGGCCCTGGCCGACAAGCTGAGCGGCCGGCCACGCGTGACCTGCTGCTTCTTCGGCGAAGGGGCCGCGGCCGAAGGGGAGTTCCACGAATCGCTGAATCTGGCGGCACTGTGGAAGCTGCCGGTGCTGTTTGTCTGCGAGAACAACCGCTACGCGATGGGTACGGCACTGGAGCGCTCCGAATCGGTGACCGACATCCATCGCCACGCCGAGTCCTACGGCATGCGCGCCGAGATCGTCGACGGCATGAACGTGGTCGACGTCGAGGTGGCCGCCCGTCGGGCCGCCGAAGCCATCCGTGCCGGCGAGGGGCCATGCTTCCTGGAGAGCCATACCTACCGCTTCCGCGCCCACTCGATGTTCGACCCCGAGCTGTACCGCGACAAGGCGGAGGTCGAGGAATGGAAGCGACGCGGTCCGGTCGTGCGCTTCACCGAATGGACCCTCGCCAACGGCACGCTGCATCAGGACGATCTGGACGCGATCGAGGCCGAGGTCGCCCGGGTCATCGACGAAGCCGTCACCTTCGCCGAGCAATCGCCGTGGGAGCCGGTGGGCGAGCTTCTGCATGATGTCTACGCCCCCAGCCCTTCGCTTTCGGCGGAGGGGCTGCTCCCGAACGGGCAGGCGACCGAACCGCCGCCAGTTGGCGGCGTCAACGACGCCGCAGCGGCGCCGTCCCGTTCGCTGCTTGCGCTGGAGCCGGAAGCGGGGCATGCCCGCATCAGTTACCGCGATGCGGTGCGCGAGGCCATGCGCGAGGCGTTGTTGCGCGACGAGCGTGTGTTCCTGATGGGCGAGGACGTGGGCCGCTACGGTGGTGCCTATGCCTGCTCCAAGGGGCTGCTGGCCGAATTCGGCGAACAGCGCATCCGCGATACGCCGCTGTGCGAATCCGGTTTCGTCGGGGCCGGCATCGGCGCGGCACTGGGCGGCATGCGGCCGATCGTCGAAGTGATGACGGTCAACTTCAGCCTGCTGGCGCTGGACCAGATCGTCAACAACGCGGCCACGGTGCGCCACATGTCCGGAGGTCAGCTCTCGGTGCCGCTGGTGATCCGCATGGCCACCGGCGCCGGCCGCCAGCTCGCCGCTCAGCATTCGCACAGCCTGGAATGCTGGTATGCACATGTGCCCGGCATCCGCGCGGTGGCGCCGGCCACCGTGGCCGATGCCCGAAGCATGCTGCGCAGTGCGCTGCTCGACCCGAATCCGGTGGTGATCTTCGAGCACGCCACGCTCTACAACGACCAGGACGAGCTGCCCACGGGAGATGCACTGATCGTCGATATCGATCATGCGGCGATACGCCGGCCGGGCCGCGACGCGACCCTGATCACCTACGGCGGAAGCCTGAAGAAGACCCTGGAAGCCGCCGAAGCATTGGCGGGGGAGGGCATCGACTGCGAAGTGATCGACCTGCGCTCGCTGCGCCCGCTGGACATGCCGACCCTGCTCGAATCGGTGCGCCGCACGCATCGTGCGGTCATCGTCGACGAGGGCTGGCGCACCGGTAGCCTGGCCGGCGAGATTGCCGCCCAGCTCGGTGAACAGGCGTTCTTCGAGCTGGATGCGCCGATCGCCCGCGTGTGCAGCGCCGAGGTGCCGATCCCGTACCCCCATCACCTGGAAACGGCCGCCACGCCGCAGGTCGAGGGCATCGTGGCCGCTGTGCACGGGCTGTTACGCCGATGAGCGAGTTCCGCATGCCATCGCTGGGTGCCGACATGGACGCGGCGACGCTGGTCGAATGGCTCAGGCAGCCGGGTGACCCGGTGCGGCGCGGCGACGTGATCGCGGCGGTCGAGACGCAAAAGGGCGTGATCGAAATCGAGACCTACGAAGACGGCGTGCTGGACGAGCTCTACGCGCAGGTCGGTCAGCGCGTGCCCGTGGGTGCCGTCCTGGCGCGTATCCGCAGCGACGGGCAGGGGCCGAGTGCAGCGCCGTCGAAGCCCTTGCCGTCAGCGGCCGGAACTGCCGCACCGGCACGGCGATCGCCTCCCGCATCCGTACCGGCACCAACACCAGCAGCGGAACCGCCACAGCCGGCCACGCCACGGATCACGCCGGCGGCCCGGAAGCGTGCGCAGCAACTCGGCCTCGACGTGGCGACGGTGACGCCGGGGCCGGAGGGTGTGGTCGGCCTGCGTGAAGTCGAGGCCGTCCAGGTGACATCTGCCACGCCGTCGCGAGCCGCGGCGCCGGGCCGCAAACCCGGCCTCGATCTGGACCAGATGCGTCAAGCCATCGCTGCGGCGATGGCACGCTCCTGGCGGGAGATCCCGCACTACTTTGTCAGTTCGACCCTCGACTTGACCCCGCTGCTGACCTGGCTGGAGCAGGAAAATGCACGACGCCCGATCGCCGGGCGCGTGCACTACGCGGCGTCCCTGATCAAGGCCTGCGCCCTCGCACTGAAGGCGGTGCCGGCGCTCAACGGTCACTATGGCGAGCACGGGTTCGAGCCGGCGTCCCGAGTGAACCTCGGGGTGGCCGTCGCGCTGCGTGGCGGTGGCCTGATCGCGCCGGCGATCCTCGATGCGGACACGCTGACGCTCACCGAGGTGATGGAACGCCTCGACGATCTGGTGGCGAGGGTCCGTGGCGGACGCCTGCGCAGTTCGGAAATGACAGCGGCAACCGCAACCCTGTCCAACCTCGGCGACGACACGGCCGATGCCCTGCAACCGGTGATCTATCCGCCGCAGGTCGCGATCATCGGTTGTGGCCGCATCGCCGAACGTGCGTGGGCTCATCAGGGAACGGTGAGCGCATGCCGCACGATGACGGTCGCCGTCGGTGGCGACCACCGCGTCAGCGATGGCCGCAGCGCGGCGAAGTTCCTCAACCACCTCGATGGCCTGCTGCAGCAACCGGAGCAGTTATGAGCAATGCGGACTTCGAAAAAACGGTGCGTGATGCGCTGTACGCGATCGCCCCGGACCTGGAGGGCGAGCCGATCGACCCGGCACGCCGCTACCGTGACCAGTTCGAGTTCGACTCGATGGATTTCCTGCACTACGTGATCGAGCTGCATCGCCTGACCGGCGTCGAGATTCCCGAGAGCGACTATCCCAAGGTCGAAACCCTGGCCGGTGCCGTGGCCTACCTCACGGATCGATCGGTAGCGGGTTCCACGCATTGAGCGACCACATGGTGAAGGAATAGAGAGATCATGGCCCGGGTGGGGAAGTCGCGGCTTTGCATGCGATGCCACTGAAAACGGTATTGGTGGCAAGGCGGTCTCGCCGAATCTGACGAGTACCGTGGTGCATCCCATATTTCGCATAATGTATAGCCTTCGCGGCTCGGCTCGCCATTATCTCGCCCCCAGTGTGACGCCATTATGTGGGCGATTTTCTGGGGTGGCAAACTGTGCATTTTCAGGCACAACTTTTCCGGCATTATCTCGACCCGCCGCAGGCCGGTAGGCGTCGATTCTGTCAAGCAGGTAATCCGTTATCTCAGCCATCGCGGCAGGGTCAAGATCACACGCCGGATCTGCCTTCTGCCGGTTGAGCTCTTCGAGCAGTTGCCGCCACGCGTTGAGCAGGGTCTTGCTGGTGTAGGGCTTCGCACTGCGACCTTTCATGTCATCATTCCTTGGGGCTTCGGCCCCGGTTGTTGTTGCACCCGAGGCCCCCGGCTCGCTCGCCAGCAGATGGGGGCCTCACTTTTTCTCAGGTAGCGCCGTGGCAAAACTTCCACTTCTTGCCGCTCAGACAGGGGCAGGGTGCATAGACCCCGCCTGCCGGTTCCGCGTAGACAGCCGGAGCCGCCACGATCGACGAGACAGGCTTTTGACCCACCGCCGCCGGGGTGGCTCTGGCCGCCACCGCAGACACCGAGGCCAGGTCGACCCGCCGCGCATCGAGGTAGTCACGCAGCGCCACGGAGCACAGCGCATTGAGCGAAATACCGAGCGCCGCGGCATAGGTCTCAGCGTCGTTTTTGAGCCCATCGGGCAGCCGAAGGGTGGTCGAAGAGGTCATGTGTGGGGTCCGTAGGGGTGCTTTTGGCCCCTGTTAGTATCTGGGCCAACCACCACCAACCTTTCCCCCAGCTGGAGTGGTGTAAAGCCAGAAATCAAGGAGTTAGCGACGGTTTCCGCAGTCTCCTGACTGCAAGATGACGTCAGAATGACGTCACGGGGAAGAGTACACCCGGAAACAGAATCGACGCCGATCCACTGTGCCAGTCCGACCGCATTGGCGCAAGCAGGCTCGCGGATCGCACGGCCGCCGCCGGCGCCTGCGGCTTGCCCGGAGGCGGCCGCTTTCGCCCGCTCGTCCGCACCGCGATCAAGAGCGGTTTGGCAGGAATGGGCCGAGGCGTGGACCGCCGTCGACGCGGGCAGAGTGTCCGCTCTTCGACCTGGCATCGCGATCAAGAGCGGGTCGCCGTCCCTCACCGGTGCGGCTGCTGGAACTGACTCGCCGGCCGACGGCCGGGTTGCAACGTCGTAGCCCTGACGCCAGAACCGGGCCTGCTCGACGGTCAGCCACCACAGGCGCATCGACTCGACGGTGAACAAGCGCCCGCAGGGTGAGCAAAGGCCGAGGCGGTTGATCGTCCAGCCGTCCCACGCATCATGAAGGCCGCCCAGCTCGCCGGAACGCACGATCCGCAGCAGCCGCACGACAGACCACGGCACCCGGTTACGGCCAGCGTCCCAGTGCCGGATGGTGCGCACGGAGACCCCGAGGTAATCGGCGGCCCGCTGACGACTCAGCAGGCAGGTATGACGCAGCTCGCGGAAGCCCTCCGGGGAGATGTGCCAGACCCGGCGCCGTGCCTTCCTTGATTTCGCATAATGTATAACTGCCGGCGGTTGTCTCAGTCATTACCGCCCCCTGATCCTGCCTGATTATCGGGCCGATTATCTCGGGGTGGCAAACGGTGCATTTTCAGGCACGCTTTTTCAGTACTGCGCGCCGGCTGAACCGGCCTGTACGCGTCGATTCTGTCAAGCAGATAATCGGTCACGTTGGCGACCGCTTCGGGGTCCAGATCACATGCCGGATCGGCCTTGATCCGGTTGATATCTTCCAGCAGTTGCCTCCATGCGTTGAGCAGGGTCTTGCTGCTGTATGGCTTCGCACTGCGACCTTTCATGGCATCATTCCTTCGGGCTTCGGCCCGGTTGCGTTGAGCAATCGCGGCACCCGGTCAGCCTTCGAAACGGGCCGGGTGTCGCACTTCAAGGCCGCCCGTGGCAGCGCTTGTACTTCTGGCCGCTCCCGCAGGGACACGGATCGTTCGCCCCCACCTTGGGCACGGTCTGGACCGGTGGAGCCGTGATCGCCCTGGCGGATGACCGGACAGGCCCAGTCGACGGCAGGCCGGTGGAGCCGAGCCGTTTGCCCTGATAGGTCACCCAGTTCCGCACCGCCTGCACGATGAACGCGTTCATGGTCAGCCCTTGCTGCGCGGCCACGTCCGCCGCTTGGCTGGCCAGCTCGGGGGGGAGTCTCAGGGTCAGTCGCGTCGTTTCCATCGGTCACTCCACTGGATAAAGTGACGTCATTCTGGTGTCTTTCCGGTGTCAGCACAACCCCCGCGCGACGGCCGTCTGATGCCGTTTCGTGTACCGACGTCTCACTTGTTGCATTACTGACAAGCCCCAGTGCACGGCCACCGCGCGCCCCGGCCGCTGCGCGGCCGGGACACACGGCTCCCGCGCCCTGATTGCTGCTGCTGCAAACGGTGGCCACGGGGAAAGCGGTTTGGCAGGAAGGGGCCGGGGCAGGGATCGCCGACGACGCGGGCAGGGTGTCCGCGCTTCGCCCTGGCCCTTCGATCAAGGGCACTGCTGCGCAGGCGTCCGCAGGGGCTGGCGCCCCCACACCCCCGAGCGTGGCCCGGTCATAGCCCTCACGGAACAGGGCCGCTTGCGTCAGGGTCAACCACAGGTGGCGCATGTCGCGCTCCGCGTAGACCCGGCCATCCGGCGAGACCAGCCGATCGCGCCAGATCGTCCAGCCCTCCCAGCCGTCCAGCAGACCGCCCAGCTCCCCGGCACGCCGCAGCCGCAGCAGGCGCACGACCGACCACGGCACGCGGTTGTGGCCGGCATCCCAGTACCGGACGGTGCGCAGCGAGACGCCGAGGTACGCGGCGCAGGCTTGGCGGCTCAGCAGGCACGCATGCCGCAGCTCGCGGAACTGTTCCGGGGAGACATGCCAGACCCGGCGAGAGCGCCGCTTACTGGCCCGCGGCACCCCCTTGGCAACTTCGCATAATGTATATTATGTAAAATTAAATCATGCCCTGGCAATGGCTGGAAGTCAGTCACTTCAGTTCACGCCGAATGTTGACTTCCCGAGCCGCTGAGTCAATCACGAGAATTCGCTTCATATGGGCCTGACGCTCAGGCGACGCTGCCTTTGATCAGCGCCAGCGTGCGCCGGTCCGCTTTACGTAATGACGGTAGACGTAGCCCCATGGGATGACGAGCGGCATAAGGATGACGCCCATGCCGATGTTGAAGAAATCCTCCGTGAAAGTCGGCGGCAGCTTTCCTGCAGACCATTGCGGCAAGCCATAAGCCAGCATCCAGAGAGACTTCCACACGAACTCGAACATCAACAGCGGAAGCATTTCGAGAGGGTATCTGATGCCGACGAATGCCAGTACCCATACGGCGCCGAGCAGGCTCGGGATGACGCCCCGACTGATCACCGGGTGGCTGACGATGTTGGGCACGATCATCGCGCCGAGCCCTATCACGAGCAGCAGATAGGTCGCGCGCAGAACATAGATGCGGACAAGCGAAACCTTTTCAGCGACATTCGCCTGCCGAGTTTCGTTTGTAGCGGGGTCATGTGCAGTCGCGATCATGCTGAACTCCTTTGCCGGGAAGCCTTGCGAAGTTGTTCGGAGCCGGAGATGGACTCCGGGACGAATTCCAGAATGTCCCCGGGCTGACAGTCGAGTGCGCCGCAGATGGCTTCAAGTGTTGAGAAGCGGATGGCGCGAGCCTTGCCGGTTTTGAGAATTGAAAGGTTGGCAAGCGTGATGTCGACCCGCTCCGCCAGCTCGGTCAGGGTCATTCGCCGCTCGTGGAGCAGCTCATCGAGCTTGATGGCGATGGCCATGTCACACCGTCCCTTCGAGGTCCTGGCGCATCAACGCGCCTTCCGCGAAGACACGCGCGAGGACGAAGGTCAGGATGACCGCCAGCCATCCGCTGGGCGAGAATCCGGCATCGAGATGAAGCGGATGTCTGGGTGTCGAAACGGCTTTGCCGACAAGGCCGATGACGAGGCTGAGCATCTGCTGCGCGAGCAGAATCCAGGCGATCGCCTGCAGGCGGGATGCGTTCGCCACAATGAAAGGGTCGCCGGCGCGAACAGTCTGGACCATCGCCACCAGGCGCTTGAGCATGGAGAGGTTCAGCGGGACGCCCGCGAGTCCGAGTGCTGCAACCCCACGCATGCCGAAGAGCAGCAGCCCGGATTGTGCCGAGAGTGGGAGGCCCAGGGCCGTCAAAGTCCATTGGGGGGCCGCAAACATCCCTACGAGGATCGCAAGGACGATTGCCCCGTAGATCCAGTTCAGAAGGATCAGGGCGCGCAGGACAACATGGGCGATCTGCAGTGCGGAAGATGAAGGCCGGGACATCGATCGTGCACTCCATGAGAGATATTGATAAACGATACCTTATTTATCGCCAATCGGCAAGTAAGTTATCGCATATCAATAACCAACATGCGGGCGCCGGTAGACCGCCGTCGCGCTCATGGTTGGGAACCAGGCCCAAGGAATGGGTACCTGAAATGGCTGGAAGCCCGTGTCGGAGAGATGCCCGCGACAGCGCCTTACGTTGTTTCGCGAACGGCGGTTCAAGGTCGGGTCTCTGCCTGTCGCAGCTTGCCGGGGCACCAAGCGGAACCGCAAGGTCAGCCCGCCAACAGCAGACGTAAAACGTCATCTGTCGCTGCAAAAGTCTGCTTTCACACAGCGTGGATCTGAAGCCCTCCCCTACCCCCGATAACCGACCCTGATCGCCCAGGTTGGCCGAGTTGCTCCGGCGACGCAGGCGGGGGAACCGGCCAGCCGCTTCGGTATCCGCACGGACCGTGCCGAAACACTTGAAGCAGGTCCATACGAGCGCGAGCTTGCGGGTCCCGGGCGAAAGCAATCCGCTCTTGCCCGCGATGCGGTAAGCGGCGATGCCTTCGTGTTCTAGGGCAAGCGCGGTCTGGATAACGCCGACGTCGTTCGGACGAACCATCGCGGTCGACATCGCTCTGCTGGCGAACAGGCTCGCGGTGCCGACGCCAGGTGTCGCAACGCCGGCTCGCGCGAGGAACTTCCGCCGATCACCCTTTGACTCATGCATGGACTTTCTCCTCATGGAGTCTCTGACATTGGAAACCCCACGCGCGGCGCTCATCAATGCGCTTGCGTGCCGGTGAAGATCATCGACAGTGTGATCGGGTGGATGGTCCTTTCCTGGCGGTCTTCGGAGCCTGGCGAGCAATTTTGGACGACGACGCACGGCAATTGGACGAAGCCGCACGCGTATGCGATCGAGTCGGGTTGTCTGGCGGACGAGGCCACGAGAGACTACCCATGTCGAATATCTCCGCTTACCTGCCCGACGACTTTCAGACGTGCGCCATCATGCGCAGCACTTCGCTTCGAGCGCGTGCCCTTCCGTTCGTGCATCGCGGATACAACGGTCGCTCCTCGAGGCTCTTTGCCGAAGCAGCAGTTCGCGTTGATATTGTGGTAACGCGCTCGGGAGCATCCTTTTCCCGCGCGCGGCGGAAGGCCGCCCGGTCAGCCTCATGTGTACAGATTCGTTCTGTTTCCGACATCGGACGTCCGGCTTTCCATCCCTGCAACAGCTCCACCAAAGAGACAAATCAGCGAGGAGACACTTCAAATGAAAGCGATCGTGGTGACGGACCAGGCCGCGGGAACGGCCGGGATGAAGCTGATGGAGCGCCCCGAGCCGCAGGCAGCGATAAATGACGTTGTCGTTCAGATTCACGCATCGGGATTCGTTGGGACTGAGTTGGAGTGGCCCTCCACGTGGACCGATCGCCGCGATCGTGATCGAACACCGTCGGTCCTCGGCCACGAGTTGGCCGGGGTGGTCACTTCGCTCGGATATGGCACGACAGGTCTGTTGGTGGGACAGCGGGTGTTCGGCATCGCGGATTGGTATCGTGACGGCACCTTGGCCGAGTATGTGGCGATCGAGGCGCGCAACCTCGCGCCGCTGCCGGGTGACGTCGACTTCACGGTGGGCGCGAGCCTGCCCATCTCGGGACTGACCGCGTGGCAAGGGCTGTTCCAGCACGGCCGCCTTCAGGCGGGCCTGAGCGTCCTGGCGCACGGCGCAGCCGGCGCAGTCGGTTCGATGGTGACGCAACTCGCACGAGAGGCCGGCGCCTACGTCATCGGCACCGGGCGCGCCGCCGACCGTCAGAAGGCGCTCGACTTCGGTGCGAACGAGTTCGTCGACCTTGACAACGACGTCCTGGAAGACGTCGGCGGAGTCGATCTGGTGTTCGATGTCATCGGCGGCGACATCCAGAAGCGGTCCGCTGCGCTGGTTCGAGCCGGAGGAACGCTCGTGACCGTCGTCGGACCGACGGATGTTCGCCCCGCCGACGGCCGCACCATCGATTTCGTCGTCGAGGCCGACCCGACCCAACTGTCCGAGATCGTCCAGCGGGTGCGGGACGGGCGGCTGCGTACGAACATCGGCAAAATCGCGACCCTCGACGATGCCGTCGCCACCTTCAACGCGACCGAGCGGCACGCGGGGAAGACGGTCATCCGCGTTCGTCCTTGAGAAATCGGGTTCTTTGCCGAGGACGTCGAGCCTGTCGAAACATAGCCCTGACAGTGGCGCAATCCGCGGCTTGGATCGCTCTTGTCGCGTCATGCCTTGGTTGGTGGTAACCCAATGGCACTCGACGAAACCCGCTACATGATTGCGCTCTCATGAGAAGCTCCGATTTCGACAAATTGTTCACGCGGGATCCGACCTCGTCGGCTTCGCCGTACCCACCCGCGTCGCTAGCAGAACGGCTCCTTGATTCCATGGATGTCCGGGCCGAGGCCTTCGCGATATGCCGGATCGCCCGGGATGCGGCACTTGTCATTCCGGCAATTTCAGACCTGAAGATCATGTATGTGCTCGAGGGCACGATGCATCTCTCCGTTGACGGCAACGAGCCGCTGGTAGCGCCGGCGGGCAGTATTGTCCTGCTGCCCAAGAATCTTGCGCGCACGTTGGCGGGACAAGAGTCCGTCAGCCAGACGTACAGTGCCCAAGAGGTCATGCACATGGGGATCCATAACCTCATGTATCTCGACGCATGCGCTGGAGGCGAATACGAAATCCGCGTGTTGTGTGGCCGGATCCGGATCGGCTTTGCCAATGACTTCGATACGTTCGATGGGCTCGTTCGCCCCATAAGTGCCAAGCCGGACAATGACGTTTTTGTCAGAAGCGCGTTTGAAGCGATGCTCGATGAGAGCAGATTCCGTACAGCCGGATCCCAGGCTCTCGCGAATACATTGATGAAGGCGTGTCTGGTCGAGCTGCTTCGCCACGACCTCGACCAATTGCACCGTCCAGGTAGCACACCGTCGATCCTCCTGAAGCCCGGCGTGGGCCGGTCCGTCATCGCTATCCTCTCGCAACCCTCGACAACGCACACGGTGGCCTCATTGGCCAACGCCGCCTGTATGAGTCGTTCCGCTTTTGCGAAGGCGTTCGTGGAAACCACCGGCACGACACCGATCGAATTCGTGACGCGTGCGCGCCTTGCCAAGGCGCGTGATCTGATTGCGGCGACCAAGGGTTCCATCGCATCGATCGCGACAGCAGTGGGCTTCGCCAGTCGCAGCCATTTCAGTTTGCGATTTCGCGAGCGCTACGGCGAAGATCCCACAGCGTATCGCAAGCGAACTCGGCAGAAAGCGGACCCAACCTCCAACGGCCCACCGACGGCGCTCGCTGCCGATCGTCAATCATGATTCACCATCCGCTGCCACCCCCTTCCTGCAGTCCGACGGGTGCTACTCCGGCGGTTTCCAGTGCGATCTGCAGCCGTTCCCCAGTAAGACTGTCCAACCTGATCGGTTCGCTGATGGAGGATCACGGCGAATTCGACGGCGGACTGCCACTGCTGACGCTATCCGGCGCACCTCGAAAAGCAAACCCGTCAGTAGCCCGCGTGCTCATGAGGGCCTCGCCCGTGGCGCTCTTTGCGCGGCTGATGCCGGATGCGGCACGCACCTTGTTCGGCGCGGCTCCGAAAGCACTTTTTTCTAACGCGCGCGAGCCCATGATGCCGGCCCCTCCTGCGTGAAGCCCCCTGGGAGCCACCGATGATCTTCACCGTATTTCTTGTCAGTCCGGATGATGCGAGGATCGAGCACATCGAGGAAGCACCCGAGTTGCTCGAATACGATGGCCGCCCGTTCTCGCTGCGTGGCGGCCCGCGGCGCCCGCAGCCGACCGACCATGAGTGGGACCCCGTCGCGGTGTATGCCCCTGACGAACTGACCGAAGAGGAGTTCCTGGAGCTGTATGAGATCCACCGGAAGCGGGTGCCGGAGTTGAACCTGAAGTATTGAACGGCGGCACCATCGTTCGATGTCAGCAGCCCTGCCCCGCCGCGGTATCCGGGCCTGCCGTCCACACTTGCACCGGCCTGACGTTCCGAACGGGACGGAGGCAGCGCCCGGCATTCCTGCTCACGCGGCGGGAGAACTCGCCACAGACACGCATGTGGCAAGGCGGAGCGCGCGGTAGGCGCCGACCAGCTCGGCCAGGGCGAAGGCGCGATTCCGCCCGCTCGGATTGGGCAGCACCCAGACCGAACTGCCTTGGATCGTTTCCGGCTGGCGTCCCCAGCTAACGGCCATTCGCCCGGACAGCGTGCCGTACGCAGCCTTGCCGAGAAAGGCGATGCAGTCGGGGCGGTAGCGGGCGATCTTCTGCTCGAGGACGGTGGCGGCGGCGAGAAATTCCGCGGACGACAGTTCGTCGGCGCGCGCCGTGGGCCGCTCGACCACCGAGGTCAGGCCACACCGGTAGTCCAGCAGCATGCGGTCGTCCTCGGGGCGCAGGCGTCGGTCGGTAAAGCCGGCCAGATGCAGGGTCTGCCAGAAGCGGTTGCCGCGGCCCGCGAAGTGGTGCCCGCTGGCCGCCGCCTGCAGGCCCGGGTTGATGCCGCAGAACACCACGGCCAGGCCCTCGGCGAGGAGGTCGGGTAGCGCGTCAGCCATGGCTCGACGTGGCGGTGTGGCCGGCTCCGGGAGCGCTTGCGGACATGGGGCGGGCCCGCTTATCCGCAGATCACGGCGACGGCCTTTTCGGCGAACCGTCTCAGGTCTTCACGGGAGCTGCCGGCACGCGCCCGGATGGCCATCGTTTGCATCGTGGCGGTGGCAAGCATCGCCAGTGCCTCCGGGTCGGCGCACCGCTTGAGTTCGCCGGTTTCCTGCGCAAGGCGCAGACGCGCCGCGAAGTCGGCATCGAGCTTGCGGAACCCCTCGCTGACCACCTTGCGGGTCTCCGCATCGTGCACTGCTTCGGTGACGGCGGTTCCCACCACGAAGCACCCACGCGCCCGGCCGCGGCCGGAAAAATAGATTGACAGTGCAGCGTCATAGACGCTCATCAGCGCCTGGTCGAGCGGCAAGTCTCCCCCAAGTACCTCCCGCATCGCGGCGAGCTTGTGCTCCCAGTAGGCGTTAAGCGCCTTCAGGTAGATGGCGCGCTTGTCGCCGAATGCGGCCCGCAGGCTGGGCCGGTTCATGCCGGTGGCCGCGGCGATGTCGTCGAGGGAGGTGCCGGCATAGCCGGTCTTCCAGAAAGCGTCGGTCGCCTGTTGCAGCGCCGCCACCGGCTCGTAGGCACGCGGTCGCCCGCGGGGCTTGCGGGCGCTCTCGTCTTTTTTTGTTCCGTTTTGCATAAAAACCCTTGAACACCGTCGATGACGTGAATATTATACGACACAGTACAAAATTCAACGGACGCCCGGTCCAGCACGAAGGACACCCGCGCCAGGCGCCGCTGCAAGCCGCCGGCTCTCGCGCAGTTCAAGGCGCCACGGCGCAAGCAGGACACCCACAGTGGCGATGCCGCCCCACAACCGCGCCGGCGACGGCGTCACTCACTCGAGATACCGGATTCAGACCATGCATCAGGAAGTCGACGACAACACGAAGGCCCCGGACACAGGGCACGGGCCTGCGGCCGCGACCCGCACGGCAAGGGAAAGGCTGCGCCGGCCATTGATGCTTGCCCTGCCGGTGGTGCTGGCGTTGGGCGGTGCCATCTGGTTCCTCGCCGGCGCACGCTACGTCACGACGGACGATGCGTTCGTTCGCGCGGCGAGGGATTCGATCAATGCCCGGGTGTCCGGCCAGGTGGTGGAGATCCGGGTGAAGGACAACCAGCGGGTCCGCAAAGGCCAATTGCTGTTCCGCGTCGATCCGCAACCGTACCGGATCACCGTGGCCCAGGCCCAGGCGCGGCTGGCCAGTGCGCGCCTGCAGATCCGCGCGCTGAAGGCGACCTATCGGCAGCAACTGGCCGACTCCCTCTCCGCCCGCGATGCAGCCGATTTCGACCGGCGCGAATTCGCGCGCAAGAAAGGACTGCTCGCATCGAACTTCGCCTCCCGCGCCGCCTATGAGCGCGCCGAGACGGACTTCAAGGTCGCCCGGCAGCACCTCGCCTCGGTGCAGCAGCAAGTCGCGCGGACCGTGGCCGGGCTGGATGGCGATCCGGACATCGACGTGGATCAGCATCCGACGGTACGTGAAGCCCGGGCACAGCTGGATCGCGCGCGACTGGACCTGTCCTACACGAACGTCGTCGCGCCCGATGACGGCATCGTGACCAAGGTCGACGACCTCCAGGTGGG
This sequence comes from Rhodanobacter ginsengisoli, assembly GCF_042657065.1. Taxonomy (NCBI): domain Bacteria; kingdom Pseudomonadati; phylum Pseudomonadota; class Gammaproteobacteria; order Lysobacterales; family Rhodanobacteraceae; genus Rhodanobacter; species Rhodanobacter ginsengisoli. The sequence continues at coordinate 1,903,467 of NZ_JBHSNF010000001.1, forward strand.
CGACTTCGTCCACGGCGGGGCGCCGGTGTTTTCGATGATCTCCAGCCGCGACGTCTGGATCGAAGCCAATTTCCGCGAGACCGGCCTGACCCGGATGCGCCCGGGGCAGCCGGCGACCGTGGCCGTGGACGCCTATCCCGGGCACCCCTTCCATGCCCATGTGGTCAGCATGAGTCCCGGCACCGGGTCGGATCTCTCGGTCCTGCCGCCGGAGAACGCCACCGGCAACTGGGTGAAGGTGGTCCAGCGCCTGCCGGTCCGCCTCGAGCTCGATGCCCCCGACGCGCGCTGGCCGCTCTATTCCGGCATCAGCGTGACCGCGCGGGTGGATACCGGGGCGCAACGGACTCCAGTCGGGACCGTCGCGGACGCACGCCTGTGAGCACGTCCCCTGCCCCGGGCACGACGTCGGTTGGCCATCGCGCCATCGTCGCCGCCGCCCTGCTCTCGACCTATATGCAGGCGGTCAACATTTCGCTGCCGAATGCCGCGGTGCTGCACATCCAGGGCGGCCTGTCGATGACCGACGACGAGATCGGCTGGGTGTTCACCTCCTACATCGCGGCCAGCGCCATCGTCATGCCGCTGATGCACTGGCTGGCCGCCCGGTTCGGGCGCAAGACCGTGTTCCAGACGTCCATTGCGCTCTTCGGCGTGGCGCTGGTGCTCGACACGCTGGCGACGACACCGCTGCAATTCGTGGCCGCGCGCATTTTCCAGGGGGCCGCGGGCGGAATGCTCGCGCCCCTGTCCATGGCGATCCTGCTCGACGAGCTGCCGCCATTGCGGCACGGGCGGATCGGCATGGTGTGGAGCGTGACCTCGCTGCTCGGCATCCTCAGCGGGCCGGGCATCGGCGGCTGGCTCAGCGAGACCTGCGGCTGGCATGCGCTGTTCTGGTTCAGCCTGCCGATGGTCGCGTTCATCCTGCCGGCCATGGGGCTGTGCCTGCGCGAGAAGAAATTCGCCAAGGGGCCGCCATTCGACTTCTTCGGCCTGGCGACCTTCACCCTGGGCGTCGCGGGGCTGCAGATGCTGCTCGATCGCGGCGAGCGCCTGGAATGGTTCGCCTCGACCGAGATCCGGGTGGAAGCCGTCGTCTCGGCGCTGGGCTTCTACCTGTACATCGTGCACGCGCTGACGCGGCGGGAGCACTTCCTCAACAAGGCGCTGTTCCGGGACCGCAATTTCGGGCTCAGCGCGATCATCTTCTTCGCGTTCGGCTTCGTGCTGCTGCCGACGCTGGCGCTGACCTCGCCGATGCTGGAGGAACTGCTCGGCTACCCCGCCGACACCGCCGGCTACCTCACGATTCCGCGCGGTGCCGCGCTGATCGGCGCGTTGATGCTGACCTGGCGTGCGCCGCGGGTGATCGACAACCGGCTGCTGGTGGCCGTCGGCATGGCGCTGGTGATCTATGCCAACTGGCGCATGCTCGGTTACTCGCCGCTGATGGATGGCATGCCGGTGATGGTCGCAGGTGCGCTGCAGGGTGCGGGCCTGGGCATGATGATGCCCGCGCTCACGCGGGAAGCCTTCGGCACGCTGGACCCGACGTTCCGTGCCGAGGGCACGGTGCTGTTCAACCTGTCGCGGCTCTATGGCAGCACGATCGGCGTCGCGATCGTGCAGATCTACTTCTACAACAACACCCAGGCCATGCACCTGGCGCTCGCCAGGCATCTGCGGCCCTACGGCGTCGCCGCACAGGCGACCGGCCCGCTCGCGGGGCCGGCACTCGGCGCGATCAACGAGATGGTCACCGGCCAGGCGGCACTGATCGCGGTGATCGGCCAGTTCAAGCTGCTGATGCTGGTCATGCTCGCGGCCAGCCCGCTCGTCCTGTTCCTCCGCAAACCCCGCCAACGCCTCTGACAGGCCGGAGCCGCGCATGAAACCGTTTGGATCATCCCTTTCCCGGCGCGTCGCCCGGACGGCCCTGTTTGCCGCACCGGCCCTGCTCCTGTCAGCCTGCATGGTCGGCCCCGACTTCTCGCGACCGGCCGCACCCGCTTCGCGCCACTACGACCTGCAGGCCGAGCGGGCGCTCACCGCGCCCGGCGTGCCGGAAAGCGCGCAGCGCATCGACGCGGATCGCGCGCCCACGGACGATTGGTGGGCGATGTTCGGCTCGCCGAAGCTGGACCAGGTCATGCGCCAGGCGGTCGCCGGCAACCTGGACCTCGACGCTGCGGATGCGACGATCGCCCAGGCGAACGAAGCCGTCGCCGCGGCCGGTGGTGCGTTGCTGCCCCAGGTGGATGTCGCAGCCCAGGGCGGGCGTCAACGCACAGGGCGTGGAACCACCACCACCCAGTACGCGGTCGGCCCGCAGGTCAGCTTCGATTTCGACCTCTTCGGAGGTAACCGGCGGCGGATCGAGGAGCAGGCTGCGCTGGCCGAGCTCCAGCGCCATCGATTCGATGCCGCCTACCTGACCGTGACCGGCGATGTCGCCCGCCAAGCCATCCTGCTCGCCTCCGCGCGGGCGCAGATGGACGCGCTGGACGAGCTGCTGGCCGACGACCGCAGGAACCTCGAGCTGGTCCGCTCCGCCGAGCGCTACGGCAGCGCGACCCGGGTGGACGTCGCGCTCGTCCTGAATCAGCTCGCGCAGGACCAGACGTTGCTGCCGCCGCTGGCGCAGCAGCGGGATACGGCACGGCACGCGCTGTCCGTGCTTGCGGGGAAAGGTCCCGCCGACTGGACGCCGCCGGACTTCGTACTGTCCGATTTCGTGCTGCCGGCCGATCTTCCCCTCACCTTGCCCTCCGAGCTCGCGCGTCGACGCCCGGACATCCTCGAGGCCGAGGCCGAACTCCACGCGGCGAGTGCCGCGATCGGCGTGGCCACCGCGGACCTCTATCCGCACCTGCAGCTCTCCGCGTCGGTGAGCCGGGCCGGACCGGGCGCAGGCATGCTTTGGGGTGTCGCCGGGGCGTTGACCGCACCGCTCTTCCACGGCGGTACCCTCAAGGCGAACCGCCGCGGCGCCGTCGACGCCTACCAGGCCAGCTTCGCGATCTACCGGCAAACGGTGATCCGCTCGCTGGGTCAGGTGGCCGACCTGTTGCAGGCGATCAACCACGACAACGAGGAATACTCGGCGCAGCAGCGCGCATTGAACGCCGCCGGAACCGGCCTGGGGATCGGCCAGGCGGGCTACCGGGCGGGCGAGACCGGGCTGTTGCAGGTACTCGACGCCCAGCGAGCCTACCAGCGCGCATTGATCGGGCAGCTCCGCGCAAAGACGGCGCAGTACCTCGATACGGCACAGCTCTTCGTCGCGCTGGGCGGCCATTCCGATGGCGCTTTTGCGCGCAAGATAGCCCGTGGCAACGAATGATGACCTGGAGAACCGACATGCAAACTGCAGAACATCTTTATGAGACCACCCTCCCGTTGGCCAACGGAACCGGAACGCTGCCCGCGGTCGGATTCGGCACCCTGATCCGCGACCCCGTCGCTGCCCGAAAGGCGATCCGGGTGGCGCTGGAGACCGGCTTTCGCCATCTCGACTGCGCCGAGCTCTATCGCAACGAGGACGTCGTCGGCCAGGCGATGCGCGAAGCCTTCGATGCCGGCACGGTGAAGCGCGAGGATCTGTTCGTCACCACCAAACTGTGGAACAACAATCACCGGCCGGAGCGGGTCGGCCCCGCGCTCGAGGCGAGCCTCAAGCGCCTGCAGCTCGACTACGTGGATGGCTACCTCGTCCACACGCCCTACGCCTTCCGGCCCGGCGACGAACAGTATCCGACCGACGAGGACGGCCAGCCCGCGTACGACCGGGAAGTGACGCTGGTGGAGACATGGCGGGCGATGGAGCGGCTCGTCGACGAGGGCAAGTGTCGCTTCATCGGTCTTTCCGACATCCGCCTGGAGCGGCTGAAGGAGATCGTGGCGGTGGCCCGGATCATGCCTGCCGTGGTGCAGGTGGAATGCCATCCCTACCTGCCCGAGTGGGAGCTGCTGGAGTTCTGCCAGGCCCACGGCATCGTGTTGCTCGCGTTCGCCCCGCTGGGCCACGGCATGGAACCGCGCGTCACCGACGACCCGGTGATCAAGGCCATCGCGCATCGGCTCGGCAGGACGCCAGCCCAGGTCGCCCTGGCCTGGGCCGTGCAGCGTGGCGGTGCCTTCCTGACCACGTCGACCAACCCCGAGCACATCCGGGAGAACTTCGCGATCTCGCCGTTGCCCGAAGACGCCATGCAGGAAATGCGCAGCGGCATCGAGACGACGTTCCGGCTCAATGCCGTGGTCGATACCGGCGTACCGGGATTCGTTCCCAAGGCCGGCTGATGCGGCCACCGATGCGGCCACCGATGCGGCCATCGGGGCCGCATCGGTGTCAGGTTCCGGACTGCACATCCGGCAGAAGAAGGGCTGAACGCCCCGGCTGCCGCGCGGGCAAGCCGTCGGGCAAGGACCGCCACGGTAGGCGGAGTCGGTGGGCTAACCCTCGTAGCGCAGGACGACCATCTTGTCCTGGGACATGTCTTCCATCGAATACGGGATGCCGCCAACGCCGTAACCCGATTGCCGGCGACCGGCGAACGGCATCCAGTCGGTGCGGAACGCCGTGTGGTCGTTGACCAGCACCGTGGACGCATCCAGGCGCCGGGCGGCGCGCATCGCCGGGGCGATATCCGAGGAGAACACGCTGGCCTGGAACGCGAAGGGCAGCGCGTTGGCGGCGTCGATCGCCTGGTCGAGATCCCGGTAGCGGTAGACGCAGGTGACCGGACCGAATATCTCGAGCTGCGACACCTTCGCCTCCGTCGGCGCATCGAGCAGCACGGCGGGAGCGAGCGTGGTCTCGGACAGGCGTCCGCCGCCCACGATCTTCGCGCCGGCAGACACCGCCTCCTCCGTCCACGACAGCACGCGATCTGCCTCGCGCGGAGCGATCAGCGGGCCCATCTCGGTGTGCTCGATCAACGGATCGCCCACCCGCAGCGCCTGGACACGGGCGGCCAGTCGCTCGATGAAGCCGTCCGCGATGTCCGCGTGAACGAAGATGCGCTGGGTGGAAACGCAGACCTGGCCGGCGTGGTAGTAACCGCCCTTCACGATAGGCTCGATGATGGCATCGAGCGGCGCGCTGCGATCGACGATGACCGGCGCGGCGCCGCCATGCTCAAGCGCGCAGCGCGTCCCGGCAGGCAGCCTGCTGCGCAGGTACCAGCCGACCTTGGCCGAGCCGATGAAACTCAGGAAGGCCACCCTCGGATCGGTGGCCAGACGCTCGGCCAGCGCGTTGTCGTCGGTGATGAAGGTCTGGCACCACGCCTCGTCGAGCCCGGCCTCGCGCAGCAGATCCACCAGACCGAGGCAGGACAACGGGGTGACGGCGGCCGGCTTCACGATGACCGGACAACCGACGGCGATCGCCGGTGCCACCTGGTGAACGATGAGGTTCAGCGGATGATTGAAGGCGGAGATGGCGGCGACCACCCCGATCGGTTCCTTGGTGGTGAATGCCCAGCGTCCTTCGCTGGCGGGCGTCAGGCCCATCGGAATCTCGCGACCCGCGAAGGTGCGGATTGCTTCGGCCGCATTGCGCAATCCGTCGACGGCCCGGATCACCTCCACCGTCGCATCCGCCAGCGGCTTGCCGCCTTCCTGGGCGATCAGCCGGGCGAAATGGCCCTGCCGTGCCTGCAGCAATCCGGCCGTGCGCAGCAGCACGGCACTGCGTTGATGGGGTTTCAGCCATGCGTCGCGGTTGCGCAGCATGCGGCTGGCCGTGGCGAGCCTGGCTTCGAGGGCGGCAGCATCGTCGACGGCTATCTCGGCCATGACCGCGCGGTCGAATGCCTGCACTACCTGCAGTGGACGTGTCATGGTCAGGCCTCCTTCTGGATGGGCAAGCGCTGCTGCAACTCGTCGACCAGCACGCGCTTGTTTTCCGAATAGTCGATGGGCACCACGACGAGCTGCACACCGCCATCGGTGAAAGCCTTTTCCAGCGTGGGGCGCAGTTCGCCGACCGACTCCACCCGGGTCCCGGTCGCGCCATAAGCCTTCGCATAGGTCACGAAGTCCGGGTTGTCGAAGGTCATGCCGTAATCGGGAAACGCATCGACCGCCTGCTTCCAGCGGATCATGCCGAACGCCCGGTCCTCGATGATCAGCACCACCAGGTCGAGCTTGAGCCGGACGGCGGTCTCCAGCTCCTGGCTGTTCATCATGAATCCGCCGTCGCCGCAGACGGCCATGACGCGGCGCCCCGGATACAAATTCGCGGCCATGATGGCCGAGGGCAGGCCCGCGCCCATGGTCGCCAGTGCGTTGTCGAGCAGGAGCGTGTTGGCGACCTGCGTGCGGTAGTTGCGCGCGAACCAGATCTTGTACATGCCGTTGTCGAGGGCGAGGATGCCGTCGGCCGGCATGACCTCGCGCACGTCGTGCACCAGGCGCTGCGGCGTGAAGCGGTCCTCGGTGGCACGTGCAGCAATCCGGCTCAGGATGCCCTCGCGCAGTGGCAGAAGCGCCTGCGCGTTGGGGATGTTTCCTTCGACGCGATCGGCCAGTTGCCGCAGCGACGGCCCCAGGTCGCCGACCACCTCGGCCTGGGGGAAATAGACCTGCTCGACATGCGCGGGCTCATAGCCGATGTGCACGACCTTCGGCCCTTTGGCACCCATCAGGAACGGCGGCTTCTCGACCGTGTCGTGACCGATGGTGACGATCAGGTCCGCCCGCTCGATCGCCTCGTGCACATAGTCCCGCTCGGAAAGCGCCGCGGTGCCCATGTAGAGCTCGCTGCCGCCGGGTACCGTGCCCTTGCCCATCTGCGTGGTGAAGTACGGGATGCCGGTGCGCAGGACGAACGTGGCGAGATCGGACGAGGAGCGCGGACGCGACGCTGCCGCGCCCAGCATCAGCAGCGGGGCCTGCGCCTGCATGATCAGCCGCGCCGCGCGTTCGATGGACTCCGTGCTCGCGACGGGGAGCTCGATGGGATGGGCGGGAATCAGCGCGGTCTCTTCGCAGGACTCCGCGGCGATGTCTTCGGGCAGTTCCAGCAGCACCGGCCCGGGCCGCTCCTCCGCGGCGACGCGGAACGCCTCGCGCACCATGGCGGGAATCATGGTGGGCGAGACGATCTGCCGCGACAGCTTGGTCAGCGGCTTCATCGTGGCGATCACGTCGACGATCTGGAACCGCGCCTGCCTCGATGAGCGGATCGCCTTCTGGCCGGTGATCATGATCATCGGCATGGCGCCGAGCAGCGCGTATCCCGCCCCCGTCGCCAGGTTCAGCGCACCGGGCCCGAGCGTGGTGATGCACACCCCCGGCTTGCCGGTGAGCCGGCCGTAGGTCGCTGCCATGAAAGCTGCGGCCTGCTCGTGCCGGGTCAGCACCAGCTGGATCGACGACCGGCGAATGGACTCGACCAGGTCGAGGTTTTCCTCGCCGGGGATGCCGAAGATGCGCTCCACGCCCTCGTTCTCGAGCGCGGCGACGAACAGATCCGAAGCTTTCAACATGACCTATCTCCACCATAGCCAGGCGACCCGGCATGCTTCATGCCAGCCGCCGGTGATCCCGGCATGAACCGTCAGCCCGAGGGCGTACAGACCAGCTCGATACGGACGCCGCCGGGCTCCCGAACCATGCAGTGCACCCTGGGCCCCTTGCCCACCGGCTCGGGCGCGAACTCGACCACCACATCCGGCCAGGCCGAGACGCGCGCGTGGAGTTCCGAAAGCACATCGAGGTCTGCGATCTTCAGGGCCAGATGATGCAAACCGACGTTCCGGCGCCGGTCGAACGCGACGTGGTCGCCATCGGCCTGCCACAGGGTCACCCGCGTCGTGCCGTCGGAGACGAAGACGGCCGGGTACGCGGGATTCTCGCCCACCACCTTCCATCCCAGGCACTCGACGAAAAAGCGGCGGGAGCGCTCGATGTCGCTCACCGTGAGGCCGACGTGGTCGACACCGAGGGTGTAGGGATTCATGTCTGCCACGGACCGTACTCCTGCATGATGACCGGACCGCATGCCCGGCCGGAATCGCCGACAACATTACGCCGCCGGTGAGACCAAACGAATAGCTGACGTCCGGCAGACACTGTTGCGCATACCGGAAGAATGCCGCGCTACTGCGCGATGCCTTTTGTGCGGTACCGCCATCCACGCGCAGCGTCCACCGCAAATGCCGCCACCAGCGCCAGACTGCCAAGCGTGAACAGCAGCGTGTAGCTGCCATCCCTTCCGAACAGGTAGGACATCCCGTAGGCCGCCGTGGCCTGCAGGACGGCGAAGCTCGTGGTTGCCCGGCTCCACGCGGCGCGTTGCTGCGCGGGATGGTGGGGCAGCAGCTCGTGGATGCGGCCAAGTGCGAGCGGCACGATGCCCGGCGTGAAGGCGCCCACCACGACGCTGGACAGCATCAGTGCGCTCGCGCCCTGCCCCAGCGCCGGCAACGCCACGGCCGCCGCTTCGACCAGGAACGCCAGGCGCAGCGCACGACCGAAGCCGATGCGATCGGCCAGATGCCCGGCAAGCACCGGCCCGATCAGCGCACCCAACCCGAACAGCACCCAGTAGCCGGACCCGACCTGCACGCCCTGATGCAGGCCTCGTGCGACGAAGTCGACCAGGAACAGCATGTGTGGCACCAGTCCGACCGCGTTCAATGCGTATTCGACATACAGCGCGCGAAGCGCCGTGGACTGGCCGGCTGCGTCCGGAGCGGCGTCGGCCAGAGAGGTCTCCTGTGCGGCGCCGTGGGGCCAGCTTCTCCACGTCATCGCGGTCAGCACCAGCGACAGGCCGCCGAGTCCCAGCCAGGTCGCCGCGAGGCCCTGGCGGATCAACAGCGGCACCACCGTGCCGGAGGCCGCGATGCCGGCACCGACCCCCATGAAGATGACGCCGCTGGCCAGGCCGCGGCGGTGCGGTGGGATGTGGTGCAACACGGTCGTCGCCGCCAGCACCATCAGCACGCCACCGGCCAGCCCGGAGGCGAAGCGCCATACGAAGAACCAGGCGAACGACAACGGCCACGCGCAGGCCGCCAGAGCAAGCGAGGCAAGCAGCATCATCCCGTTGATCGCCGCGCGGGGACTTGTGGCTCGCGCCATAGGCCGGGCGGCCACGGCTCCCGCCAGGTAGCCGGCAAGGTTCGCCGCTCCCAGATAGGCCGCGCTGGAGGCGGCGAACCAGTGGGCGCTCACCAGTGCGGGCAGCAAGGGGGTATAGGCGAAGCGCGCGAAACCGATGCCGACCAGGCTCGCGCAGAAGCCTGCCAGGGTGACCCGCCAGGGCGAAACCGGATGCATGTCCATGGATGTCGACACGTGAGATCTCCCAGCCCGGCGGAGCGAACCCTGCCGGGCCTGTCGAGGTATGGGACCTGGCCGCGGGGCGGCCGACGCTGGAGCCGCTACTTCTTCGCGCCCGCCAGCTGTCTGCGGTATTCGAGTGCGGGGAGCCCGCCCCAGCCCCAGTTGTCGGTGTCGACTTCGTCGATGACCACGAAGGTCGACGTCACGGGTTTGTTGAGTACGTTCAGCAGGAGCTCGCTGACGCCCTTGATGAGCGCGGCCTTCTCCTCGGCGGTCGCCGCATCGCGGCCCGGAGCGGTTCCCTCACGGGTAATCTGGATGTTTACGTAAGGCATGATCGTGTCCTCGATGGGGGCCGAGGGCGAGCGGCGAGCCGCCCGCCTCGGCTTTGCTTGGGAACTCAGTGACCGGCGATCTGGCCACCATCGACGTGCAGGATCTCGCCCGTCACGAAACCGGCGGACTCCAGATACAGCACGCCGCCGACGATGTCGCTGATCTCGCCCATGCGGCCGACCGGATGCAGCGAGGCAAGCGCGGCATGGGTTTCCGGCCCGTGCATCGGGGTCTTGATCACGCCCGGCGCCACGGCGTTGACGCGGATGCCGCGCTTGGCGTACTCGATGGCCAGTGACTTGGTGGCGGCGTTCAGGCCGCCCTTGGTCAGCGACGCCAACACCGACGGCACGCCGTCGATCGCGTACTCGGCCAGGGTGGTGGTGATGCTGACGACGTGGCCGCTGCCCTGCTTCTCCATCTCGGCGATCGCGAACTGGGTGACGTGGAAGAAGCCGTTGAGGTTGACGGCCAGATTCTGGGCGTAGTCCTCGACGGTGAAGGCGGTGAACGGCTTGGCCGTGAAGATGCCGGCGTTGTTCACCAGCGTATCGACGCGGCCGAAGCGCGCAACGGCCTCCTTGACGATGCGCTCGGCTACCGAGCGATCCGAAATGTCGCCGGCGACCGTCAGCACGTCGGGGTTGTTCGACGGCTGGATCGAGCGCGAGTTGGCGACAACGCGATAATCGCGATCGAGGAAGGCCTTGACCAGGCCCGCGCCGATGCCCTGGGACGCGCCGGTGATGATTGCAACTTTCCGCTGAGTGCTCATGATGTGAATACCTCGAAGATGTGGGGGAAGTCCGAGAACCGCCGAAGTGTTCGGCGGCTCCGACAGCCCACAATCTAGGCGCGCATCGCGGATGTGCGAATCCCTGCTATTCGGCAGACATCCTTCCGCGTGGCGACGGAATCGGAGGATTGGCGGGCGTCTCGGCATTCGTCACCAGGTCCGCAAACTGCGAGCGCAGGCGCGGCAGCGCGAAGTCCACGAAGGCGCGGACCTTCGGCACGGCGAGGCGGCCATACGGCGACACCAGATGGACCGGCGTGGGTGCGGGCTCCGCATCGGCAAGCACGATGCGCAGCAATCCCTGCTCGATCTCCCGGGCGACGTGATAGGAAAACAACCGCGTCACGCCATGCCCTTCGACCGCCGATGCCACAGCAGCCTGTATGTTGTCGATCACCAGGCGCGGCGTGAACGAAACGGAACGCGGCACCGATGACCCTTCCAGCGGAGGAAAGCTCCACGAGTCCAGTCCCATGTGTGCCATGGCGATGATCCGCTGCTTGGCCAGGTCGGCGAGCTCCACGATGCGCGGCTGCGTCGCCAGGTACTTCGGCGACGCCACGACGACTTTGCGGACTTCCCCGATGCGATGCGCGACCAGTGTGGAATCGGCCAGATGGGTAATGCGCAGTGCCAGGTCCATGCCTTCATCGATCAGGTTGACCGGTCGTTCCAGCATGTGCATCCGCACGGTGACCGTCGGATATTCATCCATGAAGGCATCGACGATCGGTCGCAGGATCTCCACCCCGGCGAACACGGTCGAGGTGATCGTCAGCGTGCCCCGCGGCACCGACCGTTCGCCCGCGGCCTGCCGGTCTGCTTCCTCCAGGTCGGCCAGAATCTTCCTGCATGCCAGTGCATAGCGCTCCCCTGCTTCGCTCAGCCTGATCGATCGGGTGGTCCGGTGCAGCAGCGGCACGCCTACCCGGGCCTCCAGAAAGGCGACGGCCCGGCTTACCGCGGCGGCGGAGCGACCGGTCTTGCGACTGGCGCCGGCGAGGCTGCCTTCATCGAGCGCCGCGATGAAGACTTTCATGGCATCAAGACGGTCCATAGCGCATGCCTCGCGGGTAAGCGGTCGACGGTGAGTACCGATGGTCAATTTGACCACCGGGCCGCAGATCACGTCGATAGCACCTCATCGGGGCACTGTCTGCGCGCGGTCTCTCCGGGCGTTGTTCAATGCTTCGACGCCTCGATCAATTCGGCTTCCAGTGCCTGCATCAAGGTGCGGGTGGAAAGGGCTCGCGCCAGTGGCGCTCCCTGCCCGGCCCAGTGCGCGCCGTAGCCGGTTTGCCCGGCGGCCTTCCCTGCCCGGTTCAACGCCTTGCCGGCGTCGTAGGCAATCGGATAATCGGGCACGTTGTCATCGGGCACGTCCGCGCCCCATTGGGTGAACGCGCTGGCGAGGCTTCGTGCCGGGCGCCCGGAGATCACCCGCGTCATCGTGGTGCAACGGGCTGCATCGCTGAACAGGCGCTCGCGAAAGCCGGCGTCCGCCAGTGACTCGTCAGTGGCGATGAAGGCCGTTCCCAATTGGGCCGCGCCGGCGCCGAGCGCCAGGGCGGCGGCGATACCGGCGCCGTCCATGATGCCTCCGGCGGCGATCACCGGCAGGCCCACGGTTCGCACCAGCAGGCGCGTCAAGGCCAGGGTGCCCAGGCGACTGTCTTCGGCGTCGGGATCGAACATACCCCGATGACCGCCGGCCTCGTAGCCCTGGGCGACGATGGCATCGATGCCCGCGGCCTCGATCGCCTCGGCCTCCGCCACATTCGTCGCCGTCGCCAGCAAGACGATGCCGGCGTCGTGCAGCGCGTCGACCTGGCGTCGATGAGGCAGGCCGAAATGGAAGCTCACCACCTTCGGCTTCTCCTCGACGAGCATGGCCAGCATGGCGTCGTCGACCAGAAAGGAGCGGTACGGCTCCTGCAGCGTTGCGGGCGCGCTGGCGCCCCAGCGCTCGAACTCCGGACGCAGCCGTTCGAGCCAGCCTGCTTCCCTGGCCCGATCCACCCGTGCGGGCCGGTGGACAAAGACATTCACATTGAGCGGGCCGGCGCTCAGTTCACGAAACCGGTGAAGCTCCTTCCGTGCCGCGTCCGCGTTCATGGCGCCGACGCCGAGCGAGCCCAGGCCCCCGCTTTCGGTCGCCACGGCCGCCATGGCCGGCGACGACACCCCGGCCATCGGCGCCTGGATGATCGGGAGCCGGATGCCGAGCAGCTCGAGCCATCCCGGGTGGTCGCGTGTCGCCATGATCAGCTCTCCTGCGGCAAGGAAGCGGGGGCCGGGAAGTCGGTGGATCGACTGAGCGGCTCCCAGGCGGTGATCTGCTCATCCAGGTCGGCCAGATGCCTGCGCACGACGTCGAGTGCGGCGCTGCCAGGCCGCAGGTGCACCGGCGGCTGCTCGGCCTCGATATCGATCGCCTCGACGTCCGTCACGTCGTGTACCACGGTATGCGCGCGTCCGGGAGCCATGGCCTCGGCGTTTGGTGCTCATCCCGGCGCACCGTGCCGATCACCTGATGACCGGCCGCGAGCGCGGTATCGGAGTATGCACGCCCGAAGCCCGAACGCACACCGGTTATCAGCGAGACCTTCGGGCTGTCTTGGTTCATCGTCGTGCTCGATGGCCTGTAGCTTAGGAGCAACTTGCCGCTACGCGGCGAATGCAACCACTCTAGGCGCACGGAGTGCCGGGGCGAAGACCTGCCGCACGGCACTCAGCCTTCCGCCAGGCGGAAGAATCAACACTCCACCGCGGAGCGCCTTCATCCGAGATGTCTGCGGAACCAGTCCCGGCTCAGATCCACCACGGTCTCCAGCGTTCCCGGTTCCTCGAAAAGATGGGTCGCCCCCGGCACGATGCTCAGCTCTGTTTCGCAATGCATGCGTGCCTGCGCCTGCCGATTCAGCGCAATCACCTCCAGGTCGAGACCGCCCACGATCAGCAAGGTCGGCGCGCGCACTTGCACCAGCGCCTCCCCGGCCAGGTCCGGACGGCCGCCCCGCGAAACCACGGCAGCGACCTGGGAACTCGCCGCAGCCGCCACAAGGGCGGCCGCGGCACCGGTGCTGGCGCCGAACAAGCCGAGTGGGAGTTGGCCGGTTTCCCCTCGTTCGAGCAACCAGTCGATCGCCAGCCCCATTCGCCCGGCCAGCAGCGCGATGTCGAAGACGTTGCGCCGGTTGGTGGCCTCGCCCTTGGTCAGAAGATCGAGAAGCAGGGTGGCGATGCCCGCTTCACCCAACGCGTCCGCGACGTAGTTGTTGCGCGGACTGAGCCGGCTGCTGTCGCTTCCGTGTGCAAAGGCCACCATGCAGGATGCATTTGCCGGCACGCGCAGCAGGCCCGGCAACCCGAGCGGTGGTATTCGCACCTCTTCGATGACCGACGATGGGGACCTGGAATGCTCACGCATGGTGATACCTCCCCGGTAGATGCGAAAAGCCGGAACCGCTTGAAGCATCGCGCATGCCCGATGACGCATGCTGACCCCGATCAAGTATCGGGCATTTTCCGGCGACGTTCCTGCATTGCTCGCATGCGCGGAATTTGATCCAGATCGCCTCCCCTTTCCTGCGCGGCGATACGCTGTCGACGATCCATGCCTCGGGAGCGCCCTCGATGACTCGTCGCAATGCCGATATCGCCGCCATTTTCGAGGAAATCGCCGACCTGCTCGAATTGCAGCAGGCCAATACCTTCCGCGTGCGTGCCTACCGCAATGCCGCCCGCACGGTCTCCACCTGGCCCCGGGAGATGGCCGAGCTGGTGGCACAGGGTGGTGACCTGGACGACCTGCCGGGCATCGGCAAGGACCTCGCTGGCAAGATCGGCGAGATCCTTGCGCGGGGCAGTTGCGACCAGCTCGATCGCCTGCGTGCGACGTCTCCACCGGGCATCACCGACCTGCTGCATATTTCCGGCCTGGGGCCCAAGCGGGTGCACGCGCTGTACCACGAGCTGGGAATCCATACGCCGACCCAGTTGCTCAGCGCCGCGCGCGAAGGGCGTATCCGCGCCCTGCCCGGCTTTGGGGTGGCCAGTGAGCGGCGCATTGCCGAAGCCGTCGCCGGGCATCTGGAGCGCGCCCGACGCTGGCCGCTGGCACGGGTCAGCGCGCACGTCGAGGCGCTGCAAGCCTATCTGCGCGCGGCACCGGGCGTTTCCCGGGTCGTGGTCGCCGGCAGCTTTCGCCGTCGGCGCGACACGGTCGGCGATCTGGACATCCTGATCGTGGCCGGCGCCGGGGCCGCGCTGGCCGGCTACCTGACCGCATTCGAGGAAGTCGCCGACGTGCTTTCGCAGGGCCCCACCCGAACCAGTGTGGTGCTGAAGGACGGCCTGCAGGTGGACTTCCGTGTGGTGGGTGCCGCCAGCTTCGGCGCCGCGATGGTCTACTTCACCGGCTCCAAGGCGCACAACCTGGCCCTGCGCCGGATCGCCCAGGCACGCAAGCTGAAGATCAACGAATACGGCGTGTACCGCGACGGCAAGCGCATTGCCGGCGACACCGAGGCATCGGTGTATGCCTCCATCGGCCTCCCCGGCATCCCGCCGGAGCTGCGCGAAAACCGGGGCGAGATCGAAGCTGCCCGCGACGGGAAACTGCCGAAGCTGGTCGAGCGCAAGGACCTTCGCGGTGACCTGCATGCCCACACCACCGCCAGCGACGGTCGCGAAGGCCTCGAACAGATGGCCGTGGCCGCCCGGGCGGCAGGCCTGAGCTACCTCGCCATTACCGATCATTCACACAGCCTGGGTATTGCGCATGGGCTGGACGAACGGCGGCTGGCGGCGCACATCGAGGCGATCGACCGGCTCAACGAAAAGCTCGACGGCATCGTCCTGCTCAAGGGCATCGAGGTGGACATCCTGGCGGACGGACGGCTCGATCTGCCCGATGCCGCCCTGGCTCGTCTGGACCTCGTGGTCGGTGCCGTGCACAGCCGCCTGGACCTGCCGCGCGAGCAGCAGACCGCACGCATCCTGCGCGCGATGGATCACCCTCATTTCAGCATCCTGGCCCATCCGAATGGACGGCTGTTCGGCACGCGCGGCCCTTGCGAGCTGGACATGGACCGGATCATCCGTCACGCCCATGAGCGTGGTTGCTTCCTCGAGCTGAACTGCCAGCCGGATCGGCTGGACATGTTCGACTTCCAGTGCCGCCAGGCCAGCAACGCCGGCGTGATGATCGCAATTTCCAGCGATGCCCATCACCGCAACGACTTTCGCTGGCTGTCGCTCGGCGTCGACCAGGCTCGGCGCGGATGGCTGGAGGCCGGTGGTGTTCTCAACGCCCTGCCCCTGCCGCAGTTGCGCAAGCGACTGGCGAGCACCATGGGTACGCGGTAACGAGATGCCGATCGGTGGCGACAGCTCCCGCGTGCGGTGCGTCGCGGAAGGCCTGACCTGATCGCCCCTCGTGCCGCACGTGGCCGATGACTCGCGCCGGCTCAGTTGATCTGCGTCAAAACGCCCTGCGGGGACCGGAGCAGACTGTTTTCCATTGCTCGATGGAGTGTGCGCCGATGTCCTTGCTGCCGTTCCTCGATCGTATCCAGGCAGGCCAGTTTCTGGCAGATCGCCTGAGTGGCTGGCGTGGCCGCCACCCGCTGATCCTGGCGATACCTCGTGGTGCGGTGCCCATCGGACGCGTGCTTGCCGATGCGCTGGACGGTGACCTCGACGTGGTGCTGGTGCGCAAGCTCGGTGCGCCCTTCAACCCGGAGTATGCGGTGGGCGCCGTTGATGAATCGGGCGACGTGCAACTGTCGCCGTATGCCGATTCTGTCGGAGCGGACGAGTCGTATCTCGCCGGCGAGGTTGCCCGGCAATTGAGGCGGATCCGCGAGCAGCGCCGTCTGTATGGCGAGGGCGGCGAGCCGATCGATCCGCAAGGCCGCGTGGTCATCGTGGTGGACGACGGGCTGGCCACGGGGGCGACGATGGCGGCCGCCCTGGCGTGGGTGCGCAAACGGACGCCGGCGCATCTGATCTGTGCCGTTCCCGTGGCATCGGGTGACGCCCTGGCGAGAATGGCCAGGCTTGCGGATGAGGTCGTATGCCTCGCCGCACCCGCCGACTTCTCCAGCGTCGGCGCCCACTACATGCGTTTTCAGCAGGTCGAGGATGCCGAAGTCATCGCCGCGCTGCGTCGCCGGGACAAGGCCACCGGACGCGCGCCACCATCGCCCGGGTGACTTTCTTCAGCGATGCGACCGGGTGCTCAGCATGCCCAGCAGGAACGACACGGTTGCCGCGACGCCCACGACGCCCCACGCATTTTCGTGCACGTATCGGTTGCCTTGTGCCGAAGCCCGGCGCAGGCGATCAGTGGCATCCTGCTGCACTTGCTGCAGACGCTCGCGGACAGCATGCAGCCGCTGCCGAAGCCTTTCATTCCGCTCGCCGGCATCCTCTCCCACATCTTCGAGAAGCTGCTCGATATCCTCCGCGACCACGCGCAGATCCTCTTTCAGTTGCTCGTTGTAAAGGGGGTTCATGCATTTCTCCTGCCAGTGGACGAATCGTTCCAGCCCGATGCACACACGCCGCGCTGCCGCATGCAAGGCGGCGCAGGTCCATGGCAAACATAGCCGCGCGAGCCACGCCGCTCATTGACCCACGTCAACATCCGGTGCCGGTCTTCGACGGCACGGGCCCCGGGTCGAAACCGCCTTGCACGACGGCCTGCCGTCCGCACGGAGCGTGGGTTGCAAGCGTCCATGTCATTGACGGAGATCAACAGCGGATCCGGCGATCCCGCTAAAGTGAAAATGCACCGGTGGCATGCCGTGATCCCACGGCACCCGGCCTCCGCGCATGTCAGGTAGAAGGTGTCTCGAGTGATTCGATCGGGGCGGAAGGACATGATGCGCGGAGACGGCTGCAACCGTGAGTGCGGATCGTCAGCCTCACGGCTGCCATCCGATTCATGTGACGCCCCGTATCCGGGGTGGGAGGTTGACATGTCGAGTACATGGGTTCTGGTTGCCGACAGCACCCGCGCGCGCCTGTTCGAAGTCGCGCCTGCGAACAAGGCCCTGAGTGAGCTGGCCTGCTATACGAATCCCGATGGTCGGGCGCCCGGTCGCAAGGCAGCGACGGATCGATTGCCCCGGGTCAACGAGAGCGTGGGCAGTGTTCGTCACGCGATCGAGCCACACACTTCCCTGCGCGAAAAGAGCACCGACCATTTTGCTCATACCTTGGGCGAAACCCTGGAACGTGGGCGTCTGGAGCATTCGTACGACCGACTGGTGCTGGTCGCGCCGGATCGCTTTCTCGGTGCCTTGCGCGGCAATTTCAGCAAGGATCTGAGTGACTGCGTGGTGGGTGAGATCCGCCTCAACCTGACCGCGCTGCCGCTCCACGAACTGCATTCGCGACTGCCAGGCGACCTGCTGGCCCGGGGGCTCGCGGAGTCATGAAGTCGTTGCGCCGGAACGCCCTCAGGGGTTGCCAGGAAGGTGGCTGGAGAGCGTTTCGCGATGCCGCGCGTGGCTATCGTCGTCGAAGGGTTCCACCGCTTCGGTTTCATCCAGGTGGAACACGGCGTCGAATTGCGCGGGCAACATCGCCTCGAAATAGTGACTGGCAAACTCGGTATGCGGCCGGTAGAGCACGCCGATCGCCCGCTCGAGCATGGGCGAGTGCAGCGTGCGGGCCACCGGATCGCCCAGGGAAAGATAGAACCGATCGAGCCGGCTGCGATGGAACAGGCCTTCGTAACTGTCTGCGCGTGCCGGCCGCACGATCTGGCACTCGGCCGGGCCATCCCATTCGTGCGCCGCGGTGACGGTGCCGGCGTAGGTGGTGAAGCCGACGAGCATCGATCCCGCCGAGCCGACGCGCTGACGAACCAGTTGCCCGACATTCCATTCGCCCGCCTCCCCCATCTGCGTCGCCCTGGCATCGCCGAGATGGGAGTTGTGCGCCCATACGACGATCTTGCCCGCCTGCCCCTGCGACTGCAGGTGATGCTGCAGGGAGAACAGTGTCTGCGTCATGTGCTGGTCGCGCCGGTTCCAGCTGTCCGCCCGTGAACCGAACATTTCGCGATAGTAGGCCTCGGCGCTCATCACCACATGGGCGTTGCGTTCCGCAAAAAACTGCTCGTCGGCAGCGCGCCGGCCGTCCCGGGTCAGATATTCGGGAGCATTCCGGACCAGTTGGACCAGGCGCTCCTGCACGGCCATCCGGCAATCGGGCCGGAGCCCCGCGGCTACTTCATAGCCGTAGCCCTGTGGATCCCGTACGTGGTCGAGGGCGGCATATTGTTTGCGCGCAAGCGAGGCCTGCTGTTGATCCACGCCTTCGAGATAGCCGATCACCGCTTCGGCGGAGCGGTAGAGGCTGTACATGTCCAGGCCATAGAAGCCGACGCGGCTATCTTCCGGCCGTCCGATGTTGTGGTCGTGCAGCCACTCGATGAAGCTCAGAACCTCTTCATTGCACCACATCCAGCGCGGAAAGCGCTCGAAGTCATCGAACGCCTGCCGCGCGGTGGCTTCAAGCCCCTCGCCCCGTACAAACCGGTTGAGCCGGTACGCATCGGGCCAGTCCGCTTCCACGGCCACCGCTTCGAAACCGCGCTCGATAATCAGCCGGCGCGTGATCTGCGCCCGCATGCGATAGAACTCGCGCGTACCATGCGTCGCCTCGCCCAGCAGGACGAACGAACGGTCCCCGACCGCCTCGATCAGCGCATCGTAGTCATGGTCCAGGCCGTCCAGCCGGACGGCTTCCGACCGGATCGCATCGAGCGGGTTGAGGAATGCGTCACTCATGAGGCGTCCGCGTGGCGTGGCCGTTGGTAATCGGGGAAGCTGGTGACCCCGCCCCATCACCCGAACAATGCGACGGGGTCACTGCGGACCGCTCAACTGACCGCGATCTTGCGTGCGCTGCCGTTGGGCCGCTTGGGCAGGTCGAGGGACAGCACGCCGTTGTCACAGCGGGCCTCGGCCTTCGCACTGTCGAACTCGCCCGGCAGCGTAAAGGAGCGATAGACCTTGCCGTAGTAGCGTTCGGTATAGATTTCCGCTTCGTCCTTCTTGTTCCTGGTTTCGCGTTTGACCTCGGCGCTGATCGATACCTGATTGCCGTCGACCGAGAGCTCGATGTCATTCTTGTCGACACCGGGAATCTCCGCCTTGATGTGGAACGCCTTGTCGTCCTCGGAGACGTCGATGCGCATGTCCGGCGCCGCCTCCAGATCGCGCCATTGCGGGCGTGCAGCCAGGCTGCGGAACATGTCCTCGAAGCTGGTCAGCGGGTCGAAACGAGAGGTTGCCTTGAGTGGATTCCAGTGGGTCAGCGTGGTCATGGGGTATTTCCTCCAGCACTTATCACGCGCACATCCCCACTTGCGGCAGGGATGCTGCGCCAACTCGCTACCGACACCGAGTCTCCGATGCGGGAGCGAGACCTGGATAAAACATACTCGCGCGTGCCGGCGTGCTATTGACGCAGATCAACCCCGCGACGGGTGACCGACCAGCTCAACCGTTGATGTCGACCACCAGCTTGCCGCGGGCTTCGCGCTGGCCGAGCAGCAAGTGCGCCTCGCCGACCGAGGCCAGGTCGAAGTGCCGATCATCCACCTGCGGGATCAGCTGGCCCGACTCGGCCATCTCGGCGGCGTGGCGCATGATCTCCCCATGATGAGCCCGGCCTTCGCCGGTGAGCAGCGGAAGCAGTGTGAACACGCCGGAATAGGTGCCCGCACGGAAGGACAGCGGCGCCAGCGCATGCGTGCCCCAGCCAAGCGCGCTGACCACGTGGCCGAAACGGGCGGCTGCCTTGAACGAGGCATCCAGGCTGGCGCCGCCGGCGGTGTCGTAGACCACCTCGAAGCCGCGACCGGCGGTGTGCTCGGCGACATATTCCTCGACGGTGGCGGTCCTGTAGTCGATCGGCGTGGCACCCAGTCGCGCGATGAATGGGGCTTTCGCCGCCGAGTCGGTGGCAAACACGGTGGCGCCGAGCGCACGGGCGATCTGGATGGCCATATGGCCCACCCCGCCGGCGCCCTGCACCAGCACGGTCTGGCCAGCGTGCAGATGGACGCGGTCGACCAGACCCTCCCATGCCGTGATGAAGGCCAGCGGCACGGCAGCGGCTTCGCGCATGCTGAAGTTGGACGGCTTGTGTGCCAGCAGGGCGGCGTCCACCGCGGCGTATTCGGCCAGCGAACCCTGCACGCCGCCCACGCCGCCGGTCATGCCATACACCTCGTCGCCGGTGCGGAAGGCCGTGACACCCGGCCCCACCGATTCGACGATACCCGCCATGTCGATGCCCAGGATGGCCGGCAACGGGTGCCTGGCGTGGGCGGCATCGCCACTGCGGATCTTCAGGTCCAGCGGATTGACGGCGCTGGCCATGATCTTCACCAGCACCTGCCCCGCCTGCGGCACGGGGCGGGCCACGATGGCGAGGCGAAAGGCCTCGCCATGGTTTTCGAGTACGGCGGCATGCATGGAAAGGTGGGCGCTCATGGTGGGTTCCTCGGGATTCGTGGAGGCCACGTTAGGCCAAAACTATTTGCATGAAAATGAAAATTGATGCATGTTTTTCATGCATAAATGCATGGCCCAACCAAGCCCTTCGACAACCGGAGAGATGAATGGAATGGAGTGACCTGCGCGTCTTCCTCGCCGTCGCGCGCGAGGGAACACTGGGGGCGGCGGCCCGTCGAGTCGGGCAGACCCAGCCGACCATGGGCCGGCGCCTGCGCGCACTGGAGCAGGCGGTGGGCCACACCCTGTTCCAGCGCACTCCCGATGGTTTCATGCTTACCGAGGAAGGCGCCGCCGTGCTGCGTCATGCCGAGCGCATCGAGGAAGAGGTGCTGGCATTCCAGCGACAGCTGGATGGCCAGGAACAGCATCTCGAAGGCCCGCTGCGACTCACCGCGTCCGACTGGTTCGGCACCTACGTCCTGTCACCGGTGCTGGCGGATTTCGCCCGGATGCATCCGGGCGTCACCGTCGAACTGCTGACCGATACACGCTTCTTCAGCCTGTCGCGTCGCGAGGCCGACCTCGCCTTCCGCATCCAGCCATTCGACGAGCCGGACGTGGTCGCGCGCAAACTGCTGCGCATGCCGTACGGCCTGTACACGAAGGCAGGCTCGGCTCATCCGCAAGCCGGCGACGGGAGTGGTTGTGCGTTGATCACCATGGACACCGCCTTCAGCGAGATGCCCGACGTCGCCTGGCTGCAGCGGACGTTGCCGAAGGCCCGTGTGGCCTTTCGCAGCAATGCGCGGGCGATCCATGCGCAGATGTGCGCTCACGGTGCCGGGCTCGCGGTGCTGCCGCGATCGCTGGGCGATGGCTTCCCCGGCCTCGAGCGCATCGACCTCGGCAAGGAGCCACCCGCGCGCGATACCTGGGTCGGTTATCACCGCGACCTGAAGCGACTTGCCCGCCTGCGCGCGCTGCTGGACCTGCTGGTAGACCGACTCGCGAACTGATTTATTCGCCGACCCAGGCCTGTGCCGGTGCCATCAGCCTGTGTGGCTGGCGCCTGCATGAACGGCTGCCGGGGTCCGGGCTGGTGGCGGCTCGAGGTGCCCGCCTGCGCGGCCCCGGCATTGGCTGGCTCAAAGCTGGCTCATGCCACCGTCGATGACGATTTCGGTGCCGACGATGAAAGCCGACTCGGGCGAGGCCAGGTGCAGCACGGTGGCCGCGATTTCCTCGGGTGTGCCGAAGCGACCCAGCGGCACCTGTGCCTGGATCTGCGCTGCGGTGGCCTCGAGTGTCGCCGCATCCATGCCGAGCTTGCCGTAGAGCGGCGTATGGACCGGACCGGGACTGACCACGTTGACGCGCACGCCGCGCGGCAGCAGCTCGGCCGACAGCGTGCGGGACAGCGAGATCAGGGCGGCCTTGCTGGCCGCATAGACGGATGTGTTCGGCATGCCGATATGGGCGTTGATCGAACCGTTGATCACGATCGATGCACCGGGATTGAGCTGGGGCAGCAGCGACTGCAACTGGAAGTAGGCACCTTTCACGTTGGTGTCGAAGCCCTGGTCCCACAGCGCCTCGTCGACATCCGGGAACGCCGCGAAACGAGCCGAGCCGGCATTGATGAAGATGGCATCGAGCTTGATGCCTTCGGCGGCAACCGCTTTGGCCAGCTCGCGTGCGGCAGGCACCGAGCCGGCGTCGTTGCGTATCGCGAGGGCATTCGGCCCCAGGCTGGCCCGGGCCTGTTCCAGCGTCGCGCCGTCGCGACCGGTGATGACGACGCGCGCGCCTTCGGCGGCGAACGCCCTGGCGGCGGCCAGGCCGATGCCGCTGCTGCCGCCGGTAACGAGTACGGATTTTCCTTCGAAACGATTCATGGTGTGCTCCAGATGGGTGGGTGATGCAAGACAGTGATGACATCCTGCTCGCCTCCCCGCCGTTTGCCGTACCATCGTTTCGACGGACTCGTACGATGAGGTCGAACATGTTGTCCGATGACGAATTGGCCTTGCTGGAAGCGATTCGGGACAGCGGCAGCCTGTCCCGCGCGGCGGCCCGGCTGGGCAAGGCACCTTCGACCATTTCGCATGCGGCGCGTCAGCTGGAGACGCGTTTCGATGCCCTGCTGTTCGACCGCCGCCGCTATCGCCTGCAACTCACCCCGGCCGGCCAGTTGCTGACCCAGGAAGCCGCCCGGCTGATTCAGGACGTGTCGCGACTGAGTCAGCGCGTGAAGCAGGTCGCCAACGGCTGGGAAGATCGCCTGCACATCGTTACCGACGAAATCCTCGAATTCGAGACCTTGCTGCCGGTGATCCACAGCTTCGACGCGCTGCAATCCGGGGTCAGCCTGCGCATCACCCACGAAGTTCTGGGCGGTACCTGGGAGGCTCTGCGCGAGGGCCGCGCCGACCTGGTCGTGGGAGCCACCAACGAGCCGCCGGCAATGCCGCAGTTGCGCTGGCTGGAACTGGGCGCGATGGACTGGATATTCGCGATCTCTCCGCGCCACCCGCTTGCCAGGGCCAGCGAGCCACTGACGCAGGACGTGGTCAGTCGCCATCGGGCGGTGGTCGTCGCCGACTCCTCCCGCAGCGTCGGTCGCGCCTATGGTTTGCTCGGTGGCCAGGCGACCCTCGCCGTGCCCAGCATGCGCGCGAAAATCCTCGCGCAATGCGAAGGCCTCGGCGTGGGCTGGCTGCCGCGCAAGCGGATCGCAGCCTCGCTGAAGCGCGGCGAGCTGGTGGAGCGGAAGATGGCCGATCCACGCGAACCCAATGTCCTGTATGTCGCGTGGCGCGGCGATCACGATGGTCGCGCCCTCGCCTGGTGGCTGGAGCAACTGCGCCAGCCAAGGCTGGCCAGGCGGTTGGTCGAAGGACTGAGTTGAGGAGACAGCGATGAACCGGCGATCGGCGATGCGGGGCCCGACGGCATGTCTTCTGCTCGGCCTGCTGTTTCTGCTGGGCGGTTGCCAGACCGCGCCACGTCGTGCCGCGCCCCCGGAGCTGATAAGCCGCGCCACGCCGGATGGCTTTCCCCCCACGGTAAGACTGGTGACCACCGACCTGCGTGGCTTCACCACCCAGGCGACCGCATTCTTCAAGGGTATCCGTGCCGCGGCGACGGACGGAACGGTGGACATCCTCGCGCTATCGGGCGGCGGTTCCGGCGGCGCCTACGGTGCCGGTGCGCTGGCCGGGCTGAGCCGCGCCCATGCCCGTCCCCAATTCGAGATGGTGACCGGGGTGAGCGCCGGTGCACTGCTTGCCCCGTTTGCGTTTCTGGGTCCGGACTGGGATGCACGCATGCAGCAGGCGTTTACCGGCAAGCGCAGTGCCCGGCTGATGCGCTCGCCGACCCGAACCATCCTGGCCCGGCTGCTGTCACCGCGTGGCCTGCTCCACCGCAATCCGTTGTTCCAGCTGGTCGATCGCTTCGTTACCCCGGCCATGATCGATGCGATCGCCAGCGAGGCCGCCAAGGGGCGCCGGCTGATCGTGGCCACGACCGACCTGGACAAGCACGAGACCGTGCTGTGGGACATGGGTGAGATCGCCAAACGGGGTGGCCCGCCCGCGCGCAGGCTGTTCCGTGACGTGCTGATCGCGTCGGCCAGCGTACCCGGGATCTTCCCTCCAGTACTCATCCACGTCAGCGACGGCCATGCCCGCTATGACGAGATGCACGTGGACGGCAGCGTGACCACGTCGGTATTCACCATGCCGCTGATCGTCGGGATCCGGGCCTTTGACGTCCCCGAGCTGCATGGTGCCCATCTTTACCTGATCGTGAACGGCCAGTTGGCACGGAAGCCACGCACGACGCCATTCAATACCGTCGATGTGCTGTCGGACAGTTTCGAGGCGGAAATGACCTACAAGACCCGTGGCGCGATCCTGGAAAGCATCGCGGCGGCCCGGCGCATGCACATGCAATTCCGCATGACGGAAATTCCGGTGGACTACCCGCAGGAAAGCTTCGTCGACTTCGACTCGAAGCACATGCAGACGCTGTTCGACTATGCCGAGGATTGTGCATCGCGAGGGCTGCTCTGGCTGACACCGGAACAGTCGATCCGGCGCAACATGAGCGTGCATCCGACGATTGCAAACCAACCGCCAACCTGCCCGGCGCCGGCCGTTCATCCCGCCCGCTGAACCTGCCTGTCCACTTGCATGGACAGCTAAACATGCCCAGCGCGGCGGCGTATATTTCGCCGCAGACACCTCGAATGTCCGTGGAGGGATCTCCGATGCAAAAAGGAGCCTACGGCAATCGTCTGGGACGATCGTTCCGCATGAGCAATCCGCCCACGTTGACGACGCATACTGCCGGCAAGCAGCCGCTGGCTGTCACCGAAGTGTTCTGCGACACCCCGGACTACGGTTTCACCGCACCGATCGCCGCCGAATCGTCCTATATCGTCGGGTTGCAATTGCGCGGTTTGCAGCGTCACGCACTGTGGCTGGATGGACGACCGGTTCCGGTGCGGCCGATCGTTCCGGGCACCACACACTTCTACGATCTGGAGCGCCACCCGATCGCGTACATAAAGGACCCGTTCCATCCGCTTTTCTTCTATGTTCCGCGCACCGCGCTGACTGAACTGAGTGAGGAACTGGGCACCCGGGAGGCAAGCGATCTGCGCTATCGGCCCGGCGAGTTCATCGACGATCCGGTCATCCGCCATCTCGGCCTCAGCCTGCTGCCGGCGCTGCATGCGCAGCGCGAGAACCACCAGCTGTTCGTCGACCATGTCCTGCTGGCGCTGCGCGCCCATTTGTTGAGCGCCTACGGTGACGTGCGCCATCGCAGTCCGTCGATGCGGGGCGGCCTGGCCCCGTGGAGACAGCGCCAGGCGACGGAATTGATGCGCGAACATCTCGTCGACGGGATTCCCCTGGCGTTGGTGGCCAAGGCCTGCGACCTGTCGTGCAGCGCTTTCGTGCGCGCCTTCAAGAAGAGCACCGGGCTGTCGCCGCACCAATGGCTGATTGCGCAGCGTATCGAGCTGGCCCTGAAGCTGATGCGTGACGATCACAGCCTGACCCTGGCCGACGTAGCCCTGGCCGCGGGGTTCGCCGATCAGAGCCATTTCACGCGCACGTTCACCTGCAAGATGGGGGTGAGTCCCGGTGCCTGGCGTGGTGCGATCGAGCCTCGCCCGGCAAGGCGCACCGATGGCGGACTCAACGCGTCGGGGATGGACGATCCGCCTCACTGAGCGGGCCGAACCTCCCCGACTTCCATCCGGCGATCTTGCAACGGCTGGTCGGGTGGTGGGCTTCTCGAACGTGCGAGATGAAGATGTTCGACGGCATCGAACGATCGCGCCAGATCCTCGGGACCCGGATCACCGGGCCTCAGATCACCGAGCGCACCACACCGCCGTCGACACGCACGGCGGCGCCGGTGGTGGCCGAGGCCTGTTCGGAAGCGAGATAGACGGCCATATGGGCCACTTCGTCGACCGTGGCCAGCCGCTTGATCAGCGACGATGGCCGATGGGTGGCGATGAACTCGCGCTCGACCTGTTCCACCGGAACGCCCTGCTCCGCTGCGATCTTGCCGAAGAAGTCGCCGACGCCTTCGGAGCGGGTCGGCCCGGGCAGGATCGCGTTCACCGTGACGCCGGTGCCGGCCAGCGACTCGGCCAGCCCGCGCGACACCGCGAGCTGGGCGGTCTTGGTCACGCCGTAGTGCACCATCTCGGCCGGAATCTGCACACCCGACTCGCTGGACAGGAACTGCACCCGACCCCAGCCGCGCTTCGCCATGCCCTGCGCGTAGTGACGGGCAAGCCGCACGCCGCTCATCACGTTGACCTCGAAGAAGCGCAGCCAGTCCGCGTCGGGGATATCGAAAAATCCCTTCGGCTCGAAGATGCCGAGGTTGTTGACCAGGATGTCGGTATCCGGCACCGCCGCAATCAGCTGTTCGGCACCCGCGCGCGTACCGAGATCACCGGCCACGCCGCTCAGTTGCGCGCCGTCGATCTGGCCGGCGATATCGGCGATGGCGTCGTCGACACGCGCCTGGGTACGGCCGGTAATGACCACGTGCGCGCCCGCAGCGGCCAGGCCGCGCGCGATCGCCAGACCGATGCCGGCGGTGGAGCCGGTCACGATCGCATGGCGTCTGTTCAAGTCGATATGCATGGGATTTCCTTGGGAGGGGGAGCGCGCCCGCGCCGAGCGCGCAGTAGTTCACAGGACTGTGGGCGCAACGCCGACGATTCAAGCGTCGAGACTTCGGCGCAGCCGTCGGAGTGCCTCTGCATCAGCGCAGCCAAGATCAGGCACATCGACACGCGCTGACTTGTCCCTTTCGCGCTTTTCGCTTCGGCATCGCCATGGCTGCCGCGCCGAACGATCCATCCGGGGCACGAATGTTCGAGCCGGCTAGGCCCGGCACGATCAGGCTGACGTGCATCCACGGTCCGCCAGCAGGAGTCCTGCCATGAACAGCCGTCTCGATTTCTGCAAGACCAGCCCGGAAGCGATCAAGGCGATGATCGCGCTGGAGCAGCCCATCGGGAACAGTTCGCTGGAGAAACCGCTGATCGAACTGGTGCGCCTGCGTGCCTCGCAGATCAACGGTTGTGCCTACTGCATGGATCTGCACTCCGCCGATGCGCGCAAGGCCGGCGAGGATGAGCGGCGCTTGGCCACGGTGGGTGCCTGGCGCGAAACGCCTTTCTTCAGCCAGCGTGAACGTGCCGCGCTGGCATGGACCGAAGCAGTCACCCTGGTCAGCAGCACGCACGTGCCCGACGATGTGTGGGAATCGGTACAGCCGCATTTCACCCCGGAGGAAATGACCGACCTGACCCTGCTGGTGGTCGCGATCAACGGCTGGAACCGCTTCTCGATCGCCCTCCGCAAGATGCCGGCCTGAGCGTGGCTGCGGTGCCGGCGGCTCAGGTGAAGATGTCCTTGCGTGACGATGTCGCAGGTGCGCCCCGCTGGCCGCATCCGATGCGGCTGGCGGCATGTGCCAGCGCCATGGCAATGCGGTCCAGTTGGGCGGCCTCCGTGCCCAGGTCCATCGCCTGCGCGATTCGTTCGATGCGCGGCGCGAGCCGCCGGTACATGGCCCGGCCCGCCGAGGTGAGGCTGATCATGCTGCTGCGGCGATCGGCATGGCTGCGTCGGTTCTCCAGCAGGCCTCGCTGGGTCAGTTGATGGATCGCGCGCGACAAGGAGCCCGCGTCGCGCGAGGTGGCCCGCGCGAAATGGGTCAGCGTACGGCCCTCGCCGCGCGCGACTTCCGATACCAGCAGCCACTGCACCACGCTCAGATCGTCGGCGGCAAGCTCCCGTCCCACTGAGTGCCACAAGGCCCGGTGCAGCCGCTCGACGGCGATCAGCGCATGGCGCACCACCTCATCGTCGCTGCCGATGGCGTCGCGGCGGTTCATCGGAACACCCGCTGCAGCAGCGTCACCGCGACGCCCAGGACACCCAGCACGGCGATCAGGCGGAAGTGGTCGATGTTCGCCAGCAGCGCCGATTGCCGGGCCAGCATCCGGGCCACCTCGGCCACTGCGATTCGCGCGGCTTCGCTGGGGCCGACGCTGGGGGTCAAAGCGCCCTGCAGGTGCCGGATCGTGGCGAGGTAGACCGGGTTGTCCGGCGTCACCTGCGCATTGAGCACGTTGTAGTGCACGGTGGCGCGCCACTGCTGTCCCAACGTGGCGACGGAAATGCCCAGCGCGATACCCGCCTGCGCCAGCATGTTCTTCACTTGCTGCGCATTGGAGAACAGCGTCTCGTCGCCCTCCATCTGGCGGAACGCCTGCATCGCGGTGATCGGCAGCACGGTCAGCAGGAAGATGTTGTAGCAGGCCAGCGCCGGCAGGATGTGCAGCCACGGACTGGCCGCCGGATCGAGTCGCGCCAGCAGGACGCCGAAAGTGGCCAGCGCCAGGAAGCCGGTGATCCAGTACTTCCTCGGGGCCGGGTGCTTCGGCAGCAAGCGGGCGACCACGGTGAACGTGGCAACCGCCGCCAGCGCACCCAGGGCTTCGAAGTGGCCCACCGTTTCCCACGAATAGCCCAGGCTCCGCAGCAGCATCGACGGCACCACGTAATTGTTCGCGCCCAGCATCAGGTAGGCGAACAGGAACAGCGTGACGCCGGCGAGGTAACGCAGGTGCAGCATGGGGCGCAGATGCAGCAGCGGGCGCTCGTTTTTTCGCTGGTGATGCGCGTACGCCAGCAACGCCACCAGCGCGGCAACCAGGGTGGCGGCGACGTAGAGCACATCGCCGTAGAAGTCGTAGTAGAAGCGCTGCAATGCATAGAGCAGCGCGAAACTGCCACCCACCAGCAAGACCTGCAACCACGGATTCCAGTCGCTTCGGCCTTCCTCGTAGCCGCGCAGATCACTGGTCAGGCTGCTGCTGGCGAGCACGAAGGCCAGCCCGTCGAGGATCGCCAGCAGCCAGAAGATCGCCGACCAGGTGTCGTTGGACACCGCCTGCGCCGCCAGCCAGGGCCCGGCGGCGATGCATAGCGCCACGCCGTACGCCAGCGACTTGATACCGGTGAAGCGGCGCGGTCCGGCCAGCGCATGGTGGATGATCATGCGCGCCGACGTGAAGAATGCACCGCCGCCGAGCGCCATCACCACACGGCCCAGCAGGAACGAAGCGAAGTCGTGGCTGGTGGCGCACAGCACCGCACCGAGCAACGACACCACCGCGGCGCACTGGATGAAAAGTCTTCCGCCCAGGCGGGTGACGAACCAGCGCTGCATCGAAA
Organism: Rhodanobacter ginsengisoli; assembly: GCF_042657065.1. Lineage (NCBI taxonomy): Bacteria > Pseudomonadati > Pseudomonadota > Gammaproteobacteria > Lysobacterales > Rhodanobacteraceae > Rhodanobacter > Rhodanobacter ginsengisoli. The sequence goes on from NZ_JBHSNF010000001.1 coordinate 1,933,172, forward strand.
TCACCAGAATCGCCACGCTGGCATAGACCGCGGCGATCAGGCTGAAGTCCTCCGGCGTGATGCTGACCTCGCCCATGATCGGACCCGCGCCGAACGCGACCATGCTCAGTTGCAGGAATTCGATCGCGGTCAGCACGAAGATCGTGGCATACAGCAACGGGCCGGGTGCGCGGGTGTTCATGGCAAGGCTCCCTCGGCTACTATCGGTTCGCCGCGATGATCTTGTCGACCACGGCGTCCGCGCTGGCCAGCTCGTGGGCGAACACGTCGGTGCGATAGCCGTGTTCCTGCGAACCCGGCGTCACCAGGCGGCTGCCGCCACGCTGCCGGGTGGACACGGTAACCTTCATCGACAGGCCCAACTGCAACGGATGCTTCGCCACCTGCCGCGGGTCCAGTGCGATGCGGATCGGCACGCGCTGCACCACCTTGATCCAGTTGCCGGTGGCGTTCTGCGCCGGCAACAGCGAGAACGCGCTGCCGGTGCCCGCCTCCTGACCCGCCACGGTGCCGTGGTAGACCACGTCGTCGCCGTAGACGTCGGCCACCAGATTCACCTTCTGGCCGATACGGATATGACGCAGCTGCGATTCCTTGAAGTTGGCCTCGACCCACAGGTGATTCAGCGGCACCACCGACATCAGCGAGATGCCCGGGTTGATCTTCTGCCCCAACTGCACGTTGCGCTTGGTCACCATGCCGCTGACCGGGGCGGGTACGTTGGTGCGGTAGACGGCGATCCATGCATCACGCACCTGCGAGGATGCGGCCAGCACCTCCGGGTTGGTCGCAATCGAGGTGCGATCGATCAGCGCGCTGCTGCCGGCCAGCTGCTGGGTGGCCATGCCGAGCGCGGCGCTGGCGGCACGCACTGCTTCCTCCGCATGCTTGACCTCTTCGCCCGAGATCGCGCCGATGGAGACGAGTTCACGCCGGCGCGCCAGATCGGCCTTCGCCCGGGACAGCTCGACCTCGCGCAGTTGCAGGTTGGCGCGGGTCTGTCCGACGTTGGCGTACTGCGCGCGTACCTGCCGCACGGTGCGGGCAAGCTGTGCCTCGGCACGCGCCAGGGCCAGCCGGGCATCGGTGTCATCGAGCTTGACCAGGCTGCTGCCCGCCTTCACGTAATCGGTATTGTCCGCATCGATGGCAGTGACCACGCCGGGGACCTGGGCGGTGACGGCTACCACGTTGCCGTCGACATAGGCGTCTTCGGTGGTCTCGCGGTATTGCCCGGCCACCAGCCACCACAACCCCACACCGATCACCACGATGACCACCACGGTCACGCCCAGGATCTGGCCCAGGCGCGAACGCGATGCCTGCGGCCCCGTCGCTGCGACGGGTGCGGTGCCCGCCTGCGGCGAGCCTGTTTCGGTGTTCATGACTTGCTTCCTCGAGTAGGTACACGGGTGGCGGCGGTGGCTGCCGGGCCCGACGCCGGCCGATAGCCGCCGCCGAGTGCGCGGATCAGGTTCAGTCGCAGTTCGCGCTGACGCGACTGCGACTCGAGTACCCGTCGCTTCTCCGCCAGCACCTGGCCCTCGGCCGACAGCACCTGCAGGTAGTTCGCCAGGCCACTGCGATAGCGTGCCCGGGCGAGGTCGTAGGCGTGCTGGCTCAGCCGCAGCGCCTCATCCTGCTCGTGCACCCGTTGCTGCAGCCAGCGCAGCGAGACGAGTTGATCGACCACGTCATGGACGGCCGCGATCACAGTGGCGTTGTAGTGCTCCACTGCCGCGTCATAGTCGGCCTGGTGCACGCCGAGGTTGCCGCGCAGGCGGCCGCCGTCGAAGATCGGCAGCGAGATCGCCGGCCCGACACCGAGGACGCGGCTGCCGGCGTCGAGGAAATTGTCAAAGCCGAGCCTCTGCAAACCGACCAGTGCGTTGAGACTGATGTCGGGATAGAACCGCGCCCTGGCGACTTTGATGTCCTGGCTGGCCGCCTCGACGAGCCAGCGATTCGCCACCACGTCGGGGCGGCGGCCGATCAGTTCTGCCGGCAGATTGGCCGGCACCGCCACCGGACCGACCCCGGCCAGTTGCGGTCGCTTGATCAGCAGTCCTGCATCCGGCCCCTTGCCCTGCAATGCCGCAAGCTGGTTGTCGAGCAATGCGATCGACTCGTCGATCGCGGCGATTCGCTCGCGTACCGCCGGCAACGCTGCCTCGGCCTGGGTCAGCTCGAGTTGCGAATCGATCTGCGCCACGACCCGCCTGCGCGTCAGCTCCAGCGTCTGCTGGCGCAGCTTCAGCGTGTCCTCGGCCAGATCGCGTTGGGCATAGGCAAGGTCGAGTCGCAGGTAGGTGCGCGCCAGCGAGGTGGTCAGCATCAGTTGCGCCGCATGCAGGCCGACTTCGGCGGCATGGGCTCGATCCAGGGCGGCATCGACCGCCGCGCGGTTCTTGCCCCAGAAGTCCAGCTCGTAGTGCAACCCCAGTGACATCTCGTTGATGTCCTGCCAGGTTCCGGCGATGGGCGGAGGCACGGTGCCGTGCTCGCTGAAGCGCTGGCGGGTACTCTTCAAGCTCGCATTGACCTGCGGATACAGCGCGGCACCGGCCACGCCCGCGAATGCCTGTGCCTGCCGCACCCGGGCTTCGGCGACACCCAGGCTCGGCTGGCCGTCCAGCGCGGCCTCGATCAGCTCATCCAGCTGGGGATCGCCAAACTCCCTCCACCAGGCCTCCTTCGGCCATGCTTCCGCTGACAACGCGGTCGTCGAAAGGCTGCGTGAAACCTCCAGCCGATCTGCATCCAGCGCGGTGGCGTGCGTATGCAGGCCGGCGGTACTCGCGCAGGCGGCCAGCATCGTCAATGCGAGTGCCCCGGCCGCGTGCCGCGCATGCCGCGTCAGGGTCATGGTCATGGTGTGGGCTCGGGTGAGCATGGCAATGATTCTCCAGAGTCGATGGAAAAATCAGCGCAGAACAATCAGCCTGGGCTGATAAATGGATGACGGGTACTCAGGCGATACGCGCCGCGTTGAGAAGAATCTGCTCGAGCGACGTCTTCAACGCCGCGGCCTCCTTCTCGTCAAAGCCGTTGAGCAACTGTGCGAACACTTTCTGCACCCGCCGCCGCGCCTGGGGCACCAGCAGCGCGCTGCGCTCGGTGAGTTCGATCAGGAAGCTGCGGCGGTCCTGCGGATTCGCCACGCGACGGATCAGATCTTTCTTCTCGATGCGATCGAGCAGCCGCGTCATCGCTCCGGAGTCATATCCGAGCACGCGGCAGAGCTCACCGATGGTGCTGCCGCGCCCATCCGCAATGCTCCGGAACACGACGAACTGCGCGGCAGAAATGCCGAGCGGCTCCAGCGCCTTGTCCAGCGCCGACAGGATCGCGCTGCGCACCCCGGTGATCAGAAAGCCGAGTTCACCCGTGGCCAGCACGGCGATCGTCCCTTTCTTCGATTTCTTCATGCCCATCTCCCGATGATGTGGCATATATTACTGCCTAGGCAGCATATGTCAAGGCTGATTTATTTGCCGTGCGGGAGAGCGAATCGTTGCGCGCGATGGCGTCCGGGAGTCGGTACTTCACGCAAGGCCATCAAGGGCCCGCCGCCCATCCTGCTGCCTGGACAGTTGTTGTGTCTGTCATGAATTTGTCGTGCATGGATCAAAATTGATCCAGCCAGACGAGCCCGTGCCGCCGGGGTCGCATTGCCACCGGGCACAGCGCATTTCGTCGAAGAGCCGTGCGATCCGAGGCAGCGCCATGGCGGTCTCGCATGGTCTGCCGGCCTTTCGTCGAAGGGGATCCATGGCCGGGAAATCGGGGGCCACCGCCGCCACATGCGGCAGCGATTCAGCCCGAGCGATCAATCGCCCTGCGCGATATCACGGCGACGATGAAGGGACTGCAAGAGTCCTGCGGCCAAGCGGAAGCGAGGACGCGAAGTTGGAGTCGATGCCGCTGCACGAGCGCTCGCGCGAGTCGGTCGGGGACCGGTCAGCTGCCTGTGCGGTTTGCGCGCATGACGCGCCGGGTTGCCTGGAATTGCTTGATCTGACGCAACCAGTCGTAGCCATCTCCGGCCTGCAGGCCGGTCGGCTGGGCCCTGGTAACGGGAGTCGTGATGCGGCGCGCGGCGTCGGCACCTCCGAACTCCACGCGACGGCGTTGCAACAGGGAATGGTGATGGCGTTTCATCCGGCTGATCCTGGTCGATGAGGGGCGACCGGGACAATCGCCTGACCCACGTCTGGCTTGCCGGTCTGCTGACAGCACACATGAGTGGGGGCACGGGGTCGAGAGTAAATGGCATTGGCGCGATCTGTGCGTTTCCCCGGGCGAACGATCGTGATCGCCGCCGGCATGGCCGTCAGGCCGCACCGATTGTTCGCGCAGGGAAACTTATTGGTCACCCACGGGGACTTTTCCCGGGACTCCGGCAACCCCATCCATGGCGCCAGTGAATCCATGGTACCGAGTCATGAACAAGTCGTTCCTGTCGTTGCTGGCCTTTGTCATGCTGGGCGTGGTTGCCGCCGTGGCAGCCACGAGCAGCCGTGCGGCCGTGATCCAGGACGACGACTACGTGAGGATTGTCGTGCCGGACATGGCACAGGCGGTGACGTTTTTCCGGGACGTGCTGGATTGCCAGTTGATCAGTCCGCGGCTGGGCCTCGGCGATTCGCACCAGGGCAGTCGCGAATCCAGGCTGCTGTCCTGCGGCGCGGGTTCCGTCATCGAACTGTCCGCCGCCCCTGCCCCGGCCACCTCCAGCGGGAGTCGGCGCCGCGAACCGATCCGGCTCATCTCGGACGACGTGGCGGGTGCCGCCCAGTGGCTGCGGCGTGAGGGTGTCCGTGTGCTCGGGGCACCGCGGACCTTGAAGTCGGGCCAGACCGTGGTGAACTTCATCGCGCCATGGGGACTGCGGCTGCAACTGGTCAGCTGGCAAACCAACGTCACCACCGCCGGACCCTGAGCACGCCCAAGTTCAGCGGCGGGCGCGGAAAAACTCCCGCAACAGGTTGGCGGACTCCTCGGCAAACAGGCCGGCGGCGACCTCGATGCGATGGTTGTGGCGCACATCGACAAGCGTGTCGAATACGCTGCCGGCAGCGCCGGTCTTGGGATCGGCCGCGGCATAGACCACGCGGCCCAGGCGCGCGTGGATCATCGCCATCGCGCACATCGAGCAGGGCTCCAGGGTGACGTAGAGCGTGGCGCCGGAAAGGCGATGGTTGGCGAGCTTCTCGCCGGCCGCACGCAACGCCATGATCTCGGCGTGGGCGGTCGGGTCATGCAGGGTGATGTTGCGATTCCAGCCCAGCCCGACGATCTCGCCCTCCTGCACCAGCACGGCGCCGACCGGCACCTCGTTCTCGGCGTCGCGGGCGTGCGCGGCCAGCTGCAGCGCACGGCGCATGTGCCGCTGGTCTTCGGCTGAAAACGGTTCGGGCGACTTGGTATTTTCTTCAGTCATTTCAATACAGTGTGTGCTGAACATGAGAAAGCCGGCAAGTCGCCGGCTTTGCTCGGGGCATCCAGGTGCCTGATTTTGTTACTCCCACTCGATCGTGGCGGGCGGCTTGCCGCTGATATCATAAACTACGCGAGAAACACCACGTAATTCATTGATTATCCTGTTGGAAACGTTGCCTAGAAACTCGTAAGGCAGATGCGCCCAATGCGCCGTCATGAAATCGATGGTCTCCACCGCGCGCAGTGCGATGACCCATTCATAGGCCCGGGCATCGCCGACGACACCGACCGATTTCACCGGCAGAAACACCGCGAACGCCTGGCTGGTCTTGTCGTACAAGTCCGCCTTGCGCAGTTCCTCGATGAAGATCGCGTCGGCCCTGGCCAGCAATTCGGCGTATTCCCGTTTCACTTCGCCGAGGATGCGCACGCCCAGGCCGGGCCCGGGGAACGGATGACGGTAGACCATCGCCCGTGGCAGGCCGAGCTCCACGCCGATCCGGCGCACCTCGTCCTTGAACAGCTCGCGCAACGGCTCGACCAGCTTCAGCTTCATGTGCGCCGGCAGGCCGCCGACGTTGTGATGACTCTTGATCACGTGGGCCTTGCCGGTCTTGCTGCCGGCCGACTCGATCACGTCGGGATAGATCGTGCCCTGGGCCAGCCACTTCACGTGGCCGGCGCCGTCGGCGGTGAGCTTCGAGGATTCCTCGTCGAAGATCTCCACGAACAGCCCGCCGATGATCTTGCGCTTGGCTTCCGGATCGGCCACGCCGGCAAGTGCATCGAAGTAGCGCTCGGCGGCGTCGACGCGGATGACCTTGATGCCCATGCCGTGTTCGTCGGTGTCGGCCATCGTCGCCATCACCTGATCGCCTTCCTTCCAGCGCAACAGGCCGGTGTCGACGAAGACGCAAGTCAGCTTGTCGCCGATCGCCCGGTGCAGCAAGGCCGCGACCACCGACGAATCCACACCGCCGGACAGGCCCAGCAGCACGTGATCGTCCCCGACCAGCTCGCGCACCCGGGCGATCTGGTCGTCGATGATGTTGGCCGCGGTCCACAAGGTGGCGCAGCCGCATATCTCGGTGATGAAGCGCTTGAGCAGCGCCCCGCCCTGTTTGGTGTGGGTCACTTCGGGATGGAACTGCACGCCGTACCAGCGCTTGTCCTCGTTTTCCATCACCGCGACCGGAATGCGCGCGGTACAACCGGTGACGACGAAGCCCGGTGGTGCGGCGGCCACGTGATCGCCGTGGCTCATCCACACATCGAGCTTGTGCTCGCCGGGGTGGTCGTTGAGGCCATCGAACAGCCGGCTGGGCGCGACGATATCGACGCTGGCATGGCCGAACTCACGTGCATCGGCGGCCTCGGTGGCCCCACCGAGCTGGGCGGCCAGGGTCTGCATGCCGTAGCAGATGCCGAGTATCGGTACGCCGGCATCGAATACCTGCTGCGGCGCTACCGGCGCGTCGGCCAGCGTGGTCGACTCCGGGCCACCGGACAGGATGATGCCTTTTGCGCCGAAGGCGGCGATCTCGGCCGGGTCGTGATCCCAGGCCCAGATCTCGCAGTACACGCCGATTTCGCGGATACGGCGTGCGATCAGCTGGGTGTACTGCGCGCCGAAATCGAGGATCAGGATCTTGTCGCTATGGATATTGGTCATGGGGACTCAGGGCGGAGAACGGGGAACACGTGACCGGGGGGCGCATGTCGGCATGGACGAAGCGCTGACATCGCGCTCGTCAAGAGCCACACGTTCCCTGCCCCGATCACGAATTGAGCCGGTAGTTCGGCGCTTCCTTGGTGATCTGGATGTCGTGCGGATGCGCTTCGGTGACGCCGGCCGAGGTCACCTTGACGAACTGCGCCTTGTGCCGCACGTCCTCGATCGTCGCCGCCCCCAGATAACCCATCGAGGCGCGCAGACCACCGATCAGCTGGTGGATGATGTTGCGCAGCGGGCCCCGATACGGCACCCGGCCCTCGATGCCTTCGGGCACCAGCTTGTCTGCGTCCGCCTCTTCCTGGAAATAGCGATCCTTCGAGCCGAGCTGCATCGCGCCGATCGAGCCCATGCCGCGGTAGCTCTTGTACGAACGACCCTGGAACAGTTCGACCTCGCCCGGCGACTCCTCGGTCCCGGCGAACATCGAGCCCAGCATCACGGTGGACGCGCCGGCGGCGAGCGCCTTGGGGATGTCACCGGAATAGCGGATGCCGCCGTCGGCGATCAGCGGGATCTCGTCCTTGAGCGCGGTGGCTACCATGTCGATCGCGGTGATCTGCGGTACGCCGACACCGGCCACCACGCGCGTGGTGCAGATCGAACCCGGACCCACGCCGACCTTGACCGCATCCACGCCGACATCGAGCAGGGCCCGTGCCGCCTCGCCGGTGACGATGTTGCCGGCGATCAGCTGCACCTGCGGAAAGTGCTTCTTCACCCAGGCCACGCGATCGATCACGCCTTGCGAATGACCGTGCGCGGTATCCACGACCAGCACGTCGACACCGGCATTGACCAGCGCAGCCACGCGCTGTTCGGTATCGCCACCGACACCTACCGCGGCGCCGACCAGCAGGGCTTCCTGCTTGTCCTTGGCGGCATGCGGGTTGTCGCGCGCCTTCTGGATGTCCTTCACGGTGATCAGTCCGCGCAGCTGGAAATCGTCGTTGACCACCAGCACCTTCTCGATCCGGTGGGTGTGCAGCAGCTGCAGCACGTCGTCCTGGCCGGCGCCCTCGCGTACCGTGATCAGCTTGTCCTGGCGGGTCATGATGTTGCGCACCGGATCGTCGAGCTTGCGCTCGAAGCGCAGGTCGCGACTGGTGACGATGCCGACCAGCCGGGAACCATCCACCACCGGCACGCCGGAGATGTTGTGCGCGTGGGTCAGGCGCAGCACCTCGCGGATCGAGGTGTCGGGACCGACCGTGATCGGGCTGCGGATCACGCCGGCCTCGAACTTCTTCACCAGGCGCACTTCGGCCGCCTGCTGCTCGGCGGTCATGTTCTTGTGGATGATGCCGATGCCGCCGTTCTGCGCCATGGTGATGGCGAGGCGTGCTTCGGTCACGGTGTCCATCGCGGCGGAGACGATGGGGATGTTCAGGCGCAGGTCGCGGGTGAACCGTGTCGATGTATTCACATCACGCGGCAGCACGATCGAGTGGCCCGGAACAAGGTAGACGTCGTCGTAGGTCAGGGCCTCGGCGAGGATACGCATGCGATAAGTCCCGCTGCAAAGAGGGAATTATACGCGCCCTGCCGTGAGGCTCGCCAGATGTCCGGCTGAATGCCGGAAAAAAATCAGACGTTCTTGCGGCGCGCGGCATCCGCCTCGGCCGCCTCGAGCGTGTTTTCCATCAGCGTGGCCACCGTCATCGGACCGACGCCGCCGGGCACGGGAGTGATCCAGCTGGCGCGCTCCGCCGCGGTGTCGAATATCACGTCGCCGACCAGCCGGCCATCGTCCAGCCGGTTGATGCCGACGTCGATCACGACCGCGCCGGGCTTGATCCATTCACCCCTGACCAGCCCCGGCTTGCCGACGGCAACGATCAGGATGTCGGCCTGACTCACGAAGCTGGCCAGATCACGGGTAAAGCGATGGCACGACGTCGTCGTGCAACCGGCGATCATCAGCTCGAGCGCCAACGGTCGTCCGACATGATTGGATACGCCGACCACCACCGCATGCTGGCCCCGTACCGGACGATCGGTGTGGCCGAGCAGGGTCATCACGCCCTTCGGTGTGCACGGTCGCAGGCCGAACCGGCGCAGCGCGAGGCGGCCCACGTTCACCGCCTGGAAACCGTCCACGTCCTTTTCCGGATCGATGCGGTCGACCAGCGCGTCCTCGTCGATATATTCCGGCAGCGGCGACTGCACCAGGATGCCGTGCACGTCCGGATCGGCATTCAGCTGATCGATCAAGGCAAACAGTTCGGCCTGGGTCGTGCTGGAAGGAAGGTCGTAATCGAACGAACGGAAACCGACCTGATGGCAGGCCTTGCGCTTGTTTCGCACATAGACCGAAGAGGCCGCGTCGCTGCCCACCAGCACCACCGCCAGTCCCGGTGCGGGCAAGCCGAGGGCCACCCGTTCGGCCACACGCATGCCGACCCGCTCCAGCAGTTCCTGTGCGATGCGTTTGCCGTCGAGGATGCGTGCGCTCATCTTGATGCCTGACTGTAAAGTCCACCATTATCCCGGCTCAGCCCGATGCGTACAAACGGCATGCAAGCATGACTGCGGACACGATACCCCGGGAGGCGCTGGAACTGACCGATGGCCGGTTGCGCCTGCGGCCATGGCAGGATCACGACGCGATGGCGCTGTTCGAGGCCGCGCGCGAGTCGGTGACCAGCGTGGGCCGATGGCTGCCGTGGTGCCACGCGGACTATGCGCCGGAGGATGCCACCGCATGGATTGCGCACTGCCGGTCCGGCTGGCAATCCGGTGAGCATTTCGCCTTCCCGATTTTCGACGTCGCCTCCGGAAAACTGCTGGGCGGCGCCGGCTTCAGCCAGTACGACCCGCTTCAGCGCAGTGCCAACCTCGGTTACTGGGTGCGCCAGTCATGCCAACGGCAAGGCGTGGCGGTGGCGGCAGCACGGCTGCTGGCCCAATTCGGCTTCGGACAGTTGGGTCTGGTGCGGATCGAGATCGTCGTGCTGCCCGACAATCAGTCCAGTCGGCGAACCGCCGAGAAGACCGGGGCGAAGTTCGAGGCCATCGCCCGCCATCGTCTGTGGATGCATGGGCAGGCCCACGATGCGGCGGTATACGGCCTGGTTCCGCAAGACCTGCGCTGATCCTGCCGCCAGGCGGGGGCAGCAGTCAACGCGTACGCTTGATCAGGTCGCTGACCCGGCGCCGGGCTTTTTGTTCCTGCTCCTTGGTCAGCACCTTCTTGCGTCCGGCGTACGGGTTCTCGCTTTCGCGGAAGGCGATGCGAACCGGCGTGCCTTCGAGCTTGTAACGCTTGCGGAAGAAGTTCTCGAGGTAGCGCTGATAGGCCGGTGCGATGTGCTTGGTGCGGGTGCCATGGATCACGATGGTCGGCGGGTTGTTGCCGCCGGGATGGGCAAAGCGCAACTTCGGCGCGTGGCCATGGACCAGTGGCGGCTGGTAGCCCTCGTAGGCTTTCTCCAGCGTCTTGGTGAGATCGGACGAAACCAGCACCTTGGTCGCCGAGGCATGGGCACGCACCACCGCACGCATCAGCTCGCGCAGACCCGAACCGTGCAGCGCCGAGATATGCACCTGCTTGGCCCACTCGACGAAGACCAGCCGACGATCGAGTGCGCGCATGCATTCATCGCGCTGGTATTGATCCAGTCCGTCCCACTTGTTGATGGCGATCACCAGCGCCCTGCCCTCGTCCATCGCATAGCCGATCAGGGTGAGATCCTGATCGGCCAGATTCTCGCGGGCATCGATCATCACCACCACGACCTGGGCGGCGGCGATCGACTGCAGTGTCTTGATGACGCTGAATTTCTCGACCGCCTCCTCGACCCGCGCCTTGCGCCGGATGCCGGCCGTGTCGATCAGCGTGTAGCGTTTGCCGTCGCGCTCCAGCGGCACCCGGATCGGATCGCGGGTGGTGCCGGCGACATCGGAGACGATCAGGCGATCCTCGCCCAGCAGGCGATTGATCAGGGTCGATTTGCCCGCGTTCGGACGGCCGACGATGGCCACCCGGATGCTGCCGTCCTCGCCTTCCGCCTCAGTCGCGCTGGCTTCGTCGGCCGGAAGCAGGGGCAGAACCATCTCGATCAGATCGGCGGTGCCGCGATTGTGCGCCGCGGACAGCGGCAGGATCTTTCCGACACCGAAGGCGGAGAACTCCGCCAGCACGGCGTCTTCCTCCAGCCCGTCAGTCTTGTTGACTGCCGCAATGATGGTTTTTCCGCTGCGCCGCAGCTCGTTGAGAATGACGTAGTCCTGCGGCAGCAGGCCTTCACGGGCATCGACCACGAACACCAGCACGTTGGCCTCGTCGATCGCCAGCCGTACCTGTTTCGCGGTCAGCACGTCCATCGCATCGTCGACCCCGGACAGACCGCCGGTGTCGACCACCACGAAGGGCCGCTCGCCACTGCGGCATACGCCGTAGTGACGATCACGGGTGACGCCCGGCATGTCGGCTACCAGCGCGTCGCGACTGCGCGTCAGGACATTGAAAAGGGTCGATTTACCGACATTCGGACGACCAACCAGCGCGACGACGGGCAACATGATAAGGACTTCGTTTCAGCAATCAGTGCGAGGAAAGACGATAGGCGCCGATGCGACCATCGACGTCCTCGACGTAGACGGTGTCACCCACCACCAGCGGCTGGGCGCGGATCGCCTTCTTCGACAGTCGCTCGCGTGCAGCCAGCGCGCCGTCACCAGTCTGCAGCCAGTGCACATAGCCTTCCATGTCACCGAGCACGACGTAATCGCCCTGCACGGCCGGGCCGGTGAGCCAGCGATATTTCAGGGCCGCGTTCTTCCACATGTCGGCACCGCCGCTCTTGTCGAACGCCCACACCTGCGAATCGTCATCGACCCCGAAGATCACGTTGCCGTTGATCGCCAGCGAACCGTAGCTGGAGAACGGGTGCGACCAGAGCGGACGACCGCTGGGACCGTCCACCGCCATCAGATTGCCGTGATAGGCAGCAGCGTAGAGCGTGCTGCCGTCGAGCAGGATCGCGCCATCGGCATCGTCCAGACGCTCGATTTCGGTGCGACCTTCGCCACTGGCCAGCTTCTGTTCCCACAGCTTGGCACCGTTGTCCAGGCGCAAGGCGATCAACTTGCCGTCGTCGCTGCCGAAGAACAGCACGCCATTGGCGGCCAGCAGCGGCCCGTTGCCGCGCAGACTCAACAGCGGTACTTCACTCTGGTCATAGACCCAGTGGCGCTTGCCGGTGGTGGCGTCCAGTGCATAGATCCGACCGTCGGCACCCCGCACGACCACCAGGTCGCCGACAATCAGCGGCGACACCAGCACTTCCGTATCCAGCTCGGTCTCCCAGAGCGGGCTGCCATCCTTCGCGTTCACGCCGTAGACGTGTCCGTCCAGCGTACCCACGGCCAGCAAGTCTCCCTTGACCACGGGACCGCCGGCATACATGGCGTCCTTGCGGTGCTTGTCGCCCCAGCCGAACCAGCCATGGGTGCTTGAACTTTTCGACCACAGGGTCTTGCCGCTGGTCGCGTCGATCGCGGCCAGCTTGCCATCGGTACTGTCGGCGTAGAGCACGCCATCGACCACGGTCGGGCGCAGACGTGCGCCGCTCACACCCGCACCGTCACCCACACTGGTGCGCCACAGGCGGGTGACCTGCACGGTGGGCTTGAAGTCCTTTGCCAGCGGTGTTGGCGGCTGTACGTTATCTTTCTTGAAAGAGTGGCAACCGGTAAGGGTTACCAATGAAGCCAGCGTGATCAGTAAAAATCTTTTCATGCACCCTGCTTCCCGGCCGCGGCCAAATCATCGAGTTTCATCTGCAAGGCGCCGCGTTGCGGCGCTTCCTCGCCCAGCGTCGACAAGGCCGTCTGATAGGCCTTGCGCGCGTCGTCTGAACGTCCAAGCTTGACCAGCACATCTCCGCGGAGTTCCTGGGTCAGCCCCTGATAGCTGTCGGCCGGCATGCGATCCAGCGTGGCGAGTGCGGCCTTGCCGTTGTCGCGAGCCAGCTCCACCTGCGCGATGCGCAACAGGGTCAGTGACTTCAGCGGTGCCTCGGCGGCATGGCCTTCGGCCCATTCCAGGGAGGCTTCGGCCTTGTCCAGCTGCTTGTCCTGTACCTGCTGCCTGGCGCGATCGCTGACCGCGAATACGGCATAGGGGGACTTGGCGTAATCCTTCATCAGCTGGTCGGTCAGCTGGCTGGCGATCTCCGGCTTGCCGGACAACTGTGCGATCCGCGCCTGCTGATAGAGCTGTGAAGCGTTGGCCTCATCGCGCGCCTGGTGACGCTGCCACTGCTGCCAGCCGAAAATGCCGACCAGGCCGATCGCGATGCCGACGACGATCGACACGCCATTCTCGCGCAGCCATTTCTGCACCAGTTCGCTCTGCTCGTACTTGTCGTATTCTTCAAATGCCATGCAGTCACCATTCAAAAGGCCGCGCACCCGCAGGGGCAAGCACAGCCCTGCGCGGTAAACAAAAGGGAAAATCGGTCAGACCCGCTCGTTCCCGGGCGGACAATGCGCAAGCATAACCGAAATGGGCTTCCCGCAGCGTCCGGAAATGCTGATCAGAGGCTGGCTGCGGAAGCCTTGCCGTCCTGCATCTGCATGCGGAAATGCGCGACGTTGGCGTGCCGGAAATCATCCAGCCCCTGCGGTCGGCCATCGATGCTGACGGTCGCACCGCTGACATTGCCGATGCGCACATCCAGCGGCTGGTCGCTGTGATAGGTCTTGTTGCTGCCGGCTGACAGCAGACCGTATTCGAGTCGCGTACCGTCAGCTTCGGTTACTTCAACCCAGCTGGCCGCAGTGAGACTCAGGCTCAGGGCGTGATTGCCCGCGCCATTGTCCGTCGCAGGAGACACAACAGGCTTCGACGGTGGCACGACGTCGTTGCCCATGCTCGGAAACGGTGCCATCGAGGCCATCAGCGGCTGATTCTGATCCGCAGCCGGGGCCGCCTTCGACGACTCCTGCGGAACCACCTTGTCGTTCTGGCGATCAATGTTCTCGCCGACCTTGCTCGCCGATGAGTCCGATTGCGCTACCGGGGTTGCATCCAGCGGGGCCAGGTGGCTCAGGTCGCGGTCCAGGGTGCTGCGCACGCCGAACCAGACCGTCGGCACCGCAATCACGAGGGTCAGCACGACGTAGGTGGCCGCCGTAGCGTAACGATCCAGAAGGAAGCGCGAATGCGAGATACCGCCCGTCGCCACCAGTGGCGCCTCGATCTGCCTGAGGCGATCGAGCTCCACTTGCAACGACGCCTGGTCGATGCCGAGATAACGCCCGTATTTGCTTATGTAGCTGCCCAGATAGACCTTCGAATCAATGCCATCGTACTGGTCACGTTCCAGCTGGCGCAGCACGCGGGCAGGAAGTTTCAGCGTGTTTGCACAGGCCTCCAGATCCAGTCCGCGAGCTTCACGCGCCGCATGCAGCCGACTACCGAAACTCGCGCCGTGGGGCTCTGTCGGCGTCACATCCAATTCGGGCAAATTGATCCCGAACAGATCGGCATCATTCGAACCTTGCGTGGGCGCTTCTGGCTGGATCGAGGTCATGGGCTGGCGGCGTTATCGAGGGCGTGCGCCTGTTCCGAGTCCGGGAACTGGCTTTGCAGTCGCTTGCTGTAAGTGAGGGCGCCTTCCCGGTTGCCCATACTGGATTCAATGTCATGGCCGAGCTTGAGTGAGGCGGCGGTGGGCTTTCCCAAGGCATCGAAACGCTGGAGGAACGCCCGCGCACGGAACGCATCCTTGTTCAGATAGAGCAAGTTGGCCAGTTGGAAGAGTGCCTCCGGATTATTCGGATTTCGCGCGATGGCGTCACGGAAATCCGCTTCGGCGCGGGCGCTGTCATGCGCGCGCAGCTGGCATACGCCGGCATTGGTCAGCGCCCAGTCCGGTGTTGGATAGAACGGGTCGGTCACTGCCTTGCGGAAATAGACGTCCGCTTCCGCATACTTGTTGGCGGAACACAGGAACTGGCCGAGATTGTTGTTCCAGGCACCCTTCGACGGCTCCAGCTCGACCGCCTTGCGGTAATGCTGCTCGGCTTTGGCCAGGTCGCCGATGCGCTCGTAGATCACTGCGATGACGGTATGCGCCGGTGCGTAATTGGGGTCGAACTGCAGCGCCATGGTCAATTTGGCCAGCGCCGTCTGCAGATCGCCAGCAGCCATGTAGTGCTGGCCCAGCTCGGTATGGATGCGTGCCGCGTCCTGCGCCTGGTCGGCCTTGCTGGTCTGCGGCAACGGCTTGCCCAGCGTACTGCTGTCATGGTGCGTGGTGACGCAGCCAGCCACTGACAGCAGCAGGCCGAAGAGCAGTACCCGGTCAAATCGCATGCAATGCTTCCTCATCCTGGCGTTTGCGGAGGTCGGCGCTGCGCCGGGTGCGATCCGTCACCTGCCCCGCCAGCTGACCGCAGGCGGCATCGATGTCGTCGCCACGGGTACGCCGCAACATGGTCAGCACGCCGGCATTGAGCAGCTGCGTCTGGAAATCGCGAATGTCGTTCGCGTCGGAGCGCTCGTAGCGGGTGCCGGGGAACGGGTTGAAAGGAATCAGGTTGACCTTGCAGGTTGGCAGCTTGCGCATCAGCTTGATCAGCTGACGGGCATGCTCGGGCTGGTCATTGACGCCCTTCATCAAGGTGTATTCGAAGGTGATCGAGGTGCGCGGCTTGCGCGCGACCCAGCGCTGGCAGGCGGCCAGCAATTCGGCAATCGGGTAGCGCTTGTTGATCGGCACCAGTTCGGTGCGCAACTCGTCGTTGGCCGCGTGCAGCGAGACGGCCAGCGACACGTCGATGGCATCGGACAGCTGGTCGATCAGCGGCACCATGCCGGCGGTGGACAGCGTGACGCGCTTGGCGGCCAGCCCGAAACCCAGGTCGTCGCGCATCAGCCGCATCGCCCGAACCACGTTGTCGAAGTTGGCCAGCGGCTCACCCATGCCCATCATCACCACGTTGGTGATGCGACGGTTCTGATGGGTGACATTGCCCAGGTATTTCGCCGCCACCCACACCTGGCCGATGATCTCGGCGGTGGACAGATTGCGGTTGAAGCCTTGTGCGCCGGTGGAGCAGAAGCTGCAGTTCAACGCGCAGCCGATCTGCGAGGACACGCACAGGGTGCCGCGGGTCGGCTCGGGAATGTACACCGTCTCGATCGCGTTGCCGCTGTCCATGCCCAGCAGCCACTTGTGCGTGCCGTCGGTGGCGGCCTTGTCCAGCAGCGTCTTCGGCGCGCCGATGTAGCAGACCTCGGTGAGCTTGGCGCGCAGCGCCTTGCCCACGTCGGTCATGTTCTCGAAGTTGTCTTCCAGGTCGTGGTAGATCCACTTCATCACCTGCTCGGCGCGATACGGCTTCTCGCCGATCTGCGTGAAGAAATCACGCAGACCCTGACGATCGAAGTCGAGCAGATTGACCTTGGCTAGTGGATTGTTGACAACCTGGATCACAACTCGTGCCTCACAACATCAGGTCTCAGCGCGAAAGAACTTCGGTCGCGGCAAAGAAGTAAGCGATCTCGTCCCTGGCGGTGTCGACGGCATCGGAGCCGTGCACGGCATTGGCGTCGATCGACTCGGCGAAGTCGGCGCGGATCGTGCCCGGAGCGGCTTCCTTCGGATTGGTCGCACCCATCAGGTCACGGTGGGCCAGCACGGCGTTCTCACCCTGCAGCGCGGAGATCATCACCGGACCGGAGATCATGAACTCGACCAGCGCGTTGAAGAACGGGCGCTCGCGATGCACGGCATAGAAGCCTTCGGCCTCCTTGCGCGACAGCTGTTTCATCTTGGCGGCAACGACCTTCAGGCCGGCCTTTTCAAAACGTGCATAGATTTCACCGATGACGTTCTTGGCGACGGCGTCGGGCTTGATGATCGAAAGGGTGCGCTCCAGCGCCATACGGGTCTGCTCCGGAAAAAACGGATTGAAGGAAAGTGCTTGTCGGTGCTTGCGGACAATAAGGCTAAATCTGACAGAGATTGCGGATTTAGCTCACGAAAGTGTGACAGATTCTAACTCATACGCAAATATTCTGCAGTTTGCAACAAACGATCGTTTGACGGGCGCCGAGCTGTCCGCGTATCCTCAAACGATCGTTTGAACCGGCCGGCCGGCCGAGGGAATCAGCAAGCCCGTGAACAGCCCCGGCTCCACCAAGGAACGCATACTCGGCGCGGCCGAGCTGCTGTTCGCCCAGCGTGGTTTCGATGGCGCCTCGCTGCGGCAGCTGACCGCCGCTGCCGGCGTCAACCTGGCCGCCGTCAACTACCACTTCGGCTCCAAGGAAAAGCTCATCGAACAGGTGTTCCGGCGCCGGCTGGATGCGCTCAACGCCCAACGGCTGGCGGCGCTGGCGAAACTCGCCGATGACAGCAACCGCACGCTCGAAGACGTGCTGGCCGCCTACATCCGGCCCGCGCTGGAGCTCTCCCACGAAGGCAACGGCGCCCTGTTCATGCGCGTGCTGGCCCGCGCCTTCGCCGAGCACGACGACACCCTGCGCCAGTTCCTGTCCGAGAACTACGGCCACGTGATGCGCCAGTTCACCGCCGAATTCGCCCGATTGCTGCCGCAGTTGAGCAAGGAGGAGCTGTACTGGCGCATCGATCTGGTCACCGGCGCTCTGACCCATGCGATGTCCGGCTTCGGCATGATCCAGCGCAAGCGCGATGTCAGCGAGGAAACCCACCGCGAGCAGACCGCGCAGCACCTGATCCGCTTCGCCGTCGCCGGCCTCAGTCACCCCTGATTTTCGTCACTGGCCGGTAACGGCCGTCCCGTCCTGTTCATCGTTTTCGTCATCGCATCATCGGAGAAGCCAATGACCACTGCATCCTCACCTACACCCGCACTACGCATCCGCAAGGCCGCCGTGCTGGGCGCCGGTGTCATGGGCGCGCAGATCGCCGCACACCTGACCAACGCCGGCGTCGAAACCGTGCTGTTCGACCTGCCGGCGAAGGAAGGCCCGAAGAGCGGCATCGCGCTCAAGGCGATCGCCAACCTCGCCAAGCTGTCGCCGGCCCCGCTGGCCGACAAGGCGCTGGCCGCCGCGATCATCCCGGCCAACTACGACGAGGATCTCGCGCACCTGAAGGATGTCGACCTGGTGATCGAGGCGATCGCCGAGCGGATGGACTGGAAGCTGGATCTGTACAAGAAGATCGCGCCGTTCGTCTCCGCCACCGCGGTACTGGCCTCCAACACCTCCGGCCTGTCGATCAACGGGCTGGCCGAGGCGCTGCCGGAAGAAATGCGCCATCGCTTCACCGGCGTGCACTTCTTCAACCCGCCGCGCTACATGCACCTGGTCGAGGTGATCCCGACCCGGCTCACCGACCGGAACGTGGTCGATGGCCTGGAAGCGTTCCTGACCACCACCGTGGGCAAGGGCGTGGTGATCGCCAAGGACACGCCGAACTTCATCGGCAACCGCATCGGCGTGTTCTCGATGCTGGCCGCGATGTACCACACCGACCAGTTCAAGCTCGGCTTCGACACCGTCGACGCGCTGACCGGTCCGGCCCTGGGCCGTCCCAAGAGTGCGACCTACCGCACCGCCGACGTGGTCGGCCTGGACACCATGGCGCACGTCATCAAGACCATGGCCGACACCCTGCCCGACGATCCGTGGCACCGGTACTTCAAGGCGCCGGTGTGGCTGCAGGGCCTGATCGACAAGGGTGCGCTGGGCCAGAAGACCGGTGGTGGCTTCTACAGGAAGGTCGGCAAGGACATCGTGGTACTCGATGTGGCCAAGGGTGATTTCCGCCCGTCCGAGCAAAAGCCGTCCGACGAGGTCGCCGCGATCCTGGCGATCCGCGACCCGTCCGAGAAGTTCGGCAAGCTGCGGGCGTCGAGCGACCCGCAGGCCCAGTTCCTGTGGGCTACGTTCCGCGACCTGTTCCACTACACCGCCTACCACCTGGCCGACATCGCCGACACCGCGCGCGACGTCGACTTCGCGATCCGCTGGGGCTACGGCTGGAAACTCGGTCCGTTCGAGACCTGGCAGGCCGCCGGCTGGCAGCAGGTCGCCGGCTGGATCAACGAGGACATCGCCAGCGGCAAGGCGATGAGCAGCGCCCCGCTGCCGGCGTGGGTCACCGACGGTCGCAGCGGCGTGCACGGCAAGGCCGGCTCGTACTCGGCCAGCGCCAACACCGACAAGCCGCGCTCGCAGCACCCTGTGTACCAGCGCCAGCTGTTCCCCGATCCGCTGATCGGCGAGAAGTTCGACCAGGGCACCACGGTGTGGGAGAACGAAGGCGTGCGGTTGTGGACGCTGGGCGACGACGGCGTCGGCATCCTGTCGTTCAAGACCAAGATGAACACCGTCAACGACCACGTGCTCGACGGTATCCAGCACGCGATCAAGATCGCCGAAGAGCAGCTCAAGGCGGTGGTGATCTGGCAGACCGGCGAACCGTTCTCCGCCGGCGCCGACCTGAAGGGCGCGCTGGGCCTGCTCAAGGAAGGCAAGATCGCGGACTTCGAGAAGATGGTGGAGAACTTCCAGGCTACCAGCATGGCGATCAAGTTCTCGCTGGTGCCGGTGGTCTCCGCCGTGCGCGGCATGGCCTTCGGCGGCGGCTGCGAGTTCCAGATGCATTCGGCGCGCACCGTGGCGGCGCTGGAAAGCTACATCGGCCTGGTCGAGGCCGGCGTCGGTCTGCTGCCCGCCGGTGGCGGCCTGCACGAGCTGGCCGTGCGTGCCGCGAAGGCGAACCCGGGCGACCCGTTCGAGGAACTGAAGAAGGTGTTCGAGACGGTCGCCATGGCCAAGGTTTCCGCCAGTGCGTTCGAGGCGAAGAACCTGGGCCTGCTGCGCGACAACGACGTGGTGGTGTTCAACAGCTTCGAGCTGCTGTACATCGCCAAGCAGGTCGCCCGCGCGCTGGCCGAGAGCGGCTATCGCCCGCCCCTGCCCGGCCGCAACATCCCGGTCGCCGGCGATGTCGGCACTGCCACCTTCAAGGCCTCGCTGGCCAACCTGCAGGCCGGCTACTTCGCCTCGCCGCACGACATCGACATCGCCACCCGCATCGCCGACTGCCTCTGCGGCGGCGTGATCGAGCGTGGCTCGACCGTCGACGAGGAATGGCTGCTGGCGCTGGAGCGCAAGCATTTCGTGGCGCTGGCGCAGACCGAAAAGACCCAGGCCCGCATCGCCCACACCATGACCACCGGCAAGCCTTTGAGGAACTAGTGAGCGCGCACTGCGCGCAGGAGTGAGAAACCAGAGTGGCCTCCACTCACTTCTCATTCCTCTCCACTCTCTTCTTCTTACCTTTTGGAGTTCCCCATGAGCAAGCAAGTGCAAGACGCCTACATCGTCGCCGCCACCCGCACCCCGGTCGGCAAGGCGCCGCGCGGCGTATTCCGCAACACCCGTCCGGACGACATGCTCGCCCACGTGATCCGCGCCGTGATGGCGCAGTGCCCGGGCATCGACCCGCACCAGATCGGCGACGCGATCATCGGCTGCGCGATGCCCGAGGCCGAGCAAGGCATGAACGTGGCGCGCATCGGCGTGCTGCTGGCCGGCCTGCCCGACACCGTGCCCGGCGTCACCATCAACCGCTTCTGCTCCTCCGGCCTGCAGGCCGTGGCGATGGCAGCCGACCGCATCCGCCTCGGCGAGGACGACCTGATGCTCGCCGGCGGCACCGAGAGCATGAGCATGGTGCCGATGATGGGCCACAAGATCGCGATGAACCCCGCGATCTTCAGCGACGAGAACATCGGCATCGCCTACGGCATGGGCATCACCGCCGAGAACGTGGCCAAGCAGTGGAAGGTCTCGCGCGAGCAGCAGGACGCCTTCGCCGTGGAGAGCCACCGCCGTGCCCTGGCCGCCCAGGCAGCCGGCGAGTTCAACGACGAGATCAGCCCGTTCGCGCTGGACGACCATTATCCGAACCTCGTCACCCGCGGCATCGTCACCGACAGCCGCAGCATCAACATGGATGAAGGTCCGCGCGCCGGCACCACGCTGGAAGTGCTGGCCAAGCTGAAGACCGTGTTCCGCAACGGCCAATTCGGCGGCACCGTCACCGCCGGCAACTCCTCGCAGATGTCCGACGGCGCCGGCGCCGTGATGCTGGCCAGCGAGAAGGCGATCAAGCAGTACAACCTGCAGCCGCTGGCCCGCTTCGTCGGCTTCTCCGTCGCCGGTGTGAAGCCCGAGGTGATGGGCATCGGCCCGAAGGAGGCGATCCCGAAGGCGCTCAAGCAGTGCGGCCTGAACCAGGATCAGCTGGACTGGATCGAGCTCAACGAGGCGTTCGCCGCGCAGGCGCTGGCGGTGATGGGCGACCTCAAGCTCGATCCGAGCAAGGTCAACCCGCTGGGCGGCGCCATCGCACTCGGCCATCCACTCGGGGCCACCGGCGCGGTTCGTATCGCCACGCTGCTGCACGGCATGCGCCGGCGCAAGCAGAAGTACGGCATGGTGACCATGTGCATCGGCACCGGCATGGGCGCGGCGGGTATCTTCGAAGCGCTGTAACCGGTTCGTTGCCTGTCGACAGGCAAAAGGCGCCGCAGCGATGCGGCGCCTTTTTCCGTTCAACGGGTTCGGCCAGGCAACACGAACTCCGCCGCACCGAACCACGGGGCATGCCGCGCCGCTGCGCGACACGCCCCGCGAATCGTCAGCTCTTGATGAAAGCCAGCAAGTCGGGGTTGAGGACGTCGGCGTGAGTCGTCAGCATGCCGTGCGGGAAGCCCTTGTAGATCTTGAGCGTGCCGTGTTTCACCAGCTTCGCCGAAAGCAGTGCGGAATCGGCGATCGGCACGATCTGGTCGTCGTCGCCGTGCATGATCAGTACCGGCACATCGATGGCCTTGAGATCGTCGGTGAAGTCGGTCTCGGAGAACGCCTTGATGCAATCGTAATGGGCTTTCGCGCCACCGATCATGCCCTGGCGCCACCAGTTGTCGACGACACCCGGGTAGACCTTGGCGCCGGGCCGATTGAAGCCGTAGAACGGGCCGGACGGCACGTCACGGTAGAACTGGGCGCGGTTGGCGGCGAGCGCGGCGCGAAAACCGTCGAACACCTCGAGCGGCAACCCGCCGGGGTTCTTTTCCGACTTGACCATGATCGGCGGCACCGCACCGACAAGCACCGCCTTGGCCACCCTGCCCTTGCCGTGGCGGGCGACGTAACGGGCCACTTCGCCGCCACCGGTGGAATGGCCGATGTGGATCGCGTCCTTCAGCTCGAGGTGGGCCGTCAGTTCGGCCACGTCGGCCGCATAGGTGTCCATCTCGTTGCCGATGTCGGTCTGGGTCGAGCGCCCATGGCCGCGCCGATCGTGCGCGATCACGCGGTACCCCCTGGACAGGAAGTACAGCATCTGGGTGTCCCAGTCGTCGGCGCTGAGCGGCCAGCCGTGATGGAAGACGATCGGCTGGCCCGAGCCCCAGTCCTTGTAGAAGATTTCGGTTCCGTCCTTCGTGGTGATGCGTGGCATAGCGGAATCTCCTCGATGGTGATGAGTGGACGATGTGCGGGCGGGTGAAAGGTCCGACGACGCGACAAGGCCGACCATGATGCGCACGAGCCACAGCACCCCGTGGCCGCACCATCTCATCCGGTGAGACACCGTCCCGGCCTAATCCCCCGACGCCACCGGGACCACGCCATGAACGCCTTGCCTGACCGCTACGATACCGCCGACGAGCTCGTGCTGCGCGATCCGGGGGACGGCCGCACGCTGGCACAGCGGTTGGCCCGACGCTACGCCGCGCGGATCACCGGTGCCTTCGTGGTGCCGGGCTCGGAAGGGGCGTTCGCGCCGCTGCCCGACGACCTGCCGCCGGCCCTCGCCCAGGCCCTGCGCGCACGCGGCATCGGGCAGCTCTACAGCCATCAGGCCGAGGCCTGGAAGGCGACGCGGTCCGGCGCGCACGTGGCGATCGTCACCCCCACCGCCTCGGGCAAGTCGCTGTGCTACACCCTGCCCGTCATCACGGCGGCAATGACGAACCACGCCAAGGCGCTGTACCTGTTCCCGACCAAGGCGCTGGCCCAGGACCAGGTGGCCGAGCTGCTGGAACTCAACAACGCCGGCGAACTGGGGGTGAAGGCGTTCACCTTCGACGGCGACACCCCGGGCGACGCGCGCCAGGCGATCCGCCTGCACGGCGACATCGTGGTCAGCAATCCGGACATGCTGCACCAGGCGATCCTGCCGCATCACACCAAGTGGGCGCAGTTCTTCGAGAACCTGCGCTACGTGGTGATCGACGAAGTGCACACCTATCGCGGCGTGTTCGGCTCGCACGTGGCCAACGTGATCCGCCGGCTCAAGCGCGTTTGCGCGTTCTACGGCGTCACGCCGCAGTTCATCCTGTGCTCGGCGACCATCGGCAACCCGCGGGAGCACGCCGAGGCGTTGATCGAGGACGCCGTCACCGCGATCACCGAGAGCGGCGCGCCGACCGGCGACAAGCACGTGCTGCTGTGGAACCCGCCGGTAATCAATCCCGACCTGGGCCTGCGCGCCTCGGCCCGCTCGCAGACGAACCGCATCGCGCGGCTGGCGATCAAGTCGGGCATGAAGACGCTGGTGTTCGCGCAGTCGCGCAGCATGGTCGAAGTGCTGACCAGATACCTCAAGGACGTGTTCGACCACGACCCGCGCAAGCCACCGCGCATCCGCGCCTACCGCGGCGGCTACCTGCCGAAGGAGCGCCGCGCCGCCGAACGCGCGATGCGCGCGGGCAGCATCGACGGCATCGTCAGCACCTCGGCGCTGGAGCTGGGCGTGGACATCGGCAGCCTCGACGTGGTCGTGCTCAACGGCTACCCCGGCTCGGTCGCGGCCACCTGGCAGCGCTTCGGCCGCGCCGGCCGGCGCCAGCAGTCGGCGCTGGGGGTGCTGGTGGCCAGTTCCGATCCGCTCGATCAATACCTGGTGCGCCACCCGGAATTCTTCCAGGGTGCGACGCCCGAGCACGCGCGCATCCAGCCCGATCAACCGCTGATCCTGCTCGACCACATCCGCTGCGCCGCGTTCGAGCTGCCGTTCAGCGGCGACGAGCTGTTCGGCAGCGAAGTCGCCACACCGTGGCTCGAGGTGCTGGGCGAGGAAGGCGTGCTGCATCGCGAGGGCGAGCGCTGGGAATGGATCGCCGACAGCTACCCGGCCATCGCGGTGTCGCTGCGCTCGGTCGCCGACGGCAACTTCGTGGTGGTCGACCGCACGGACGGCCGCCAGACCATCATCGCCGAGGTCGACTATTCCGCGGCCGCGGTCACCCTGTACGAGGGCGCCATCCACATGATCCAGTCCACGCCCTACCAGGTCGAGCGGCTGGACTGGGACGGCCGCAAGGCCTATGTCACGCGCACCCAGGTCGACTACTACACCGACGCGATCGACTACACCAAACTGAAGGTGCTGGACTGTTTCGAGTCCGCCCACGCCGGTGCCGGCGAGGCCCACCACGGCGAGGTGCACGTGGTGCGCCGCGTGCCCGGCTACAAGAAGATCCGCTTCTACTCGCACGAGAACATCGGCTACGGGCCGGTCAACCTGCCCGACCAGGAACTGCACACCACCGCCGTGTGGTGGCAGCTGGAACAGGTCGTGCTGGCGGCTGCGTTCGAGGATCGCCAGCAGGCACTGGACGGCTTTCTCGGCGCCGCCAATGCGCTGCATCTGGTCGCCACCGTGGCGGTGATGGCCGAGGCGCGCGACCTGCAGAAATCCGTGGGCAGCGGTGACGGCGCCTGGTTCGTCAGCGCCGACATGCGCGGTCGTGGCCAGCTGCGCGGTGGCGACGGCCAGCCCACCGCGCTGGCGCCGGACGCGCCGTTCACGCCCACCGTCTATCTGTACGACGCCTTCCCCGGCGGCATCGGCCATAGCGAGCCGCTGTTCCTGCGACGCGAGGACCTGGTCGCCCAGTCGGTCAGCCTGATCGAACGTTGTGACTGCCGTGCCGGCTGCCCCGCCTGCGTCGGCCCGGTGCTGGCGGCCGACGAACGTGACGATGCATTGTCCGTCGGCACGCCGAAAGCACTGGCGCTGCGCGTGCTGGCCCTGCTGGTGGCGCTGTGAGTGCCCTGCTCGCAAGGCTGCGCCAGTTGCGCACGCAGGCCGGTCAGGTCGCGCCCGCTGCCACCCGGCCCCCCGCGCTGTCGCCCGAGGTACGCCGCCTGCTGCAGCGTCATGCGCAACTCAAACGCGGAGTCTCCTGCCCCGCCTCGACCGATCGCGACGTGCCCGGCATCGAACTGTCGCCCGGCCTGCGCTACAGCGAGACCTGCGTCGACTGGCTCACCCCGCCCGCGATCATCGACGCCGGCTTCGCCCGGATGGAGCCGGTGCATCACCAGTGCCTGCTGCACTTCGACACCGAGACCACCGGCCTGGCCGGCGGCACCGGCACCCGCGCCTTCATGATCGGCGCCGCCGACTGGATCGACGGCCGCTTCCGCATCCGCCAGCTCACGATCACCAGCATGGCCGCCGAAGCGGCGATGCTGCGGCACTTCGCCGAGTGGATGAGCCCGGACACCGTACTCGTCAGCTACAACGGCAAGTGCTACGACGCACCGCTGCTGGCCACCCGCTATCGCCTGGCGCGGTTGCCGAATCCGCTCGCTGGCCTGGGCCACCTCGACCTGCTGCACCCCGTGCGCCGGCACTGGAAAGGCCAGTGGGAAAATTGCCGACTCGCCACCGCCGAACGGCAGTTGCTGGGCGTCGTGCGCGAGGACGATCTGCCCGGGTCGGAAGCGCCGGCCGCGTGGCTCACCTACCTGCGCGGCGGCTCGGCCCGCAACCTGCGCCGCGTGGCCGCGCACAACGCGCAGGATCTGAAGAGCCTGGCCGGGGTGTTGCTGCGGATGGCGGGCACCGTCGGCTGATCGAGCCGTCCCGGGTTTGCCAGGCGTACCCCGGACATGACGGCGCCGCGCAGGTTTCGCTGCGCGGCGCCGGTGGACGTGGTGCTGCGGGCGGCTAGAACTTGAAGTCGACCCGGGCGTAGTAGTAGCCGCCGTTGATGCCGAACGGCAACGTCTCCCAGCCGTAGGTGAAGCCCAGCTGCGGGAACGGGAAGCCGGTCTGCGGATTCCACTTGTCCGGGTAGGTGTTGAACACGTTGTCGGCGCCGATCGTCAGCCGCGCGTAGTTGGAGAAGCGGTAGGCCACTGCCACGTCCTCCAGCCACTTGCCGCCCCAGGTCTGCTTGATGCCCGGGGTGAAGCCCTGGCCAGTGACCGAGCCGAAGTAGTTGGCGCGCAAGGTCAGGTCCCACGGGCCGTCGTGGTACACACCCTGCAGGATGTGGTGCTGGCGCGGCTGGCCCTGCTCGACCAGGGTGACCTGGGTGTCGTCGAACAGCTGCGTGGGGCTCAGGATCGGCGACTCGGACTTGCGCTTGGTGACCTCGGTCTTGTTGTAGTTCATCGCCGCGGTCAGATCGAGGCTGGAGCCGCCGTCGAACGCAACGCCCTTCTGAATCACCAGGTCGGCACCGGTGGTGCGGGTGTCGATGGCGTTGGTGAAGAACAGCACCTGGCCCACGCCGATCGGATTGAGGATCGCCGCGATCGGGCAATTGGAATTGTTGGCCGCGCACGGCTGGCCGTCCGTGCCCACCGACTCCGGCACGATGTTGCTGGAGAAGATGATCCGGTTCTTGATGTCGATCCGGAACAGGTCCAGCGTCATGGTCAGGTCGTTGCTGGGCGTGTACACGAAGCCCAGCGAACCACTGTGCGAGGTCTCCTGCTTGAGCGGCTGGATGCCGAACGCCCGGGTGACGCTGCTGTTCTGGCGCGCGGTCAGCGTGTCGGTCAACACGCCCTGCGGGTTGAGGTTGGTCGAGCGCTGGCCGTAGAACATCTGCTGCACGCCCGGCGCACGGAACCCCGTGGCAAGCGTGCCGCGAACGGCAAACTTGTCGCTGGCGTCGAAGCGGGCCGAGAATTTGCCGGTGGTGGTGCCACCGAAATCGGAATAGTGCTCATAGCGCCCGGCGGCGCCCAGCAGCAGGCGGTCGGTGACCTGCGACTCCGTGTCGACATAGGCCGCCCAGTTGCTGCGTCCGGCATTCACTGCCTCGGTCGGCGAGAAGCCCGGAAAACCCTGGATGCCCGGCTGCGCAATGTCGCCGGTCTGGCCGTAGATCGGAATGCTGCGATCGTTGGTCCGGCCATAGGAGTACGACACCAGGTCGCCCGGCGTAATCGCATAGACGTCCCTGCGCCACTCCACGCCGGTAGCCACGTCGAGCTTGTCCTTGCCGATGCCCCAGTCGATCGGGCCGCGCACGTCCAGGTTCACCACCGTCTCGTTGAGCTTCAGCGTGCCGGTGTTGGCCGAGGTCGGCGAGCTGTCGTAGGTGCCGCCCGTGCCGTTGGGCTCGTACCACCAGCTCACGTTGACCGAATGCTTCTCGTCGAAGCCGAAGGTGTTGCGACCGCGGTCGATCGAGAAATCCAGGTCCCAGGTGTCGCTGATCGGCGTCCGGTAACCGGCCACGATCGAGGCGTCCTTCACCGTGGTGGTGATGTTGGGCAGGAACCCGTTCGGATACAGCGCCGGCACCGTGCGGTTGTCGCCGGCCGAACGGAAGAACCCGTACGAGCTGCCGCTGCGCTTGGACAATCCACCAAACCAGTACAGCTCGCCGCGCCCGACCGGCAGGCCGCCGTTGAACCAGAAGTAGGCGTCCTTGGCCTTGGCATCGCCCAGGTGCTGGGTCACGCGCGGCGGGTTCACGCGCAGGGTGTCGGGTCCGGCGCGGTTGGTCTCGCCGCGGTCGCGGTACTCGGCGGTGAGGTTCAGGTAACCGTCCTTGCCCAGCTTGAACCCGGTATTGGCGCTCGCCTGCTTGACCAGGCCGTCGCCCTTGTAGGTCTGGCCGACGGTGGACGACACGTAGGTCACGTCGGTCTGCTTCTTCAGCACGATGTTGATCACGCCGGAGATCGCATCGGAGCCGTACTGCGCCGCCGCGCCGTCACGCAGCACTTCGATGCGCTCGACGGCGGAGATCGGGATCGCGTTGATGTCGGTGCCGGCCGAGCCGCGGCCGATGGTCTGCTGCACGTTTACCAGCGCCTGCTGATGGCGGCGCTTGCCGTTCACCAGCACCAGCACCTGATCCGGCCCCAGGCCACGCAGCGTGGCCGGGCGGATGATGTCGGTACCGTCGCTGACGAAGGTCCGCGAGAAATTGAAACTCGGCTCCAGCAGCTGCAGCGCCTGGCCCACCTCGGTGACGCCGGTGTTTTCCAGCTGTTCGTGGCCGATCACGTCCACCGGTGCCGCCGTCTCCGCCGCCGTGCGCTCCTTGGCGCGCGAGCCGATCACCTGCACGCCCGTCAGTTCGGTGACCTTTTTCGTGGCGGGCGTCGCCTGCTCGGCCTGCTGCGCGTGCAGCGGCATCGCCAGCACCGACATCCCCATGGCACACAACGCCACGCTGAAACGCGACAACGCAAAACGAGGACGCGAACCCGCATCCGAATGACGTGCTTTCATGACCTACCTCCCCAGGTGGTGTTACCGGCGGGCCCGTATGGACCTCATTTGTGACCGGCAGGCTACAGCCGCGGGTGAGGCGCCCGCAATCCCGCGCCGCACCAATCCGGCCCGCCCGCGCAGACCACAAATTCGATACCCGACAAGAGTTTGTGTGACAGGATCACTCCCCGTGCCCCGTTGTGCGTCCATCCATCGCGTGACGGACGGTCGGCGATGTGACGCCGGGCACATTCTCCGGAGGCGACCCGCACGGCGGGTCGATGAGCTCATGTCCCGGCGACGGGGAACCGGGCGTGACCAGGCGCGAGCGGAACCGATCGCCGGGGGGCGGACCCACGAACGGGAACGGCACCATGGAAGCACCGCGCCGTTCCCGCCCGCAAGCGGCTCTGACCCGGATGCGGGTCAATCTGCCCTCTCCAGTCCGTCAACGACCGTACTCAGGCGCCGGCGATACCCACGGCGGGCGGCAACACATCGGGCGCAGGCTCGGTGGCGACCACGCGTTCCAGCGCTGCAAAACAGTCCGCGTCGATCGCCGTGCCCACCGCCTCCCGCATGATTTCCAGCGTGCGTTCGATCGGAGTGGCCGCACGGTAGGGTCGCTCGGCCGAGATCGCATCGAAGATATCCGCCACGGTGATGATCCGCGTCTCCTGGCTGATGTCCGCGGCGGCAAGTCCCAGCGGGTAACCGGCGCCATCCAGCCGCTCATGGTGCGCGGCCGCCACCTGGGCCAGCTCGCTGAACTGCTGGATGCGGCCGAGGATATGTCCGGTATAGGCAGCATGCAGCCGGACCTGTCGCCATTCGTCCGGCGCCAGGCGAGCGGGCTTGTCCAGAATCGCGTTGCTGACGCCGAGCTTGCCCACGTCATGCAACAGGGCGGCACGCCGCAGCCAGCGCAATCGCGCGGGGGGCATGCCCAACTCGATCGCCAGCTTGACCGCGTAGTGGGCCACTCGTGCGCTGTGGCCAGCGGTGAACGGGCTCTTGGCGTCGACCACCTGACCGAATGCCTCGGCGATGGCATCCAGATAGTCCTCGTCCACCTCGATGGCGGAACTGGCCGGAGCCAGCCGGTTCACCTCGCGCTCGACCTGGTCACTGGCGAGCATCGCCCAGAACGCCGGCTCGCGCGCGACGCGTTCGAATGCCTGCACGAGTGCCGGGTCAAACCAGCTGCCGGCGCGCAAGCGCAATTCGCCAAGCGAGGCCTCGGCCCCACCGGAAAAATGGAAGACGTCCACCACCTGGGCCATCAGCGCAATCTGCGAGGCCAGCGGAATCGCCTCGGCGCGAAGGTGATCGGGGCGACCGCCACCGTCGAAATGTTCGTCCAGTGAGTGCACCGCCCGCGCCACCGATTCGGGAAAGCGCAGCTGCCGGGCAATGCTGGCGCCCCGGTTGCATCGCGTCCGGATCAGCTCCTGCGCCACCTCGTCACCGTTGCGCACGATGTTGAGAATGGCGCCAAGCCGTTGTCTCCAGCCACTGTGCTGACCGGTGTGGCTGACCACGAAGCCGAGCATCTGCCGCACCCCGCCACTGCCCACGCGCTTGAAGTCGCGCTTGAAGGCCAGGTCGTCGGTCAGATACAGCTCGCAAATCCGGGCGGCGTTGCTGCTGCAGCCCAGATCCTTCAGCAGCAGGGTGTAGTACAGCGACCACAGTTCGTCTTCGGGCAGGCCAAGCTGATTGCCCACGTGCATGCCGATCCAGCAGCAGCGCACGCAGTGACCTTCCGGCTGGCCCTCGGTGAGGTCCAGGGCGTAGCTCAGCGAACCGATCAGTTCTGCCAGATTGAGTTTCGACATGTCCCGCCCTGAATGACCTGCGTCTTCCTAATCCTTGTCGAGACGGCCGGCCGCAGCGGATCTTGAGTCCGGTCTGCACCGCGTCGCAGGCGACTTCCCGCTCGCCCGGCATCGGATCGCCGCCGGTCACCCGCCGATCTCAGCGACCGAAGATGGCCTTCAGGCGATCGTCCGACGGCATGCCCGGCAGCATGCGCACCCGTCCCGTGCTGTCCTTGTAGATCACCGACGGCGTGCCGTGGATATCCAGCTCCTCCATCAAGGCGATATTGGCGGCAATGTGCGCCGCGGTAGCGGCAGTCACCGTCTTCGCGGGCTTGACGCTGCTGTGGCCGAAGCTGTTCTCGTGCTGACGCAGGGTGGCCAGGGGATCGCTGGAATCGAGCACGGCCGCCGCACGATTGAGGCTCTGCGGCGCGATCACCGCCACCAGGATGTTGCGTACCTGCACGTCGCCGCCGGCCAGCAGCGGCTGGGTCGCCAGCCACAATTTGTGGCAATACGGGCATTCGGTATCGGTGAAGACGTAGACGATCCGCTTCGGCGTGGCCGAGCCCTCGGCAACCCAGGTGGATTTGGCCAGTTTGTCCCAGGTCGCTTCGGTCAGCCGCAGCTTGCTGGCCTCCTGCAGTGGCGCTTCCGTCAGGTTGTTGCCATTCTCGTCGAAGACCGAGCCGACCAGGACATGCTTGCCATCGGGCAGCAGATAGATCGGCAGCTTCTCGCCCTGGTAACTGCCGACAAAGCCCTTGAAGCCCGCGGGAGCCGGCAACGTCGCCTTGATCGCAATGCCCTTGCCGGCCAGCGCGCGGATCGGGGCCGGGTAGTCCTGCGCCTGGACGCAGGCGGTGAACGAAAAAGCGAACAGCAACAGCCAGTGTTTCAAGGGGTGTCTCCGGATGCAGGTGGGTCTTCGGCGATCACGTGACCGAGCGAGTCAGCCAGCGTGGCGGCCGAAAGCTCGCCCATGTGGGTATCGCGCAGGTGACCCTGCGCATCGAGGAACAAGGTGGTCGGATAGGCACGGACGTCGTAGTACTGGCTCAGCTGCATGCCGTCATCCAGCAGCACATGATCCAGCCTGAGCTGTTGCGCGTCCATGAACGTGCGCACGACCGCGGGCGACTCCCCCTGATCGGCAAACACGAAGCGCACGCCCGGCATGCGCTGCTGCGCCAGCGCCAGGGTCGGCAGTTCGCGCCGGCAGGGGCCGCACCAGGTCGCCCACAGGTTGATCACCAGCGGTCGCCCGCGCAGGTCCTGCAGCTGGACCGCGCGGCCGTCCAGATCTTGCAGCACGAGCGCGGGCAAGGGTGCCGTGCTGGCCGCCGTCAGCCGCAGCGCGACCAGGCTGACGAACCCCCACACCAGCACCCCCGCGCCGACCGACCAGGCCAGCGGCACCCGCAGCGGCCGCCGTCGCCATGCGAGCAGGCCGGTCGCCACGGCCAGCACCAGCAGGCCCGACAGCGGCAGAAAGCCGCCATCGCGAATATTCACCAGATCCAGCGGATGCGCGGCATAGTCGGCCCACCGGCGCAGCACAAACCCCGCCCGCGCGCCCAGCAGGGTCAGCGCGAGCAGCAGCCACAGGGCGTACTCCAGCGATACCCTGCCCCGTCGCTGAAACCAGCCGCCCACCAGAAATGCGGCGAGGGCACCGGCCAGCAAGGCGACCACGCCGGCCGAAAAGGCCAACGAGCCCAGCGTCACCACGGACAACGCCTCGCCTGCCATCAGCAACCGATCCGCACCCGGGCATCCGCCTCGGCCAGCGCCGACCGCCGCAACACAGGGCGCCGCAGGCACGTTCGTCGATCGGAGGTGATCCGCGGGTGCGACTGGCTCGACATCGGAAACTCCATGGCTGGGAAAGCGGTTCCGACAATCTATACCGGGGAAGGTGAACGGGTCGGAGGGTGCGCTGGAACGTCGGCTCCGCCCCTGTTTTGCCTGGGGGGCTATGCTGGAGCGATCGGCGATCGGACTCGCCGACATCAGGGGAACCCCATGAAGTACTTGTTTGCCGCTGCATCGGTGCTGGCGCTGGCTGCCTGTACCAGCGTGAAAGTGAAACCCGTCGACAACGGCCTCGCCATGCATCGCGTCTGCATTCACAACAACCCGAAGGTCATCGTCGATGATTTCGTGATGGTGATGGAGGACGGATTCCAGCGCCACGGCATCGCGGCGGAACTTTACGATCGCGATCTGCCGCCCTCGTGCGAATACGTCGTCGACTACACCGCGCTGCGCTCCTGGGATTTCAAACCCTATCTGTCCCACGCCGAAATCCGTATCACCGAACACGGCCGGCTCGTCGCCTCGGCCACCTATCACCTCAACGGCAAGGGCGGCCTCGACATGGGCAAGTGGCGCGGCACCAAGGCGAAGATGGATCCCGTGATGGACAAGCTGCTGGCCGGGTTTCACTGATAGCCGAGGATCGCTCCTCCTCGCACGAACGGCACCGTGGGAACGCGGCGGCGTTCTTGCCAGCACGTGGCGCTGGCCCGGATACCCACCGATACTGAGTGACACACCATGCAACGATGCAAAGGCATCGGCAGCAGTCACCCAGGGCAGCCAGAGATCACCCACGCGAGACGGAGGAACCATGGACAGATTCATGCAGGCGGCCATCGAGGAGGCCCAGGCGGGGCTGGCGGAAGGCGGCATCCCGATCGGCTCCGTGCTGGTACACCGGGGCACCATCATCGGCCGTGGCCACAATCGGCGGGTACAGCATGGCAGTGTGGTGCTGCACGGCGAAATGGATGCACTGGAAAATGCCGGTCGCCAATCGGCGGCGGTCTACCGCGAATGCGTGCTCTACACCACGCTGTCGCCGTGCCCGATGTGTTCGGGAGCGATACTCCTGTACGGGATTCCCAAGGTCGTCATAGGCGAGAACCGCACGTTCATGGGCGAAGAGGAACATCTTCGCGCCCGCGGGGTGACGGTCGACGTGCTGCAGGACCCCGTATGCATCGACCTGATGTCCGGCTTCATCAAGCGCTCCCCCGCGTTGTGGAGCGAGGACATCGGATCCGAGTGAAGCGCCGGCGGGGTTCTGAACACGACGCGGGTGTTGACCGTCTGCAGATCTCGGCAGAGGCCGTTATCTGCCCAGGCTGTGTGAAAACTCCTGGGTGAGTTTGCACAACGGCCGCGTACGCGAATTCTTGGCGCCTCTTCGAACACGAGCGTCCTGAAATCGAACTCTCGCCGAGCGAATTGCTCATCTTTTGCGCAGTAGAAAAGCCACTCTTTCGTTTTCACACAGCCTGGGCCAAAAGCTGCCGGTCGCCAGAAGCGGGACCGACCGAGCGCGTCAAGTCCATCGCTCGTCCCACACCACACCCCTTCGTGCCGTCGTTCATCAGATTCCGCGACCGGTGGAAAAGGATCGATCTCGGCCTTCGCCGCTGGCCCAGTCGTTGTAGAGGGCGCAAGGGCGGCGGCGAACGGAGACCAGTCATTGCTGATTATCTGCAACTGATCTGGTCGACGACTTCCGGTCAGAACATTTGCCGCCTTCAGTTTCGCTCGCATGCAGGAATGACAGCTCGACTTGCGGAATCTGAGCAGCTCTGCCGTCCAACGGCGATCCGGAGTCGGCCACGTCCGGTAAGAATTTTCGAATTTTTTACGGGGTTCGATCGAGGCGATACACCGTTCTTAGACGGCATTTTCTACAGTTCGCTCCGTTGCAATAACGGAGTCCCGGCCCGTGGACATGATCTACCTGCTATTCACGACCGCGCTTGTCGCCGCCACGAGCGGTTTCCTGCTGCTTTGCGAGCGCTTGGGCCGGCGATAGCGCTGGCACCCATCGCACAACCTTCAACGGACTTTCCCCATGCCCCTGATCTACGGACTGGCCATCACCATCGCGGTGGCGCTTGCAGCCTACCTGTGCGTGGCCCTCCTCAAACCGGAGTGGTTCGAATGACCACCAACGACTATTTCCAGCTCGGCCTCTATCTGGTCGTCCTGCTGTTGCTGGTCAAACCCCTGGGCAGCTACATGGCGCTGGTGTTCGCCGACACACCCAACCGCGTCACCCGTGTTGGTGCGCGGCTGGAACGTGGCATCTACCGGCTTTGCGGCATCCGGCCTGACGAAGACATGAGCTGGAAGCGCTACGCGCTGGCCATGTTGATCTTCAACGTGCTGGGCCTGCTGGCGGTCTATGCGCTGCAGCGGTTGCAGCCATGGTTGCCGCTCAACCCACAGCACTTCGCTGCGGTGTCGCCCGACTCGGCGATGAATACCGCCATCAGTTTTGCCACCAACACCAACTGGCAGGGCTATGGCGGCGAGTCGACCATGAGCTATCTGACCCAGATGCTGGGTCTGGCTGTGCAGAACTTTCTCTCCGCCGCCACCGGCATCGCGGTGTTGATCGCGGTGATCCGCGGCTTCAGCCGGCGCAGCGCCAACGGACTGGGCAATTTCTGGGTCGACCTGACGCGCAGCACGCTGTACCTGCTGATTCCGCTGTCGCTGCTGATGAGCGTATTCCTGGTCTCGCAGGGTGTGGTGCAGAGCTTCAAGCCCTACATGGAGGTATCGGTCCTGCAAGCCAGCGCCCATACCGAGACGGTGAAGGATGCCGCCGGTCACGAAGTCGCGCACAGCGTGCCGGTGATCACGCAGACCCTGCCCATGGGCCCGGCCGCGTCGCAGGTTGCGATCAAGCAGCTGGGCACCAATGGTGGGGGCTTCTTCGGCGCCAACTCGGCCCATCCGTACGAGAACCCTACGCCGCTGAGTAACTTTGTCGAACTGCTGGCGATCCTGCTGATACCGGCGGCGCTCTGCTACACCTTCGGCGCGATGGTGGGTGATCGCCGCCAGGGCTGGTCGCTGTTGACGGTGATGCTGGTGATCTTCATCCCCCTCCTGTTGGCCTGCACCGCTGCCGAGCAGGCGGGTAACCCGTTGCTGACCCGCCTCGGCGTCGATCAGCAAGCCTCGGCGCTGCAGGCCGGCGGCAACATGGAGGGCAAGGAAACCCGCTTCGGCATCGTCAATTCCACGTTGTGGGCCACCGCCACCACGGCTGCGTCGAACGGCTCGGTCAACGCGATGCACGATTCGTTCACCCCGCTGGGCGGGCTGATCCCGATGTGGCTGATCCAGCTCGGCGAGGTGATCTTCGGCGGCGTCGGTTCGGGCCTGTACGGGATGCTTGCCTTTGCCGTGGTCGCGGTATTCATCGCCGGCCTGATGGTCGGGCGCACCCCGGAGTATCTCGGCAAGAAGATCGAGGCGTACGAGATGAAGATGGCCAGCCTGGCGGTGCTGATTCCCTGCGCGCTGGTAGTGATCGGTACGGCCATCGCGGTGAGCGTGTCGGCCGGCGTGGCGGGCGTGGCCAATCCTGGCGCACACGGCTTCAGCGAGATGTTGTACGCGGTGAGTTCGGCCGCCAACAACAACGGCAGCGCGTTTGGCGGACTGGCAGTCAACACACCGTTCTGGAACGTGTTGCTGGGCATCTGCATGTTCCTGGCGCGGTTCCCGCTGATCGTGGCGATGTTGGCGATGGCAGGCTCGCTGGCCGCCAAGCGCCACGTGCCCGCCTCGGCCGGCACGCTGCCAACGCACACGCCGCTGTTCATCACGCTGCTGGCCTGCGTGGTGATCGTGATCGGCGCACTCACCTTCCTGCCGGCGCTGGCCCTGGGGCCGATCGCCGAACAACTCATGTCCACCATGGGGCACTGATCCATGACTTCGCATACCCATGCAGTTCGCGGCTTTGATCGTGAACTGCTCCTCAAGGCGGCGATGGATGCGTTCCGCAAACTGTCACCGCGCATGCAGTTCCGCAATCCGGTGATGTTCGTGGTGTTCGTCTGCAGCGTGCTCACCACGGCGCTGTGGATACAGGCCTGCTGGCTGCAGGCGCACGCCGGTCACGGTGAGGCGCCGGCCTCATTCATCTTCTGGGTCGGCCTGTGGCTGTGGTTCACCCTGCTGTTCGCCAATTTCGCCGAGGCACTGGCCGAAGGTCGCGGCAAGGCGCAGGCGGACGCGCTGCGCAGTTCGCGCCGGGACGTGGTCGCGAAGAAACTCGCGCAACCCAAGCGTGATGCCGCCATTTCCGTTATCTCCTCCGCCGATCTTCGCACCGGTGACCTGGTGCTGGTGGAAGCCGGCGACATCATCCCGGGCGACGGTGAAGCGGTGGTGGGCGCCGCCAGTGTCAACGAGAGCGCGATCACCGGCGAATCGGCCCCGGTAATCCGCGAGGCCGGCGGCGACCGCAGCGCCGTTACCGGGGGTACCCAACTGCTGTCGGACTGGCTGGTGGTGCGCATCACCAGCGACCCTGGCGAGACCTTTCTGGATCGCATGATCGCCATGGTGGAAGGCTCCAAGCGCCGCAAGACGCCGAACGAGATCGCGCTGACCATCCTGCTGGCCAAGTTCACCCTGATCTTCCTGCTCGCCTGCGCCACGTTGCTGCCTTACTCGATCTACAGTGTGCAGGCCGCCGGCAGCGGTCATCCGATCACGCTCACCGTGCTGATCGCCCTGCTGGTCTGCCTGATCCCGACCACCATCGGCGCGCTGCTCTCGGCCATCGGCATCGCAGGCATGGACCGGATGATCCGCGCCAACGTGATTGCCACCTCCGGTCGCGCGGTGGAAGCGGCCGGTGATGTCGACGTGTTGCTGCTGGACAAGACCGGCACCATCACCCTGGGCAACCGCCAGGCGGTGGCGTTTCATGCAGCGCCAGGTATTGCGGAAGGCGTGCTGGCCGAGGCGGCGCGGCTGGCCTCGCTGGCAGACGAGACGCCCGAGGGTCGCAGCATTGTGGTGCTGGCCGGCGAGGGCTTCGGCCCGTGCGATGCGGTGCCCCCGGGCGCGGCGCAGTTCGTGCCCTTCACCGCGCAGACTCGCATGAGCGGTGTTGACATGGGCGAGCGGCATATCCGCAAGGGCGCCATTGATGCGGTGGAAAGGCATCTGGCCGCCCGGGGCGGCTCACTGCCCCCGGCGGTCAAGCGCATCGCCGAGGAGATCGCCCGGCGCGGGGCCACGCCGCTGATCGTGACCGAAGGCGCCCGCGCACTGGGGGTGATCGAACTCAAGGACATCGTCAAGAGCGGTATCAAGGAGCGCTTTGCCGAGATGCGCAGGATGGGCATCAAGACCATCATGATCACCGGCGACAACCCGCTCACCGCTGCGGCCATCGCGGCCGAGGCGGGCGTGGACGACTTTCTCGCTGAGGCGACCCCGGAAGCCAAGCTCAAGCTGATCCGCGACATCCAGTCAGAGAACCGGTTGGTGGCGATGTGCGGCGACGGCACCAACGATGCGCCCGCGCTGGCCCAGGCCGACGTGGCGGTGGCGATGAACACCGGCACCCAGGCGGCGAAAGAGGCTGGCAACATGGTCGACCTCGATTCCAATCCGACCAAGCTGATCGAGGTAGTGGAGATCGGCAAGCAGATGCTGATCACCCGCGGCGCGCTGACCACGTTCTCCATCTCCAACGACATCGCCAAGTATTTCGCGATCATTCCCGCTGCGTTCGCTACCACCTATCCGGCGCTGAACGCACTCAACGTGATGCACCTGGCGACGCCACGCAGTGCGATCCTGTCGGCGGTGATCTTCAACGCGCTGATCATCATGTTCCTGATCCCGCTGGCACT
Organism: Rhodanobacter ginsengisoli; assembly: GCF_042657065.1. Lineage (NCBI taxonomy): Bacteria > Pseudomonadati > Pseudomonadota > Gammaproteobacteria > Lysobacterales > Rhodanobacteraceae > Rhodanobacter > Rhodanobacter ginsengisoli. Next base: position 1,971,363 of record NZ_JBHSNF010000001.1, read on the forward strand.
GAAGGGTGTGAAGTACCGCGCGCTGGGCGCCGCCGCGCTGCTGCGTCGCAACCTGCTGGTGTACGGGCTCGGCGGCATCGTGGCGCCGTTCCTGGGCATCAAGCTGGTCGACATGCTGCTGGTGCTGGTGGGGCTCTCATGATCCGCCGCATGATTCCGGTGGTACTTGTCGTCATCGTCCTGATGGATGCCCGCGTCCGCGCCGATGACGCAATACCCGTCACGACCACCGCCAACATCGCGCTGACCTCGGACTACCTGTTCCGGGGCCTCACCCAGACCTGGGGCGGGCCCGCGATCCAGGGCGGCGCCGACTACGCCAATCCCGACGGTTTGGCCGCCGGCGTCTGGGGTTCGAGCATCAGCGAGCGCAGTTACCCTGGAGGCGCGATGGAGCTGGATCTCTACGCCAGCTACGGGCAGGCGATCGACGCCGACTGGTCGTGGCGCACCGGCCTCTACGGCTACGTCTATCCGGGCGCCAATCTGGACCAGGTCGGCATGGCCTCGCGCTCTTTGAACACCATCGAGGCGAACGCCGCGCTGACATGGAAACGGGTCACGCTGAAATACAACCAGGCATTGACCGATTACTTCGGCGTCGACGCCGAGCAGGGCTACACCGGCGATTCGAAGGGCACCGCCTATCTGCAACTGGATGTGGCGATTCCCTTGGACGATGCATGGAGCGTGGCTCTGCATGCGGGTCATACGCACTACCCCACCACCCTCGCGATGCCATTGACCGATGGTGCGCGCAACCCCGGCTACAGCGATTTCGGCGCCACGTTGAAGTACCAGCTCATGGGCCACTGGTCGCTCAGCGGCGGCGTCACGCATGCCACCAACGCGGACTTCTACCGCCATACGTCCAGCTTCCTCAACGCCAGCGACACCCGCAATGTCGGTGGTACCCGCGGTTTCGTCATGCTGCAAGGCACGTTCTGACCGGAGCACACTCATGTTCAAGCTACTGCGCCAATCCCTGCTGATGCTGCTGGTAATGACCGTGATCACCGGCGTGCTGTATCCACTGGCCGCGACCGGGCTGTCCCGTCTGGCGTTTCGTCACCAGGCCGACGGCAGTCTGGTCGAGAAGGACGGCAAGCCGATCGGCTCCGAACTGATTGGCCAGTCGTTCGACGATCCCCGCTACTTCTGGGGCCGTCCGTCGGCCACCTCGCCCAACCCGTACAACGGTGGCGCTTCGGCGGGTTCCAACCTGGGCCCGAACAACCCGGCACTGGTCGATGCCGTGAAGCAGCGCATCGCTGCGCTGAGAGCGGCCGACCCGGGCAATACGGCACCGCTGCCGGTAGATCTGGTGACCGCCTCTGCCAGCGGACTGGATCCGGACATCAGCCCCGCGGCGGCACAGTATCAGGCAGCGCGCGTGGCGCGCCTGCGCAAGCTCGATCCGAAGCAGGTGATGGCGCTGGTTCGGCGACATACGCAAGGGCGGCAGCTTGGCGTGCTGGGCGAGCCGCGGGTCAATGTGCTCCAGCTCAACCTGGCGCTGGACGCACTGCGGGAGCACTGATCCGCCCATGGCGGTTGATTCGTTACTCTACCCGGACCCAGGCGAGATACGTCCATGTCGGAAGCTTCCCGCGATATCCGTGCCGACGCACTGCTTAGTACTGCGCAGGACGCGTCCAGCCCACGGCTGAAGATCTTCCTCGGCGCCGCACCCGGCGTGGGCAAGACCTTCGCCATGCTGTCCGCGGCACGCGAGCTGAAGCGCCAGGGGACGGATGTCGTGGTGGGGCTGGTGGAGACTCACGGCCGTGACGAAACGGAGGCATTGCTGGAAGGTCTGGAAGTGCTGCCTCGGCGCACGGCGACCTACCGCGGCGGCGACTTCACCGAATTCGACCTGGATGCCGCGCTGGCGCGCAAACCCGCAGTCTTGCTGGTGGACGAACTGGCCCACACCAACCTGCCAGGAGGGCGTCATACCCGGCGCTGGCAGGACATCGCCGAGTTGCTCGATGCCGGTATCGAGGTTTACACCGCACTGAACGTACAGCACCTGGAAAGCCTCAATGACCAGGTGCGCCGCATCACCGGCATCACCGTGCGCGAAACGGTGCCGGACGCCTTCCTCGATCGCGCGCGCGACATCGTGCTGGTCGATCTGCCCCCGCGCGAACTGATCGGCCGACTGAAGCAGGGCAAGGTCTACATGCCAGAAACAGCTGCCGCTGCCCTCAACGCCTTCTTCTCACCAACCAATCTCGCGGCCCTGCGTGAGCTGGCGCTGGAAACCATCGCAGGACATGTCGACAGCGATTTGCGCGAGCACATGCTGGCACGCGGTAGCGCCATGACGGTGCGCCGGCACGTGATGGCGACGATCGACGGCTACGGGCAGAGCGAATACCTGGTACGCGTGGCCCGGCGCATCGCCGAACGGCGTGGCGCGCCCTGGAGCGTGGCCTTCGTCGACACCGGCGCGGCGATGGACCCGGCGCGGCGCGAACGGCTGGATGCCGCCATGCGACTGGCGCGGCGCCTGGGTGGCGATTCGATCATCCTGCGCGGGCACGTGATCGCCGACGAATTGCTGGCGCATGCCGATCGCGAGGGCGTGGGCCAGATCATCCTGGGGCGCACCCGTGAGCGGCCGATCGCGCGGATGCTGGGCATTTCGCTGACTCAGCAACTGTTGCGCCGTGGTGCGCACATGGAACTGACGATCATCGCCACGCCGAAAGAGCGTGCTCAGGCGCGGCGTCGGCTGCGCCTCGCCGGCGAACGCGGATCGCGTGGGGAATACGTCTACGCCACGGCAGCCACGGTGGTGGCGTTCGCGCTGGCATTTCTGGCCGACCGCTATTTTTCAGTCGCCAGCCTCTCGCTGATCTTCCTCACTGCGGTGCTGGTGGTGGCGGTGCGTACTCGCATGATGGTGGCCGTTTATACGGCCGTCATGTGCTTCCTCGGTTACAACTTCTTCTTCACCCAACCGCGATATACCCTTCGGATCGCCAACGCGGACGACGTGCTGGCGGTGCTGTTGTTCCTGGTCGCCGCGCTCGTCTGCAGCCGACTGGCCACGCGGTTGGCAAGTCAGGTGGCCTCGCTGCGCGCGGCTCAGACGCGGGCGCGGGCACTGTTGGGTCTGGGACAGCAGCTCACTGCCAGCACTGACGCCGAGGGCGTGCTCAAAGTGGGGGCCGGCGCGCTTGCCAGGGCACTGGATGCCGATGTCGCCATGCTGGTCCGCGACGCCGGCCAGGTACTGCACCCGGTCACCATCGCACCACGTAGCCTGGCGCTCACGCCCCAGGATCTTGCTGCGGCCAACTGGTGCGAACAGCATGCCGAACCAGCCGGTCGCTTCACCGATACCCTGAACGGAGCTGCCTGCTGGATGCTGCCGTTAGGCCTGGAAAACCACCGCCTCGGCGTAGCCGCTCTTCGCTTCGATCCGGCCTCCGGTCCGCTCGACCCGGATCGCCGGAGCCTGACCTTGACCATGGTGCAGGACATCGGCCGAGCCCTCGAGCGCGCCCGGCTGGCTGACGAACTGGAGAGCGCCCGTATACAGGGCGAGACCGAGCGGCTGCGAAGCGCGCTGCTTTCGTCTGTGTCCCATGACCTGCGCTCGCCACTGGCATCGATGATCGGGGCCGCCGGGACACTTCTGAGCTACCGCAGCAAATTGCCCGAACAGGAGCAGGTCGATCTGCTGCAATCCATTCTGGGCGAGGGCCAGCGGCTGGATCGCTATATTCAGAACCTGCTGGACATGACCCGTCTTGGCCATGGGACGCTGAAGCTCAACCGCGACTGGACCGACAGCGCGGAAATCGCCGCCGCCGCCGTCGCTCGCTTGCGCCGGTCATTTCCCGACCTCAGGGTGGAAATCCAGGCACCGGCCGAACCCGTGCTCCTCTACGTGCACCCCGCCCTTATCGAACAGGCCCTGTTCAACATCCTGGAAAATGCCGCCCGCTTCTCGCCGCCTGGCGAAGCGGTTCGCCTGCACGTGCATGTCGCCGACCAGAACCTGCTGATCGACGTCAGCGACCGCGGTCCGGGTATTCCGGAGGACGAGCGCGCGCGCATTTTCGACATGTTCTATTCAGTGGCGCGCGGCGATCGTGCATCTCAGGGCACGGGGCTTGGCCTGGCCATCTGCCGCGGCATGATCGGCGCGCACGGCGGCAGCGTGGAAGCACTCCCTGGCGACGGCATCGGCACCATAATACGCATCAGTCTGCCGCTGTCTCGGTCGCCGGATACCAACATCTGATACATGCACTCCGACGGCCTTGGTCATCGACGAGTGGAGTGACTTCGCCGGGATTTCGAGATCGTCACATTGGAGCTCGCCTGAAAATGTGCCCACTCCAAGCGACCGGCTCAAGTACGCGGCTGTCACTTTGAAGTCCTGGATGTGCCTAGGCGTGGCAAGTGGCCAAAGCATGTGCATATCGAGAGTGGAACGCTGCCGGTCCCGCAGACACGATCCTAAGCAAGTTGCACCACCCGGTCGGGATCATAAACACTTCCTTCCCATGAATGGGCCGCGAATGCGACGGACTGACTCTCCCGCGACCGGCAGCTATGGGTCGGTCTCTGCCCTCCGCAGCCCGCCCGGTTGCAGGAGGGCCACAAAAGCAGACCACGGCCAGCAACGGCCGGTCTGCTACCGCAAATGCATGCCGCAGGGCAGCGATTCAAGATCGCCGAGCGCCGCCGAAAAGTGGCATTTCACGGTTGAATCCAACGCTGGAGCCAGGCGGCGCGCCTCAGCGCGTCTGCTTGAACGGTCGGTCGGTCGGGGCCTTGCGGCCAGCAGATCGTATGGCGGACAGAGCGGCCCGGAAGACGAAATGCACCACGACCGACACGGCTGCAAATACCACGGCCACCAAGGTGGGAAGCACGGTGCCGAACGTGAAAGTCATGCCGACGACGAATCCAAAGATGTACTCGACCCGGTAAACGGGAAACAATGCCGCGAGCAGGAACAGGCCGAAGAACAGGCCGGAGAGCACTGCGGACATCCCAAGCTGGAACAATGTCGCCATGGCCGCGCCATACAGCAAGGAGCACACCAGCCCAGCCCACATGCCCCTGGCCAATCCCGACCCGGTGGATGCGGTCAGATGATTGCGCAGTCGCACGCCCAGCAACCAGCCCAGAAGAGGCAGAACCGCCAGCCCGAACCAGTTGGAGATGGCCGGAAAATCAGGGCGATCCAGCAAGTGATGGCTAGGTACGCCGCCGTTGAAGTACTCACAAGCAAGTACGGCGGCTTCAAACACCAGCGAGGAAAACGCAACAAGTACGGGAAGGCGATGGCGTGCTTGCATGGTCATGTCGTTTCCCATTCCTGCTGTGCTGGTGGCTGACCGGCGAAAACCTGAAAGCTCAAGGCACGAACATCAAGCACGCGATGTCGACGGGAAGTCTTCCGAGGGCGGCACCCTGGCACCCATGACGAGGATCCACAACATGAACGCCACTTCGCCGAGCTGGGCCGGGAACGCATAGCTGGAAACCATCCCCTCGTATTGCGGCAACAGCAGGCCGGTAAAGCTCAGGGCCAGATAGGCAAGACCATTGATGGCCAGCCAGACGCCCAGGAAGCGGGGCAAGAAGCGCGACCGGTACACGAGGATCGCCAGGGGGAAAAGCCACAGTCCCCAGAAGATCTCGGCGGCAACGATTTCCTGTCCATGCAGACGCAGGAACAGCATTGCCAGGGCGTCCCGCTGAGGTTTGCCGAATGCCGACAAGAAATCGGCACCGTGCACGAGTATCAGCGCAGCCGCATCGTTCAGCACGTTGAAGAAGAAGATGGGTACCGTCATCAGCCCCAGGATCACTATCACGGCGGCCTGCTTCGGATTGACTTGTCTGAGCAGCTGGTAAAGCGCCAGCACCAGGAAAATCTCGAGGACTCCGCAGAACAGATCGCTGGCCATGCCCAGACGAAAGAGCGACTCGTGCGCAACGATGTTGCTGGCTGTTTCGGTGGCATTGCCACTCACGAACAGCGTCTTGGGAATATAGATCAGGCGGAAGGGTGCGATCAGCACATCCAGTAGATAAAGGGAGCCAGCGATTCTAGCGTTCCTGCCAAGCGTACTCATCCAAGGCTCTCCATAATTCAAGCCAGAGTAGCCGTTCGCTTGTCCATCTCCATATGCCAGGGGTCACGAGTGTCGCCCTGTCCGAGCGCACTCGGAGGATGGCCTTCGACGTCCTCACGATTGAAGAATCAGGCCGCACCGGCAACCAACAAGAGCCGGTCGTCCATCTCAGATGCATGCCGCAAAACGGCCATTCGCGAAATGTCGAAACGGCTCGCTCAACGAAAAATGGGCCTTCAAATGGGGGACCTGAGGGAATAGGACCACCTAGAGACCGAGGTGGGCATCAGTCCCGCTGACTCGTTGAAGGCACGACGCAAGATAGTGCGACGCGGACAATGAGGAGCTTCCATATCCACCGGTCGCAGGTGCTCATCTTGACCTCTGAGCTGTACGGTCCACTTAGCGAACCGCACGCTGAACGTGATCCACGGCTCTAAGTTTGCGCTAAGCCGTTTGCCGCAGCTTGTAGGTGCCGGGTGAGAGCACAAGCCCGCCACACCGCAAAGAGGACATCATGAAAACGACAAAGCGCACAATTCACCCGTTGGCAGGTGCTGCACTAGCAGTTGCAATGATGGTTCCGGTAGCGGCATCCGCTCACACGCACGTCTTCCTAGGTGTCGATCTGGGCGGCCTGTTCGCCCCGCCACCGGTCGAGCGCTACACCACACAGGCGTACTATCCGCCACCGCCGGTCTACTACCAGCGTCCGGTTTATTACGCGCCTCGCGTGGTCTACGGTGAATCTCAGGTCATCTACGACCACCGCGGGCATCGCGGCTGGGATCAAGAACAGCGCGGCGACTGGCGGCACGGCTGGGACGAGCACGACGACCGTGATTGGCACCATCACGAGGACGAAGACTGGCATCATCACCGGCACGATCGTGATGACAACGATGAGCATTGAACTGACCACCTACGCGCGTACCCAACGGCGCCGGTGCGCACGTTCTTTTTGCGACTGATTGTTCGCCCCTATGTGGGTTTCGTAAAAGGCTGCAAACGAACCCATACGGGCGACCGTCGCCAACCGACCGGTCGGCGCCCTCGAACTAAAGGTCGCTGACTGGCCAGAAGCGGACATCGCCGCGATGACTTACGAAGCAGTAAAGGCGTTTGTGGAGAATGGGCGCCAGAGCATTCCTAATGCAGGCGTACAAGCTCTCATGGGGCCAGGTAGAAATCCATGGGGATAAGCTCGACGGCCCATCCGCCTTCTTCACCCAGCGTCGCGGCCGGGTGCATGGATGCGATGCGCAGCGCCTCGTCATGGCTGTCCGCCTCAATGATGAACAAGCCGCCCACCACTTCCTTCGACTCGGTGTAAGGCCCATCGCTGACGAGCGTCTTGCCGCTGCGCGGGCGAAGCGTCCTCCAGCTGTCCGGATCGCCAAGCGACGCGGAAACCAGAACCTTCCCGGTCGCGCGCATCTTCTCGTCCAGTGCCGGGCATTGGCTCACGAGTGCCTTGACGTCGCCTGGCGCCATCGCGGCGAATTTTTCGGGGGTGAAGTAGGCCAGGCCGAGGTATTTCATGGGAGATCCTTTGCGTGGGGATGCATCGACGACGAAGCTGATGATCGGAAATCGACAATGCTCTGGAAAAGTCTGCAGCGGGTCTTGGCCAGACTGTCCGCTGTGGGCCGGTCCCTACCTCCCGCAGCCTGCCCGGCTGCCGTCGAGCCTGCAAGGACCGTCGTCGGAGGCGGACATCTCGTCGCGCACCATACGGCCACATTCTTGTGGAGCTTCTAGCTACCGACATGGCTGCGTACATAGAGATGCACGATCACCCACGCCGCGACCACGATTGTCCACGTTGCAAGTAAACTCCAACCCTTGCCAGTAAATACTTGGCGAACAGCCCTGACGAACACCATAACGTTGAGCAGGGTGTAGGCAAGAAGGATCGGTAGCGCCATCAACCCGAAACTGATGAGGCTGTTGCCATCGCCAGCTTCGATGCGTCCATCCGGCATATCCGACCATAGGTTCCCGCAGATGACCAGGTAAACGGTGAGGCCAATAGCGTTGGCGATCAGATAGAACTTCACGGCTTTCGACATGCTTGTCATGTTTCGCTGTTTACTCGATCTTGCCGCATAGCCTGGGCAAACCCGTGCGGCATGTGCGACGTCTCGTTGGCTCACGCGAAGAACGGAGTCAGGTTCACCTACTACCGCAGCCTGCGCAGGATAAGTGAACCTGACCCCGTTCCTTCCATGTGCTCTAACGCTTGAGTATGCGGCGGCGGAGCCGTCCGCTTGGACGAATGGCTAGGTGTTCTGCGACGAACTCTGCAGAGAGAACCTGCCATGCAATTTGAATGTTGCCTCGATGCCGCGAACTCCGAACCAAATCACGAGCGCGAACAGCATGCCGCTCCGGCTCTCTGGAAACACGAAGGGGACCAGAAAGCAAAGAACTGACAAGCTGACGCCGTCCACGACTGCGAGACGACTGAATTTGTAGCGCGTGAAGTAACCACAAATTGCATATGTGACTGCGACAAAGAGCAGACGCGGCCATGCCAAAAAAGCGAAGAATGCGACGAATGCGGCCGCCAGAAAGAACCCAAGGGCCGCCCACTTTGCGAAGTCGATAGCAGCCTCACGATTGGCAATTCGCCCGAAAAATGCGTTCTGCAGCGTGACCATTTTGAACACCTAACGCTTGAGTTAAACGGCGGCGGAGCCGGAGAGTTCCTACGCAAAAGTGGACACCGGTTGGTTAGCCGCACTGGCTTCGAACTCGACGGGAGAACGATAACCCAAGGCGGAGTGTAAGCGCTTGTTGTTGTAGAAATCGATGTAGCTTTGCACG